>NZ_JBFRYC010000001.1:0-576432 GCF_040892615.1 Thioclava arctica
CGCTGATGGAAGCTGTCGACGCTTGGATCCCGACGCCCGAGCGCGCCGTGGACCAGCCCTTCTTGATGCCGATCGAAGACGTGTTCTCGATCTCGGGTCGCGGCACGGTTGTGACCGGCCGTATCGAGCGCGGCGTTGTCAACGTTGGCGACGAACTGGAAATCGTTGGTATCAACGACACCAAGAAAACGACCTGCACGGGCGTGGAAATGTTCCGCAAACTGCTGGATCGTGGTGAAGCTGGCGACAACATCGGCGCACTGCTGCGCGGCATCGACCGTGAGGGCGTTGAGCGTGGTCAGGTTCTGTGTAAGCCGGGTTCGGTGAAGCCGCACACCAAGTTCGAAGCTGAGGCCTATATCCTCACCAAAGAAGAGGGTGGCCGTCACACGCCGTTCTTTGCGAACTACCGTCCGCAGTTCTACTTCCGCACCACGGACGTCACCGGCACCGTTAACCTGCCCGAGGGCACGGAAATGGTCATGCCGGGCGACAACCTGAAGTTCGAAGTCGAACTGATCGCACCGATCGCCATGGAAGACGGTCTGCGCTTCGCCATTCGCGAAGGCGGCCGCACCGTCGGCGCCGGCGTGGTGTCGAAAATCCTCGCTTGATCGAGGGGATCGGGGCCGTGTTTGCGGCCCCGAAAACCGACAGGTGACACGAATTTGGGTGGTGCGCCGCAAGGCGCGCCATTCGCTCTTGACAGACTCAGGTGAACCCCGTAGGGGACGCCTCTGATCTAGCTTAGATTAAAGGTTCGATGCAGGCGCGCATGAGGCGTCGTCTGCCTCTCAATCTTCACGCCATGCGAGAGGCATGACACATGAACGGCCAAAATATCCGTATCCGGCTCAAGGCGTTCGATTTCCGTGTGCTGGACGCCAGCACCCAAGAAATCGTTAACACCGCAAAGCGCACGGGTGCTACGGTGCGCGGGCCCATCCCGCTGCCCAACAAAATCGAGAAATTCACGGTTCTTCGCGGTCCGCACATCGACAAGAAGTCGCGCGACCAGTGGGAAATCCGTACGCATAAGCGTCTTCTCGACATCGTCGATCCGACCCCGCAAACCGTGGACGCGCTGATGAAGCTCGACCTGGCGGCTGGTGTCGACGTCGAGATCAAGGTGTAAGGAGGGTCACATGCTTCGCACTGGTATTATTGCCAAGAAGTTGGGGATGACCCGGCTTTTCCTTGAAGATGGTCGTCAGGTTCCTGTGACCGTCCTTCAACTCGACAGCTTGCAGGTTGTTGCACAGCGCACCGCCGACACGGATGGCTATACGGCCGTTCAGCTTGGCGCGGGCGAGGCGAAAGCCAAGCGCACGACCGCTGCATTGCGTGGTCACTTCGCCAAGGCGAATGTGGCCCCCAAGCGCAAGGTCGCGGAATTCCGCGTCGCTGCAGAAAACCTGATTGAAGTGGGTGAAGAAATCACCGCCGATCATTACTTCGAAGGTCAGTTCGTGGATATCGCGGGCACCTCGATCGGTAAGGGTTTCGCGGGCGCGATGAAGCGTCACAACTTCGCCGGTCTGCGCGCCACGCACGGCGTCTCGATCAGCCACCGTTCGCATGGTTCGACCGGTCAGTGTCAAGACCCGGGCAAGGTGTTCAAAGGCAAGAAGATGGCTGGCCACATGGGTGCTGCCCGCGTGACGACCCAGAACCTGCAAGTGGTGAAAACCGATGCAGATCGTGGTCTGATCATGGTCAAAGGCTCGGTTCCCGGTTCCAAAGGTGGTTGGGTGACAGTCAAGGATGCGGTCAAAAAGCCGGCATCTGAGAACATCATCTACCCGGCCGCGCTGAAATCGGCTGCCGAGGCTGCACATAAGGCTGCTGAAGCTGCTGCTGCCGCTGCCGCCGCCGAGGAAGAAGCCGCCCGTCTGGCCGCCGAAGAAGCTGCCGCCGCTGAGCAGGCTGCTGCGCTGAAAGACGCCGAAGCTTCGATCGAAGCTGACAAGGCCTCTGACGGTGAAGCTGCGCCCGAAGGAGACAAAGAATGAAACTCGATGTGATCAAGCTCGACGCCGGTAAATCCGGTTCGATCGAACTCGCCGACGAGATCTTTGGGCTCGAGCCGCGCGCCGACATCCTGCACCGTGTGGTGCGCTGGCAGCGTGCGAAAGCACAGGCTGGCACCCACTCGACGCTCGGTCGTTCGGACGTGTCCTACTCGACCAAGAAGATCTATCGCCAAAAGGGCACGGGCGGCGCACGCCACGGCTCGCGCAAGGCTCCGATCTTCCGCAAAGGTGGCGTCTATAAAGGCCCGACCCCGCGCAGCCACGCCCACGACCTGCCCAAGAAGTTCCGGGCGCTCGGTCTGAAGCATGCGCTGTCGTCCAAAGCCGCAACCGGCAATCTGATCGTTCTGGAGAACGCAGATATGGCTGGCTCCAAAACCAAGGATCTCGCGAAAGCCGCGAAGGAGTTGGGTTGGAAGCGCGTTCTGGTGATCGACGGGGCCGAGGTGAATGAAAACTTCGCCAAAGCCGCGCGCAACATCGAAGGCATCGACGTGCTGCCCTCGATGGGTGCCAATGTGTATGATATCCTTCTGCGTGACACGCTCGTGATCACGAAGGCGGGTATCGAAGCTCTGGAGGCTCGTCTGAAATGAGCAAGTCTGAAATGAGTGCGAAACCCGAACATTATGACGTGATCGTCAAGCCGATCATCACCGAGAAAGCCACGATGGCCTCGGAGCATGGTGCGGTGGTTTTCGAAGTGTCGAAAGACAGCTCGAAGCCGCAGATCAAAGAAGCCGTCGAAGTTCTCTTTGGCGTCAAGGTGAAGGCGGTTAACACCACCATCATCAAAGGCAAAACCAAGCGTTTCCGTGGCACCCCTGGTCGCCGCTCGGACGTGAAGAAAGCCTATGTGACGCTTGAAGAAGGCAATACGATCGACGTCTCCACCGGCCTGTAATCTGGTCGGACGTAAGATTTGGAAAGGCCCTCGCATTTGCGGGGGCCTTTTCGTTTGTCGGGGAGGGTAGGGGGGCTTCGGGCCAATTGCCCCCGCCCCTCACTTCTCTCGCAGGTAGCTTTCAGAGACATAGCCCCGCAGCCCGCGAGCGGCCTCAAGCGCCACGTCACACCAGCGCGTATTCCCGATCCGCTCACAATCCTTCACCCGGACCAGGGTGCCGTTGGGCAGGCCGACGATCACCTTATAGCCGATGCCCGGGCCTGCGCGCATTTTGAGCATATCCTCTCCCTTGACGCCGCGCACCTCGTAGCGTCCGCTCCAACCAGCGAGAGCGGGGGATGCAAGAAGGGTCGTGACAAGTAGCGGTGCGATCAGCGCAATCATTCGGGTTGGGATTCTGGGTTGTATGCGGGTTGGATGCATCAGTTTCTCCTGTTATGTCTTTCGCCTCAGCCGCGAGTTTGCCCGTTGCGCGTACCAAGCGCCAGTTCCGCGCGCAATCTCGTGCAAAACAAGGGCTCCCCTATAGACAGCCCCGCGCAACCCTGCTAGCTACGCGCCAGTCTCGAGGCCTCGGATTCGTTCCGGGGCCTGTGACTTTTGCATTCGGGGACCTTCGGGGCCCTACACATAAGTAGGCGGGGCAACCCGTCTCAAGCTAACGGAAGACAGAAAGCATGGCACTCAAGTCGTATAAACCGACGACGCCGGGCCAGCGTGGGCTGGTTCTGATCGACCGTTCGGAGCTTTGGAAAGGCCGTCCGGTCAAAGCCCTCACTGAGGGTTTGACCAAGACTGGTGGCCGGAACAACACCGGGCGGATCACGATGTGGCACAAAGGTGGTGGCGCAAAGCGTCTCTATCGCATCGTCGATTTCAAACGTCGCAAATTTGACATCTCGGCTACCGTCGAGCGTATCGAATACGATCCCAACCGCACGGCCTTCATCGCGCTGGTGCGCTATGAAGACAATGAGGTTGCCTACATCCTCGCGCCCCAGCGTCTTGCTTTGGGTGACCGCGTGATCGCATCGGCCAAGGCCGACGTGAAGCCCGGCAACGCAATGCCCTTCTCGGGCATGCCGATCGGGACGATTGTTCACAACGTCGAACTCAAGCCCGGCAAAGGCGGCCAGATCGCACGCGCCGCAGGCACCTATGCCCAGTTCGTGGGTCGTGACGGTGGCTACGCGCAGTTGCGTTTGTCCTCGGGCGAATTGCGTCTCGTGCGTCAGGAATGCATGGCCACCATCGGTGCCGTGTCCAACGCTGACCATAGCAACCAAAACCTCGGTAAAGCCGGTCGTAAGCGCCACATGGGCGTGCGTCCGACCGTTCGCGGTGTTGCGATGAACCCGATCGACCACCCGCATGGTGGTGGTGAAGGTCGCACTTCGGGTGGCCGTCATCCTGTGACGCCGTGGGGCAAGCCGACCAAAGGCAAGCGCACCCGCGTCAACAAGAAGACGGACCAGTACATCCTGCGTTCGCGTCACGCGAAGAAAAAGGGTCGTTAAGATATGTCTCGTTCTGTTTGGAAAGGCCCCTTCGTTGACGCCTATCTGCTGAAAAAAGCAGAGAAGTCGCGCGATTCGGGCAAAAACGATGTGATCAAGATCTGGTCGCGCCGTTCCACCATCCTGCCGCAATTCGTGGGTCTCACGTTCGCGGTTTATAACGGCCACAAGCACATCCCGGTGAACGTCACCGAGGAAATGATCGGCCAGAAATTCGGTGAATACTCACCGACCCGCACCTATTACGGGCATGCGGCTGACAAAAAAGCCAAGAGGAAGTAATCGTCATGGGTAAGGAAAAGAATCCGCGCCGCGTGGCGGACAACGAAGCAATGGCAAAAACCAAGATGCTTCGCACCTCGCCGCAAAAGCTCAACCTCGTTGCTGCGATGATCCGCGGTAAAAAGGTCGACAAAGCTCTCACCGATCTGACCTTCTCGAAGAAGCGGATCGCGGGCGACGTCAAGAAATGCCTGCAATCGGCAATCGCAAACGCTGAGAACAACCACGGCCTGGACGTGGACGAACTCGTCGTGGTCGAAGCCTGGGTTGGCAAAAACCTGGTGATGAAACGTGGCCGTCCGCGGGCACGGGGCCGTTTCGGCAAGATCATGAAGCCGTTTTCGGAAATCACCATCAAGGTGCGTCAGATCGAGGAGCAAGCGTAATGGGTCAGAAGGTCAATCCGATTGGCATGCGTCTCCAGGTCAACCGCACCTGGGATAGCCGCTGGTACGCCGACACCAAAGACTACGGCAACCTGCTGCTCGAGGATCTCAAAATCCGCGAGTTCATCCACAAGGAAGCCAAGCAGGCCGGCGTCAGCCGCGTCATCATCGAGCGTCCGCACAAGAAATGCCGTGTGACCATTCACGCTGCACGTCCGGGCGTCATCATCGGCAAGAAAGGCGCAGACATCGAGTCGCTGCGCAAGAAGCTGGCGAACTTCACCGACAGCGAACTGCACCTGAACATCGTAGAAATCCGCAAGCCGGAACTTGATGCGCAGCTGGTGGCTGAGTCGATCGCTCAGCAGCTTGAGCGTCGTGTTTCGTTCCGTCGCGCGATGAAGCGCTCGGTGCAAAACGCAATGCGCATCGGTGCACTTGGTATTCGTGTGAACGTCGCTGGCCGTCTGGGCGGCGCCGAGATCGCGCGTACCGAGTGGTATCGTGAGGGTCGCGTGCCGCTGCACACCCTGCGTGCCGATATCGACTACGCCTTGTCCGAAGCCATGACCCCTTACGGGATCATCGGGATCAAGGTGTGGATCTTCAAAGGCGAGATCATGGAACATGATCCGCAAGCTCGCGACCGCAAGCACGCTGAGGCCCAAGAGGGTCCGGCACCGCGCGGCCCGCGTCGCGATCATCGCTGAGGGAGTAGATAGTCATGCTGCAACCGAAACGGACGAAATTCCGCAAGATGCACAAAGGCCGGATTCACGGCGAAGCCAAAGGCGGCTTTGATTTGAACTTCGGTCACTTCGGCCTCAAGGCCACCGCTCCCGAGCGCGTCACGGCACGCCAGATCGAGGCGGCTCGCCGCGCGATCACGCGTCACATGAAGCGTCAGGGCCGTGTCTGGATCCGGATCTTCCCGGATACCCCGGTGACCGCGAAGCCGACCGAAGTGCGTATGGGTAAAGGTAAGGGTTCGGTCGATTACTGGGCCGCCCGCGTCAAGCCCGGCCGCGTCATGTTCGAGATCGATGGTGTGAACGAAGTGATCGCGCGCGAGGCCCTGCGCCTCGGCGCCGCGAAACTCTCGGTCGCCTGCCGCATCGTCGAGCGTCAGGACTGGTAAAGGGGCGTAGCTGCGTAAGGCAGCTACGATCCCGCATGGTGTAGGCAAAATCGCAGATTTTGGCCGGGACATGCTCCGGTTCTAATGACAGACAAACGAAAGCCCCCGTCGAGCAATCGGCGGGGGCTTTTGCGTCTGGGGAGATTGCGGCGATATAAAAGGACGTTATCAAGTCCTTCTTGCGCAATTGTTACTTGCACGCGTTCTCTGCCCGCGGGAGGTATAAGGGATAAGGGACGGAAAACATTTTGGGTAATCATATGCTTGAGAAGCTTTCGAACCTGATTGTCGATTCGAAAGAGTTCGCAATCGTGGACACGAAAGTCCATCGGTTTTGTCCATTCGAAGCCGTGGGCATGGCGCGCCAAGAAATTCGGCATTCGAACTTCCTCGCTTATTTGCTCGATCCGTCGCGTCCGCATGGGATCGGTGACGTGGCGCTTCGTGCCCTGCTGATGTCGTTGACACAGGAATTTCCAGCGGAGCGGCTGGACTATCACCTCTGTGATCTGTCGACGGCCACGGTCTGGCGGGAACGCGATAATATCGATCTGCTGATCGAGATTCCGTCGGTCAAAGGCAAGAAGGGGCTTGTCGTCGCGATTGAGGTCAAGGTCGATGCAAGCGAGCGGGAAGGCCAACTTGGGGATTACAGCAAACGTGTGGGGCACCGGTATTCCTCGGGCGAGTGGGCGCATCTGTTTTGCTTCCTGACCCCGGATGGCCGCGACGGCACGACACACAGATCGCAGACTTGGAGACGTCTGTCATTTGGCGACCTGCTTGACAGGGTTCAGGCGATGGTTTCGCGATCTGGGATTGCCGGCGAAGGCGTGAAGTTCTTTAACTACTACCACTCAATGATGAGGAGGCATGGCATAGTGAAAGGCTCGAGTGACCCGGAATTGGACCGCGCTGTGCTTGCGATCTGGACGGAACATAAAGAGGCGCTGGATTACTTGATCGACAACCGGCCCGACCCGTTCAGTGCGGTAATGCAAAAACTTGATGACCGGCAAAAAGAGTTTGCGAAATCGCTGTCCGCTGATCGTGCAGAGACGATCGCGCCCGATCAGAAATGGTCTGGGTACCGGAGGTTTACGTTCCCAAGCTTGAAAGGCGAATGCCCCGCACTGTTCGGTGCCGGAGACCACTGGGTTCCTTCGGGATCTCATCTGGCTTTGGAACTGAACCCCGAAAAAGATCAGGTCATGGTGTGTTTTGTCATTGGTCCAGAAGGCAACGGAAAGAAGTTTCGTTCATTATTGAGTGAAGAGATGGCCAAACTTCCCGGTACACCCGCCAAATATATCAAAGGCCCGAGGCATTATTGGAAGGAACCGGTGCTGACTTGGGACGACCTTGCTGAAGACCGCGATCACTATGAAATTCTCGCTGAAAAAAACCCGCGCATTCGTTGATAAACACTTCGATGACGTGACGAAGGCTGTCAGGTCAGCCTGTTCGCGTTTATCAGCGGGGGGATGAGGCGGGGACATCATCCGGGAGCATACCTCCATGCCGTGATGAGATTGGCGGAGCCAATTTCACGGTGCTTTCCCCCCCTCACTCCACCCATTTATAGTTAAAGCTCACCGAGATGCGGTCGTCCTCAGACAGGTTCATCGGGACCTCGTGGCGCAGCCAGCTTTCCCAGAGCAGGACTTCGCCGATCTCGGGTTTAACGTAGATGAAGGGTTGCAGCTCGCGCCGGGCGGATTTGATGCGGGTGGGCGCGGCCATCATCATCGCAAGGCGCGGGTCTTCGAGTTTGAGGGCTGAGGCACCCTCGGGCATGGCGACGTAGGTTGTGCCGGAAATCACTGAATGGGGGTGGATGTGCGAGGCATGGGTGCCGCCCTCGGGCAGGATGTTGATCCAGATGTCCTCCAGCACCAGCTTGCCCGCGCCGAGATCAAATTCCAGATCCTTGGCAAAGGCCGCGATATGTTTATCGAGCGCTTTCACGATGTCCTTGAAGATTGGGAAGCGCCACGGCAGGTCGGTGAGCGAAGCGTAGCTGGTATAGCCGGGGTAGTCGTTCTCCTCGCACCATTGCTGGCCGGCCTCGTCATCCTCGGCGATGGCATAGCAGGACGCCGCGAGTTCATCGGCATCGACCTTTGGCGCATAGGCTGACAGATCCGCGCGATACAGGCGGGTGGCAAAGAGCGACTCGATCTGTGATTTTGGGGCGGCTGCACCTGAGGATTTCGTACCGGCCTTCTCGATGGCTTTCGCTTCGGCCTTCTCGGCGGCTTTAGCGGGCGATTTCGATTTCGATTTGGACTTCGACATGGGAGTTTCCGAACTGATAGGGGTGGGGTTGCCCTCGTGCTTACGCCAAAGCGGGGCAAAGGCCAATGAATCCTTGCCATATCCGATTCCCTCTGTTAGATGCCGCGAGTTCCTGAAGACAGGACCGACATAACCCATCAGATCAAGGGTCACCCTAAGGGGCCCTCTGATGCCAAGAAAGGACCCGGGATGAACGCCCAAGAACTCAAGGCTAAGACGCCTGATGAGCTGAAAGACGAGCTCGTTTCGCTGAAAAAGGAAGCTTTCAACCTCCGCTTCCAGCAAGCCACCGGCCAACTCGAGAACACCGCGCGTATGCGCAAGGTTCGCCGCAACGTCGCGCGGATCAAGACCGTGTTGAACCACAAAGCTGCTGAAGCCGCGAACTAAGGAGAGCTTCCATGCCCAAACGTATCCTTCAAGGCACCGTGACCTCGGACAAAAACAACCAAACCATCACGGTTTCGGTTGAGCGCCGCTTCACGCATCCGGTTCTCAAAAAGACGATCCGGAAATCCAAGAAATACCGCGCCCATGACGCGGCTAACCAATTCAAGACCGGTGACATTGTTCGCATCGAAGAATGTGCACCGATCTCGAAGACCAAGCGTTGGACGGTCGTCACGGCCTAACGGCCAAGACGAGCGTTCAGCTCAATCGAAACCCTGGGGCCCCTGTCTGCACGGGCGTCCCCATAGGTCGGGAGAAACCTAAATGATCCAGATGCAGACCAATCTGGATGTTGCTGACAACTCCGGCGCTCGCCGAGTTCAGTGCATCAAGGTCCTGGGTGGTTCGCACCGTCGCTACGCGTCGGTTGGCGATGTCATCGTCGTTTCCGTTAAGGAAGCCATCCCGCGCGGCCGCGTAAAGAAAGGTGACGTCCGTAAGGCCGTCGTCGTACGCACCGCCAAAGAAGTTCGTCGTGAAGATGGTACCGCCATCCGCTTCGACCGCAACGCTGCCGTCATCCTTGGCAACAATGGTGAGCCGGTCGGTACCCGTATCTTCGGGCCGGTCGTGCGCGAGCTGCGTGCAAAGAACTTCATGAAGATCATCTCGCTTGCTCCGGAGGTGCTGTAATGGCTGCTAAGCTCCGTAAAGGTGACAAGGTCATCGTGCTTGCCGGCAAAGACAAAGGTAAGCAGGGGGAAATCACCTCTGTCTCGCCCAAAGCTGGCAAAGCAGTCGTGGCAGACGTGAACGTCTCCATCCGTCACACCCGTCAGACCCAGACCGAACAGGGTGGTCGCCAGCCTAAGGCTATGCCGATCGCACTGTCGAACCTGTCGCTGATGGACAAGAATGGCAAAGCCACCCGCGTTGGCTTCCGTGAGGAAGACGGCAAGAAAGTGCGTTTCGCCAAGACCACTGGGGAGGCGATCTGATGCTCGATCAAGCAAGCTATACGCCGCGCCTGAAGGCCGCTTATACCGACCAGATTCGCGCCGCGATGAAAGAAGAGTTCGGCTATAAGAACGACATGCAAATCCCGCGTCTGGACAAGATCGTCCTGAACATGGGTGTTGGCGAGGCCGTCAAGGACACCAAGAAGGTCAAGCAAGCCGCCGAGGAGCTGACGCTCATCGCTGGTCAAAAGGCCGTCATGACCATGGCGAAAAAGTCGATCGCTGGTTTCCGCGTTCGGGAAGAAATGCCGCTGGGCTGTAAAGTCACGCTGCGTGGCGACCGGATGTATGAATTCCTCGACCGCCTGATCAACGTTGCAATGCCGCGCGTGCGCGACTTCCGTGGCGTGAAGCCGTCCTTTGATGGTCGTGGCAACTTTGCCATGGGCCTGAAAGAACAGATCGTGTTCCCCGAAATCGACTTTGATAAAGTCGACGAAGTGCTGGGCATGGACATCATCATCTGCACCACGTCCAACGTGGATGCCGAAGCGAAGGCGCTGTTGAAACTTTTCAACATGCCGTTCAACAGCTGATCGCGGGGAGAGAGATTAATGGCTAAAAAATCCATGGTTGCGCGCGAAGTGAAGCGTCAAAAACTGGTCAAACAGTATGCGACGAAGCGCGCCGCGCTCAAGGTAATCATCGCGGATCAAGAACGTCCGATGGAAGAGCGTTTTAAAGCGTCTCTGAAACTCGCCGAACTGCCCCGCAACTCGTCGGCTGTTCGCCTTCACAACCGTTGTGAACTGACAGGCCGCCCCCACGCTTACTATCGTAAGCTTAAACTCTCGCGGATCATGCTGCGCGAACTGGCCTCCTACGGTCAGATCCCCGGCATGGTAAAGTCGAGCTGGTAAGGGAGACCGAGATATGTCTATGAACGATCCTCTCGGCGATATGCTGACCCGCATCCGCAACGCGCAAATGCGCGGCAAATCCACCGTCCGCACGCCGGCCTCCAAGCTTCGCGCTTGGGTTCTCGATGTGCTTCAGGACGAGGGCTATATTCGCGGATATGAAGCCGCTTCGAATGCCGCAGGGCACCCGGAGCTTGAAATCAGCCTGAAATACTACGAAGGCACCCCCGTTATTCGTGAGCTCAAGCGCGTGTCGACCCCCGGTCGTCGTGTGTATATGGGCGCGAAGGATGTGCCGACGGTTCGTCAGGGTCTTGGCGTTTCCATCGTCTCGACGTCTAAAGGTGTGATGTCTGACGCGGCCGCACGCACTGCCAATGTTGGCGGTGAAGTGCTCTGCACCGTGTTCTAAGGAGGGCTCAATGTCTCGTATTGGTAAAAAACCGGTCGAGCTTCCCAGCGGCGTTACGGCGTCTCTGTCGGGCCAGACCATCGAAGTGAAGGGTGCCAAGGGCACCCGCACATTCACCGCCACGGATGACGTGACCTTCACGATTGAAGAGAACGCCATCAAAATCACGCCGCGCGGCTCGTCCAAGCGTGCGCGCCAGCAGTGGGGTATGGCCCGCTCGCAGGTTGCGAACCTTGTGCAGGGCGTCACCGAGGGTTTCAAGAAAGAGCTTGAAATCCAAGGCGTCGGTTATCGTGCACAGATGCAGGGCAATGTCCTGAAACTGTCGCTCGGTTACTCGCACGAAGTGAACTTCGAGGTTCCGCAAGGGGTAACCGTTACGGCCCCCAAGCAGACCGAAATCGTTGTGGAAGGTATCGACCAGCAGCAGGTGGGCCAAGTTGCGGCCAACATCCGCGAGTGGCGCGCACCCGAGCCCTATAAGGGCAAAGGTATTCGCTACAAGGGCGAGTATGTCTTCCGCAAAGAAGGCAAGAAGAAGTAAGGGGCGCAAAAATGGCAAACAGCAAAAGAGATCTGTTCCTCAAGCGCCGCCTGCGCGTCCGGAACAAACTGCGCAAGATGGCCGCTGGTCGCGCCCGTCTTTCGGTGCACCGTTCGAACAAGAACATCAGCGTTCAGCTGATCGACGACGTGAACGGTGTGACGTTGGCTTCGGCTTCGACGCTCGAAAAGGATTTCGGTGTCGTGGGCAAGAACAACGTCGAAGCAGCCACCAAAATCGGTGCTGCTATCGCCGAGCGTGCCAAGAAAGCCGGTGTCGAAGCTTGTTATTTCGACCGCGGCGGCTTCCTCTTTCACGGCAAAATCAAGGCTTTGGCCGATGCTGCGCGTGAAGGTGGCTTGAAGTTCTAAGAACCGGTGGGGGACGTTCGCGTCCCCCCGATGATCCGGGGGCGTCCCTGTGGCGGCCCACTTGGATTGGATAAATTGGCGTGCAAGCGCGCCATCTTGAAAGGAATTGCCTCATGGCAGAACGTGATAACCGTCGGGGCCGCCAAGACCGCGACGAGACTCCGGAATTCGCAGATCGCTTGGTTGCGATCAACCGCGTTTCCAAAACCGTTAAAGGTGGTAAGCGCTTCGGCTTTGCTGCTCTCGTCGTTGTTGGCGATCAGCGCGGCCGCGTCGGTTTCGGCAAGGGTAAGGCCAAAGAGGTCCCCGAGGCGATCCGCAAGGCGACTGAATCCGCCAAGCGCAACATGATGCGCGTGCCGCTGCGTGACGGTCGCACCCTGCACCACGATATCGAGGGCCGTCACGGCGCTGGTAAAGTGGTCATGCGGACCGCTCCGGCTGGTACCGGGATCATCGCCGGTGGTCCGATGCGTGCCGTGTTCGAGATGCTCGGTGTTCAGGACGTTGTTGCGAAGTCGATCGGCTCGCAGAACCCCTATAACATGATCCGTGCCACGCTCGACGGTCTTGGCAAAGAGGCCAGCCCCCGTCAGGTGGCCGCGCGTCGTGGCAAGAAAGTCGCCGACATCCTCAAGAAACCCGACGCTGAGGCACCCGCCGCAGCTGCGGAAGCGTAAGGAGAGCGAGACATGGCTAAAACTATCGTAGTCAAACAGATCGGCTCGCCGATCCGTCGCCCCGCGATCCAGGCTGCGACCCTCAAAGGTCTGGGCCTGAACAAGATGAACCGCACCCGCGAGCTTGAAGACACCCCCGCCGTGCGCGGCATGGTCGCCAAGATCCCGCACATGGTGAAGATCATCGAAGAGCGCGGCTGAGCGTCAAGCTTAGTTTGGTAAAGATAAAGACGCCCCGGTTGGAAGACCGGGGCGTCTTTTTATGCGACACTGAAAAGGGAGGGGAAGCCCTTGCTGCAGCGGGGCATCTTTGCGATGACCATTCAGGGGCGTTGCTCTTTCCCCATGTGGTTTTTCAGTTGAGGCGGTGATTTGGATTTCTCGGTTGTGATGCGCGAATTTGTCACTTTGCTGGTCGTGGTCGATCCTATCGGCACGCTCCCGGTGTTCTATTTCGCGACGCGCCGTGTGCCCGAAGCGTTGCATTGGCGCTTTGCCGTGCGCGCGGTGCTGGTCGCGGCCTTGGTGCTGCTGGTGTTTCTCCTCTTCGGTCAGATCGTGATTGAGGCGATTGGACTGCGTCTTGGCTCGTTTCAGGTGGCGGGCGGAATCGTGCTGTTCCTCTTTGCGCTGACGATGATCTTCGGTGAGCCGAAATCAATGCGCGAAATCGAAGAGGCCGAGCGCGATCATCTCTCTAACGCCGTCTTTCCGCTGGCGATCCCCTCGATTGCCTCGCCTGGCGCGATGCTGGCGGTGGTGATCCTGACCGACAATCACCGCAACACGATTTCCGATCAGATGATAACGGGGGCGCTGCTGCTGGTCGTGCTGGCGCTGACGCTGGTGCTGCTGCTGCTGGCCAAGCCCTTGAAGCGGTTGATCGGCAATACCGGGGCGAATGTGGTCAGCCGGGTGATGGGGATCATCCTTGCGACCGTGGCGGTGGATTCGGTGCTCAACGGGCTTGAGGCGGTGGGCCTGCTGTCACTGACAACAAACTAAGTCGCCTGCCCTCTGTGGGCCTTGATCGCGCGGGGCAGAGGCTCTATACGCACGCGGTGGCCCTGTGGCCGCATCAGAATCAATCACGAATAGCCGTGTCCCACCCAAACGCTTCGATGGTGGTGTTCCGGCAAGGAGAAGCGACATGAAACTGCATGAACTAAGCGACAATCCCGGCGCTGCGAAAAAAGCCAAGCGCGTTGCGCGTGGTCCCGGTTCGGGCAAAGGCAAGATGGCTGGCCGTGGTATCAAGGGTCAGAAATCGCGTTCCGGTGTGGCTCTGAACGGTTACGAAGGCGGCCAGATGCCGCTCTATCGCCGTTTGCCCAAGCGTGGCTTTACGCCGCCGAATGCAAAGAAATTCAACGTGGTGAACCTCGGCCAGATCGAACGTTTCATCTCCGAAGGCAAACTCGATGGCAAAGCCGAGATCACCGAAGACGCGCTGATCGCGTCGGGTCTCGTGCGTCGCAAGCTGGATGGCGTGCGCGTGTTGGCCAAGGGTGAGATCACCTCGAAAGTCACGATCACGGTCACCGGTGCTTCGAAATCCGCGATTGAAGCGGTCGAAAAGGCTGGCGGCAAGATCACGGTGGCGACCGCTGCCGAATAAGCTGTTGTGAGCGGGCGCGCGCCCGATTACACAGTCTTAGTTTTCCAAGGCGCCGCCCGACCGGGAAACGGTCTGGCGGCTGCTTACATGAAAGAGACAGGCATATGGCATCTGCTGCAGAGCAAATGGCGGCGAACCTGAGCTGGGACGCCCTGGGCAAAGCCACTGAGCTTCGCCAGCGCATCTTCTTCACTATCGGTTTGCTGATCATCTACCGTTTGGGCACCTACATTCCGGTCCCCGGCATCGACGCGCAGGCGCTGCGCGACTTCATGCAAAGCGCGGGCTCTGGCCTGGGTGGCGTGTTGTCGATGTTCACTGGCGGCGCGTTGGGGCGGATGGGCGTATTCGCGCTTGGCATCATGCCCTACATTTCGGCCTCGATCATCATTCAGCTGCTGACCGCCTTGGTCCCCGCGCTGGAGCAGATGAAGAAAGAGGGCGAGCAGGGCCGCAAAAAGATCAACCAGATCACGCGCTATTCGACCGTGGCGCTGGCGACGTTCCAAGCCTGGGGTCTGGCCGTAAGCCTTGAAAAAGGCGATCTGGCGCATGATCCGGGGCTGTTCTTTATCGCAGCGGTGGTGATTACGCTGGTGGGCGGCACGATGTTCTTGATGTGGGTGGGTGAGCAGATCACCGCACGCGGCATCGGTAACGGCATCTCGCTGATCATCTTCACCGGTATCGTGGCCGAAATCCCCGCAGCCCTTGCGCGCTTCCTCGAGCAGGGCCGGGCGGGTGCAATTTCGACCCCGGTGATCTTGGGTGTGATCTTGATGATCGCGGTGGTGATCACCTTCGTGGTGTTCATGGAACGCGCCTTGCGCAAGATCCATATTCAGTATCCGCGCCGCCAGGTTGGCATGAAGGTCTATGACGGTGGCTCCAGCCACCTGCCGATCAAGGTCAACCCTGCGGGCGTCATTCCGGCGATCTTTGCATCGTCCTTGCTGCTGCTGCCGACCACGATCGCGACCTTCTCGGGCGCCAATACCGGCCCGATCATGTCGACGGTTCTGGCCTATTTCGGGCCCGGTCAGCCGCTCTATCTGCTGTTCTACGTCGCGATGATTGTGTTCTTTGCCTATTTCTACACCGCCAACGTGTCGTTCAAATCCGACGAGGTGGCTGAGAACCTGAAGAACCAAGGTGGCTTTGTGCCCGGCATTCGTCCCGGCAAAAAGACCGAGGAATATCTCGATTACGTTGTCTCGCGCATTCTGATGATCGGCGCTGGCTATCTGGCGGCTGTCTGTCTGCTGCCCGAGATCCTGCGCTCGCAACTCTCGATCCCGTTCTATTTCGGCGGCACCTCGGTGCTGATCGTCGTGTCGGTTGCGATGGATACGATCAACCAGATCCAGTCGCATCTGTTGGCCCACCAATATGAGGGGCTGATCGAGCGCTCGCAACTGCGGGGCCGTGGAAAGAAAAAAGGGCCGCGCAAGCCGCCCGCACGCCGCTAATTCGAGATTTCGGGGATACAGACGATGACCAATATCATCCTTTTGGGGCCACCCGGCGCAGGCAAGGGCACCCAAGCCCGCCGTTTGGTCGAAGAACGCGGCATGGTGCAGCTTTCAACCGGCGACATGCTGCGCGAGGCCAAGGACTCGGGCACCGAGATGGGCAACAAAGTGGCCGAGGTGATGGCCAAGGGCCAGCTTGTGACCGATGAGATCGTGATCGGGCTGATCGAAGAGAAACTGGCTGCCGATGGGGGCGCGGGGTTCATCTTTGACGGCTTCCCGCGCACCTTGGGGCAGGCCGATGCGCTGGGGCGGTTGCTCGCGCGGATGGGCCAAAAGCTGGATGCGGTGATCGAGATGCAGGTCGATGACGAAGCCCTCGTCAGCCGCATCACCGGGCGCTATACCTGTGGCGACTGCGGCGAGGTTTATCACGACGAAACCAAGCCGACGAAAGAATCGGGCAAATGCGATGTTTGCGGGTCGAGCAATCTCAAACGGCGCGCCGATGACAACGCAGACAGCCTGCGCACACGGTTGATGGAATACTATAAAAAGACTTCACCGTTGATTGGCTATTACTATCACGCTGGCGAATTGTTCCAGATTGATGGTCTCGCCGAAATGAACGCGGTTGGCGATGCTATCTCACGTGTTCTCGATCAGCAGAACTAAACTGTTAAACAAAGCTTGACCCTGCGGGCGTTTGCCTCTAGGTCACGGCGTCCCTTATCAGAATCATTTCCGTTTACGGAAGATTCTTTGGGAGAGTGATCACGGGCCCGAAGCGCCAGTTTCGGGCCTTGTGTTGTGAAAAAAGGTTCTGGGATCACGGAACCGCAACGAAAGGATAAACGCTTTGGCACGTATTGCTGGCGTCAACATTCCGACCGGGAAACGCGTCCCGATCGCACTCACCTACATCACCGGAATCGGTCAACACACGGCGCGTCAAATCTGCGAAGCCGTTGGCATCGATTCGACCCGTCGCGTCAACGAACTGTCGGACGGCGAAGTGCTTGCCATCCGTGAGCATATCGACGCCAACCTGACCGTCGAAGGCGATCTGCGTCGTGAGACCCAGATGAACATCAAGCGTCTGATGGACTTGGGCTGCTATCGCGGTCTGCGCCATCGTCGCAACCTGCCCGTGCGCGGCCAGCGCACCCATACCAATGCGCGCACGCGCAAGGGCCCGGCGAAAGCTATCGCTGGCAAGAAGAAGTAAGGGGAGGCAGGACAGATGGCTCGTGAAAAAGTTCGCGCTAAGCGCAAGGAACGCAAGAACATCGCCACTGGCGTTGTGCATGTGAATTCGTCGTTCAACAACACCAAGATCTTGATTTCGGACGTGCAGGGCAACGCGATTTCGTGGAGCTCGGCTGGCACGATGGGTTTCAAAGGCTCGCGTAAATCGACGCCTTATGCAGCCCAGATGGCGGCAGAAGATGCAGCCAAAAAGGCGCAGGATCACGGTCTCAAGACCGTTGATGTCGAAGTTCAAGGCCCCGGTTCGGGTCGTGAATCGGCACTGCGCGCGCTGGCGGCTGTTGGTCTGCAAGTGACCTCGATCCGCGACGTTACGCCGATCGCACATAACGGTTGCCGCCCGCCGAAGCGCCGCCGCGTCTAATCTACACTTTAGCGGCTGGGCCGTGCGGTTAGCCCGCGCGGCCCAGGCGTGTTTTTCGGTTTTTTCCTCGGGCGTCCCGACTTTGGACATGGGTCTGGGACAAGTATGGAGGCAAACGCATGATCCACAAGAATTGGGCCGAATTGATCAAGCCCACGCAGCTTGACGTGAAGCCGGGCAATGACCCGCTGCGCCAGGCGACCATTATTGCAGAACCGCTGGAGCGTGGCTTTGGCCTGACGCTGGGCAACGCGCTGCGTCGCGTTCTGCTCAGCTCGCTGCAAGGGGCTGCGATCACCAGCGTTCAGATCGACAACGTGCTGCACGAGTTCTCGTCCGTGCCCGGTGTGCGTGAAGACGTGACCGATATCGTGCTGAACCTCAAAGGCGTGGCGCTGCGCATGGATGTGGAAGGGCCCAAGCGCCTCTCGATCTCTGCCAAAGGGCCGGGCGTGGTCACCGCAGGCGACATCACCGAGACCTCTGGCATCGAAGTGCTCAACAAAGAGCACGTGATCTGCCACCTCGACGACGGCGCTGACCTGTTCATGGAATTGACCGTGAACACGGGCAAGGGCTATGTCGCCGCTGACAAGAACCGTCCGGAAGATGCGCCGATCGGGTTGATCCCGATTGATGCGATCTACTCGCCGGTCAAGAAGGTCGCCTACGAAGTCCACCCGACCCGCGAAGGTCAGGTTCTCGACTATGACCGTCTGACGATGAAAGTCGAAACCGATGGCTCGCTGTCGGCCGATGACGCGGTGGCTTTCGCTGCGCGCATTCTGCAAGACCAGCTGTCGATCTTCGTCAACTTCGACGAGCCGGAATCGGCAGGCAAGCAAGACGCGGATGACGGTCTCGAGTTCAACCCGCTTCTGCTGAAGAAAGTGGACGAGCTGGAATTGTCGGTGCGTTCGGCCAACTGCCTCAAGAACGACAATATCGTGTATATCGGCGATCTGATCCAGAAAACCGAAGCCGAGATGCTGCGCACCCCGAACTTCGGGCGCAAGTCGCTCAACGAGATCAAGGAAGTGCTTTCGGGCATGGGGCTGCATCTCGGAATGGAAGTCGAAGATTGGCCGCCAGAGAACATCGAAGACCTGGCCAAGCGTTTCGAAGACCAGTTCTGATTGACGAATGCGGGGGGCCGGGTTAAACGGCCCCCTGAAAATGCCCGGACCTGCCGGGGAAGATCTGGGTCGCAAGGCCCCAAGGTGAGCCGGTGACACGCATCGCTGGCCTGACAAAGCAAAACGCAAGATTTGGAGAATTCACATGCGTCACGCCCGCGGCTATCGCCGCCTGAACCGCACCCATGAGCACCGCAAGGCGCTGTTTGCCAACATGGCTGGCTCGTTGATCGAGCATGAGCAGATCAAAACGACTCTGCCCAAAGCCAAAGAACTGCGCCCGGTGATCGAAAAACTGATCACGCTTGCCAAGCGCGGCGATCTGCACGCACGTCGTCAGGCTGCCAGCCAGCTCAAGCAAGATCAGTATGTCGCGAAACTGTTCGAAATCCTCGGCCCGCGCTACAAAGAGCGTCAGGGCGGTTATGTTCGCGTTCTCAAGGCGGGCTTCCGCTATGGCGACATGGCCCCGATGGCGATCATCGAATTCGTGGACCGCGACCCGGCCGCCAAAGGCAAGGCTGACAAAGCCCGCGTCGAAGCCGAAGAAGCCGCAGCCGACTAAGTCCTGCGCTTTCGGCCACGTTTCGGCTGCCTAAAAAATTAGCTTATTTGAGAACCCGCCCTTATCGGCGGGTTTTCTTTTGATTTTATGACGAATTGCCCTAGAAATGGCGAAGTTTACCGTGAACTTTAGGGGCAGCTTGCACTTTCCTTACGCGCGTGGATTGAGTACTCGTATAAAAGAAACGTGAAAAAAATCGGAACGATACACTTTAAAGTTGACCGAATTTTCCTCAACCTGTCTAAAAAGATATGTCGATACAGAGCAGAATCGATCTGAAGCTAAAAGAGCTGGGCCGTTTGGCGCCACTCGGGTATTTTGTGGGATTGCATATCCGCTTTACGGCCCCGCTAATGACGTTCCAGACCTATAGTAAGGCTTGGTTGGATCATTACACTGAAAACGGGTTTGTGCTGCGCGATCCTATGACAGCCTGGGGGTTTTCTTCGAACGGCTCGATCCGATGGAGTGATCCGGGTCTTCCAGATCCGTTTCTTCTTTTTGTCGAGGCGCGTAAATTCGGCCTCAAGTTCGGGTGCACGATTTCCTGTGGCCCGATAAAATCCCGCACAATCGCAAGTTTCGCGCGTGACGACCGGGAATATACAGACGAAGAGATCGCGTCGCTGCAAGATATCGTGTGCGAGTTGCACGGTTTCACCCAGCCTCCCGAAAACCTGACGAAAGCCCAGATCGAGGCCCTGCGCTGTGTTGCTGGGGGCGATCGACACGCGGCGGCAGCCGCAAAACTTGGGATTTCTGAAAGCGCCCTCAAGGCGCGGCTGAATTCGGTGCGAGTGCGGTTAATGGCCAGAACAACGGCCGAAGCCATACAACGCGCAAAAGATTTTAGACTGCTTTAGTGCCTGTCGCCCTCCGCTCGGCTGTTTAACCAACCAACCCTGCAGGAGGAAGACATGCAGACCACCACACTTTCGTTCGACAATTTCCACAACCATGGCACGTTGTTTGCCAATATGCTTCGTGCCCGGCGTGAGCTGTTTATTGTTCAGAACAAATGGGACCTGCCCGAAGCGATGGGTATGGAATACGACCAATACGACACCCCTGCGAGCCGCTGGGTCGTCGTGCATGATGAGCTGGGCAAGGTGCTGGCGGGCAACCGTTTGACGCCGACCACCACGAAATGCGGCATCTACACCTATATGATCCGCGACGCTCAGCGCGGGCTATTGGCCACCATCCCCTCGAACCTTCTTTATGACGAGGCCCCGGTGTCCGAAACGGTTTGGGAGAGTTCGCGTCTGTTCGTGGCCCATGACGTGCCCGCCGGGATCCGGCGACGGGTGCACGCCAAGCTGGTGATGGAGATCGGCAGCGCCGCGCGGCGTCTGGGCGCGCGTTCGGCTCTGACCTTGCTCAATGCCAATTGGCCGCGTTGGGCGGGGCGTGTCGGGGTTGATATGACCGCGATGGGCCCGGTGATGGAAATCGACGGGATCAACAATCAGGTCGTGTCGATGGACTTCTCGCAAAACCTGCACTGAGATTGCTTGCCATTCCCCCGCGCGACTGCTCGCGCGGGGGCTTCCCCCGGCTGCCCGCAGGCACTAGATTGCGGCCCTATGGCCGATCTATTCGATACCCCCTCAAATACCCCCTCCGACGTTCCACAGGCTTCGCGCCCGCTGGCCGATCGAATCCGTCCGCGCGCGCTGTCCGAGGTGATCGGGCAAGAGCAGGTGCTGGGCCCCGATGCGCCGCTGGGGGCGATGCTGGCGGCGGGCTCGCTAGGGTCGCTGATCCTGTGGGGGCCGCCCGGCGTGGGCAAGACTACGATCGCGCGGTTATTGGCGGATGCGTCCGATCGGGCCTTCGTGCAGATTTCCGCGATTTTCACCGGCGTGCCCGATCTGCGTAAAGTGTTCGAGGCCGCCAAGCTGCGCCGTCAACAAGGGCGCGGCACGCTGTTATTCGTCGATGAGATCCACCGTTTCAACAAGGCCCAGCAAGACAGTTTCCTGCCTCATATGGAAGACGGCACGATTCTTTTGGTCGGGGCGACAACCGAAAACCCCAGCTTTGAGTTGAACGCCGCTGTGCTGTCGCGCGCGCAGGTGATGATCCTTGAGCGGCTTAATTTGGCCGATCTCGAACGCCTCGCGCAGCGCGCAGAAAAGGCGCTGGAGCGTGCGCTACCGCTAACCGGCCCGGCGCGTGAGGCACTGCTGGAGATGGCCGATGGCGATGGTCGCGCGTTGCTGAACCTGATCGAGCAGGTGGCAGCGTGGAAGCTTGCCGCGCCGCTGGATACCGATGCGCTGTCCACGCGGCTGATGAAGCGCGCGGCGAAATACGACAAGTCGGGCGATGAGCATTACAACCTGATCTCGGCTTTGCATAAATCGGTGCGCGGGAGCGACCCGGATGCCGCGCTGTATTGGTTCGCGCGTATGCTCGAGGGCGGCGAAGACCCGCGCTTTCTGGCGCGTCGCCTGACCCGCATGGCGCTCGAAGATATCGGCCTGGCCGATCCACAGGCGCAGGTCTTGAGCATCGACGCGTGGAACACCTACGAACGCCTTGGCAGCCCCGAGGGCGAATTGGCACTGGCGCAACTGGTGCTTTATCTTGCGCTCGCGCCGAAATCGAATGCGGGCTATGTCGCCTATAAGGCGGCGCGCGCGGCGGCCAAGCAGACCGGTTCCGAACCGCCGCCCAAACATATCCTGAACGCGCCGACCAAGCTGATGGAAAGTCAGGGGTTCGGTGCAGGCTATCAATATGACCATGATTCCGAAGACGGCTTTTCGGGGCAGAACTTTTTCCCCGAGACAATGAAACGCCCGGTGCTGTATCAGCCCGTCGAGCGCGGCTTTGAACGTGAGTTGAAAAAGCGGCTCGATTGGTTCGCCAAGCAGCGCACACGCCGCCAAACTTGACATTTGCCGCCCCCTTCGGTCCAAGGGCGGCAAAGGAGACATCCATGCTGACAACGGTTTTGCAGGTGGCGCTTGGGGGCGCGATTGGGGCTTCGGGGCGCTATCTGGTAGGGGTCGGGATGATGCGCGGCTTTGGGGCGCATAGCTTTCCGCTGGGCGTAATCACCGTCAATATCATTGGCTCGTTCCTGATGGGCGCGCTGGTGGTGTTTCTGGGCGATAAACAACTGACGCATTGGAACGCATTGCTCGCGACCGGGGTGCTGGGCGGGTTTACGACGTTTTCGTCTTTCTCGCTTGAGGCGTATCGCCTGATCGAGCGGGGCAATGTCTCGCTTGCGGCGCTTTATGTCGCGCTGTCGGTGGGGGCGGGCCTGCTGGGTCTTGTCGCGGGTGTGCATGTTATGAGGACAATATTATGAGCGGTGTGCAGCAGATCGAAGTCACCGAGGCCGAGGGCGAGCAGCGCCTTGATCGCTTTCTCAAGCGGCGGTTTTCGCAACTAAGCCAAGGCATGATCGAAAAGATGTGCCGCAAGGGCGATCTGCGCGTCGATGGCGGGCGGGTCAAGGCCAACACGCGGGTCGCGCCCGGCCAAACCATCCGCGTGCCGCCGATCCCCGATGCCCCGCCGCCGATCGACGTGGAGGGTATCTCTGAGGCCGACGCGCAGTTCATCCAAGGCTGCGTGCTGTGGAAAGACGAACATATCATCGCGCTGAATAAACCCGCCGGGCTGCCCAGTCAGGGTGGCTCGGGGCAGGGCAATCGCCATGTGGATGGGCTCGCCGAGGCGCTGCTGTTTGGCTACAAGGACAAGCCCAAGCTGGTGCATCGTCTGGATAAGGACACCTCGGGCGTGCTGCTGCTGGCACGCACCGACCGGGTCGCGCGCCGCCTGTCCGAGGCGTTTCGGTCCAAGACCACCCGCAAGATCTATTGGGCGGCGGTCGCCGGTGTGCCCAACCCGAAAATGGGCACGGTGCGCTTTGGTCTGGTCAAGGCGCCGGGGCATGGGCGCGGCGGCGAGGGCGAAAAGATGCATTGCATCCATCCCTCCAAGGTCGATCAGACCGAAAATGCCAAGCGCGCGACGACTGATTATGCGGTGCTCGATGCGTTGGGAACACGCGCGGCTTGGGTCGCACTGGTGCCGATCACCGGGCGCACCCATCAGCTGCGCGCCCATATGGCCGAGATCGGGCACCCGATTGTGGGCGACGGAAAATATGGCGGCTCGGGGCAGGAAAATCTGGGCGATGGCTGGGGCGCGCAACTGGGCGGAGAGATCAGCCGCAAGCTGCATCTGCACGCCCGCCAGATCAGTTTCGACCACCCCGTCAGCGGTAAGCGGATCACGCTGGTCGCGCCGATGCCCGATCACATGAAGCGCACTTGGAAAACGCTGGGCTGGAACGAGCGCGACGTGCCTGCCGATCCGTTTGAGGATCTCGCATGAAGCTGGCGATCTTTGACGTCGACGGCACGATTTCCGACAGCCAGACCCATATCACCCATGCGATGGGGATGGGGTTTGAGGCGGCGGGGCTGGCGGCTCCTGCGGCCTCGGCAGTGTTGCAGATCGTGGGACTGTCGCTGCCCGTTGCGGTGGCCCGCCTTGCGCCGGAACTGGATGGCGACACGCAGGCCCGCATCGTCGAGGGCTATAAGCACAGCTATATGACCGCGCGCGCGGCCGACCCTGCGCCGCTCTATCCTGGTGCGGCGGCATTGCTGCATCGCTTGGCGACGCGCGACGACATGCTGCTGGCGGTCGCCACGGGAAAATCGCGCCGGGGCTTGCGCGCGCTGATCGAGCATCACGGTCTAAACGGGCTGTTTGTCAGCTTGCAAACGGCTGATGATCACCCCTCCAAACCGCACCCTTCGATGATCGCCACCGCGCTGGCCGAGGCGGGGGTCGGGGCAGGGGACGCGGTGATGATCGGCGATACCAGCTATGATATCGAGATGGGCCGGGCGGCGGGCGTGGCCACGATTGGCGTGCGCTGGGGCTATCATCCGGGCGTCGAGCTAGAGGCCGCGGGCGCACATCGGATGGTGGATGATTTTGACGCGCTCGAGGCCGCACTGGTCGCACATTGGGAGATACCTGCATGAGCGAATGGGCCGCAAAACGGTTTTGGAAAGAAGCCTCGGTGGATGAGGGCGCGCAGGATTTCGGCGTTACGCTGGATGGCCGCCCGCTGCGCACCCCCGCCAAGGCAGAGCTGCGCGTGCCAAGCAGCGCCATGGCGCAGGCGATCGCCGCTGAATGGGACGCCCAAGACGGTGTGATCCGCCCCGAAACGATGCCCGTCACCCGCTCGGCCAATGCCGCGATTGACAAGGTTGCGGTGCAGTTCGACGAGGTGGTCGATTTGCTGGCCGAGTATGGCGGCACCGATCTGCTGTGCTACCGTGCTCAAAGCCCCGAGGAGCTGGTGGCGCGTCAGGCGCAGGCTTGGGATGCGCTGCTCAATTGGGCAGCAGATGAATATGGCGTGCAGCTTGTCGTCACATCGGGCGTGATCCCGGTGGATCAAGACGCCGCCGCGCTGGCGCGGTTGCGCGGCGAACTGGCCGCGATGAGCCCCTTCGCGCTGGCGGCGATGCATGATCTGATTTCGCTGACCGGCTCGTTGATTCTCGGCCTTGCCGTAGCGCGCGGTCGGCTGGAGGCGCAAAAAGCGTGGGAACTGTCGCGCCTTGATGAAACGTGGCAACGCGAACTGTGGGGCGCGGATGACGAGGCCGATGCGCTGGCGTCCCTGAAATGTGAGGCGCTGTTACACGCCGCGCGATTCTGGACTCTCGCCCATTCGTGAGCTCTCGCGATTTTGTCAACGATGAGGAATGCGCCTTTTTCAAAGGCCATTGCTGATCAAATGTGCATTTGTCCTCACGGAAATTGGAAAGCGGCCTTGACCTTCTTTCAATATATGGACCACACTTTCGTTACTATGTGTCATCGTACACAGTGATTGGGCCCATTGCGGGCTGTCAAGAACCGCTCCCCACAGAGCGGCGAAAACAGGAAGAGGTAAAAATGAAGAAATCCGTGTTTATCGGCGCATTGACTGCTGCCACCTTGGTTGCCGGGGTTGCTGGTGCAGCAACGCTCGACGACGTTAAGGCACGTGGCGAGCTGATCTGCGGCGTCAACACCGGGCTTGTCGGCTTTGCTGCGCCCGATGCGAATGGCAACTGGTCGGGCTTTGACGTGGCAATCTGCCAAGCCGTTGCTGGTGCCGTGCTCGGTGATCCCTCGAAAGTGAAATATGTGCCGACCTCGGGTCAGACGCGTTTCACCGCACTGGGTTCGGGCGAAGTTGACCTGCTGGCGCGTAACACCACCTGGACCTTCTCGCGCGACACCGACCTGAAGCTGCAATTCACCGCGACCAACTACTACGATGGTCAGGGCTTCATGGTGCGCAAGGATTCGGGCGTGACCTCGGCGAAGGAACTCGACGGGGCTTCCGTCTGTATCCAGACCGGCACCACGACCGAACTGAACCTGGCTGACTACTTCAAAGCCAACAACATGAGCTATCAGCCCATCACCGTCGACTCAAATGCCGAAGGTGAGCAGCAGTTCCTGGCCGGCGCGTGTGACGCTTACACCACCGACGCTTCTGGTTTGGCCGCGACGCGCGCAGCCTTTGCCAACCCGAAAGACTACGTCATCCTGCCCGAGATCATCTCGAAAGAGCCGCTGGCTCCGGCTGTGCGTCAGGGCGACGACCAGTGGACCGATATCGTGCGCTGGACGATCTTCGCGCTTATCGCTGCTGAAGAATATGGCGTAACCTCGGCCAATATCGACGAGCTGGCCAAAGGCACCGAGAACCCCGAAGTCAACCGTCTGCTGGGCACCGAAGGTGATCTTGGCGCGATGATCGGCCTCGACAAGAATTGGGCTGTGAACGCGATCAAGGCCAATGGCAACTACGGTGAAATCTTTGCCGCAACCATTGGTGAGCAGACCCCGATCGGTCTGGCTCGCGGCCTGAACGCACAATGGACCCAAGGTGGTCTGATGTACGCACCTCCCTTCCGCTAAGGAGGGACTGGCAGGGGCGCGGGTTCAATCCGCGCCCCTGACCTTCTATCAAAAGACCGTGCGCGGGGGAGACCATCCCCAAGGCCCGACATAGAATGGCCACATAACAACAAGCGCTACGGCAACAGGGGAAATACAGATGACTACTGCGCCAGACGCGCCGGAGCACACAGGCTTCCGGCTCAGCCAACTTATATATGATACGCGCTACCGCTCGATCACGATCCAGATCGTCGTTTTGTTCTTGGTGATGGGCTTTGTCGGCTGGCTGGTCGACAACACGATCCAGAACCTCAACGCGCTGGGCAAAGATTTCAATTACGGATTTCTTTCGCAACGCGCGGGCTATGATATCGGCAACGCGCTGATCCCCTATAACAACGATATGTCGCATGGCCGCGCGCTTTTGGTGGGCCTGCTCAACACGCTGTGGGTGTCGTTTCTGGGCTGTATCACGGCGACCGTCATCGGTGTGATCGTGGGTGTGCTGCGCCTGTCGAAAAACTGGCTCGTGGGCCGTCTCATGACGATCTATGTCGAGGTGTTTCGCAACATCCCCGTACTGCTGTGGATCTTGGTCGCGATTGCGCTTTTGACCGAGGCCGCCCCGTCGCCCAACCAATACAAGGTGAACCCGGCAACCGGTGAGGCGCAAACCTCGATGGTGCTGGAATCGGTGGCCTTCACCAACCGCTACACCGCGATCCCCTCGATCCACTTTGATCGCAGCCTCGGCTCGCTGGATACGGCGCTGGCGCCGATCTCGTTGAACTTCCTCGCCATCGTGGTGGTTTTGCTGGCCAGCTGGTTCGCGGTCAAATTGGTGAACAAACGTGCCGCGCGCGTTCAAGAAGCCACCGGGGTGCGACCGACGACGTTGTGGATGAACCTCGCGATCTGGGTACTTCCGGTCGCGGTTCTCGTCACGGCTTTGGGCATTAACCCAGAAGAGCCGGTGCTCAAAGGGTTCAACTTCGTCAAGGGCACGAACGTGTCCAACGCCTTCGTGGCGCTATGGGCAGGGCTGTCGCTGTATACCGCCGCCTTCATCGCCGAGATCGTGCGCGCCGGTATTCTGGCGGTCTCCAAAGGTCAGACCGAAGCCGCCTTTGCGCTGGGTCTGCGCGCGAACCGCACGATGAGCCTGGTGATCTTGCCACAAGCGCTGCGGGTGATCATCCCGCCGCTGATCTCGCAATATCTGAACCTGACGAAGAACTCCTCGCTCGCCATCGCGGTCGGCTATCTCGATCTGCGCGGCACGCTGGGGGGCATCACGCTGAACCAAACGGGGCGCGAACTGGAAGCGATCACGCTGATGATGCTGATCTATCTGGTGATCTCGCTGCTGATTTCGGGCGGGATGAACGTCTTCAACAATCGCGTCAAGCTGAAGGAGCGGTGATATGAGCGACACGCACGCCCAAACTGTCGCCTTTGTGCGCGACACGATGTTACCCGAAAAGGCCGCGCCAAGCGGTCAGTCCGGGGCGATCAAATGGCTGCGCGAGAACCTGTTCTCGGGCTGGTTCAACACGGTGCTCACGCTGGTGGGCCTTTATGTGACCTATAGCTTCGTGGTGCATTTCTACCCATGGTTCGCCCACGGCGTTTGGGATGCCAATTCGCTGAAGGAATGCCGCGCGATTATCACGGATCGCTATGGCGAGGGCGCTACCGGAGCTTGCTGGGCAATGATCCGTGAGCGCTGGCACCAGTTCCTGTTTGGCTTCTACCCGTCTGAACTGTATTGGCGCCCGGTCCTGACCTTTGCGCTGCTGTTTGTGGCGATCGGTCCGTTGATGTTCCAGTTCGTGCCCAAAAAGGTGATCTGGTTCACCCCGCTTTTCCCCTTTGTTGCTGTCTGGCTGCTGTGGGGGGGCTCGATCTGGGCGCCGCTGCTGGTGCTGGCTGGCTTCGTGCTGGGATGGGCCGTGTTCAGCTTTGTTGGAAAATACGGCTCCATCGCGGGGTTCTCGGCCGGGGCGATCGTGGCGATCCTATATTTCCTGTTCGCGGTTGGCCCGCTGATTGATCTGTTCCAGGCGATGATGCCGATTGGCATCGAGCACGTCGATTCGGCCAAGTTCGGGGGCTTCTTGCTGGCGATCACGCTGGGGGTGGGGGGCATTGTGATGTCGCTGCCTGCGGGGATCATCCTTGCACTGGGGCGGCAATCGGACATGCTGCTGATCAAGTCTTTCTCGATCATCTTTATCGAGTTCATTCGCGGCGTGCCGTTGATCACGCTGCTGTTCGTGGCGTCCTTGCTGCTGAACTACTTCCTGCCGCCGGGCACGAACTTTGACATCATCTTGCGGGTGGTGATCTTGGTGACGATGTTCGCCGCCGCCTATATCGCCGAGGTGATCCGGGGTGGTCTCGCCGCCCTGCCGCGCGGGCAATATGAGGCAGCGGATGCGCTGGGTCTGGATTACTGGAAGGCGCAACGGCTGATCATTCTGCCCCAAGCGCTGAAGATCTCGATCCCGGGCATCGTGTCCACCTTCATCGGGATGTTCAAAGACACCACGCTGGTCGTCTTTGTGGGCCTGTTTGATCCGCTCAAAGGCATTCCTGATTTCATCCGCGCCGATTTCAACTGGAAAGGGATCTACTGGGAGCCCTTCGTCTTTGTCGGCGCCATCTTCTTCATCCTGAACTTCGCGATGTCGCGTTACTCGATGCATCTCGAGAACCGGCTGCAACGTGACAATCACTAAGGAAGACTTGCAATGAGTGAACCACATTTCGAACGCGAAGTTGACCGTAGCCACATGCAGGTCAGCGATGAGGTCGCGATCCAGATCGAGAACATGAACAAATGGTATGGTCAGTTCCACGTTCTGCGCGACATCGACCTGACCGTGCAGCGCGGCGAGCGTATCGTCATTGCCGGGCCTTCGGGCTCGGGGAAATCTACGCTGATCCGCTGCATCAACCGTCTTGAGGAACATCAGCAGGGCAAGATCGTCGTCGATGGGATCGAGCTGACCAATGACCTCAAGAATATCGACAAGATTCGGCGCGAAGTGGGGATGGTGTTCCAGCACTTCAACCTGTTCCCGCATCTCACGATCCTTGAAAACCTGACGCTGGCTCCGATCTGGGTACGCAAAACACCCAAGAAAGAAGCCATCGAAACGGCGATGCATTTCCTCGAGAAGGTGAAGATCCCCGAGCAGGCCGACAAATATCCCGGCCAGCTGTCAGGCGGTCAGCAGCAGCGCGTGGCGATTGCGCGCTCGCTGTGCATGATGCCGCGCATCATGCTGTTTGACGAACCGACCTCGGCGCTTGATCCCGAGATGATCAAAGAGGTGCTGGATACGATGATCGAGCTGGCCGAAGAGGGCATGACCATGCTGTGCGTGACCCACGAGATGGGCTTTGCGCAGGCTGTGGCGAACCGGGTGATCTTTATGGCCGACGGTCAGATCGTTGAGCAAAACAACCCGCATGACTTCTTCAACAACCCGCAATCGGATCGCACCAAGCAGTTCCTCAGCCAGATCTTGGGACACTGAGCGGACAGGCTGGGGGTTACACACCCCCAGACCCACGTGGGATATGTTGACAAATGCGAAGAAGGGTCGGGATTTCCCGGCCCTTTTTTGTCACCGGGTGGGTGTAAAGAAATCGAGCATCGCGCCTTGGCCCAATTCCAGATCGCGCCAATCCTCAATCTGGAAATCGACGATCAGCGTCGCGCAGGTCGGAAAGCGGCGGAAGTCGGGGTCGAGAACCTCACGCGCAAGCAACTGACGGGCAAATTCCGCGATGCCGGGATTGTGGCCCAGCATCATCACCGAGGGTGCATGGGCCGTTTTGAGCACCTCAAGCAGGGTCTCGGGGCTTGCGTTATACAGACGCTCGCTAAAGTGCAGTTCGGGGCGGGTCTCGATCACGGCACCGGCCACGCGCTCCCATGTTTCGCGGGTGCGCAGGGCGCTTGAGCAGAGGACCTCTTCGGGTTCGAGCCCGCGCGAGGCGAGAAAATCGCCCAGCTCAGTGGCAGCGAAGCGTCCGCGCGCATTGAGCGGGCGTTCCTGATCCTCAATGAGCGGATCGTCCCAGCTCGACTTTGCGTGGCGGGTGAGGATCAGGCGACGGTGGCCGATTGGAGTCATGGGTGAAATTGCCTCATATGCCATGCAGATTGTTTGGCCAACCTGCCATAGCTTTCACCGGCGGGGCAAGCGCGCCGTGCAAGACAGCCGGAATTTCGACAGGCGTCCCCCTCGGCAGAGGCGAGATGCGCGTGACAGGCGGGCACGTCATACCCCTGCGGACCAAGGGCTGCGACCGGGCAGGCGGTTGTGCAGGGCGCTGCGCAGTCGATGCAGGGGTTGGCGGCGGGGGCGGGCAGGGGCAGGCACATGGGCAGCACCAGCGCGCCGCGCATACTCGCCCAAAGCCCCATGCGCGCATGCACCATCAAATGAATGGGTGAGGCGAAACTTTGCCCCGAGGCGATGGCCCAACGCACAAACGGGTGCCACGGCGGCCCGGTGAAGGGAAAGCGCGCTTGGGCGCCGAATTGCGCCGCCAATGCGGTGATCACGCGGCTTGACCAGCGATCCAGCGGATCGGGCACACCATCGTCAAATTCGGGCTGGGCTGTGACATGGGCCCAAAAGCCCGGCTCGTCAGGCGAGAGCAGCAGAACCGTCTGCGTGCCCTCATGCAGCGCGCCCGAGACGAAAAGGTGGTCTCTTGCCAATGCCTCGGGCAAGCCGGGGAGCATGACCTCAGCGCCCGCGCGGAGTCACCCGCGGCGTGGTCGAGCGGATCAGCGAGCCCGCGCCATGTTCGGTGAACAGTTCCAGCAGGCAAGCGTTTTGCACCCGCCCATCCACGATCACCACCGCGCGCACACCCTCGCTGAGCGCCTTGAGCGCGGTCTCGGTTTTCGGAATCATTCCGCCCGCAATCGTGCCATCCGCGATCAGCGCCTCGATATCCTCGGGCGTCATTTCGGTGATTACCTCGCCCTGCGCATTCTTGACGCCCGCCACATCGGTCAGCAGCAATAAGCGATCGGCCTGCAGCGCGCCTGCAATAGCCCCTGCCGCTGTGTCGCCATTGACGTTGAAGGTCTCGTTATCGGCCATGCCAGTCGCGACCGGCGCGATCACCGGAATGATTCCAGCGTTATAAAGATCGCGGATCACCTGCACGTTCATCTCGACGGGGCGGCCAACGAAACCCAACTCGGGGTCATCGGCCTCGCAGACCATCAGATCGTCATCCTTGCCCGAGATCCCCACGGCGCGCCCGCCTTGATCGTTGATCGCCTGCACAATGCGCTTATTGACCAGGCCCGAGAGGATCATTTCGACCACCTCGACCGTGGCCTTGTCGGTCACCCGCTTGCCGCGCACGAATTTGCTTTCGATCCCCAGCTTGCTCAGCATCTCGTTGATCATCGGGCCGCCGCCATGCACCACGACCGGGTTCATGCCGACCTGACGCATCAGCACGATATCGCGGGCGAATTCGGCCATCGCGTCATCGTCACCCATCGCGTTACCGCCAAATTTCACCACCACGACCGCGCCGGAGTAGCGTTGCAGATAGGGCAGGGCCTCGGAGAGGGTGCGGGCGGTGGCGATCCAATCTCGGTTCATCGTCTGTTTTCTCATCTGCTGGTTCCTGAGGAGGGCGCGGACCCCCACTTGCTAGCCTCAAAAAGCGGGCTTGGGAAGGGCGGGGCGTTGCGCTTGGCCCAAAACGGGATAGGGTCTGCACAACGCAAGGAGATACGACCTCATGGATGATCGCAAGGTGATGTTGCTGACGGGGGCAAGCCGGGGGATCGGGCATGCCACGGTGAAACGCTTTGCCGCCGAGGGCTGGCGCGTGATCACCTGTTCGCGCCAACCTTTCCCCGAGAAATGCCCTTGGGGCGGTGGTCGCGAAGATCACATCCAGATCGACTTGGCCGATCCAAGCCGCACCATCGAAGCGATTGGCGAAATCCGCGAGCGTCTGGATGGGCGTCTGGATGCGCTGGTCAACAATGCGGGGATTTCGCCAAAGGCCGAAGATGGCGGGCGGCTCAATACGCTCGATACTGATCTGCGCACGTGGGGGCAGGTGTTTCACGTCAATTTCTTCTCCTCCATCGTGCTGGCGCGCGGGCTGGTTGAGGAACTGTCGACGGCAGGTGGCGCGGTCGTGAATGTGACCTCGATTGCAGGCTCGCGGGTGCATCCCTTTGCTGGGGCGGCCTATTCAACGTCAAAAGCCGCGCTCAAGGCGCTGACGCGCGAGATGGCGCATGATTTCGGCCCGCTGGGCGTGCGGGTAAACGCAATTGCGCCGGGTGAGATCGAAACCTCGATCCTGTCTCCGGGCACGCAAAAGATCGTCGATACCCTGCCGCTGCGCCGCCTTGGCCAGCCCTCGGAAGTGGCGGATGTGATCTGGTTCCTGTGCTCGGATGCCTCAAGCTATGTCACGGGCACCGAGATTGAGGTCAACGCAGGCCAGCACGTCTAGGCGCTGCTTTGCGTGTCTCAGCGGCGCTTGCGCGGCACGGTGGTGCGGTTGCCGCGCGGCCCCGTTAGCACCGGCGTGTTGAGGCGGTTTTCGTCTTGCAACTTGCGCCAGCGCTCTAGCCGCGCAGGGTCTAGTGTGCCTGCCTCAACCGCGGCGCGCACTGCACAGCCCGGCTCATGTTCATGGGTGCAATCGCGAAAGCGGCAGTTGGGGGCCAACTCGGTGATCTCGGCGAACAGCATATCCAGCCCGGCCGCCGCATCGCTGACGTGAAGCGAGCGCATTCCCGGCGTGTCAATCACCCAACCGCCCCCGGCAATGGCATGCAGCGAGCGTGAGGTGGTCGTGTGGCGTCCCTTTGCATCGTCTTCGCGGATCGCGCCCGTGGGCTGCGCCTCGGCGTCTGTCTTGCCCGACAGTGTATTGAGCAAGGTCGATTTCCCGACACCAGAAGAGCCCACCAGCGCCACCGTCTGCCCCGGCCCGCACCAGCGCGCGAGGTGCGCTATCGCATCGGGCGCTTTGGCATTCAGCGTCACCGCAACAAGATCGCGTTGCAGCGCTTCGGCCTGCTGCTGAAACGGCGTCGGATCATCGGTCTGGTCGCTTTTTGTCAGCACGATCACCGGGGTCGTGCCGGCCTCATTGGCAAGCGCGAGATAGCGCTCTAACCGAGCCGGGTTGAAATCATCGTTGCAAGAGGTGACGATGAACAGCGTGTCCACATTGGCCGCGATCAGCTGTGGCACGCGCGCGCCTTCGGTGTGACGTTCCAGCAGGGATTTCCGCGAGAGCCGTGAGTGCTCCGTCAGGGTCTCGGGATCCACCAGAACCCAATCCCCCACCGCGAAATCCGTCGTTTTGCTATGCGGCGCAAGGCTCAGCTGCACCGGCCCGCTTTCGGATTGCGCCGTCAGACGAGAGCGATGCACGCTGGCAATGCGCATGCGCGCAAGCGCCGTGTCTTCGGGGGCCAACTGGTCGCCAAAAAACGCCGACCAGCCAAGGTCAGCCAAAGAATGCGGGTTGAGGTCATCGAACTGTGTCACGCCGACCTGCATGGCCGCGCCATCGCGCTGATGCAAGCTTTTCCGCATCGCCAAGCCGCTTTTGACCCGATTAGATCGCACGCAAAGACGCCTCAAGGCCGTTTGGGACCTGTCATTCATGCGTATTTGAAAGTGATTTTGGTGGAGCCTAGGGGGATCGAACCCCTGACCTCCTGCATGCCATGCAGGCGCTCTCCCAGCTGAGCTAAGGCCCCATCAAAGTGCTGCATCGGCCAAGGCCGGGCTGCGTGGGAGGCGTATAGGCAAAGCGCTGGGCGTGTGCAAGGGGGTTTTTATGCGCGGTCGGGAAAATTGCGACGCGGTTCAGGGGGGGGCGATCGGACAGCACAAAGGCGCGGAAGGTTTCCCCGCCGCGCCCGTGTTTTTAACAAAACGCCAACTGACTCAGTTGTCGTCTTTGTCTTCCGTGCTCACGTCGGCGATCTCATCAAGCGAGACATTATCGTCGTCATCGTCTTCTTCGAGCAGATCGTCGTCGAGTTCGACGTCATTGGTGTCGGCGTCGAGATCTTCTTCTTCCTCGATAACCGGTTCATCGGCCTTGGCTGCGGACGTCTTGCTCGAGACGAGCGTGCGCCCACGTGCTGCGGTCAGGCTTTCCAGCGAAAAGCTGTTGGCGCAGACCGGGCAGGTCATCGGGTCTTTATTCAGGTCGTAAAAGCGGTTCGCGCAATGCGGACACAGACGCTTGACGCCCCATTCCTCTTTCGGCATGGAATTCTCCTGCGCTGGTAATCTCAGAGTCGCAGCCAACTGCCACACCATCCGCTGGGTGTCAAAGCCTTTCGTGCGGTTATCTGCGAACTGCGTCCCGCCTGCCCAAGGAGCCCTGCGTGCCCAGCCCACCCCATATCCCCGAACTGCCCGAGCTGGAGTTGGTCTTTCGCCGCTCTGCGCGTGCTCGGCGGTTCTCGTTGCGGGTGTCGCGCGCGGATGGTCGCGTGGCGCTGACGATTCCGAAAGGCGCCTCCGAGCGCGAGGCTTTAGCCTTTGCGCGCAGTCAGACTGACTGGCTGCGCCGCACCCTCGAAGGCATCGCGCCCCCGCAGGCGGTGCGATTCGGCGGGGTGGTGCCATTCGAGGGGCGCGCGCTGTATTTAGAACCTGCCGCGCTGCGTGCGCCGCAGGTCGCGGGCGATCGGTTGCTGGCCCCAGCGGACCCCGACAAGCTGGGGCTGCGGATCGAGACGTTTTTCAAACATGCCGCGCGGTTGCGCCTTCATCAGGCGAGTGCGCATTACGCCGCGCTGCTGGATCGCCCGATCGCGCGAATCACGTTGCGCGATACCCGCTCGCGCTGGGGCTCGTGCAGCCATACCGGGGCGCTGTCTTATAGCTGGCGGCTGATTATGGCGCCGCCAGAGGTGCTGCATTACGTTGCCGCCCATGAAGTGGCCCATCTGGTCGAGATGAACCATTCTGGCGCGTTTTGGGCGCTCGTGGCGCGGCTACGCCCCAGCTACAAGGCCGAGCGCAGCTGGCTAAAGCGCGAGGGCTCCCGCCTGCATGCGATCCGGTTCCGCGACTGAACCGGTTTGCCCGGAGATTCCGTGTAAAGCGGCCCCTATTGCACGACGCCCGCGTTGGTGGCCCTGCTTTGGTGATTGACGCGATGCGCGAATGTGATCACAAATCCCTGCATGACAACAATCTCCACCCGCCCGATCGAAACCGCCGCGCATGACAGGCTCTATCGTCTGCTGCGTCAGCAGATCATGGTGGGGGAAATGCTGCCCGGACAGGCGCTGACGCTGCGCGGTCTGGCCAAGCAATATGGCGTGTCGATGACGCCCGTGCGCGAGTCGCTGCGTCGGTTGGTGGCGGAAGGAGCGTTGACGCTGACGGCCTCGGGGCGGGTCAGCACGCCCGAGCTGTCCAATGAGCGGATCGAGGAACTGGCGACGTTGCGCTCGTTGATCGAGCCCGAACTGGCCGCGCGCGCTTTGCCGCGCGCCCATTTCGCGCTGATCGACCGATTGAGCGCGATCAATACCGCCAATGCCGAGGCCGTCGCGAAACACGATGCGGTAAGCTATATTCGCACCAATCTCGATTTTCACCGCACGCTCTATCTGCGCGCCCAATCGCCTGCGATCCTGGCGGTGGCGGAAACGGTCTGGCTGCAACTGGGGCCGACGATGCGCGCTCTCTATGGTCGCGTGCAGCGCAATGAGCCGCCCCGCCATCACCGTATGATCCTGTCGGCTTTGCGCGCTGGCGATGAGCCTGCTTTGCGGCTTGCGGTGCGCGCCGATGTGACCAGCGGCCTGCGCCATCTGTCACAGCGCGGGTGGTAAGGCCGGGGGTTTTGCCCCCCCGGACCCCCGCAGGATATTTTGGTCAAGAGGAAGTGGAAAACTGCCTCTCTTCCTCTCGATTGAAATATCCCGGGGGAGGCCGCAGGCCGGGGGCAGAGCCCCAAATGCCGTTCAGGCCTGTCGCAGCGGATCGGAGCCGTAGGCGTTCTCGCCCGGCTGAGAGCGCTGCACGAAGAAGAACAGCAATACCAACCCGCCGATCAACGGGATCAGGGAAAGCAGGAGCCACCAGCCCGATTTGCCATTGTCGTGCAGTCTGCGCACCGAGACGGCAAGAGCGGGCACTAACAGGGCGAGGCCTGCGATAATCGAGAGCGGCCCGCCATGGCTGTTATAGGCCCAGAAGCCGGGGCCACTGGCGACTTCGCCGGTGCCGAAGAACACTGTGTCGAGGATATTGGTGGCGATTTGCACGAGCGTGTAGAACAACGTGAACCACCAGAATTCCGCGCGCGGGGCGCGGCCTGCGAAGGTTGCGTATTTCTGCTTTAGGCAGGTACGAACGCTATCTCCAAAACTCATACCAGTTTTTCCTTATTCCGGGCTTAGCCCTTTTTGCCAATCTTGGGTTCGCTGCCCGCCGCCAGCCGCGCGATATTACCCCGGTGGCGCCAAAAAATCAGCACCGAAAGCCCGGCTGCCAGCATCATGAAATCTCGATGTCCCAGCGCATAGGCCAGCGGCACAGTGGCCGCCGCAGAGACCAGCGCGGACAGCGAGGAGATCCGCGTGACAATGGCTGTCAGCAACCACACTGCACAGGCAGCCAGCCCCACGGGCCATGCCAGCGCGATCATCGTGCCTAGAAACGTCGCAACTCCCTTGCCGCCCTGAAAACGCAGCCAAACCGGGTAGATATGGCCGATAAAAGCCGCAGCGCCTGCAACCTGTGCTGCCGTCTCGCCCAAGAAATAGCGTGCGATCAGCACCGCAATCGCCCCCTTGCCGCTATCAAGCAGAAGCGTCGCCAAAGCGGCCGGTTTGTTCCCGGTGCGCAGCACATTGGTTGCGCCGATATTGCCCGATCCAATCTTGCGCAGATCGCCCATTCCAAGCATCCGCGTGATGACCATGCCAAAGGGCACGGACCCCAACAAATAGCCCAATGCCGCCACCAGCCCTAGCCAGGTGGCCCCGTTTTCAACTCCTGGCATTGCCTGCCCTCGCCTCTAATCGCGTTATTTTTGTTCTTCGCTGCTATAAACCTGCACTCCCGCGACGAATGTGGCAAGTGTTTTGCCTTCCATTCGCGCGGTGTCGAAGGGAGTATTTTTCGATTTTGAGCGCAATGTGAAGCGGTCGAGCACGAAGGGCGCGTCCGGATCAAACAGCACCAGATCGGCGGGCGCGCCCTCGGCCAGACGGCCTTGGGGCAGTCCAAGGCGGCGCGCCGGGTTCAGCGCCATCGCGCGAAACAGCTGCGGCAGGGTCAGTTGATCCGCGTGATACAGCCGCATCGCAGCGGGCAGCAGCGTTTCCAACCCGACCGCGCCCGAGGCCGCTTCCTCGAAGGGCAAGCGTTTGGATTCCTCGTCCGCTGGGGTGTGCATGGAGCAGATCACGTCGATCACGCCGTCCCCCACGGCTGCGATCACTGCAAGCCTGTCGTCTTCGTCGCGCAGGGGCGGGGTAAGTTTGAAAAACGTCCGATACTCGCCCACATCCAGCGCATTCAGCGTCAGGTGATGGATCGACACGCCCGCCGTCACATCCAGCCCTGCCGCCTTGGCACGCGCCAGTGCGGGCAGCGCGCGCGCGGTGGTGATTTGATCGGCGTGATAGGCGAGCCCGGTCATCTCAACCAAAGCAAGATCGCGCTCCAGCCCCATCTGCTCGGCCATTGGCGAGACGCCGGGCAGGCCGCGCAGGCTGGCGAATTTGCCCGAGGTGACAGCGGCCCCTTTGGACAGGCCCGGCTCTTGGGGATGCCCGATCACCAGCGCGCCGAGGCTGGCGGCATAGCTGAACGCACGCGCCAGCACCTTGGTTTGGTCGCAGACCTGCGTGCCATCGGTGAACGCCACGGCCCCGGCATCGCGCAAAAAGCTGATCTCGGTCATCTCGCGGCCCGCACGCCCTTTGGTCAGCGCCGCCATATGCAGGATGCGCACTGGCGCATCGGCAGCGCGTCGGGTGACGAATTCCAGCACTTCGGGCGTGTCGATGGCCGAGGCCGTATCGGGGCGCGCGATGATCGTGGTGACGCCGCCCGCCGCCGCCGCCAGCGCGGCAGAGCGAAAGCTTTCCATATGGCGTTCACCGGGCTCACCGATCTTGACGCCCAGATCCACGATGCCGGGGGCAAGACATTTGCCGCCGCATTCGATCACCTGCGCGTCGGGCGGGGCAGACATCGTGCCGATAGCGGCGATCAGGCCGTTGTCGATGACAATATTGCCTGTGGTTTCGTTCAGCGCCTCGGGGTCGATCAGGCGGGCATTTTGTAAGAACAGGGTCATGCCATGGCCTCCTTGAGACGGGTGATGTCGATGGGCGCAAAATCGGGGCTCATTCGGCGTCGCCCTCAGTCGCGCGCTGGGCGGCACGGTGGTTTTTGGCGCGTTCGATTTCGGCAACCACTGTTCCTGCATCGGCGAGATGGCGGATCAGGTGCTTGTCGCCCGAGTTCGTCACCAGTTGCACATCGCCCATCAGGCGGCGCACGGTTGCGATTTCCAGCAGCATCACTTGGCGCCCCTGCGGGCCGATCAACCGCTTTTCGGTGAGCTGCCAACGGCGCGCGAAGGCCTCGGATTTGAAATATAGACCGCGCAGAGCCATGCCCACGGCAATCGCGAGGGCTGCAATCGCGATCTGTCCCGGCCTGCCCAGCCAGATCAGCACCGCCGAGACCAGAACCACCCCGAGAACCGCCAGAATCGCGTGATCGCTCCAATAGCGCTTGGGGTCGGGCAGGAAGGTGGTCAGAACGTGCTCGCCCTTATCCAGCGGCAATTCGCTGTCGGGACCGGGGCGATAGTTCATCACCTCGTCGCGCTTGATCTCAGACATAGGTTTCTCCCATCAGCGCGCGGCCCCGATCTGCGCGCAGGTTGCGCGCCAGCAGATCCATCACCGCCATGCGCACCGCCACGCCCATCTCGACCTGTTCCTGAATGACCGAGCGGTTGATGTCATCGGCAATCGTGCCATCGATTTCCACGCCCCGGTTCATCGGGCCGGGATGCATCACGATCGCGTCGTCCTTGGCAAAGGCCAGCTTTTCCGCGTCCAATCCGTAGCGGTGGAAATATTCGCGCTCAGACGGGATAAACCCGCCATCCATGCGCTCGCGCTGAAGGCGCAGCATCATCACCACATCCGCGCCCTTGAGCCCCTCGCGCATGTCGTCATAGACCTCGCAGCCAAACTCGGCTACGCCTGCGGGCATCAGGGTCGGGGGCGCAATCAGGCGCACGCGGTTCTCCATCTTGCCCAGCAACAACAGGTTAGAGCGCGCGACACGCGAATGCGCGACATCGCCACAAATCGCGACGGTCAGGCGATGGATGCGCCCCTTTTCACGCCGGATCGTCAGCGCATCCAGTAGCGCCTGCGTGGGGTGTTCATGCTTGCCATCACCGGCATTGATCACTGCGCATTCGACCTTTTGCGCCAGCAGATCCACCGCCCCCGAGCTACCATGACGCACCACCAGCAAATCGGGATGCATCGCGTTCAGTGTTAGCGCCGTGTCGATCAGCGTCTCGCCCTTTTTGACCGAGCTCGTCTGCATCGCCATGTTCATCACATCCGCGCCCAGCCGCTTGCCCGCCAGCTCAAAACTCGCCTGCGTGCGTGTCGAATTTTCAAAGAACATGTTGATCTGCGTCATGCCCGCCAAGGCATCGGTCTTTTTCACCGTGCGGCGGTTCAAATCGACATATTGATCGGCCAAGTCGAGAACGGTGCGGATATCTTCGGGGCTCAGATGCTCGATCCCCAGAAGGTGGCGTGGGCGAAAGGCCATGCGAATGCTCCGTTTTGGACTAAGGGCGCTTATGGCAAAAGGGGGCGCGCGCGTCCAGCCGCTTTACCGCAGCAGCGCGCGCGCGTAACTTGGCGCGATGGAGACTCACGCGCCACCCGAACTCGACTATTACGCCGCATTGGCTGCCCTTGAGTGGCAGCTTGAGATGGGCGTGGATACTGCGATTGGCGATGATCCGGTGGATTGCTACGCGCTGCCCGAAAAGCGGGTCGAGGCTAAACCCGACACGCCCGATCTCGCGCCCGGTGCGAGTGCTTTGCCCCCCGTGGCCGAGGCCGCGCAAATGTCTGGCCCCGATCCGCTGGCGCAGGCGCGCGAATTGGCAGGTCAGGCAGACTCGCTCGAGACATTGCGCGACGCGATTGATCGCTATGATCTGTGCGATCTTAAGAAAGGCGCGCGCAGCACGGTCTTTGGTGATGGCCATCCCAGCGCCCGCGTGATGGTGATCGGCGAGGCTCCGGGGCGCGAGGAAGATCAAAGAGGGCTGCCCTTTGTCGGGCGCGAGGGCGCGTTGCTGACTGCGATGTTTGCCGCAATCGGTTTGGCGCGTGACGCGGCGGATGCGCAAAGCGCGCTGTATCTGACCACCGTCGTGCCGTGGCGTACGCTGGGCTATCGCGATCCCGAGCCCGAGGATATCGCGCGGATGCTGCCCTTCCTTGCGCGCCATGTCGATCTGGTCGATCCCGATCTGGTGGTGTTGATGGGCAACGCGCCCTGTCAGGCGGGATTGGGCAAGCGCGGCATCACCCGGCTGCGCGGCACATGGGCGCAGGCCTTTGGGCGACCCGCGCTGGCCATGGTGCATCCCACCCAGTTGCTGCGCAATCCGGCCGCCAAGCGCGAGGCCTGGGCGGACCTGCTTTCGCTGCGCGCGCGGCTTGATCAGCAGGGCTAGGGCGCGCCAAACAGTCGCATAATTGTGAAAAAGTGACGGACGTGGCGCCTTGCCGCGTAGAGAAAGATGTTCCCTGCCCCTATTTCAGCAAGGTAACATGTTCTCGCGCGACCGTGGGTGTTTGTGATTGACGCCTGCCATGGATGAAACTGGAGACGACATGCGGTTCCTGACCCGCTCCCTGATGGGGCTGTTTTTGCTGGCTTTGACGCTTGGCCTTTTGGCGATGGGCGGGTTTTCGATTTTCAAGGCGAGCGAGGCGCGCAAGGCCAGTGCAGGGCGCGCGCCAACCGCGCGCGAACGCGTGTTTGCGGCCAATGTGATGGCGGTGGAGTTCACCACGCTTTCACCCACCCTGACCGCCTATGGCGAGGTGCAATCGACCCGCGAGCTGGAGCTGCGCGTAGCCAGCGGCGGCACGATCATTGAACTGGCCCCCGACTTCAAAGACGGCGCGCGTGTCGAGAAGGGCGCGCTTTTGGTCAAGCTGGACCCCGCCGAGGCCAAGGCGGCACGCGACAGTGCGGTGGCGTCAGTTTCGGAAGCAGAGGCCGCATTGGCGCAGGCAGAGCGCGGGCTGGTGATTTCGCGCGATGATGTGGTGGCCGCGCAGCGTCAGGCCGATCTGCGCCTCAAGGCACTGACGCGTCAGCAGTCGCTGTCGGATCGGGGCGTGGGGGCGACGGCGACGCTGGAAACCTCGGAACTGGCGGTATCGGCAGCAGAGCAAGCGGTGCTCAATCGGCGCTCGGCATTGTCCACCGCGCAGGCGCAGCTGGACAGCGCGCGCACCGGGCTGACCCGCGCCAAAATTACCCTGAGCGAGGCCGAGCGCAAACTGCGCGACACTGAAATCCGGGCCGAATTCACCGGCCGTCTGGCGGATGTGACGGGTGTTCAGGGCGGGCTGGTGTCCAACAATGAAATGCTTGGAACTCTGATTGATCCGAATGCGCTGGAAGTGGCGTTTCGCGTCTCGACCGGGCAATTTTTCCGCCTGACCGACGTGCTGGGCGATCTGCGCGATCTGGCGGTCACGATCTCGCTGGATGGGGCCGATGGCGCGGTAGAGGCGAAAGGCGTGCTGTCACGGGTGTCGGCTGCGGTCGAGGCCGGGGTGACGGGGCGGTTGTTGTTTGCAACGATCGCGCAGGGCGCGCGCGGGTTGCGCCCCGGCGATTTCGTCACTGTGCGTCTGGACGAGCCGGCGCTGGAGAACGTGGCTGAAATCCCGGCGGCGGCGGTGGATGCGCAAAGCACGGTTTTGGTGCTGGGCCCCGAAGACCGCCTGGAAAGCGCGCCCGTCGACGTGCTGCGCCGTCAGGGCGACAATGTGATCATTCGCGCCGCGTTCAAAGCCGGGACCGAGATCGTGACCGAACGCACGCCGCTTTTGGGCCGTGGGATCAAGTTGCGCCCGATGCGCGCGGGCCAGTCCGACACGACCGCGCCTGTCGATAAGGTCAAGCTTGACGATCAACGTCGCGCCAAGCTGGTCGCCTTTGTCCAAAGCAATACCAAGATGCCCGACACTGCCAAGAAACGCCTTCTGGCAGAGCTGACGCAAGACGAAGTGCCCCTTGCCACAGTCGAGAAACTTGAATCTCGGATCGGGGGGTAACATGGCCGATCCCAACACCACCAAGGGCCTGCCCGAATCGCGCGGCCTGATCGGCCTGTTCACGCGCCACGCCACGCTGGCCAATATCGTGCTGGTGGTCATGCTCTGTGCAGGGATCGTGGCGGTGCCACGGATGCGCGCGCAATTCTTCCCCGACTCGGTCGAGGAATCGATCACCGTTTCGGTGAAATGGGATGGCGCGGGCGCCGAAGAGGTGGACCGCGCGATTGTGCAGGTGCTGGAACCCTCGCTGATCTCGGTGGAGGGGGTGGAAAACTCCGAAAGCCGGGCCTCAGAAGGATCGGCGCGCATCACGCTGGATTTCGAACCCAGTTGGGATATGTCGCGCGCCGTCAATGACGTGGAAAACGCGCTGGCCACGGCGGGCGATCTGCCCGAAGGCGCCGAAGACCCCGAAGTTGCGCGTGGCGTCTGGCGCGATACGGTCACCGATCTGGTGATCACCGGGCCGCTGTCGCCCGAACAGCTGGGGCGGCTGGGCGATGAGACGGTCGTGCGGCTGTATCAGCAAGGGGTGACGCGCACCTCGCTGGCCGGGATTGCCGCGCCTGAGACGGTGGTCGAAGTGCCCACCGTCTCGATGATGGCCCATGACGTGACGCTGACCCAGATCATCAACGTGATCGCGGCCGAATCCGCCACCGATCCTGCTGGCGATGTCGCGGGTGGCGCCGCGCGCGTCACCACCGGGACCGAGCGGCGCACCGCCCCCGAGATTGCCGCATTGGTGATCCGAACCGAGGCGGACGGCTCTCAGCTTACTGTGGGCGATGTGGCCACGGTGCGCGTCGATGGCGGCGATCGCGCGCGCGCCTATTATGTCGGCGATCACCCGGCGGTGGTGATCAATGTCGCGCGCTCTGCGGCGGGCGATGCGATTGCGATCCAGAAAAAGGTCGAATCCGTGATCGCGCAGATGCAGCCGACGCTGCCTGCGGGCACCTCGATGGATCTGGTGCGCACCCGCTCGGATAAGATTACGCAACGTCTGGATCTGCTGTTGAACAACGGCATTTTAGGCTTGGGTCTGGTGCTGGCGCTGCTGTTCCTATTTCTCAATGCGCGCACCGCGTTCTGGGTCGCGATGGGGATTCCGACCTCGATGGCGGCGGCTTTGGCGGTGATGTATTTTTCCGGCATGACGCTGAACATGATTTCGATCTTTGCGTTGATTTTGACGCTGGGGATCGTGGTTGATGATGCGATTGTGGTGGGCGAGCATGCCGATTTCCGCGCGCGCCATCTGGGCGAGGCCCCGGTGATTGCGGCGGAACGCGGCGCGCGGCGCATGGCCGCCCCGGTCTTTGCCTCGACGCTGACGACGGTGATTGCTTTTGCGGGGCTGACCGTGATTGGCGGACGCATGGGCAATATGATTGTCGATATACCCTATACCGTTATCGCGGTGCTGCTGGCCTCGTTGGTCGAGTGTTTCCTGATCCTGCCCAATCACATGAGCCATGCGCTGGCCCATAGTTCGGATCAGAAATGGTATGACTGGCCCTCGCGCAAGGTGAATGCGGGGCTGGACTGGTTCCGTGGTCGGGTGATGAAGCCGCTGACGCGCGCGGTGGTCAAGCTGCGCTATCCGGTGATTGCAGCGGCAATTGCGCTGCTGGCGTGGCAGGTGTCTTTCGTCATTTCGGGCAAGGTGCAATGGCGCTTTTTTAACCCGCCCGAACAAAGCACGGTGAACGGCGCGTTTTCCATGGTCGAAGGGGCGACACGCGCGGACACGATTGAAATGATGCGCATGATGCAGGTCACGATTGACCGCGTCGCCAAGGAATTCGCCGATGAATACGGCGTCAATCCGGTGGAATATGCGATTGCGCAGATCGGGGGGGCGTCGGGACGTAGTTTGGCCTCGGCGGATACCAAGGATACCGATTTGCTGGGCTCGATCTCGATTGAGGTGCTCGACCCCGATTACCGGCCCTATTCCAGCTTTGATTTCGTCTCGCGCCTGCAAGACGAGGTGCCGCGCCTGCCCTTGGTCGAAGAGATCAGCTTTCGCCGCTTCCGCGCGGGCGGGGCGGATGACGGGATTGCGGTGCAATTCGCGGGGGCCAGCACGCGTGAGTTGAAAAACGCCGCCGAAGATTTCAAAACCGCGCTGGCGCAATTCCCCGAAGTGTCGGCGGTCGAAGATAACCTCGCCTATGACAAGCAGGAACTGACGCTGGACCTGACGCCGCAGGGCGAGGCGCTGGGCTTTGATATTGCGACTTTGGGGCGTGAGTTGCGCGCGCGCCTGAACGGGACCGAGGCGGCGAGTTTCCCCGACGGGGTGCGCTCGGCCACGATTCGGGTGGAGCTGCCCGAACGCGAATTGGCGGCCGATTTCATCGAACGGATGCAGCTGCGCACGCCTGCGGGCAAATGGGTGCCGCTGGCCGATATCGTCTCGGTGCGTTCGCAAACCGGATTTTCCACGATCCGGCGCGAAGACGGGGTGCGCCAAGTCTCGGTCACGGGCGATATCTCCGAGGATGACCCGGCACGCGCCAATGAGATCACCCGCCAGATCGAAGAGCAAATCTTGCCCCGTATCGCGGAAGAACGCGGCGTGGCTTGGGTGATGGCAGGACAGGCTCAGCAAGAGCGCGATTTCATGTCGGATGCGCTGGTCGGTCTGACCATGTGCCTTGTCGGGATTTATATCGTGCTGGCGTGGATTTTCGCCAGTTGGACACGCCCTATCGTCGTGATGTCGGTGATCCCGTTTGGCGCTGTCGGCGCGATCTGGGGCCATTACGTCTGGCAGATGCCGATGTCGATGTTTGCTGTCGTCGGCGGGATCGGGATGATCGGGATCATCATCAACGATGCTATCGTGCTGATCTCGACGGTGGATGAATATGCCGAAAAACGCGGCATGGTGCCCGCGATCGTAGATGCGGTATCAGACCGTCTGCGCCCGGTCTTGCTGACCACGGCGACCACTGTTCTCGGGCTTGCGCCGCTGCTTTATGAGCAATCGAGTTCGGCGCTGTTTCTGAAATCCACGGTGATCACGCTGGTCTATGGGCTTGGATTCGGGATGATCATCGTGTTGTTCGTGGTGCCCGCGATGTTGGCCATTCAGCTTGATTTCGGGCGTCAGATCACGGCGGTGCGCCATGGCGCGCGGGTGCTGCGGTTGCGCGGCGTCTTGGCCGGAGTGGCCGCGCTGCTGGTGGTTGGTTTCGTGATCACGCTGGGGCGGGCGATGCTGGATGGCGGGGCTTTGATGCCCGCTTTCGCAGGCTTTGCGCTGATCTCTGCGATGATCGTGATCGGGGCGGGGATTATCGCACCGCGGTTGCTGCGCGGTCATATTCGCCACATTGCGCCACCCGAAGCTTAAGACTTGGGCGGGGGCCTGACGCGGTTACTCGGTGCAGCCGTCGATCTGCACTGCGCCGCGATCTGACAGCACGGTGATGCGCAGATCGCTGAGATCGAGGTCAAAGGGTTTCGCCTCGGGCGGCACGAAATCGGCCGAGGCGATCAGCATATTGCCCTCGCGATGGCTGCTGCTTTCTGACACCCAGACCGGGGTTGAGCGCAGCTCGAACAAGGTGTCTTCGGGCCCGATTGCCGGGGGCAGTTCAAGACGCGCGGTCAGATTGACACCATCGCGCACCGGTTTGATTTCACAATGCACCTGAGCAGAAATCGTTTTCGGCTCGGCATCCAGCGCGGCCTCGATTTGCGGGTCGTGCTGGCCCTTGCCATCAAGATGGGCGCGCAAATTCAGCGAGACAGGCACACATATCTGGTCGCAAATGCCAATCGTCGCATGCGCGTCCAGATCGACGGGTTTGCTCGCATCCTTGGGGGTGATCGTAATCGGCAAAAGCAGGTCGCCGTGATAGCCGATCGTGCGCATTCCGGCAGAGTCAAACACCTCCGGCGTAGGCCAATGCAGCGCAATATTTGCTACGTTTTCAGAGTCTTGGAAGTCTATCTGCGGCGGGATTCCGGCATCGCCGGGCGCGCGCCAATAGGTCTTCCATCCCGGTTCAAGCGCAATCGAGAGACCTGCGACACGAGTGCCATCCGCGCGCATCCAGCCGCTCAGCAACTGCGCGCCCTCCAGCCCCGGCGGGGGCGGCGGGGCGGGGTGCTCTTGGCTTTGCTGGGCCGAGGCCATAGGGGCGTGCGCGGCAAGGGTGAGGGCGAGAACGGGTAAGATGCGGGTCATCCGTCTTGGTTAAACTCACATTGCGCGCGACCAAAGTCACAAACGCGACAGAAGACTGCAACAATTGCGCGCACCGGGCAGGCCGCAGCACCCGGCGCGCGGCGCGCCGTCTCACAAGGTTCCTGCGTCATCTGGACTTGAACCCACGCCCCGCCCGGACCACCTTAAGAGTAAGCGCATCCCGCGCGAGAGGTGTTTGGCGATGGATTTGACCGGGAAACTGCTGATTGCGATGCCGGGAATGGGCGATCCGCGCTTTGAACATGCGGTTGTGGCTATTTGTGCGCACTCACCCGAGGGGGCGATGGGGTTGATCGTGAACAAGCCGTTGCCCTCGCCAGACTTGCCCGAACTGCTGCAAAATCTCGGCATCACGCCCGCAAATTCCGATCATGCAATCCACGCGCCGATTCTGTTTGGCGGCCCGGTTGAGACCGGTCGCGGCTTTGTGCTGCATTCGCCCGATTGGGGCACACCCGAAGGGCAGATGCGAATCTCCGACCGGCTGCGCATGACCGGCACGCGCGATATTTTGGAAGATATCGCCGCTGGCTGTGGCCCGGATCGTGCGCTGATGGCGTTGGGCTATGCCGGCTGGGGACCGGGTCAGCTTGAGGCGGAGATTCTTGATAATGGCTGGCTGACGAGCGAGGGAGATGCCGATCTGGCGCTGGATGACGAATACGCCACGAAATGGACGCGCGCGCTTGCCGCGATCGGGGTTGATCCGCGCACGCTGTCTGCGGCGGCCGGTCACGCCTGAGGGATAAGTGCGTGGGTGGCCATGCGGCAGCGGCATAGCGGGGCTGCAGGAAAATCTTGATGCAAGTCAACGCGGTGGTAACCATGACATGCGACACCAACGTCAAGCGAAACGAAAAGGATTTGTGACATGAGCTACAAAGCGAAGATTGACGAGATGCGCAACGAATTGCGCGTTATGGGCAAGTCGATTCCCGAGACGATGAGCGGCTTTGCCACGCTGTCCAAAGCGGTCAAAGACAACGGCCCGCTTGATGCCAAAACCAAGGAATTCATCGCGTTGGGCATGGCCGTCGTGCTGCGCTGCGAACCTTGCATCATGTTCCACACCGAAGAGCTAATGAAAACGGGCGCAACGCGTGAGGAATTGGGTGATGTGTTGGCCATGGCGATCCAGATGGGCGGTGGCCCGGGCGTGATGTATGCCGGGCATGCCATGGCGTGCTGGGACGAGTTGGCGGCAGCCAAGGGCTGATCTTTTCGAAACCTGTGACATGTTGTCAGGCCCGCGGCGGAAGTCGCGGGCCGCTTCGTTTGGCTCCAAGTGCAATTCACAAGGCCGAATTTGGTGCAATATCTCGCACCTGTCGCCGCCCTCATCGCTTGGCCTTCTCCGCAAGCCCGATCATGGCGCAAAGTTGCCAAGAGCTTTTGTGCCCGGCGAAAACTTCATGTTGCAATGGGGTCTCAATGGCGATGGCATGATCATCGCTGCGGATTTCAGAAACGCCCAGTAAACATGCGGACCTTTCCTCGACCGGCAGGCTCTTGCTGGTGGTGCAGAAAAAGGCCCGGGTGCCCCGTGACAGTCGGGCCGTCTCATGAAAGCGTGAGCCAGTGCAGTATCAGGGAGCGGCGTATGGACCTTTCAAGGCGGATTTTCCTCTCGGGGGCGGCGCTGACGCTTGCCGGATGTGGGACCAAGCCGAAATCTGCGCGCCTCATGGCTCCGAATATGTTGGATGCGGCGCAGTATCGGGCACCGGGTATCCCGGCGCGCTTTGGCGATACCGCGCCCCATGGCTGGTCCGGCCTAGCACCTGCCGCCCTGCCGGTTCACGGCATCGACGCGGCGCGCTATCAGGGCGTGATCGACTGGCGGCGTGCGCGCGCGGCGGGGGTGTCTTTTGCCTGGCTCAAGGCCTCGGAAGGGGGCGATCATATCGACCCCGGGTTCCGGCTGAATGCGCGGGCAGCGCGCGCGGCGGGCGTGCCGGTGGGGGGCTATCACTTTTTCTATTTCTGCCGCCCCGCTGCCGAACAAGCGCGCTGGTTCATCAAGCAAGTCAAACGCCACGCGGGCGATCTGCCCCCGGTGCTTGATATCGAGTGGAACCACACCTCACCCAGCTGTCAGCGCCGTCCCGAAGCCGCCCATGTGCGCAACGAGATGCGGATATTCCTGCGCACGCTCGAGGCGCATTACGGCACGAAGCCTGTGATCTACACCACGGTCGATTTCTGGGAGGATAACGGGCTGGAGCAGCTTCGCGGCTATGATTTCTGGCTACGCTCGGTCGCGGGCCATCCCAGTGCGCGCTACGGAGATGCGCGCTGGACCTTCTGGCAATATAGCGGCACCGGAGTCATCCCCGGCGTGCCCGGCACGGTCGACATGAACGCGTTTCACGGCTCGCCCGCGGCGTGGCGGAATTGGCTGGCGACAAGGCGGCAGTAGGGTTTCTTCAAAGAAAAAGGCCGCCCGGATGCAGTCACGGGCGGCCTTTTGTTGCGTATCAGTGCTTACTGCAAGCTGCGCACGTTCACATCGCCTTCTTTGTGGCTCTTGATCGCGGCGACGGCGGCGATAGAGGCGGCGGCGGTCGTGAAATAGGGGATCTTGTCATAAAGCGCGACGGCGCGGATATCGCGGCTATCGGAAATCGCCTGAGAGCCATCGGTGGTGTTGAACACCAGTGCGATTTCGTCGTTTTTCAGCCGGTCCACGATATTGGGGCGGCCCTCATAGACCTTGAGCACCGAATCCGCGCTCACCCCATGTTCGGCCAGCCATTTCGCCGTGCCGCTGGTGGCCAAAATGTCAAAGCCCATGGCGATCAGATCGCGTGCGGCCTCGGCCAATTCTTCGTATTTGTCGCTGTCCTTGATCGAAAAGAACACCCGGCCTGCATCGGGCAGCACGGTGCCTGCGCCAAGCTGCGCCTTCCAGAAGGCGCGCGGGAAGTCGCGATCCCAGCCCATGACTTCGCCGGTCGAGCGCATCTCTGGCCCCAACAGCGTATCGACACCAGGGAAGCGCGCGAAGGGCATCACAGCCTCTTTGACCGAGAACCACGGCGTAATCGGATCAGCCAGCGTCAGCGGATCGGCAAAGGGCAGCGGCGTGTCGGGGCCAACGCCTGCGGGGTAGGCCGCACGCAGCGGGAAGGCCGACATTTTCTCGCCCGCCATCAGACGCGCGGCAATCGAGGCAATCGCGCTATCGGTCGCCTTGGCGACGAAGGGCACGGTGCGCGAGGCGCGCGGGTTGACCTCAAGGACGTAAATCACGCCATCCTTGATCGCGAATTGCACGTTCATCAGGCCGACCACGTTCAGCCCCAAGGCCATCTTTTCGGTCTGCGCCTTTAGCTCGGCCACGGTCGCAGCATCGAGCGAATAGGGCGGCAGCGAGCAGGCTGAATCGCCCGAATGCACGCCCGCCTCTTCGATGTGCTGCATGATGCCCGCGACATGCACGGTTTCCCCGTCGCACAGCGCGTCGACATCCACCTCGATCGCGCCGGACAGATAGCTGTCGAGCAACACGGGGCTATCGCCCGAAACGACCACGGCACTGGTGATATAGCGCTTGAGCTGGTCAAGATCGCGCACGATTTCCATCGCGCGCCCACCCAGAACGTAGGACGGGCGGATCACCAGCGGATAGCCGACGCGACCTGCAATTTCAAAGGCTTCGGCATCGGAATGCGCGATCCCGTTGACTGGCTGCTTGAGTTCGAGCCGGTTCAGGAGTTGCTGGAAGCGCTCGCGGTCTTCGGCCAAGTCAATCGCGTCGGGCGTGGTACCCAGAATCGGGATGCCCTCGGCCTCAAGTGCGTTGGCGAGTTTCAGCGGCGTCTGCCCGCCAAACTGCACGATCACCCCATGCAGCGTGCCGTTATCTTGCTCAACACGCAGGATTTCCAGCACATGTTCCAAGGTGAGCGGTTCGAAATACAACCGGTCCGAGGTGTCGTAATCAGTGCTGACCGTCTCGGGGTTGCAGTTGATCATGATCGTCTCATAGCCCGCATCGGTCAGCGCGAAACAGGCGTGACAGCAGCAGTAATCAAACTCGATCCCTTGGCCGATCCGGTTCGGGCCACCGCCCAGAATGACGACCTTTTTGCGATCGCTCGGGCGGGCCTCGCATTCCACATCGCCCATCGCGGGGGCCTCGTAGGTGGAATACATATAGGGGGTTTGTGCCTCAAACTCGGCGGCGCAGGTGTCGATGCGCTTGAAGGCGGCGAACACGCCCAAATTACGGCGCGCGCGGCGTATTTGGGCCTCTTCGCGCCCCGTCAGCGTGGCCAGACGGGCATCGCTAAAGCCCATCATCTTGAGCATGCGCAGCCCTTTGGCATCCAGCGGCAGGCCCTGTTTGCGAATATCGGCCTCGGCATCGACGATCTCGCGGATGCGGGCAAGGAACCACGGGTCATAGGACGTGGCGTGTTGGATATCCTCATCGCTCAGCCCGTGGCGCATCGCCTGCGCGATCAGGCGGATGCGGTCAGGCGTCTGGGCGGAAATCGCCTTGATCACGGCGGCCTTTTCGGGCGCGCCGGGGATGTCGATCTCGTCAAAGCCGCTCAGGCCCGTCTCCATCGAGCACAGCGCCTTTTGCATCGATTCATGGAAGGAGCGGCCAATCGCCATCACCTCGCCCACCGATTTCATCGCGGTGGTGAGTTCGGCTTTCGACCCGGGGAATTTTTCAAACGCGAACCGCGGGATTTTGGTGACGACATAGTCGATCGAGGGCTCAAAGCTGGCGGGCGTGACGCCGGTGATGTCGTTGTCCAGCTCATCGAGCGTGTAGCCCACCGCAAGCTTCGCCGCGATCTTGGCAATCGGGAAACCGGTCGCCTTGGAGGCCAGCGCAGAGGAACGCGACACGCGCGGGTTCATCTCGATCACGACCATACGGCCATCGGCGGGGTTGATCGCCCATTGCACGTTCGAGCCGCCGGTTTCCACGCCAATCTCGCGCAGCACGGCGATCGAGCCGTTGCGCATGATCTGATATTCCTTGTCCGTCAGCGTCAGGGCCGGAGCGACGGTGATCGAATCGCCGGTATGCACGCCCATCGGATCGACGTTTTCGATGGCGCACACGATGATCGCGTTATCGGCCCGGTCGCGCACGACCTCCATCTCGAATTCTTTCCAGCCCAGTAGCGATTCATCGACCAAAATCTGCGCCATCGGCGAAGCATCGAGCCCCGAGCGGCAGATCGCCTCGTAATCATCGCGGTTATAGGCCACGCCGCCACCGGTGCCGCCAAGGGTAAAGGCGGGGCGGATGATCGCGGGCAGGCCGATATGTTCCAAGGCGGTCATCGCCTCGGCGACGCCTGCATTCACGTCATAGCGCCCATTGGCCAGCTTGGGGGCGGCGATGATCGTGGCTTTGGGATTTTCGATCCCGATCCGATCCATCGCCTCGCGAAATAGCTTGCGATCCTCGGCCATTTCGATGGCATCGCGGTTCGCCCCGATCAGCTCGACGCCGAATTTTTCCAGCACGCCCATATCGGCCAGCGCCAGCGAAGTGTTCAGCCCCGTCTGTCCGCCCATCGTGGGCAGCAGCGCGTCGGGGCGCTCGTCCTCGATGATCTTGGCGACGATTTCCGGGGTGATCGGTTCGATATAGGTCGCATCGGCGAGGCCCGGATCGGTCATGATCGTGGCCGGGTTGGAGTTCACCAGGATCACCCGGTAGCCCTCTTCGCGCAGCGCCTTGCAGGCTTGGGCACCCGAATAGTCGAACTCGCAGGCCTGCCCGATCACAATAGGCCCGGCACCGATGATGAGGATGGACTTGATGTCGGTTCTCTTCGGCATGACGGACCCCTTGATGTTGCGTATGCAAAACAGGCGGGGACGGCTGCCCCCACGCAAATTGTTGCGGGTTATAGTCCGCCGGGCGCTCGGTGCAAGGGGGAAAGGCTTAGTCGCGCGGCTGCTTTGCCAGCGCATGATAGGTCACCCCAAGCACAATCGCCCAAATCGTAACCATCAGCACGGTATAGGGCAAAAGATGGAGACCGCTTAGCGCAAAAATGGACAGTACCTGATTGCTGTTGCCAATCAGAATCAACGCCAAAATTGCCCCGCCTGCCCATCGCGACAGCCCTGCGCACACAGCGGGCGCAAGCAAGAGCGGCACGATTAGGTAATGCAGCCAGCTGAGCGGGCCAAACAGGAAAAGCCCGATTGAAAGGCCCAGCAATGCGAGGGCACGGGCAGGCGCAGTGTGGCGCCGCGCAGCAATGCGCAGCGCAAATACGCCCAGCACAAACCCGAGGCCGCCGATCACGAGGCTTGTCCAGAGCGGGGGAATGACCAGCAACACATTGGGCAGAGGAGTAGGGAAATTCATCGGCGTGCTCAGCCCGATAATTCCTGCCAGGTCCTGAATCAGGATCCGTGCCGAGGGGTTCACCGCAGCCCAGACCGATTTGCCTGAAGCCAGATGAAGCTGATCAAGGAAAGCCCGATGGAGCGGCCAGCCCAAGAGCGCGATTGACAGCCCGGCCAGAATTGCCCCGCTAAACAGAACCGCGATCAGAGCACGTTTGCGCTGTGCCGCATTCTCGCGCGGGAGCATGAAATACACCGTCACAAAAACCACGGGCGTCAGTTTGATCGCGCTTGCCAACGCGATAGCTGCGCCCGATAGGGCAGGGCGTTTGACCATCAGGGCGCCTGCCAGAAGGATCAGAAAAGCGACGATAATGGACGGCTGGTTGAGCCACAGCGCCGTAGCTATAGGCGCGGTCAACGTCAGCGTCGCGAGCCCCCACAGCCGAAACACAATGCGCGGCATCTTTGCGGGGCGCGCAATCTGTTCTGCTAGCAACACCGAGGCAAACAGCATCACGATATGCAGGCTGAGAAAAAAGGCTTGGAAACCCTGTGGCGAGAACGCTTTGGTCAGAGGCGCCAGAAATGCCAGCCAGAGAGGGGGATAAATATAAGGAAATGCGTTATCCTGAACGTTTTGGCGCGTTTGGGCCAGAAGCGCGCGCCATTCATCGGGAATGCCGCCGAAGAATTGCGGCGGAGCGACATAGATCATCCCGTCTTGTCCCAAGGCGTGAAAATGCCCCGCGAACCAGAGGGCGGCTAAATCATTGCCCCAGTGTGCCCGATAGACAAACCACGCACAGACCGCCCAAATCACCAGCAAAACCAAACCCAGCCTGTCGGCGCGCGCAGTGTAGAAAAACGCCAAGAACCGGTGGCGCTCAGAGGCGTCAAAGGAATCGGCGGCGTCAGGTTTGGAACGGAGCGTCGATTGAAACATAGGATTTCTCAGCAAAGGGCGTCAGTCAGATTCGTTGACACGTTTTGACGGCCTATTCTGGTGAAAATAAGGCGATTGTTTCGAAGCTGGATAAAATTAGGCGCGCAGGCCTAAGGCTGCGCGCCAATTCTGTGCGGGACTGTGCAAAGCGCGCCTGTCGCTTTATTCCGCAGCCAACCGCAGGTCTTGGTCAGTATCCGCGCGATACAGATAATCGCGCGTCAGGGGCACATCGCCGACCTCATGGGCCAGTTGATATTGGAACACCACTTGACCACCATGACGAAACGCCATCTCGGACGCGATCAGATAGAAACGCCACATCCGGGTGAATTTCTCATCATAAAGGGCAACGGCCTTGTCGATATTGGCATCAAACCGATCACACCAATGGCGCAGGGTCTCGGCGTAATGCAGACGCCACACCTCGAGGTCGGTGACCACAAGCCCCTCATGTTCGATGGCATTTGACGCCTCGGACATGGCCGGACAATAGCCGCCGGGAAAGATGTATTTGGTAATGAAATCAGCGGTCGCCCCAGCAGTACCTGCGCGGCCGATGAAGTGAATAAGCGACACGCCCCCCGGCTTGAGCAACTCACGGACCTTGCCAAAATACTGACGGTAATGAGGCACGCCGACATGTTCGAACATCCCCACCGATACGATCCGGTCAAAGGTCTCACGCACGTCGCGATAATCACACAGGCGAATGTCGATCTGATCCTGCAAGCCGGCATCGCGCACCCGTTGAGTGGCCAGCGCGTGCTGCTCGCTCGACAGGGTCACCCCCACCACATGCGCACCAAAATCGCGCGCCAGCGTGATCGCCATGCCACCCCAGCCACAGCCAATGTCGAGCACGCGCATGCCCGGCTCAATCAGCAACTTCTTGGCAATATGACGCTTTTTGGCCTCTTGCGCCTGGTCGAGGGACATATCGGCGTGCTCGAAATAGGCGCAGCTATACTGCCGGTCAGCGTCTAGAAACAGGTCATACAGGTCGCCCGACAAGTCATAATGATGCGCCACATTCGTGCGCGCTTTGTTGACCGGGTTGAACTGCGCGAGCCTGCGTCCAAAGAACCGCGAGGCTTCGCGCGGCTTTTCAAACCACGGCATCCCCGATCCGGTCTGATTGCGGATAACAAGGGCAAGAAAGCCGCGCAGATCGTCCTGTTCGATCGTATAATCGCCATCCATATAGCCTTCACCCACCCCGAGATCGGGCTTGAGCACGATTTTCTTGACGATATCGGGAGAGGTGATCGTGAGCTTTATGGGGATGCCGGTGCCATCGCCATAGCGGCGCAAATCGCCGTTATGATAGGTCAGTTGCAAGGTGCCTACGCGGATCAAGTGGCGTAGCATACGATCTAAAAGGGCATCCCAGGCTCTCATGGCAGTCTCCGAAGTGGCAAATGCTTTACGAGTACTCTGTGCAATCATCCTATCTTTTCCGAACGCGAATTTCGCGTGCGGGTTCCCTGACGCGGTCGTCAGCCCCTAAAAATTAACATCTTTTTGCGTTACGCCAAGTTTCCCAAGTGCGAACCCCTCTGTGAATCTGCGCACAGCTTGACTTTTGCCCGCCCAGCCTGTGTATCGGCGCCTTAACGCCATACACGATCCGGGAGCCACCGATGAACGCCTTTCGCAGCCATACCTGTGCCGATCTGAGCGCCGCCAATGCCGGCGAGACCGTGCGCCTTGCCGGGTGGGTCCACCGGGTGCGCGACCACGGCGGCGTGCTGTTCATCGATCTGCGCGACCATTACGGCATGACGCAGGTGCTGTGCGATGGCGACAGCCCGGCCTTCAAAGCGCTGGAAAAAGTCCGCTCGGAATGGGTGATCCGCATCGACGGCACCGTCAAACTGCGCGATGCCAGCCTGATCAATTCCAAAATCCCGACCGGCGAGATCGAGGTTTACGTGCGCGACCTCGAAGTGCTGGGCGAGGCCGAGGAATTGCCGCTGCCAGTCTTTGGCGAGCAAGACTACCCGGAAGAAACCCGTCTGGCCTATCGCTTCCTCGATCTGCGGCGCGAGAACCTGCATAACTCGATGATTTTGCGCTCGAACGTGGTGAAATCCATGCGCCAGCGGATGTGGGATCAGGGGTTCAATGAATTCCAGACGCCGATCATCACGGCCTCCAGCCCTGAAGGCGCGCGCGACTTCCTCGTGCCCTCGCGCCTGCATCCGGGAAAATTCTACGCGCTTCCGCAAGCCCCGCAGCAGTTCAAACAGCTGATCATGGTCGGCGGTTTCGATAAATACTTCCAGATCGCGCCGTGTTTCCGCGATGAAGACCCGCGCGCCGACCGCTCGCCCACCGATTTCTACCAGCTTGATGTCGAGATGAGCTTTGTCGAACAGGAAGATATTTTCGCCGTGGTCCAGCCGGTGTTGCAGGGCGTGTTCGAGGAATTCGATCCCGAGCGTCAGGTCGATCCGAACTGGCCGCGTATTCCTTACGCGGAATCGCTGCTGAAATATGGCTCCGACAAACCCGATCTGCGTAACCCGATCGAGATGCAGATCGTGTCCGAGCATTTCGCAGGCTCAGGATTCGCGATTTTCGCCAAGCTTTTGGAACAAGAGGGCACGCAGATTCGCGCCATTCCTGCGCCCACCGGCGGTTCGCGCAAGTTCTGCGATCGGATGAACAAATTCGCGCAGGAACAGGGCCTGCCGGGCATGGGCTATATCTTCTGGCGCAAGGCCGAGGATGGCGCGCTTGAAGGGGCAGGCCCCTTGGCCAAAAACATCGGCCCCGAGCGCACCGAGGCGATCCGTCAGCAACTGGGTCTGGGCGAGGGCGACGCGGCCTTCTTTTTGGGCGGTAACCCGTCCAGCTTTGAAGGCGTCGCGGGGCGTGCGCGCAACGTGATCGGCGAGGAACTCGGGCTGACCGATAAATCGGTACATAAATTCGCCTGGATCGTCGATTTCCCGATGTATGAAGCCGATGACGAGGGCAAGATCGACTTCAGCCATAACCCGTTCTCGATGCCCCAAGGCGGGATCGAGGCACTTGAGGGCAATCCGCTCGACGTGCTTGGCTATCAATATGACCTGGCCTGCAACGGTTATGAAATCCTGTCGGGCGCGATCCGCAACCACAAGCTTGAGACGATGTATAAGGCGTTTGCGATTGCGGGCTATCCGGCCTCCGAAGTCGAGAAACGCTTTGGCGGCATGGTCAAGGCGTTCAAATACGGCGCTCCGCCCCACGGTGGCTGTGCGGCCGGCATCGACCGGATCGTGATGATCCTTGCCGACACCGCTAACATTCGCGAAGTCATCATGTTCCCGATGAACCAGCGCGCCGAAGACCTGATGATGGGCGCGCCGAGCGAGCCGATGAATGAACAGTTGCGCGAATTGCGCCTGCGGGTTCTGCCCAAAGAGGACTGATCCAAGCATTTTTAGACAAAAAGGCCCCGCCCAAAATCTGGCGGGGCCTTTTTTATATGCCTTCATCTGGCCGAAAATACTCCGGGGGGCTGGCAAAGCCAGCGGGGGCAGCGCCCCCTCAACGCATTTGATCCGTCTTCCGGGTCAATCCTCAAGATGTTCTTCGCGCTTCTTGTCCACGATCTCGCGCTCTTTCTTTTTGCGAGCGTGGAATTTTTCGCCGTAACCTGCAATCTCGGACTCGTCGATGACCTTCTTCGCCTGAGCAAAGATTTCATCTTCTTCTTCGTCCATGTGATGATTGTAATCGTGCTGCAACTTGTGGAATTTGTTGAGCCAGCCGGGGCTCGACATGTCCATCTCGTTCAGCTCTTCAAGCAATTCATCCAACTCGGCATGTTCCTCAACCGAATGGCGCGCGGCATCTTGGCCCCAAATCTTGCTCATCAGTTTGGAGTAGAACGTCTCTTCTTCGGCAGCCGCATGCGATTTGATGTCGTAATAAAACGTATTCCACGTTTTCTTGCGCTCATCGCTGGCGCCTTCGGTCTTGGCGATCTGGGCCATCAGATCGCGATGATTGTCGTGATCTGCCTTGATTGCATCGTAGATCGAGGTCATGGAAATTCCTCCGTTCCATCGAGTATGTGTCGATTACGGAGGTAACGTCATGGTGCGCAGGACAGTTCCCGCCATGCGCAAATCGAGTTGTCATAAGCCTATCAAGATAAGAGCGCGTGCACCGCAGTGGCCGTAATCGAGGCAGCCAGTGCCAGAACGCCAAGCGAAAACGCCGTCCAATGCGCCGCTTGCACGAGGCGCTGATTTTCGATCAATTGAATCATTCGTTTGCTCATTCCCGTACTCCCTTGGCAGTGGGTATGGCGCTTAATCTCGCGCTGAACTAAGGCAGAACTTGGAAAGAAGTGGTGCGATTGCGGGGCAAGTGCACGGAGAAATAGGGTTGCAGGAGGCGGCTATGGGCTTGGAATGGGATCATGAATTTGGCGCGGCATTGGGCGATTGGCGCGCGCCGCCCCATCCCGCGGATGCGCCTGATGCCGTCCTGATCGCGGGCCGTTTCATGCGCCTTGAGCGGTTGCGCCCTGATCACGCTGCGGGATTGTTCGCCGCGTTCGAGGGGGCAGACGCCGTGTGGGATTACATGCCGCATGGCCCTTTTCCGCATCTGGATGACTTGGCGCGATGGATCACGCAGGCCTCCACATTGCGCGATCCGTGGTTTTACGCGGTGATCGAGGCTCAAAGCGGCCGTCCTTTGGGCGTTCTCAGCTTCCTGCGTATCAGCCCCGAGATTGGCTCGATCGAACTCGGCTGGATCACGCTTGCGCCTGCGCTGCAAGGCAAGTGTGCGGCCTCTGAGGCGTTCCTTGCCGCGATCCGATGGGCTTTCGAGGCGGGCTATCGCCGGTTTGAGTGGAAATGCGATGCGCTTAATCTTGCGTCGCGCCGGGCGGCTCAGCGGTTGGGGCTGAGTTATGAGGGCACCTTCCGTCAGGCGACGATCTACAAAGGGCGCAACCGCGATACGGCTTGGTTTGCCGCGATTGATGCCGACTGGCCTGCCCTGAGCGTGGCCTATCAGACTTGGCTGGACCCCTCGAATTTTGATGCCACAGGAAGGCAGCGCAAGCGCTTGTCTGATCTCACCAAACCGCGTTTGGTGCACGTCGATCCGATCCTTGCAGATCCGCCCGAGTAACATCGCAACGGCGCGCCGCAATTTGCCCTAGAACGTAGTGCCAGCGGCGAGGCGATCGGCCACCAGCCCGCTGACATGGCGAAAGTCCTCGCGCGACGGGCCCCCTTTGCGTGCGAGCCGTTGCGCGGCCTCGCCCAAGGCCAGATCATGAGCCGATAGCGCGACCCCTGCCAAAAAATGCGCCGCATAGGGCATTACATGACTGTTTGGACCTTCGCGCAATACCTCTGCCATATGTTGCAAATCATCGCGCAAGGCGATCGGGTCGGGTTCCACAACCGTATCGCTGAGGGCGCGCAGACCTTGAGGGCGCAACTCCGCAGGCAACGCATTCAGAATGGCTTGCTGGAATTCGGCGAGGCTTTCGACGGGTTTTTCCAAAAACCCATCTGCCCCCGCCGCCATCGCATCACCGCGCAACCCGCTATCGCCCGAAATGCCCAAAACCACGGGCACAGCCGGCACCATCTGGCGGATTGCCGCAATCAGATCACCGCCCGAGCCATCGGGCAGGCCCATATCGACGATTACCACGCTGGGGCGATAGACCTGCAAATGGCGATATGCCGAGGCCAGACAATCCGCCCTGCGGATGCGCGCGCCTGATCGCAAACACAACAAGCGCACCGCTTCAGACGCAAAGCGGCTGTCTTCCACAAGCAAAACGGTGAGGCCCATCAGCGGGCGTTCAGCCGTTGCACTGCGCGGTACAAGAAAGGTCGTGAGATCATCTGCCATTTTGTCACCCAGTCAGATTCGCCAATTCCGTTACAGTAGGGGGTAAACTGCCTAACAGCGGGTTAACGCCACTTCGCCACACTTGCGCTGTTGCGCACACGCCTTTACCCCTAGGTGCGATCCGCATGTAAGGGAGGCCCAGATGATCGGACGCTTGAACCATGTCGCCATTGCCGTGCCCGACCTCGAGGCCGCCTCGGCGCAATATCGCGACACGCTGGGCGCTCAGGTGGGGCCTGCGCAAGATGAACCCGATCACGGCGTGACCGTGGTCTTCATCGAACTGCCCAACACCAAGATCGAACTGCTCTATCCACTGGGGGAGAACTCTCCGATCCAAGGATTTCTTGACAAGAACCCCGCCGGGGGCATCCACCACATCTGCTACGAGGTCGAGGATATTCTGGCGGCGCGCGACAAGCTGCGCGATCAGGGCGCGCGGGTGCTGGGCACGGGCGAGCCTAAGATCGGCGCGCATGGCAAGCCGGTGCTGTTTTTGCACCCCAAGGATTTCAACGGCTGCCTCGTTGAATTGGAGCAGGTCTGATGAACCTTACCGGCGGTATCATTCTGTTCGCAGTGATCTGGTTCTTGGTGTTTTTCGTGGTGCTGCCGCTTCGGCTCAAGACGCAGGGCGATGTGGATCAGATCGTGCCGGGCACGCAGGCGGGCGCCCCTCATGAGGCGCATCTCGGGGCCAAGGTGAAAATCACTACTGTGGTGACGGTCGTGCTGTGGGCGGTGATCGCGACGGTGTTGCTGTCGGGGATCATCACGCTTGAGGATATCGACTTTTTCGGCCAGTTGCGCCATTAAGGGGCGCGTGGCGAAAAGGTTGAAAAATTTAAGCTCGGCACGTTTTCTACCGTGTTTCCGGATAAAAAGGTTGAAAAACGTTAACCGCGCCGCCCAGTGACCGCGTGAAACAAATGCGTAAACCCAGCAGCGCCCAGCACTGGCACGAAGAGATTCAGGATCGGAATCGACAGCGGCACCGCCATCAGCGCCCCGGCCATCCAGACGGTCAGTTTGTGACGCTGATACAAGGCGCGCGCTGCGTCGCGCTCCATCCGGCGCTGGGCGGCCATCTGGAAATATTCCCGTCCCAGCAGATAGCCGTTGAGGCCAAAAAACAGAAAGGGCGCAAGCGGGATGACGAAGGGATAAATCATCAGCGCGATCAGGTTCGCCACGACGATCACCCCAAAGAAGCGCAGCGTGTCGGCAAAGCTCTCGGTGAGGCTGAGTTTGCGCACTGGGGGAAGCGTTGGATAGTGTTCATTCTCGACCAATTCCGCCACATCCTCGAGGAAAAACCCGGTGAATGCCGAAGCGACGGGCACCATCAAGAACATCGAGGCGAACAGCATGATCCCGGCCGACACAATCGAAAGTGCGGTGTCGATATGGCCGATCTCGCCGATGAAAGGCAGCGAGAAACTGTCCGGGACCAGCCAGCCGATCAGCCACACCATCGCGAGATAGATCGCGATCAGCAGACCCAGCGACAGGGCCACGCCGATGCCAACGATTTTCATCGCACCGGGGCGCAGTAAATCACCCCAGGCCTTAACGTAACTGGTGATGATCATTCCGAAATCCAGCTAGTGATGGCGTTGAGATCGGGGCGCGGACGGTCGGGCGGCGTCACGCCCTCGGTGCCCAGATGCACGAAGCCCGCGACCAGTTCGCCCGGCGCTAATCCCAATAGATCTTCGCCAAAAGCGACATCATGTGCGGCCCAGCCGGTCAGCCAGTTGGCACCCCAACCCGCAGCCAGCGCGCCATTTAATAGCGACAGGCATACTGCACCGGCGGACAAAACCTGTTCGATTTCCGGGACTTTCTCGCTGGCTTTGGGCGAGAAGATCACCGCGACACAAAGTTGACTGTCCAAGAATTGCTTGCCGGCCTTGGCGACTTTCTCTTCGGGTAGACCTTGCGCGCGCGCACGCGTTTCGGCCTCGGCGCCCAAACGTTGCGCGGCCGCGCGCGTAATCACGATGAACCGCCACGGCTCCAGCTTGCCATGATCGGGCGTGCGTGCGCCTGCCTGCAAAATCTCATGCAACTGCGTGGCATCGGGGGCAGGGGCCACCAAGGTTTTGGCCGGGCGTGAGCGGCGCGACAGCAGGAAATCCAGCGCGGTTTGATTGCGCGTGGCAGGGTTCACGGGTTGGGTCTCGGGCATCGAACTCTCCACTGATTTGGCTTGGATATCGGACGGGGCGGGACAAATTGCAACCGCGCAGGGCGCGCTTTCTTATGTGCGCAGGCGCTAGCTTGTGTGCGCAGGTGTTGGGGCTATGCTGTTGGGGTCATGACGGATTTGTCCCATCTTGCGATCTCGGGCGCTGAAATTTCGCTGCGGGTCACACCGAAAGCCTCGCGCAATGAGATTCGCGTGGGTGAAGACGGATTGCGGGCCTATGTGACGGTGGTGCCCGAAGCTGGCAAAGCCAATGCTGCAGTGCAAAAAATGCTGGCCAAGGCGCTGGGCGTGGCCAAGACGCGCCTGACACTGATTCGGGGCGAAACCGCGCGCGACAAGGTGTTTCGCCTAGATTGAGCGTCAGCTTTTTGCGTCAGGCTCGGTTGTCTCGTTAGCTTGGCGCAATCGATACACACCCTCGGGCAGGTTCAACGCCGCTGCCAACTCGCGCAATTGCGCATGCGAGAAGGTGATGGATTGCACCTGATCGGTCTGCTCATCAAGCTGCTCAACCACCACGCAATCCTCAAAGGAGGTGATTGTCACATCCTCTTGCAGATAGTCGCGTGGATCTGTGCCCTCATCAACAAGGGTGATTACGGTCGCGTCGAATTCGTGTTCAATGGTAAACATACCGCCATGCTAGCGTGCCACGCGCCGCGCCGGAAGCGAAAAACACCAGCGCGTGGGCTTGGGGATGGCGCGCCCTGCCAGAGGCGATAGAGTGCGCTTGCGATCGTCGTTTTTGCCCCATGAGTGTCCCATGACCTTGCCGCGCCTTGCTGCCCGTTTGATCCCCGTGCTGCTGATGGCGGTTTTGGCGGGCTGTGCGCTGCCTGTGCCGCCGACCGAGCCCGCCCCCTTGCCCCCGATCTCCCCCGAGGTGCAGGCCAAAGCCGAGCGCGCGGTGGATCAGTTGGTCAGCGTCGCGCGCCGGATGGAGCCGGTGATCGAAACCGAATGCCGGGCGCGTTCGCGGGGGCGCAATTGCAACTATCGTCTGGTGGTTGATGACCGCGTCGATCTGCCCCCCAACGCCTTTCAGACCGAGGATCTCCGCGGTCGCCCGGTGATCGGCGTGACGCTGGCGATGATTGCCGAGGTGCATAGCGCCGATGAGCTGGCCTTTGTGCTGGGCCATGAGGCGGCGCATCATATTGCGGGCCATATTTCATCGCGTGAGCGCGACGCCCAAGAAGGGGCGCAGATCTTGGCCAAGATGGTGCGTGCGCAGGGGGCGGATCCGCGCACCGTGGCCGAGGCGCGCAAGGCGGGTGCGGAAATGGGCAGTCGACTTTTTGCCAAGGATTATGAGTTGGAGGCCGACAGGCTGGGCACGATCATCACATGGGATGCGGGGTATGATCCGCTCAAGGGGGCTGCGTTTTTCCGCCGTTTGCCGGACCCGGAAGAAACCGTTCTGGGTACGCATCCGGCCAATGCGCTGCGTCTGGATGTGGTCGCCAAGACCGTCGCCGAGCTGCGCGCGGGAACCATAACCGGCTCTGGGGGATTGCTGAAGTGAGACGCGCGACAGACGCGTCGTAACAGGGGGACGCATGATGAGCTTATCCAGTCTGCGCTGGCGGCTGCGCGTGATCTTGCGCGAAATCTGGGTGCGCGTGACCGCATTCGGAGTGCTGGGCATCATAACGGCGCTGGGCTCGGCCGGGTTTGGCCATCTGCTGCCCGGGGATTTAGGTCTCAAGATGGGCGCGGATTCGGTTGAGCCGATCCTGAAGATCATGGCGACAGCGATGCTCACCGTGACCACTTTTTCGCTGCAAATCATGATCACCGCCTTTGGCGCGGCCCAGACCGGAGCGACCCCGCGCGCGATCAAACTGATGCAGACCGACCAGATCACGCAAAACGTTCTGGCCAGCTTTATCGGCTCCTTCGTGTTTTCGCTGGTCGGGATCATCGCGCTGCAAACGCCGATCTATGATTCTTCGGGGCGGTTCTTGCTGCTTGTGGTGACGATTGGAGTGGTCGTGGTCGTGGTGATCTCGCTGTTGCGTTGGGTGCAGCATCTCAGCGAGTTCGGGCGGCTGGGCGATGTGATATCGCGGGTTGAAGATGCTGCGGCCAGCGCGCTGAAGCAACGCTGTGCGGACCCGTTTATGGGGGCGCACCCGTGGCAGGACCCGCCGACAGGAGTGTTTCGTGTGAAATCGCCGCGCACGGGCCATGTGCAGCATGTCGATGTCCATCAGTTGCAAGCCATCGCTCAGAGGCATGAGTGCCGGATCTGGCTAAGTGCGGAACCGGGGTGTTTCGTGCATCCCGCCGCCGATTTGGTGCTGTGTGATGCGCTGCCCATCGATGCGGGGGCGCGCGAAGCGCTGGAAGAGGTGATCATCGACAGTTTCGCCGTCGATCACGCCCGCGATTTTGAGCAAGATCCGCAATTTGGCCTGATCGCACTGGCCGAGATAGCCTCGCGCGCGCTCTCGCCCGGCATCAACGACCCGGGCACGGGGATTGATATTTTAGGCCGGCTGATGCGCGTTCTGGCGGACTGGAACCCGGTTGAGCAGCCCGATCTACGCAACGACCGGCTTTATGTGCGCAGCATTTCCTCTGATCAGTTGATTGACGATGCGTTTTCCGCGATTGCACGCGATGGTGCGGGGCTGTTCGAGGTGGCGCTGCGTTTGCAAAAGGTGCTGGCGGCTTTGGCGCAGATCACGCCCGAACAGTTCGCGCGCCCTGCTGCTCGGCAGGCGCATCAAGCGGCGCTGCAATCGGAGGCGGCGTTGCCGCTTGGCGAAAATCGCGCGCGCATCACCGCCGCCGCCAAGGCGCTGGCCAAGGAGGATGAGCCGTCGCAAACGTTCGAGCCGCGCGGCTAGCGCCTGCGGGTGAGGCATGTCGTCTTGATCTGAATCATAGTTGGCAGGGGCTGCGCGCGCCACACTCGTCCCAATAAACTGGGGAGATGTGCCATGTCTGACGCCCGAAACCTCAATCGCCATGCCGCGATGATGAACCGTATGGCGCAGGTGCTTGGCATTGATCTGACCGCCGAGATGGCGCAGGGCCGGATGTCTGGGAGTGACTGGAAAGACGCGCTGATCCGCTGCACCGGATGTGCCGCGCCCGAGCAGTGCACGCTGTGGCTGTCCGCGCAAGACCCCGAGGGCGAAACCCCGGCCACCGAAACCCCGCACTATTGCGAAAATCGTTTGATGATGAAGCGGTTGCGCGCTGAGAAAGCTGCTAGGCGGATACTGGAAGTCCAATCCGAAGGAGGGATGTGATGGGAGTTCAAGACAATTTCGATCTGCATTACTGGATCACGCGCGGTATGGGCAAGCGGATGGGTGTGAACCTGTCCGATGCGATGCGAGACGGTCGTCTGACGCAAGCCGCTTTCGCGGAAATGATCACTGCCTGCCGGACCTGCGGGCGTAGCGAGTTCTGTTTGGCGCTGCTGTCAGAGCGGGGCGAAGAGCCCAATGTTTTGCCCGATGACTGCCCCAACAAAAGCGCCCTCGATTCGCTGCGCTCGTTGCACTGATCCGGGTTGGGTGAGAGTTTGCGGCTTGGGCGGGGCCTCGCGCATGCGCCTGCAATCATGAAAGTTTCATTTTTCATATGAGCGCGGCGGGTGTAAAGAAATGCTGAAAGTCAGTTTCAGGATTTCTTGCCATGCCCCGTGACGGTCAGACTGCCCCCAACTGCTATGACGCCGAGCCGATCCCGGAGGAGGCGCGCGCCGAGATTGAACGCCTTCTAAGCAGCGGGGATCTGTTTCGCTACACTTCACAAGATGCGCCAGTGGCCCGGCTCGAGGCGGAATTTGCGGCCCTCATGGGGGTGAAATACGCGCTCGCGGTGTCGTCGTGCAGTCAGGCCTTGTTCTTGTCACTCAAGGCGCTGGATTTGCCGCGCGGTGCGCGTGTGCTGGTCCCCGCCTTTACATTCGCCGCCGTGCCCTCGGCCATCGTGCATGCCGATTGCGTGCCGGTTCTGGTCGAGGTCGGGAAAAATTACCGCATCGACATCGCCGATTTCGAGGCCAAGTTCGACAATAGCATCGCCGCGGTGATGATCAGTCATATGCGCGGCCACACCTCGGATATGGACGCAATCATGGCGCTGGCCGAGGCGCGCGGTGTGCCGGTGATCGAGGATGCGGCGCACTCGCTTGGCACGCTCTGGAATGGTCGCAAGATCGGCACGATTGGCAAAATCGGCTGCCTGTCGTTTCAATCCTACAAGCTGGTCAATGCGGGGGAGGGTGGCATCTTGCTGACCGATGATCCTGAACTGGCCGCGCGTGCGGTGATCATGTCGGGCGCGTACGAGCATAACTGGAAAAAACATCCCGGCCTGCAGAACTCTTACGTTCAGTGGCAAAACAAGCTGCCGTTGTATAATTGCCGGATGCAGAACCTTTCAGCGGCTGTGATCCGCCCGCAACTGCCCGAGGTCGAGCGGCGCGTTAATGACGGGCGCGCCAATCATGACTATGTGGCCGAGCGGCTCAACAGCAGCGCGTGGCTGGATGTGCCTCCGCCCTTGGCCCCTGAAATCCGTGCGCCGGATTCCTTGCAATTCAATCTTGTGGGCGATTGGTCGGATGACGAGGCGCGCCAGCTACAGGCTGAAACCAAGGCGCGCGGCGTGGGCGTGTCGGTGTTCGGGCTAAGCGAAGATAACGCGCGTGCTTTCTGGAATTGGGAATTTTTGGGCGAACAGCGCGATCTGCCGCTGACCCGCGCGATGCTGATGCGGGCTTGCGATACGCGGCTGCCTGCGCGCCTTGCCCGCCCGGATCTGGACTATATCGCCACGGCAATCCTTGAGGCGGTCGCGGCGGTCAAGGGCTAGTCCCCCGACCGCCACCGCCCGGCCTAGTGCGCGGGCTTGATGAAGGTGTTGTTGCGCAACTCCGCCATCGCGGTCATCAGCTCTTCACGTGTGTTCATCACGATCGGCCCGTGCCACGCGACGGGTTCGCGGATCGGCGCGCCCGAGATCAACAGGAACCGCACGCCCTCTTCGCCGGCCTGCACGACGATCTCATCGCCGGTGCCAAAGCGCACCAAGGTGCGGTTGCCCGACAGGTCGCGGATGTTGACTTCTTGTCCGCGCACTTCTTTTTCCAGCAACACGCCTTGTGGGTCTGACGCCTCGGCAAAGGCGGCAGCGCCTTGGAACACATAGGCGAAGGTCTGGCGATAGGTGTCGACTTTGAGGCGCTTTTTCACACCCGGCGGGATCGAGATGTCGAGATATTGCGGATCGGCGGCAATGCCATCGACCGGGCCGCGCTGCCCCCAAAACTCACCTGTAATAACGCGCGCGACGGTGCCGTCATCATCGGTCACGTCGGGAATATCGCTACCTTGGATGTCTTGATAGCGCGGCGCGGTCATTTTCAGATCCGAGGGCAGGTTGGCCCATAGCTGAAACCCGTGCATCTGCCCGGCGGCATTCCCGCGCGGCATTTCCTGATGCAAAATCCCCGAGCCAGCGGTCATCCACTGCACCGAACCTGCGCCCAGCGTGCCGCGATTGCCAAGGCTGTCGCCATGATCGACCTCGCCGGCCAGAACATAGGTGATCGTTTCGATCCCGCGATGGGGATGCCAGGGAAATCCCGCTGTGTAGTCCGAGGGATGATCGCCCCGGAAATCGTCAAACAGCAGAAAGGGGTCGGCCTCGGACGGATCGCCAAAGCCAAAGGCGCGGTGCAAATGCACCCCGGCACCTTCGATGAAATGTTGGGACTGGCGGGTCTCTAGGACGGGTCTGATCGACATTGGAGCGCTCCGTTTTCTGAGATGGGGGCAGGCCGCAAGATGCAGCCTGCTGTTGCCATATCAAATAGGCGGATGCGATTACGGCGCAACTCCGCGTTCTGGCACAGACCCTCTGGATGCGCGCACAGATAGCACGGGTGCGTTTAGCTGTTGGGATCCCACATCAAGCGCGGCTCGCGCGGGCGGGTCACAACGAAGGACGGAAACGCTAGGCCGGTGGCAAGACCAGCCTTGTGCCACAGCGTATCTGTCACCTTGGTGCCATCGCGCGTGGTTCTTGTGGTCACGAGGCTGCGATTGCCGAGCCCGATGAACGGGTTAAAGCGATAAACCGACTCGGTGATGACGGCCATATCGCCCACGGCCATCATCGGAATACGGTTTGCCACCCCATCGAGCCCCGCTTGGGTATAGGGCTGCGCGAGTATGATATTATTGGTGCCGGGTGTCGCATAGGAATCGACCAGCGTGAATTTTTTGTTCACGCCATCGCAAACGACATCAGGCTTGTCATCGGCTTCGGCCTTGCATTTGAACAAGGTGACACGCAGCCAAGACTGGTTTGTCGCATTCGTGCGCGTGAGGAAGTTGAAGACCTTTTGCAGGCCTTGCACATATTTGGGTCCGATTGGGGTGCGCTGACGCGAGATCATATCCGCGATCGTGTAAGTGGCGCGCGTTGCTTCAGAGCGCAGCCGAAAGGCATCATAAATCTGAAAGGCGATCAGCGTCCAGGCGATCAACAAAAGCGCGCCCATCACGCCCTCAATCGCGGCCGACCCCGACTCATCTTTGCGAAACGCCCTGAGGCCCCCGCGCTTCTTTGGCTGCCGGATTTTGTGAAAGCTGCTCATGCTCAATCCTTCACACGCGGTTCGTTCACGAAGGCGGTGGTTGCCACCAGCGCATATTCATCGCCCCAAGGCCAAGCGGCAGTCAGCGCCTTGGCAAAGGGCGAAGCTTCCATCATCGGGCGGACGCGCACACAGGCACGCATCAACATCATCTGGTCATCCGTCCCGTATTCGACATTCGAAGGCGGCGGCGTGGTGTTGTCTGAACTGGTCTCGCAGTTCAGCGCCTTTCCCGTCAGGGTCGAACTCCAATCGGATTGATCGACCGAGAAGGTTTCAACCGAGAGCTTGTCCATACAATTCGAAATGAAGACGAGATTGGAGCAGATCGTCTTTTTCAGCGTTTCTTCATCGGGTTTGGAATCAAGACCAAGCTGCATAATGCGCGCCGTCAACGCGACGCCACGATCAAACAGCGTTTGCTTCATGATCATGATGGACATCTCGATCGCGCCAAATGTCAGGAACAGATAAAAGACGATCCAAGGCAAAGTGGGAATGGTGACCGCACCGCTTTCGTCATGGCGAAACCGTGCGAGCGCGCCAAGGCGTTTGCTGTGTTTCTTATTTGGGACGGTGCTGTTCATTGTCTTTGTCCGCATTGGGTCGGGAAGGGGATGGCTGGGCCGATTTCGTGGCCCAGCTTAGGTTTAGTTGGTCAGGCGCAGGGCATTGATCGCAGAGGCAATCGAGCTGAACGCATCGGTCATATCGTCGGAGGAAACCTCATAGGCATAGCTTGGACCGGTCGCACATTTGCTAAGAACCGCAGCGCCTTCTGGCGGGGCATCCACCGCAAGGGTAAAGATGCGGATTTCCTTTGATTTGGCCAAAGTGCAGAGCGCGCTCAAATTCGCGTCCTTCGTTGCAAATTGCGACTGGATCGCCATCTCGTCGTAGATGCCTGTCGAAGAGGTGTTCCAGTTTTCTGCCTTGCGCGGCGGGTATTGGAACTTCGAGATAAAGTATTGCAGCGTGTAATTTTGAGCCCAGATGGTCTCCCAAGAGATCGAATGCAGATCTAATTTCTGAAAGCTGGTGGTACAGGTTCTGTTCCACCCATATCCGGTGCAGGTTGTCTGACTGGTCCCGATATCTTTTTCGGCCATCCATTTGCCCGTGGCGAAACTGTAATACGGATCCTCTCCATCTGTCGCGCGGCTTTGGGAGAACCAATACAGACTGCTCATTTTGTTCGTTGAGAATGCTGTGCTGCTGGAGGTCGAGAAGAAGTTCGACGGACCAGTGCGATATTCCATTTTGGTCGAGAAAGACCGCGTGTTCTGACCATCGGTCAACAGCACCAGAATTTTGAGCGCAGTGTCGTCTGCGGTCGAGGTCGCGCTGGTGTAATCCATCGGGTGTTTGTTCATCGTTGCGCCGATGGCGCCTTTGTTCACGAGCGCCGCTGAGACCGGGCGCGCAGATGGGTCCAAAAGAGCTAGACCCCAGCGTGCCCCGATGTCGATCGCAGTGTCACCGCCAGGCGTCAATTTGTCGATCTTGGACGTCACCTGATCTTCGTTATCCTCGAATGCCATGACAGAGGCGTCAGAGTTCTCTTGGCAGTTATTAATGTTCTTGTAGGTTGAAAGGCCAAAGTTATTGCCCCAGTAGTCAAAGCTGTCGCCATACATCGTGCGTTGCAGCGTTGCAGTGGGCGAGATCGGCAGCGACCCAAAGCCAAGCGTCTGCACATCCACACAGGTGTTTTGCGTGTGATCCGTGCTGAGGTGATAGATTCCGCCCAGCGTCGAGCCCAAAGTCACCTGTTGATTGTAGGGCACGATCGAGATCGCAAGACGGCCAGCGGGCGCGCCCACGGGTTGGACCTGATCAAACACCTTGGTAACAAAGTTTTTCGCCGCCGGCTTGAGCAAATCCATCCGGGTTTTGTATCCCGAAACGTAGTCATTCATTGAACCAGAGATATCGAGCACCATCGACACTTCGACATTGCCAATCGATTCTTCAGCCTGTGATTTGGCATTCGATCTTAAAGATTTGATGCCTGAAAGTTCACCAAAAATCGTTGGCATATTGTCGGTCACCGCAGCGGTCACGCGGCGGTATTCGCCATGCGCACCCTCTTCGACCACGGGAGTCATATCCAGATAGGAGAGGCCCGCTTTGTTGATGTAGTCGTTAACCACAGCTTCGGGTGACAAGCTTTGGTCAAGATCGGCGGCTGCCAACGTGGCGCGGTCAAGCGTGGCTTGAATCACGGTGCGTCGTTCTTCTTGACGCACGAGATCAATCGCGACCCCGGTCACCACAAGCATGATGATGAACAGCTGCAAACTCAGAATGATGAGCGCACCATCTTCGTCTCTTGCGAATTGGCGCAGCCGAGACAGCCGGCTGCTGGTGTTGTTAGCAAAAATCTCGCAAATACGCTTTTTCATCAGTCATACTCCTTGCCCACAGGCAGGCCCCAAGCCTCAACCGCGTGAGACGGACGTCTTCAAGGATCTAAAGTGACTAATGCTTTAGGCGGAAATAAGGCGGGGGTGGGGCAAAGATGAAGCGATTGTCGCTGGTTGAGGGGGGAAGCCGGTTATCCTGACAAGTTTGGTTTCTGAAATGCAGACAATCGACATTAATTTGTTAACTCCCACACAAGGAATTGCGGCGAAAACGCAGGAAATAAGGCGGGGATGGCGCCACGCGCAGCCTCAAAAGGCGAATCAGGCGCAGCTTCGCACAATCCCCCTCTCGACTCCGCGCGCGCGCCGCCCAATATAGGGGCCATGAGCCTGCCGCCCGGATTTCTTGACGAATTGCGCACCCGCACCTCGATCTCTCAGGTCGTGGGGCGCAAGGTCATTTGGGATATGCGCAAGTCCAATCAGGGCAAGGGCGATATGTGGGCGCCATGCCCGTTCCATCAGGAAAAATCCGCCAGCTTCCACGTCGATGATCGCAAGGGCTATTACTATTGTTTTGGCTGTCATGCCAAAGGCGATGCGCTGTCTTTCATTCGCGAAACCGAAAATGTGGGCTTCATGGAGGCGGTCGAGATTCTGGCGCGCGAAGCCGGGATGACGATGCCCGCGCGCGACCCCAAGGCGCAGGAAAAATCCGATCGCCGTGCCCAGTTGGCCGAGGTGATGGAGGCAGGCGTTCAGCACTACCGGCTGATGCTGTCCACTGCCGTTGGACAGGGCGCGCGCGACTATCTGGCAGGGCGCCGACTGGATGGCGAGGCGCAAAAGCGCTTTGAAATCGGTTTCGCGCCCGATCAGCGACAGGGGCTGTTTCAGGCGCTCACGGCCAAGGGCTTTGCGCCCGATCTGATCGTCGAGGCGGGGCTTTGCGCCCGACCCGACGATGGCGGCGCGCCCTATGATCGCTTTCGCGGCCGCATCATCTTTCCGATCCGCGACGGGCGGGGCCGCGCGATCAGCCTTGGCGGGCGCGCAATGGACCCCAATGCGCGGGCGAAATATCTTAACGGTCCTGAAACGACTTTGTTCGATAAGGGGCGCTCGCTCTATAACCACGGGCCCGCGCGTGAGGCCTGCGGCAAGGATGCGCCGCTGGTGGTCTGCGAAGGCTATATGGACGTGATCGCGATGGTCGAGGCAGGCTTTGGCGGTGCGGTGGCCCCGCTTGGCACTGCCGTGACCGAAGATCAGCTGCGCCTGATGTGGCGCATCCATGACGAGCCGATTATCGCGCTGGATGGCGACACGGCGGGCATGCGTGCTGCACTGCGGGTGGTTGATTTGGCGCTGCCGCTGCTGGAGGCGGGCAAGGCGCTGCGCTTTGCGGTGATGCCTGCGGGGCTTGACCCGGACGATCTGATCAAAGCGCAGGGCAAAGAGGCGATGGCCAAGGTGCTGGCCGAGGCCAAGCCGATGGTCAGCCTGCTGTGGCAGCGCGAAATCGAGGGCAAGGTGTTTGACAGCCCCGAGCGGCGCGCCATGCTGGATAAATCCTTGCGCGCCGCGATCAAGCGCATCGCAGATCCCTCGATTCGCGCCCATTACGGTGAGGAAATCAAACGCCTGCGTTGGGATCTGTTTGGCGCAGGCCAGCGAGGAACCAAACCCCCGCAGCGGCGCGCTGATTTCAAGCCGGGCGTACGCGGCAAGGGTCGCTTTACCCCGCCGCCCAACGCGCTGCCCGAAACCCGCGCCTCACTGCTGGGCGCCGCGGTGGATGATTTGTCCGAACATCTGCGCGGGGCGATGATTCTGGGCATTTGCACGATCCATCCCGCGCTGATCGCCCCGTTCGAAGCCCAGCTAGAAGCGGTCGATCTGCGCGATCAGACCCATGACCGTTTGCGCCACCTGATGCTGGCCCAAGCCGCAACCCCGCCCGAGGAGATCATAGAAAAACTGCGCGCGCAGGTCGGTGCAGACCTTGAAAAGCTGCTCGCGCTGCCCCACCTGCGATCAGCACCCCCGATTGTTAAAGTCGACGATATCGAATTGGCGCGGATGTGTCTGGCCGAGGAGTTGGCCAAGCTTGAAGCAGCGCGAGCGATGCGCGATGAGATTGCCGATGCGATGGAGGATTTGGAGGGATTGGCAGATGAGGGTGTGACGTGGCGACTTGCACAAGCCGCAACGCTACGTCATCAGGCTGAAAGATCGAAGCTAGAGGATAACTCGGATACTGGTGAGGACCGCGCCGCCCTTTCGGCGCAGTTACAAGCCATGATCGACGGGCAAATCTGGCGCAAGAAACACTGACAGGCCGGGGGTTTGCACGCTCCGGTCGATTAAAACCGAATCATTGCTGTCACAGGGCACATCAACTTTCCGTCCAGATGCCTCGCGCCCCTGTGATTCGCCGCAACGATTCGCTACATAGATGAAATATGATTCGCTTTCGTCATAGCTTGAGTGCACGCAAGCCTGACCGAGGAGCCCACATGGCCGCCAAAGATACCGACGACACCAAATCCGACGCTCAAAGCGACGACGCCACCTCTTTCGACATGAGCCAAGCCGCCGTGAAACGGATGATCGCCGAGGCGCGCGAACGTGGCTTCATCACTTACGACCAGCTCAACAAGGTGATGCCGCCCGAACATGTTTCGGGCGACCAGATTGAAGATGTGATGTCGATGCTCTCCGAGATGGGCATCAACGTGATCGAGGCCGATGAGGCCGATGAAGAAGAAAGCCAAAACGCGAGTAGCGGTGGCGCCGTGGCGACGACGGGCGCGGGCTCTCGCGAAGTTGCGGTGTCCAGTTCGACCACGGAAACGCTGGATCGCACCGACGACCCGGTGCGGATGTATCTGCGCGAGATGGGCTCGGTCGAGCTGCTGTCGCGCGAGGGCGAGATCGCGATCGCGAAGCGCATCGAGGCTGGCCGCAACACGATGATCGCGGGCCTGTGCGAAAGCCCGCTGACCTTTCAGGCCATCACGATCTGGCGCGACGAACTTCTCAACGAAGAGATTTTGCTGCGCGATGTGATCGATCTTGAAACCACTTTCGGCAATTCGCTGGACGAAGAGGGCGAAGATGTCGTCACCGCTCCGGTGGTCGATGGTGTAGCGTCCGCGCAAGAGGAAAAATCCTCTGAGCAGGAACTCGATGCCGATGGCAACCCGATCCAGTCTGACGACGATGATGAGGATGAGGGGGCAAACCTGTCGCTGGCCGCGATGGAAGCCGCGCTCAAGCCGCGTGTTCTGGAAACGCTTGAGATCATAGCGCGTCACTATGGCGAGCTGGCCGAAATGCAGGATCTGCGGATGTCGGCGACGCTCAATGAGGATGACTCCTTCTCGGTGAACGCCGAAGCCGCCTATCAAAAGCTGCGCTCGGAAATTGTTGAACTGGTGAATTCGATGCACCTGCACAACAACCGGATCGAGGCGCTGATCGACCAGCTTTACGGCATCAACCGCAAGATCATGTCGATCGATTCCGGTATGGTAAAAATCGCCGATCAGGCACGCATCAACCGTCGCGAATTCATCGAGGAATATCGCGGCTACGAACTCGACCCGACTTGGGTGGAGCGGATGATGGCGAAATCTGGCCGTGGTTGGCAGATGCTGTTCGAACGCTCTCCCGACAAAGTTGAGGAACTGCGCGCCGAGATGGCGCAGGTCGGCCAATATGTCGGCGTCGACATTTCCGAATTCCGCCGCATTGTGAATCAGGTGCAGAAGGGCGAAAAAGAGGCCCGACAGGCCAAGAAAGAAATGGTCGAGGCTAACCTGCGCCTCGTGATTTCGATCGCCAAGAAATACACCAACCGCGGTCTGCAATTCCTTGATCTCATTCAGGAAGGCAATATCGGCCTGATGAAGGCCGTCGATAAGTTCGAATATCGCCGCGGCTATAAATTCTCGACCTATGCGACCTGGTGGATCCGTCAGGCGATCACGCGGTCTATCGCGGATCAGGCCCGCACGATCCGCATTCCGGTCCACATGATCGAGACGATCAACAAGCTGGTGCGCACCGGGCGTCAGATGCTGCATGAAATCGGTCGCGAACCCACGCCCGAAGAATTGGCCGAAAAGCTGCAAATGCCGCTTGAGAAGGTGCGCAAGGTGATGAAAATCGCCAAGGAGCCGATCAGTCTTGAAACGCCGATCGGCGACGAGGAAGACAGCCAGCTTGGCGATTTCATCGAAGATAAGAACGCAGTTCTGCCGCTGGATTCCGCCATTCAGGAGAACCTGAAGGAAACCACGACCCGCGTTCTGGCTAGCCTTACTCCGCGCGAAGAACGTGTGCTGCGGATGCGCTTTGGGATCGGGATGAACACTGATCACACGCTGGAAGAGGTCGGCCAGCAGTTCAGCGTGACCCGCGAACGGATCCGCCAGATCGAGGCGAAGGCGTTGCGCAAGCTGAAGCATCCCAGTCGGAGCCGCAAGCTGCGGAGTTTCTTGGATCAGTAAGAATTGCGCCCCCGCGAGGGGGCGTTTTCAATCCTCGGGGGCAAAATGAAAACTTTGATGGTTGCCATTTCGCTGGCTTGCGCATCGCTCGCGGGCATCGCGCAAGCGGATGCCAAAAAGCAGTTTTACATCCCCGATAAGCCGGCAGGTTTGATCTACCTTTTCACCTGCAAGGCTGCCTCGAAAGATGCGGCAGCTGCAAACTGGGCGCAGGCTCGCGTGGTTTTTGAGAACAAATATCGCGACACCGCCGCCAAGCTTGAGCTTGAGACCAAGGCGCAGCGCGCCACAGGCAGGCTGCCAAGCCAAGACGAAATGGCCGCCCACGACAAGCGCTTCAAGGCCCATAAACACGATCTTGACGCTGATCTGGCGCGGTTTGGCTGCCAAATGGACGGGCTGATGCACATGCCCTAAGCGCGCCTGGCGTGATCCGTCTTTCGCAATGCCTATACGGCTGCTACCCTTGCCAAAATCCAGACGGAGCCTGCACATGACCCGCCTTCTTTTCCTTGCCCCTTTCGCCCTCGCGGCTTGTCAGATGGATGGAATGTCCCCTGCGGGCGCGCCGCGCATGGATCAACAGGGCACCTGCTTTCTCTATGTGGTAGAGGAGGGCAATGAGCGCTACACGTTGGTGTCTGGCGTCGGCGATGGCACGCCCACACCCAAGGCGATTGTGAAAAAGGGGCTGACAGCCGGCGCGCTGGACGCAGCCTTTGCCCGCGAGCGCAAGACAATGGATATCAATCCCGAATGTCTGGCAATCGTGGCGACCGATCGCACGCAGGCCCGTCCTGCACCCAAGGTTGATGCCAAGCCCAAATCCTGATGCACCGCGCCTTTGAGATCGCAACACGCGGCCCGGGCCTGTATGAGTTCACCCGCGACGTTGCCGCTTGGGTTGCGGGATGCGACCGTGACGAGGCGCTGCTGAGTTTGATGGTGCGCCACACCTCAGCCAGCCTGCTCCTTCAGGAAAATGCAGACCCCGAGGTGCGCAGCGATCTGACCGAATTTTTCCATCGCCTCGTGCCGCCTACAACCGACCCATCGATGGCCTATCTCACCCACACCTATGAAGGGCCCGATGATATGCCAGCCCATATCAAGGCGTCTCTTTTGCCGGTGAGCTTGCAGATTCCCATCATTTCTGGCCGGATGATGCTTGGAACATGGCAAGGAATTTACCTTTTCGAACATCGCACCGCCCCGCACCGCCGTGAGGTGATCGCCCTGTTGCGTTGAGTCCGTCCGGCCACATCCTGCCGCCATATCTAGCGCGTTCACATTTTTTCTACCCAAATCTTTGGGGGTGGGCTAAGGTCTTGTGGGTAAGCGGGGCGTAAAGACCCTAGATAGCGGCGGGACAAGGAAAAAGGGGGATGCCATGCGCTGCCCATTTTGTGGAAATGTCGATACTCAGGTGAAAGATAGCCGCCCGGCCGAGGATCATGTTGCGATCCGGCGTCGGCGGTTTTGCCCGGCATGTGGTGGTCGTTTCACGACCTATGAACGGGTGCAACTGCGCGACTTGGTGGTCATCAAGACCTCTGGCAAGCGCGAAGATTTTGATCGTGACAAGCTTGAACGCTCGATCCGGATCGCGATGCAAAAACGCCCCGTTGATCCGGAACGCATTGATCAGATGATCTCGGGTATCGTGCGCCGACTGGAAAGCATGGGGGAGACTGATATTTCTTCCAAGATCATCGGTGAGATCGTGATGGAGACATTGGCGCGGATCGATACCGTTGGCTATGTGCGTTTTGCGAGCGTTTACAAGAACTTCCAAGAAGCTGACGATTTCGACAAATTCGTCTCCGAACTGCGCCCGCCGATTGGTGGCGACGGCGAGTGAGCGAGGCCGACCGTCGGTTCATGCGGCTTGCGCTTGGGCTTGCGGCGCGGGGTTTGGGCAATGTGTGGCCCAACCCGGCTGTCGGTTGCGTGATCGTCAAAGAGGGGCGGATCGTGGGGCGCGGATGGACGCAGCCCGGCGGTCGCCCGCATGCCGAGGTGCGCGCGTTGGCGCAAGCGGGCGCGGCTGCGCAAGGCGCGACCGTCTATGTCACGCTTGAGCCCTGCGCCCATCACGGAAAAACCCCACCTTGCGCCGAAGCGCTGATCGCGGCCAAGGTGGCTCGGGTCGTCACGGCGCTGCAAGATCCCGATCCGCGCGTGAAAGGGGCAGGGCACGCCAAGCTGCGCGCGGCGGGGATCGCGGTCAGCGAGGGCGTTCTTGAGGCTCAGGCGCGCGCCGCACAAGCCGGATTTTTGACCCGCATCACCAAGGCGCGGCCATGGCTGGCCCTGAAACTGGCCACGAGTTTTGACGGGCGCATAGCGACCGCAAGCGGTGAAAGCCAATGGATTACCGGCCCGCAAGCGCGCGCCCATGTGCATGCGCTGCGGGCGCAATTTGATGCGGTGATGGTGGGGGGCGGCACGGCGCGCGCCGATGACCCGCTGCTCACCGTGCGCCGCTTTCAGCCTAAACGTGCGCCAGTGCGCGTGGTGGCAAGCAAGGCGCTCGACTTGCCGCGCAACGTCTTGGCGGGGTCGCTGGAACAGGCGCCGCTATGGCTGCTGCATGGTCCCGATGCGCCTGCGGAGGCGCGCGCCTTCTGGCGCAGCGCGGGGGCCGAGTTGCATGAGATTTCAGTTTCCGATCAACAGCTTGATCTTGAGTCTGCGCTGCAGGCTCTTGGAACGCTTGGTCTGACGCGGGTATTTTGTGAAGGCGGGGGCGCGTTTGGTGCGGCTTTGCTGCGCGCGAGCCTTGTGGATGAATTGATCGGCTACACTGCGGGCCTTGCTTTGGGGGCAGAGGGGCGGCCCGGCTTGGGGGCGCTTGGCCTTGCTCGGCTTGGCGATGCGGCGCGTTTCGAATTGGTGGAAAGCCGGGCGATCGGTGGTGATCTCTATCACCGCTGGCGTCGCCAGACCCACGCATAAGAGGCAAAAACCCCCTGTAGTTTCGCGATGCTTCGGTTGAAAGAGCCGGGCCGGGGCAGGCGACCCGAGGCCAAGCGTTCAACTGCGACCTCGACCGGGCAGGGCAACCCGCTGATCGGGTCGCGATAACGCGGGTATGCGATTAGCGCGGCATGCACCAGCTGCACCATATCGGGCCGCGCTTTGCGCCGATCCGGCACCACCCCCAGATCGCGCGTAAGCCCCCAGCCTGCGTAAAACGGGGCGCCAGTCGTGGTCACCCTCTTGCCCCGCAACAGCGCCTCAAAACCGAGAAGCGAGGTCATGGTCCAGACCTCGTCAACCGCATCGATCAACGCGATTGGGTCGGATTTGTGCAAGACTAGATCGGCATATTTAAGCGCTTCTTCATCGCTCAAATGGCCAAGGCGCAGCCCAGCCTCAACATCCGGGTGAGGTTTAAAAAGAACAATCGCATCGGGGTTTTTCGCCCGCACTTTTGCCAATAACATCGCATTTGTGCAAACTTCGCCCGCGCCGAGACGAATGGAGGCGTCGTCTTCGACTTGTCCTGGCACCAGAATACGGTGGCCTTCAGGCAAGTCTGGAACATCGCCGCCAAGGTTGTATTTCGACAATTTCATGTCGCGCAGATATGCGATCAACCGCTCTGTGCGCATCCGTTCCCCGGGGGGCGGCTCTTGCGCGATAAGAGCTTCCAGATCGCTTGGTTTGCTCGGATCATAATAGATACCCGCACGATCCCGGATCAGCGAAATCGGAGCAATCAGATCGGCGCCCAAGCCGCGTGAGCGCAAGAACCCATCTTCCAGATTGATCACATTGTCTGCCTGCGCGTCGCTCTGGCGCGAGGCCCAGCACAGATAGGGGCGGACAGGATCACGATGGGGACCAAAGTGCACCCGCCCGTAGCGTCCGAAAAACTGCCGCAGATGGGCGCGTTTCCAAAGCGACATGGACCCCATGACATAGCCGTTGCGATCTTCGCGCCATGCCCGCACTTCGGCCTCAAGATGATCCACAGCCGCTTCGAAACTGCAAATCTGGCCGCGACACGGATCAAACCATGTTGGTGCGAGGATATGGGACACTGCGAAGATTTGCGCGCGTGTCAGTTTGCGTTCGCGGCGCGCGACGGGATTTTCATCCAGCGTAAGCCCCCATCCCGCATAGAAAGGCTGCCCAAAGACACGCGGTTTATGCCCGGCCAAGATCGCCTCATAGCCCATCAATGACGACACGGTATAGACCGCGATCGCACCCTCAAGCAGCGCCCAAGGCGATATGGGCGCATCGCAAATCTGGGTGTTGGCATCTCCGCTTTGGGCATCGAAATGCCCTAGGCGATGCCCGTCGCGGCTTTCGGGATGAGTTTTGATGATGATCGGCACTGTCGGATTTTCGATCCGCGCCACCGCCAACATCTCGCGAAACATCGCGGCATTCCCGCGCCCATGAGTGATCGAGGCATCGCCACGGGTCTGATCTATGACCAAGACATAGCCGGGTTCGGGCGCAGGCAGGTCAGGATCGAAATTGTTGTATTTCGACAAGTTCAGGGCCTTGATCCGCGCCATTCCATCGCGTGCACGTTGTAAAATGGCAGTATCGTCAAGCGGCTCGCTTGCCAGAAGGCGTTCCATGCGGGACGGTGTCGCGCTGTCGAAATGCACGCCGTCCGGGTCGATGAGCACGCCAAGCGGTGCCTCGCCCGCGCGCCCCGGATGGATCGAGCGCAAGAACGCATCCTCAAGACGGATCAAACCAGCCCCGTATTTCGCAGCAACCGCCTCGCCGCGTGCAGCAAAGGGCGAGCGGCCCCATACCATCACCTGATCGTCGGGTTTGGGCAGGCCAACGCGCAACTGATAGCCCGACGCGCGCAAGATGGCGCGTAGGCGTTTCTGGCGTAGCAACCCGCCGTTATAAAAGAAGAGCCGCCGGGAGTGACTCCCGGCGGCTCTTCGTTCCTGGAATGCGCTCATAGTTTCCCAGCGAGAGTGTTGAGCGTATTCACCGTGCCAATCGGAGCCGTCAGTGCGGACAGCGTTTTCTGCCATTGCACGAAGGGCGCTTCGGTCACATAGACCGTGTCACCATCACGGATCGCGAAGTCGCGGGCCATGAACATGCCATTCGGTTCGGTCAGATCGAGCACATAGATCATGCGCTGATCGCCCACCAAATCGCTGCGTCCAAGTACTTTCATTGCGATATCGGCCGACTCGTTGCGCAGCACGAAAACACCGGTTGGATCGGCGAGGTTGGATTGCAGCCCGCCCACGGTCGCGATTGCCTCAAGAGCCGAGAGCGTCTGCGTTTCGAACGGCACGCGCGCTTGGCTGCCCGTCGCCCCGAGCGCGGTGAAGGCGCGCTGGTCTTTCTCGACCAAAATCACGTCATTGGCGCGCAGCGCGATGTCCATTTTCGGATTGTCGTACAGGTCTTTGAGCCAAACCGACTCTGCTAGATTGCCGCGTTTGACGGTGATCCGGGCCACTTCGGCGGGGATCGACACGCCGCCCGCGTGCGCCAGCATTGCCGACAGCGTGCGGGTTGGGCGCTCGATCGGATACACGCCTTGGCCATTGATTGCGCCCATCACCGACACGGTCGCACCATCGCCCGCGGTGCGGGTGACCAACACCTGTGGATCGGGCGTTTGGGCGTCAAGTTTGGAGGTGATGACGCGGCGCAACCCATCGGGTGTGTTGCCCGCAGCTTTGATGCGCCCCGCATAGGGAACGAAAATATAGCCCGCGCCATCGACCTGCACCTGTTGCAGTTGGGTGGCGTTGGTGCCCTTGCCAGCGAGCAGCCCGTCATCGACGTTTTCCCAGATCGTCAGGCTCAGCGTGTCGCCCGGACGGATCGTATCCGACCCGATCGGCCCGGCATTGATGAAATTCGACGAAAACCCGAGCGAGGGTTGCACGGCCGTTTCGCGCGTGACGAAATCATTCACCTTGACGACAAAGGCATCGCCTTTGCGCATTACGGAGCCTGAGAAAATTTCACGTTTATTAGGTCCGGGCCGCGGAAGGGCACAAGACGCCGTCAAAAGCGTTGCGGAAAGGCCCGTCAAAACGGCCCTCCTGGTCGTATTTGCTGTCACTGCTCGAGCTCCTTTTTCGGGATGCTGCTTGTTGTTTTGCAGCCACGCTACTCAAAAAGCTGACAAAAAACCAGTTCTACTATTTTACAACCCGCAACTGTTGCCGAGGTGCCGCTTTGCCTTGCGAGAGCGCATCATAGGGGTCTTCGAGGGCCAAGATCATATCCACCACTTGGCGCAAAAGCGCGCGTCTGGCACGGGCCGAGTAGAAGCCGCCGGGCACTTGGCTGGTTTCCAAAAGGTAGTGGCGATAGTCGCGATAGGCGCGCGCATCGGGCCGAGTGGGGGCGTGAAAAAACGCCTCGATCGGTTGAGCCGAGGTAAATTCCGGCTTGTCGAACACCGCCCGGCCAAAGCATTTCACGGGCAAGCCGCGCCACAGTGCTTGCTGGGCTGCGGTCGAATTCACCGTCACCGCCGAGCGCGCCTGCGAGAGCAGCCCCGCCAGCTTGCCACCGCGCACGAAATGCACCCGTTCGCGCAGCCCCAGCCGGTCAGCAGCGCTCAAAATGGCGTCGCGGATCGGGGCGCGTCCATCTTCGAGCGGATGCGCCTTGAACACGAGGTGGTGGTGGCGCGGCGCGCCGTTGGTAAAGCCTGTCATCACGGTGTCGATAAACTCGGTCTGGCTGGTGAACTGCGAATGCATCTGAAAGCTGGCATCATGTTCTAGCTGCAACAGCACCAAATGATAGGGAAACCCGCCATATTTGATCCGCGCGGTCGCGATCTGGCGCTCCATCATATGCAACGGCAAAAGCATCAGCCGGTTCAGCCAAAGGCGGAATTCAGCAATGACGGACAGGCTGCGATGGGGGCGGAATTTGCGATAGGGCCCGTTTCGCACCATCACGAAGAAATGGTAGAGTGCGCCGTAGAAAATATGGTGGCGCGTGTCGCCCCAGCGCGGCGGCGCATCGGGAAACTCGATCTCCATCCGTGCCAGCGCGGCGCGCATCTGCGCCACGCTCATCTCCATCAGGCGCGAATGCCCATTTGATCCGCCGCGTTCGTAGCTCACCCAATAGGGGCGCAAATAGCCTTCTTCAAAGACGTGCACGGTCAGCCCTGCTGCGCGCGCCGCCGCGACCGCTTGGGCGTGAATCGGGCGGGTGTCGCCATAGAGAACCAGATCGGTGATGCCCTTGTCTTCGATGAGTTGCGCGAAATGGGCAGGCCAGTCGTCAGGGGCGCCCTGATAGCGGATCAGAGAGGGGCGATCGAACCAGAAATTCTCGTCGCCCTTGTTAAAGCTGACTCGCCAGACCGTGGCACCTGCGGCGCGCAACATCTTGCCCAACTGGTGAAAGAAGGGCCCATGAGGCCCCTGTAACAGCAGGAAGTGGCGGTCGGTTGCGGCAGTCATCGCAAGTCAGATCCTTAGGTTGCGCTTGGCAATCGCGCATTTGCGACATGAAGTCACTGGTATTTCGCTATTTTTAACGCCTGTTGCGGCAAATTTAGGGCGCAAACGCGAAGATGTGGTTAATTGCTGCAGGGTGTCTGTGCGCGCGCAACCTTGCAGCGGGGCCGCGCGCGGGCTAGTTGAAAGCCGCAATCTGAGGGGAGAGACCGATGTTTACCGGGATCGTGACCGATATCGGAGTGGTGCTGGAGCTAGAGCAACGCGGCGATCTGCGCGCGCGCATCGGCACGCAATATGACGTGGCCGGGATCGAGATTGGCGCGTCGATCGCTTGCGATGGCTGCTGTCTGACCGTGATCGCCACGGGCAGCGCGCCGCAAAACTGGTTTGACGTTGAAATCTCGGCCGAGAGTCTGGCCAAGACCAATATCGGCGGGCGCGGCAACGATAGCAGCGGTGGCTGGCAGGTCGGCAAGCAGATCAACCTTGAGCGCGCGCTGAAAGTCGGCGACGAGCTCGGCGGGCATATCGTGTCGGGCCATGTCGATGGCGTGGCGCAGATCGAGGCGATGGTGGATGAGGGCGACAGCACGCGGTTTACCTTTCGCGTGCCCGAGGGTTTGGCGAAATTCATCGCGCCCAAGGGTTCGGTTGCGCTTAATGGCACTTCGCTGACGGTGAATGAGGTCGATGGCGACTGTTTCGGCGTCAACATCATTCCCCATACCAAACAGGTCACGAACTGGGGTCAGGCCAAGGCCGGTGATCGCATCAATCTCGAAATTGACACGCTCGCGCGCTATGTCGCGCGGCTGCAGGAGTGGCAGGTATGAACACGCCCAAACCAGTGGATAAATCCGGCACCCATGACGTTCCCGGTGCGGTTGAGAAAAGCCTGCGCGATGCGATCTCGCCCACCGAAGAGATCATCGAAGAGGCCCGCGCGGGTCGCATGGTCATTTTGGTCGATCACGAGGATCGCGAGAATGAGGGCGATCTGTATATTCCGGCTGAGAAATGCACTCCCGAGGCGGTGAATTTCATGGCCACTTTTGGGCGCGGTCTGATCTGCTTGCCGCTGACCGCCGAGCGGGTCGAGCAACTGGGGCTGCCCCCGATGGTGCGCGCCAATTCGATGCGCCACGAGACCGCATTTACCGTCACTATCGAGGCGCGCGAAGGTATCACGACTGGAATCTCGGCGCATGATCGTGCGCAGACAGTGGCCGTGGCGATCAACCCTGCAAAGGGTGCGCAAGATCTCGCAACACCGGGGCATGTGTTCCCGCTGCGTGCGCGCGACGGCGGCGTGCTGGTGCGTGCCGGTCATACCGAGGCGGCAGTCGATGTCGCGCGTCTGGCTGGGCTGAAACCGGCCGGAGTGATCTGCGAGATCATGGGCGATGACGGCCACATGTCGCGCCTGCCCGAGCTGATCGCATTCGGCCAGAAACACGGCCTCAAGATTGGCACGATTTCCGACCTGATCGCTTATCGGCGCCGTCACGACAATCTCGTGCGCGAGGTCGCGCGTCAGCCCGTCACCTCCAGCCATGGCGGGGATTGGGAAATGCGCGTCTTTACCGATCAGGCCGAGGGTGTGGATCATATCGTGCTGGTGAAGGGCGATATCACCACGCCTGACCCGGTGCTGGTGCGCACTCATTCGCTCAATGTGCTGGATGATGTGCTGGGCATCGGTCCGGGCCCTTCGGACGAGGTACGTCACGCGATGGAGATCGTCGCGCGCGAGGGGCGCGGTGCAGTCTGCCTGTTCCGTGACCCCTCCGCCAAGCTGCTGCGCGAGGAAGAGCAAGGCCCGCGCACGATCAAACAGATCGGGCTTGGCTCGCAGATCCTGTCCTCGATGGGGCTGCATGACCTGATTTTGCTGACCGATAACCCGCAGACGAAATATGTCGGCCTTGAGGCTTACGGGCTGCGCATCGTCGGCACACAACCGATTACGGAGGGCTGACCCATGGCGTCAAACGAGACCCATCACATCCTTGATCTGCCCAGCTTCGACGGTGCGCCCCGGCTGCTGATCGTCGTCGCGCCCTATTACAAGGACATCGCCGATAATCTGGTTGCGGGCGCGCGCGCCACGGCCAAGCAGGCAGGTGCGCATGTCGATCTGATCGAGGTGCCCGGCGCGCTGGAAATTCCCACAGCGATCGCAATGGCCGCGCGCATGGCCGATTACGATGGCTTCGTCGCGCTGGGCTGCGTGATCCGGGGGGAGACCACGCATTACGACACCGTTTGCAACGATAGTTCGCGCGGCTTGACGCTGCTTGGGCTTGAGGGAATTTGCATCGGCAATGGCATCCTGACGGTCGAGACCTATGACCAGGCGGCGGTGCGCGCCGACCCTGCAGATCAAAACAAAGGTGGCGGTGCGGCGGCTGCGGCCTTGCATCTGATCTCATTGTCGCGCAAATGGGCGCGCCGGACGAAGGGTATCGGGTTCAAACCTACCGAGTCCTTTCGCATCGCCGGCGAGCCAGACGGATCGAGCAACGCATGACTGAGCACAGCGCCGAAGACGCGCCCAAGCGCCCCAAACCCACGCTGGAAGAAAAGCGCCAGATGAAATCTGCCTCGCGGCTTTATGCCGTGCAGGCGCTGTTTCAGATGGAGGCCGCAGGGCAGGGCGCAGATCGCGTGCGCGCTGAATTTGAGACCCATCGCTTTGGCGCAACCTACGAAGATCAGGGCGAGATGGCCGAGGGCGATACCAACCTGTTTCGCCGTCTGATTGATGACGCGGTAACTTGGCAGGCCAAGATTGACCAAGCGACGGATCAAGCCTTGGTGGCGAAATGGCCGATCGACCGGATCGACCCGGTGTTGCGCGCGCTGTTTCGTGCGGCTGGCGCAGAACTGTCGACCCCCGCGACCCCGCCCAAGGTTGTGATCACCGAATTCGTCGATGTGGCGCGCGCCTTCTTTCCCGAGGGAAAAGAGCCGAAATTCGTGAATGCTGTGCTGGATCATATGGCGCATGCATTGCGCCCCGACGCGTTCTGAACCGCCCTTTTGCGCGTTTGCGACCACTTGCCACGGGCCAATTGCCGCCGATTAAGGGTGTTTCAACGAATCCCCACTAGAATTCGGGCAAATCTGCGTTACTCTCAGGGTAAGCAAAGGGGTTTCATCATGCCTGAACTCGTCCACCTCTATATCAAGAACGTCATCTTTGGCTTTTTCCTTGCACTGGCCTTTGTCGGCCTGCTGCTGTGGTTCAATATTGGCAATCTGTGGCACCTGATCTCGACCTCCGACATCGGCTATATCGCGGTCGCGCTGCTGGTTGTGTTCAACACAGTGGTGTTTTCCGGCGTGCAATTTGCCATCGCGGTGATGCGCATGGCCTCGGAAGATGACGGGGCTTCGGGGGGCAAGCGCGACGCGATTCCCACGATGCACGCCGCTGAACGCTTGGCGATTCGCATTCCCGTGGAAGAGGGGCGCACGCGGCGCCAGATTGATCAGCAACTCAAACGCCGTCGCTGACACCTGCGACTTCCGACGTCATCGTGATAATGCAAAAGCCCCGTCCGATCCGGCGGGGCTTTGTGCTGCGATGAACGCGCTTGGGTGACGGAAACCGCAGCAACCGTGGAAGGCGAGAGTTCCCGGGAGACCTGAAAGATCAGGTGGGCGCCAGATAACGAGGCCAGGGCCACGACAGAGCCAGCCCCCTCAGGAAAGGTATAGGCCACTGGAAAAGGGCCTCACACGCATCGAGCAGTAACCGTCGCCCCACAGATAGGCGCACAAACACGCGCCGACAAGGGGGACGCATGCAGCTTCAGCAAAGCGTCGCCACTGCGACATCTTGGCACTTAGGCACGGCGCGCGCGCCCCGTATCCTAGCGCGATCAAGGCGCGCGAACAGGATGATGACATGAGCGAGACAGAGACAGCGCAGGCCCCCTCTGCGCGCGCCGGAATTGGCGCGGTATTGGAGCGGATCTGGCGCGTCGAGGCGCTGCGATACGAGGTTTTGGCGGCGTTCTTGTTGCTGCCGGTTCTGGTCGCAGGCCATGCGCGCGCGATTGATTATGTCCTGTATTTCCTGCTGGTTGCGGCGCTTTTTGTCGCCGAGATGTTTCGCACGCTTGCCGAGGATTTGCTGCGTTTGATTCCGCCAGAGGGTCTGGCACAGGCCACCCTGATTGCGCGCGGCGCAAGCCTTGGCACAACGATTTTGCGCGCCTGTATCGTTGTGCTTTTGGGCTGGGTGTTGCTTGGCTGAAAGCGCCAGCGTAGCGGGGGCTAGACAGATGTTCGCGTTTCGTTCATCTTGGTGGGATGATGCTGCAGACACCCCTTTCCGATCTTGCGCCGGGTCAGGTTCTGGCCCGGGGAATGGCGCGCGCTTTGGCCGATCTGCGCTATGACAGCCTGCCCGAGATGAAACTGCGCCCCCGCCTGCGCGCCGATCTGATGGCGCTGGGCCATAAGGGCGAAATCTGGATCGTCGAGTGCAAATCAAGCCGCGCAGATTTTCGCGCCGACAAGAAATGGCAGGGCTATCTTGAGTGGTGTGATCGCTATTTCTGGGCGGTCGATGGCGATTTCCCGACCGATCTGTTGCCCGAGGGCACAGGGCTGTTCATCGCCGATGGCTATGGCGGCGAGATGATCCGCGAGGCGCCGTTTCACAAACTCGCCCCCGCCCGGCGTCGCGTCATCACGCTGGATTTTGCCCGTGCCAGCGCAAGGCGATTGCAGCGCTTGTGCGATCCGGGGATCGGCATGCTTTAGCGCTTGCCGGGTTTGCCCTTGCTGTTCATCTCGCGCGCAGCTTGCGCGGCGGCTTGCAGTTCTTCGGCGATTTCATCGGCCTCGTCGGGGTCGAAATCCAGTGGCAATTCAATGCCATCGGCCTCAACATACAGCCGTACCATCCCCAATGAGGTCGGCCCGATCTGAATATTGGCGGCGATGTCGCTTTCTTTGTCGATGCCCATGCGGATTCTCCTCGTCTGCGGAACGGAAAGCTCAGGTAACGCTGTGTGCGCCGTCCCGCAAGCCCTGCGTCCAATTTCCTGTCAAAGCGGGCTTGCATTCCGCGCGCGCCCGGTCTATCCCCGCCGCCAGTGCCGCCTTAGCTCAGTTGGTTAGAGCGCTGGATTGTGGATCCAGAGGTCCCCCGTTCAAGCCGGGGAGGCGGTACCATCTCTCTCTTGCCTGATATGTTCCCCCGCGCGCTTGTAATCGGGCGGCGGCTGGCTGGTTTGCGTCTGCGCCAAACCGGGATGCGCACGCCAAACAGGCCGGGCCATGTGGGACCTAATGTCACAGATGACAAAAAAGTGACGATTTGAGGGAACGCGTTCTATACATCGGCGTTCGACGAACAGAGCATTCAGAATAGATACTTGTCTGGGACACCGTTTGTTAACGATTTGCGTGCACATTGAGGGCGCAAAAGTTCAACAATAGGCTTCCGGGGCGGTAAAAACAGGACAGGCTTTGACAGTGACGTGCCAAAAAGACACCGCGAATGACTGCGGGCGCTGCAAAGTGCTGATCGCCGAGGATGAGGCGGTCGTGGCCCTTGATCTGCAATTGATGTTTGAAGATTTTGGAGCGCTCGTTCTTGGCCCCTGTGCCACCTTGCGCGCGGCCATGTCCCAGATCGCCCAAGAGCTGCCCGACGCGGCGGTGCTTGATGTGATGCTCGCAGATGGGGAGGTTTATGCTTTGGCCGATCGGCTGCGCGATGCGGGGGTAAGGCTGGTGTTTCATTCTGGTCATGCCAATCCGGACGAATTGCTCGAACGCTACCCGGGGGCTGTGATTTGCCCCAAACCCGCACATCCCGCCGAGATCGAGGCCAAGCTGAAAGCGCTGATGCAGGCACCTGCGCTCTCTCAGGCCCACGTCGATGGGTCGCGCCTGCAGGCCTAGGGGGGATTCGCCTCAAGGTGATCGATAAAGGCGCGCATCGCCCGGCTGATATGGTGATCGCGATGGCGCAGCGCGTAAAAGGCGCGCGGCGGCAACGTCACCCCCCAATCATGCAGCGCCCCCGTCGCCAGTGAGCGCGCGATGACATGGGCCGATAGAATCGTGAGCCCGGCGCCAGCCTCCACCGCACTCATCACCGCCTCGTTTGAGGGCAGGACAAGCGCCGCCTCGACCACGTCGGGCGGCACCCCCAACCCCGTCATCGCGGCCTGTGCGTTTGAGCGCGTGCCCGAGCCCGCTTCGCGCAGCACCCAAGGTTGCGCGGCAAGGCTCGTTTGGCGCACCGGCTGTTCGGGCGGCGGTTGCGCGCTCACAAGCCGCATCCGATCGGCCCCGACCTGACGGCGCACCAATTGCGCCTCGTCGATATGCCCCTCGACGAAGGCCAGATCATAGCCGCCCGCGCGCAGCTGCGCGCCCGCCTCCTCGCTATTGCCGATATCAAGCGTGAAGGTGATGCCGGGAAAGCGCACGCGAAACGCCGCAAGATGGGGGGGCAGCCAATAGCCCGCAATCGTCTGGCTTGCGATCATCCGGATATGGCCGCGCGCCAGCCCCCGGGTTTCGGCCAACGCGGCCTCGGCCTCGGCAATCTGGGCCAACACCGCGCGCGCTTCGGGCAGAAAGGCGCGCCCTTCTTGGGTCAAGGCAATCCCACGCCCGACCCGGTCAAACAGCTTGACCTCATGGCGATTTTCAAGCGCGGCAATCGCAGCCGACGCTGTCGATTGCGTTATGTTTAAGACCTGCGCGGCGCGGGTCATGTGCTCCATCTCGGCGACGGTGACAAAGACTCGGAGCTGTTCGGGGGTCATCGCGGCCTCATTGATCGAAAAACACGATCATAATAACAAAAACATTTTGTTTGAACAATGATTGGCGCGGCGCAATTAAGGTCTCACCAAGCAAGACACCTGTTTTGACAAAGGACCGCTCCGATGGCTCTCGAACTTTGCATGCCCCAAGCCCTGCGCCACCCCAATGCGCAGATACGCAAGCTGGCGCCCGGTGTCGTGCTGAGCGCGGGCGTCGGCGCATTGGCGGTGCTGGGGGGGCGGGCCGAGCACGTGCTTTTTGGCGCAGAGTGGCTGGAGCCGCTGGTGCTGGCGATCCTGTTTGGCGCAGTGCTGCGCACGCTTTGGGCGCCGGGGGCGCAGTTCAGCGCCGGCATCCGCTTTTCCGCCAAGACGGTGCTGGAAATCGCGATCGTGCTGCTCGGGGCCTCGGTGAGCGCGCAGACGTTGCTGGCGGTCGGGCCGGAGTTGCTGATCGGGGTTGTCGCGGTGGTGGCGCTTGTGGTGCCGGGGTCTTACCTTCTGGGGCGCGCCTTTGGGTTGCCTGCGCGGATGGCACTGCTGATTGCCTGTGGCAACGGGATTTGCGGCAATTCCGCGATTGCCGCTGTCGCCCCGGTGATTGAGGCCGATAGCGATGATGTCAGCGCCTCCATCGCGTTTACCGCAGTGTTGGGGGTAGCGGTCGTGCTCGGCCTGCCGTTTTTGGGCGCGGCGCTGCACATGCCCGCTTTTCACTACGGAATTCTTTCGGGTCTGACGGTCTATGCGGTGCCTCAGGTGCTGGCAGCAGCGGCGCCGATGGGGACGGCAGCGATCCAGATCGGCACGCTGGTAAAGCTGGTGCGCGTGCTGATGCTCGGGCCGATCACGGTGGTGCTGTCGCTGCTTGCGGCGGGCTTGCCGGCCGAAGGACGCCGGGTGCGTGATGCCTCGGATGTGGAGCAAGCGCCGGCGCGCAAAGGCTTTATGCCGCCGCTCTTTATCTTGGGCTTTCTGGCGATGATTGCGCTGCGCTCGTTCGGGGCGATCCCGCAGGTTGCACTCGCGCCGATGGATCACGCCGCCTCGGTCTTTACGGTGATCGCGATGGCGGCGCTGGGGCTGGGGGTGGATGCGCGTGCGGTGGCAGCGGCGGGGCCGCGGGTGATTGCGACGGTGACACTGTCGCTGGTGCTGTTGGTGGTGCTGGGGCTGGGTCTGCTGCTGTTGATCGGTGGCTGAGGCCAAATGAAAACCGCGCGCCGTAAATGACGGGCGCGCGGTTCCTGTTTCAAGCGAACTCCAGTGCTCAGGCCTGCGCGACCTCCCACATGCCTTGCGCTTTCACCTTCTCATAGGTCTCATCCAGCGCCTTGCGCGCGCGTTCGATCAGAAGGTCGATTTCGCCGCGCGAGATCACCAGCGGCGGCGAGATGATCATGCGATCCCCGACATGGCGCATCACCAGGTTATTCGCAAAACAGCGCTCGCGGCAGATCAACCCGACGGTGCCCTCTTTGGCGGCAAATTTCGCGCGGCTCGCCTTGTCCGGCGTCAGCGCGATAGAGGCCATCATGCCCACGATCTTGGCCTCGCCCACCATCGGATGATTGGTCAGCGCCTCCCATTTCGCCTTCAAATAAGGGCCGGTATCGGCGCGCACCGTGTCGATGATCTTCTCGTCTTCCAGAATGCGCAGGTTTTCCAGCGCAACGGCTGCGGCAACCGGATGGGCGGAATAGGTGTAGCCATGGGCGAACTCGTCGCTATTGATCACGCTGGCGACCTCATCAGAGACCATCGAGCCGCCAATCGGGAGATAGCCCGAGGAGAGGCCCTTGGCGATGGTCATTATGTCAGGGCGCAGATCAAAGGTCTGGCTGCCAAACCAATTCCCGGTGCGCCCAAAGCCGCAGATCACCTCGTCGGCGATGAACAGGATGCCATATTTATCAAGGATACGGCGGATTTCGGGCCAGTAGCTGTCGGGGGGAATGATCACGCCGCCCGCGCCCTGCACGGGTTCGGCGATAAAGGCGGCGACCTTATCTTCGCCGATTTCGAGGATCTTTTCCTCAAGCTCGCGGGCGCGCATCAGACCGAACTCCTCGGGGGTCATATCGCCGCCCTCAGACCACCAGTCGGGCTGGTTGATATGCACGATGCCCGGAATCGGCAGGCCACCCTGCTTGTGCATCCCCTTCATGCCACCAAGGCTGGCCGCCCCCATCGTCGAGCCGTGATAGCCATTCCAGCGCGAAATCACGACGGTCTTTTCCGGCTTGCCCTTGAGCGCCCAATAGACCCGCACCATGCGCAGGTTGGTGTCGTTGGAATCGGACCCCGAACCGTTGAAGAACACATGGTTCAGATCGCCCGGCACGATCTCGGCCAGCTTGGCGGCAAGATGAATCGCGGGCGGGTGGCTGGTTTGGAAGAATGTATTGTAGAACGACAGTTGGCGCATCTGGCGCGCGGCCACCTCGGCCATTTCTTCGCGTCCGTAGCCGATATTGACACACCACAGCCCGGCCATCCCGTCGAGGATTTCGATGCCGTTGCTATCGGTCAGATAGACCCCTTGCGCACGCGTGATGATGCGTGCGCCCTTGGCGTTCAACTCATCGCCATCGGTGAAAGGATGCATGTGGTGGGCGGCGTCTAGCGCTTGCAGTTCGGCGGTGGGCAGATGATTTTCCGACATGAGGGCATCCTTTGGTAGGGGTGGGGGCAGGCGGGCGCGGGCGACTCGCCACCGCGCTTGCCTGCAATCTGCGTTCACATAATATGATCAAATTTGCGAGGTCAAGAAACCTTGAGCGCGCCGGGTGCGATAGTGCCATTGGGATTGAGTAAAACGGCGCGGATATTATCCATGCCCTGCGCGATATCCTGCGCGATCGCTTGTGCCGCTGCATCGCTATCGCCTGCACGCAGCGCGGCGATCGTTTCCTGGTGCTTGTCGGGCAGATGCTGGGTGCCAAAGCGGCCGCAAATCACGCGCAGCGAGGGCGAAGATCGCAGCCAGAAACTGTTCACCGCCGATAGCAAGATATCCGATTGCGCGGCGCGATAGAGGGTCATGTGAAAGCGGTAGTTCATTTGCAGATAGCTTTTCACATCGCCCCGCTCGATCGCGACATCCAACGTCGTGTCGATCGTGCAAAGCTCGGAAATCAACGAAGCTGTTACGTTTTTCGACGCCATTCGGACCAATTCCGGCTCCAGCGCGACGCGCGCAAAGCGTAGCTCGTCGATCTGGGGCAGGGTCAGCACGGGCACCGAGACCCGTCGATTGCCCTGAAAGTGCAATGCCCCTTCCGAAGTCAGCCGCCGGATCGCCTCACGCACCGGGGTGGTGGAACCGCCCAGAACTTCCGCGAGACCTTGAATGGTGACTGGCTGACCGGGCGCAAGATCGCCGCACAGAATCATATTGCGCAATGCGCTGTAGATGTTCAGATGAGCAGGACGCTTTTCCACCTCGATACTGGTCACCTGTCATCCTCGCCTTTTCCGATTGCCCGAATTCGCATCATGTTCCTTGAAAAAACGGGACACCACCGGGCAAGAATGGAACATGATGTAGAAAGATACTTGATTTGATCAAATAATACCGCAAGGCTGTCATGTAAAGAACAACCAACAGGGAATGAAAATGTTCAAATCGCTCCTACCGGCCGCTCTTCTTGCAGTTTGCGCCACTGCTGTCAGCGCTGAAGAAGTGCACGTTTACAACTGGTCCGACTATATCGACGAGTCGCTGCTGAAGAAGTTCGAAGACGAGACCGGCATCAAGCTGATCTATGACGTGTTTGATTCCAACGAGGTGCTGGAAACCAAACTGCTGTCGGGCAATTCGGGCTATGATGTCGTTGTGCCCACCGGCTCGTTCATCGAGCGCCAGATTCAGGCGGGCGTGTTCCAAAAGCTCGACTATTCCAAGCTGCCCAATGCGAAATACCTTTGGGACAAGATCAAAGATCGCACCGCGCAATATGACCCCGGCAACGCCTATTCGATCAACTATATGTGGGGCACGACCGGGCTTGGCATCAATGTCGACAAGGTCAAAGCCGCGCTGGGCGACGATGCGCCGGTTGACAGCCTTGCATTGATTTTCGATCCCAAGAACATCGAAAAGCTGCAGAAATGCGGCGTGATGATGCTGGATGCTCCGACCGAGATGATCCCGGCCGCGCTGCGTTATCTGGGCGAAGATCCGAACTCCAAAGATCCGGCGGTGATCGCCAAGGCCGAGCCCGTGCTAGAGGCTGTCCGCCCCTATGTGCAGAAATTCAACAGCTCGGAATATATCAACTCGCTCGCCAATGGCGATATCTGCGTGGCCTTCGGCTGGTCGGGTGACATTCTACAGGCGCGTGATCGCGCTGATGAGGCCGATAACGGTGTTCATATCGCCTATCACATCCCCAAAGAGGGGGCGCTGATGTGGTTTGACCAGATGGCGATCCCGGCCGATGCGCCCAATCCGGAAGGCGCGCTGAAGTTCCTCAACTTCATCATGGACCCGAAAAACGTTGCCGCCGCGTCGAACTATGTGAACTACGCCAACGGCAATCTGGAATCGCAGAAATATCTGGATAAATCCGTTCTGGACGATCAGGCGATCTACCCGGACGCGGCGACAATGGACAATCTCTACACGGTCACGGCCTATCCGCCGAAAGTGCAGCGGATCGTGACGCGTCTGTGGACCAAGATCAAATCGGGCACCTGATTTGAAGTGATGACCATCCGCGCCGGGGCAACTCCCGGCGCGGTTTTCGTTTCCCTTTAAGACTTCGAGGCACGTATGGCGCAGGCAAAGCCGCAAATCGTTTTTGACCCTTGGAACGACCCAAAGGCCAAGCCGCTGATCCAATGTCGCTCGATCACCAAACGGTTCGGCGATTTCACCGCCATCGATAATATCGATCTCAATATCTACGAAAAAGAATTCTTCGCGCTGCTTGGCCCTTCAGGCTGTGGCAAGACGACCCTGATGCGCATGCTGGCCGGGTTCGAAACGCCTACCGAGGGCAAGATCACCATCGACGGACAGGATGTGGCGCAAGTGCCGCCCAACAAGCGCGCCGTGAACATGATGTTCCAAAGCTACGCGCTGTTTCCCCATCTCTCGGTCTGGGAAAATATCGCCTTCGGTCTGAAACGCGAAGGGGCTTCCAAAGAGCGTATCGAGGAACGTGTCGCCGAGATGCTGCGCCTCACCCGGCTCGAGAAATTCGCGCGCCGCAAGCCGCACCAGATTTCGGGCGGGCAACGTCAGCGGGTGGCGCTGGCGCGGTCCTTGGCCAAGGCCCCCAAGCTGTTGCTTCTGGATGAGCCGCTGGGCGCGCTGGACAAAAAGCTGCGTCAGGATACTCAGTTTGAGCTGATGGATATTCAGGAACGCACCGGCACGACCTTTGTGATTGTCACCCATGATCAGGAAGAGGCGATGACCGTCGCCTCACGCGTCGCGGTGATGAATGCGGGCGTGATCATGCAAATCGCGACCCCTGCCGATATTTATGAACAGCCAAATTCGGTCTATGTCGCGGATTTCATTGGCGATGTGAATATCATCGAGGGCAATGCCTCGGTCGATAAAAGCGGTCCCGAAGGCGCGGTGAGTATCGCCTATGCCGAGGGCCAAGACCCGGTGCATGCGGTTGCCACCACCCCGGTGACCGAGGGCGCGCGAGTGTTTTACGCAATCCGCCCCGAGAAGATCACCGTCAGTCATAAGCCAGATCCCGACCGCGCCAACCACGCCTTCGGCAAGATCATCGACATCGCGTATCTGGGCAATATCTCGACCTATCGGGTGGAACTGGCTAGCGGCAAGGTGATCTCGGCGACGATGACCAATGCGCGCAGACTTGAGCGGCGCGCATTTACCTGGGAGGACGAGGTCTGGCTAAGCTGGACGCGCACCGCTGGCATCGTGTTGACGAATTAAGGGAGGGAACGGGATGAATCTGCGTCGCATCATGCTGATCGCCGTGCCCTATCTGTGGCTGGTGGCGCTGTTTCTGGTGCCCTTCCTGATCGTGGTGAAAATCTCGCTTTCGACCACGGCGATCGCGATCCCGCCCTATTCGCCGACATTTGATCTGGCGCAGGGCTGGGCGGGGTTCAAAGATTTCCTCAGCCAGCTCAGCTTTGATAATTTCACCTTCCTCACGCAGGACGATCTGTATTGGAAAGCCTATCTGTCGAGCCTGCAAATCGCGGCGCTTTCGACGCTGTTCACCCTGATCGTCGCCTATCCGATCGCCTATGGCATGGCGCGCGTGCCCGATGAATGGCGCCCGACACTGCTGATGCTGATCATTCTGCCGTTCTGGACCTCGTTCTTGATCCGCGTTTATGCGTGGATGGGAATTTTGGCCGATGAGGGGCTGCTCAACCAGTTTCTGATGTGGCTTGGGGTGATTTCCAAACCCCTGCACATCATGAACACGCCCAAGGCGGTCTATATCGGCATCGTTTATACCTATCTGCCCTTTATGATCCTGCCGATCTATGCCGCGCTGGATAAAATGGATGAATCGCTCAATGAGGCGGCGATCGATCTGGGGGCCTCGCGGCTGTCGGCCTTTTGGTTGGTGACGCTGCCGATGTCGCGCCCCGGCGTGATTGCGGGCTGCTTTCTCGTCTTCATCCCGGCACTTGGCGAATATGTGATCCCGCAGCTTCTGGGCGGGTCGAAAACGCTGATGATCGGCAAGGTTCTGTGGGATGAGTTCTTCTCGAACCGCGACTGGCCCGTGGCCTCGGCCGTGGCGGTGGTGCTGCTGGTGATCTTGATCGTGCCCATCGTCCTGTTCCAGCGCAATCAGCAAAAGCAGCAGGAGGCAGAGTCATGAACAAACGCCTGAGTTGGTTCAACGTCACCTCGCTATCGCTTGGCTTTGCATTCCTCTATTTGCCGATGCTGATCTTGATTTTCTACAGTTTTAACGCTTCGAAACTGGTGACGGTCTGGGCCGGATTTTCGACGAAATGGTATGTCGCGCTGATGCATGATCAGCCCTTCCTTGATGCGGCTTGGGTGACGCTCAAGGTGGCGGTCAGTTCCTCGACGCTGGCCACGGTGCTGGGCACGATGGCGGCGATCACGCTGGTGCGCGCGGGGCGGTTTCCGGGGCGCACGCTGTTTTCAGGCATGATCTATGCGCCCCTCGTGATGCCCGATGTGATTACCGGTCTGTCGCTGCTGTTGCTGTTCATCGCTATCGGGTTGGATCGCGGTATTTTCACGATCATGCTGGCGCATACCACGTTCTCGATGTGCTATGTTTCGGTCGTGGTGTCGTCGCGGTTGCTAACCTTTGATCGCTCGCTTGAAGAGGCCTCGATGGATCTGGGGGCTTCGTCCTTCACCACGTTCCGGCTGGTGACGCTGCCCATCATTCTGCCCGCCGTGGTGTCGGGTTGGTTGCTGGCCTTCACGCTGTCGCTTGATGATCTGGTGATCGCGTCCTTCACCACCGGCCCGTCCTCGACCACCTTGCCAATCAAGATATTCTCAGCGGTGCGCCTTGGCGTCTCGCCCGAGATCAACGCGCTTTCGACGCTGATGATCACGGTGGTGGCGGTCGGTGTGGTTGGGGCGTCGCTGGTGTCCAAACGCGCGATCCTCAAGCAGCAACGCGAAGAGCAAGAGGGCGAACGGGTGTGAGCGAGCCGTCAATCGCGGGGCGGATCTATGAACCCGCAGCCTATGCGGCCAAGTCGCTTGAGGGCTGCTTTTGGGTGCAAACCGCGCCAGACCCCGCGCAATATCCGCGTTTTGAAGGGGAAAGCAGCGTCGAGTTCGCCGTGATCGGTGCAGGCTTTACCGGGCTGTCAGCGGCGCTGCGGCTGTCTGAGGCGGGCGCAGAGGTCGCCGTTCTCGATGCCCACCCGCCGGGCTGGGGCGCGTCGGGGCGCAATGGCGGGTTTTGCTGTATCGGCGGGGCCAAGGCCAGCAGCGCGCAGATCCGAACCCGCTACGGCGCGGCTGAGGCCGCCAAGTTTCATGCCGCCGAACGCGCCGCGATTGAGCAGGTCTCAGATCGCATCGCGACGCTTGGCCTATCGGTAGATCGCCATTCCGAAGGCGAATTGCAACTCGCCCATAGCCCGAAGGTGTTTGCGCAGATGCGCGCCGAGGCCGCGCAAATCAGCGCGACTTACGGTGTTCAAGCCGATCTGATCGGGCCCGGCGATCTGGCGAGTCTGGGGTTGAACGCGCAAGGAATGCATGGCGGCTTGCGTCTTGATCTGGGTTTCGCGCTCAACCCGCGCAAATATGCGTTGGGGCTGGCGCGGGCAGTGCAAGATCGCGGCGGGCGTATCCATGCCGACAGTGCGGTGCACTCGATTACGCGCGAGGGAGAGTTTCATGTGCTACACACCGCGCATGGCCGCTTGCGCGCGCGTCATCTGCTGATGGCGACCAACGGCTATTCCTCGGATACGTTGCCGCGCTGGATGCGGTCGCGGTACCTGCCGCTGCAATCCTCGGTGATCGTGACGCGCCCGCTCAGCGAGAATGAGATCGCCGCGCAGGGCTGGTCGAGCGATCTGATGGCTTATGATTCCCGCAACCTGCTGCATTATTTCCGCTTGATGCCAGATCGCCGGATGCTGTTCGGGATGCGCGGTGCGGTGCGCTGGAGCGATGCCAGCCAGCGTGCCCATCGCACCGCCACGCGCGCCCATTTTGATGCGATGTTTCCCGCATGGCAGGGCGTTGAGACGTCGCATTTCTGGTCGGGCCTTGTTTGTCTGGCGCGCGATCTGGTGCCGTTTGTGGGGGCGCTGGGGCAGGGCGAACGCGTTTACGGCGCCTTTGCCTATCACGGCAATGGCGTGGCGATGGGCTCGTGGAGCGGCGATCAGATGGCGCGGCTTGCGCTGGGCCAGCCGACCGATCTGCCGAACTTCTTTCAGCGCAGCCCGCAGCGGTTTGAACTTGGCCCCTTGCGCCGCCTGTCGCTGCCACTGGCGCTGCTGCATTATCGCATCCAGGATGCGCTCAGCTGATATAGCGCCTGCCCGCGTCCTGTTGTTACCCATGCGCCTTGCTGCCTTGCCCGGCACACACCCGCCCCATAGATCAAGGCCACCGTCCCCGCTTCGCGATTGGTGATACCCGTGACAGTAGCGATCCTGACCTATCTGGCGCTTGCGCTTGTCGTCGCTATGGGCGCGCGTTGGCTGGTGCACCTAGCGCTTCTGCGCGGGTTGGCAGCGCCCCGGCTTGCCCATGACATCACCCCCGCCGATCTGGATTTGCCGCGCGAGACTGCGCAAGAGATCCGTCTGCCCGGACCGGGGGGGAAATCCCTGTTCGCGTGGCTGGTGATGCCCGCCACGCCCGGGCCTCATCCGGCGGTGCTGGTGATGCATGGCTGGGGGGCGAATGCGTCGATGATGCTGCAGATCGCGTCGCCGTTGCACGCGGCGGGCTATGCGGTGCTGTTTGTCGATGCGCGCTGTCATGGGCAAAGCGATGATGATCGCTTTACCTCGATGCCGCGCTTTGCCGAGGATATCGCCGCAGGGCTGGCCTATCTGCGCACCCGCCCCGAGATTGCCCCCGATGCCATCGCCTTGCTGGGGCATTCGGTGGGGGCGGGGGCGGTGTTGCTGCATGCCGCGCGCAAGGATGATGTCTGCGCGGTGATCAGCCTGTCCGCCTTTGCCCATCCGCGCGAGGTGATGCGCGCTTGGATGGCGCAATATCACATCCCGTTTGCGGTGATCGGCCAATACGTCCTGCGCCATGTTGAGCGCGTGATTGGCGCGCGCTTTGATGAGATCGCGCCGATCAACACCGTGGCCCAAGTCCGCTGCCCATTGCTTTTGGTGCATGGGCGTGACGACACCACCGTGGCGTTTGCCGACGCACTACGCCTGCAAGCGGCCCAGCCTGCCGCGCAGCTTTTGGCCGTTCCGGGCGATCATGATCTGCGTGAAACTCTGCGTCCCCATTCGGGCGAGTTGGTGGCGTTTCTCGACCGCGCCTGTAAACCCGCGTGGAACAAACGCTTGGGCTGAGGTCGCTTGTAATAAGAAACGGCGCGGGGCAGGGGTGCCGCGCGCCGCTTTGAGTTTCTCTCACCTGTGCGGGTGGGGGGGCTTAGGCCGCCAGATCGAAGCGATCCGCCATCATCACCTTGTTCCACGCCGCCACAAAGTCGCGCACGAATTTCTCGGCGCTGTCGTCTTGGGCATAGACCTCGGCATAGGCGCGCAGGATCGCGTTCGACCCGAAGACCAGATCAATGCGGCTTGCGGTCCACTTCACCGCGCCGGTCTTGCGATCGCGGATCTCATAGCTGCCGTCCGAAACCGGATGCCAGCTATTGTCCATATCGGTCAGGTTGACGAAGAAATCGGTCGTCAGCTGGCCTTTGCGATCCGTAAACACGCCGTGATCGCTGCTGCCGTGATTGGTGCCCAGCACCCGCATACCGCCCACCAGCACCGTCATTTCCGGCGCAGTGAGGCCCATGAGTTGCGCGCGATCCAGCATCATCTCTTCGGGGCTGACAATGTAGTCCTTCTTGAGCCAGTTGCGGAACCCATCGGCCAGCGGTTCGAGCGCGTCGAAGCTGTCAGCGTCGGTCATCTCATCGGTGGCGTCACCGCGACCGGGCGTGAAGGGCACGGCGATGTCAAAGCCTGCGGCCTTGATCGCTTGCTCCAGCCCGACATTGCCTGCCAGCACGATCACATCCGCCAGCGAGGCCCCGGCCTGCGCCGCAATCGGCTCCAGCACGGCCAGAACCTTGGCCAGACGCGCGGGCTCATTGCCCTCCCAGTCTTTTTGCGGTGCCAGACGGATGCGCGCGCCATTGGCACCGCCCCGCATATCCGAACCGCGATAGGTGCGTGCGCTATCCCATGCGGTGGCGATCAGATCGGCCCCGCCCAGACCGCTGGCCGCGATCTTTGCCTTGACCGCGGCGACGTCCCAATCGGTCGCACCTGCCGGGACCGGATCTTGCCAGATCAGATCTTCCGAGGGCACCCATGGCCCGATGTAGCGCGCCTTCGGCCCCATGTCGCGGTGAGTGAGCTTGAACCAAGCGCGCGCGAACGTGTCCTTGAAATACGCGGGATCGGCCATGAATTTTTGGCAAATCGCGTTGTAGATCGGGTCCACTTTCATCGCCATATCGGCATCGGACATCATCGGCATCCGGCGCTGAGTCGGGTCCGTGGCGTCGACCGGCATGTCGGCTTCGGCGATGTTGACGGGCTTCCACTGCTTGGCACCTGCGGGGCTTTGCGTGAGTTCCCATTCATGCCCGAACAGCATGTCGAAATAGCCCATGTCGAATTCCAGCGGGTTGGTGGTCCACGCCCCTTCCGGGCCGCCGGTGATGGCGTTGCTCGCTTTGCCCCCCATCTCGGGGTTGAACCAGCCCAGACCTTGCTGAGCGACATCCGCCGCCTCGGGCTCTGGCCCCAGCTTGCTCGCATCGCCATTGCCGTGGCATTTGCCGACCGTATGCCCGCCCGCTGTCAGCGCCACGGTTTCCTCATCATTCATCGCCATGCGCAAGAAGGTCTCGCGCACTTGCGCGGCCGTCTTCATCGGGTCGGGCACGCCGTTCACGCCTTCGGGGTTCACATAGATCAGACCCATCTGCACCGCGGCCAAGGGGTTTTCCATCGTCGCAGGCGCATCCACATCCTCATAGCGTTCGTCCGAGGGCGCGAGCCATTCCTTTTCGGCACCCCAATAGGTGTCGGTCTCGGGATGCCAGATGTCTTGACGACCAAAGCCAAAGCCAAAGGTCTTGAGCCCGAGGCTTTCATAGGCCTCATTGCCTGCGAAGATGATCAGATCGGCCCAGCTGATCTTGTGGCCGTATTTCTTTTTGAGCGGCCACAAAAGGCGGCGCGCCTTATCAAGGCTTGCGTTATCGGGCCACGAATTGAGCGGCGCAAATCGCTGGTTGCCAGTACCCGCGCCACCACGCCCGTCGGCCAGTCGATACGACCCCGCCGCGTGCCACGCCAGACGGATCATCAACCCGCCGTAATGGCCCCAATCCGCGGGCCACCACTCCTGACTGTCGGTGAAAAGCGCGTGCATGTCTTTCTTGAGCGCGTCGTAATCAAGCGTTTCCACCGACTCGGCGTAGTTGAATTCGCGCCCCAGCGGGTCGGTCTTGGTGTCATGCTGGTGCAAAATGTCGAGGTTGAGCGACTTGGGCCACCAATCCATCACGCCCGTGCCCGTTTCGGTGTTCGAGCCATGCATCACAGGACATTTGCCCGCCGTGTTCACATCATTTCCGTCCATAATCGTGCTCCATTTGCAAAGATGCCGGGCATGCTGGCGGTCCTTTTGCTCCCCACTGAAACTCTGACGGGGGCGGCCAAAACCGCTGGGGCGTGCCAAGATTCTGCTTGGAATGTAGCAGTGTTTGTCATTAAGAAAATTTAGATTTACTAATTGTTGAGATAACGTGAGCTTATGGCACCCCTGACGATGAAGCATTTGCGCTACTTTGAGGCGCTCGCGTGCCATGGCCATTTCGGTCGCGCGGCAGAGTCCTGCGCCATCTCGCAGCCCGCGCTTTCGGTGCAGATCAAGGAGTTGGAGGAGATTCTTGGAGCCCCCCTTGTGGAACGTGGGGCGCGCCAGATCCGGCTGACAAGCCTTGGCGCGGCGCTGGCGGATCGGGCCCGCGCGATTTTGCGCTCGGTCGATGAATTGGCAGAATTGGCGCGCGTGGCGCATGGCCCGCTCAGCGGGCGGCTGCGCATCGGCGTGATTCCCACCATTGCACCCTATCTGCTGCCCGATGTGATCCGCGCCTTGGGCGCGCGCTATCGCGATCTTGATATCCACCCGCGCGAGGCGATCACGCAGACCTTGATCCGCGACCTCAGCGAGGGGCGCATGGATATTGCTATCGTCGCCTTGCCGGTCTCCGAGATCACCTTGCACGAAGAGCCCTTGTTTGACGAGGAATTCGCGCTGGTGCGTGCGCGCGCAGATGCCGACAAACCGGTGCCCAGCCGCGAGGGGCTGCTGGAGATGCGGTTGCTCCTGCTTGAAGAGGGCCATTGTTTTCGCGATCAGGCCCTGTCCTTTTGCAAACCCTCGCGGCTGGGTCCGCAGGACTTGATGGAGGGCAGCTCGCTCAGCACGCTGGTGCAGATGGTCGGTGCGGGAATCGGGATTACCTTGATCCCCGAGATGGCGGTGCGCAACGAGATGCGCGCGGCAGAGGTTTCAGTCGCGCGTCTGCCCGCGCCCCGTCCAAAGCGCACGATTGGCCTTGTTTGGCGCAAATCGAGCCCGATGGCCTCGCAATACGCCCAAATCGCGCATCATCTGCGCCAAGACCTCCCCGTGCCTGACCGGGCATGGGCGGCGCGCTCATTGGAGGACGATCTGACATGAAACTCGGTTTTATCGGCACTGGCACGATTGCAGCGGCGGTCGTCACCGGCCTCGCCCCAGAGCGCCATCAAATCACCGTGTCCGAACGCAGCCGAGCGCATGCGGCCCGCCTGACGCAGGCGTTCGATTGCGTCAGCGTTGCGGCCAATCAAGACGTCATAGATCGCAGCGATATCGTGTTTCTGGGCCTTCTTGCCGCCCACGCCCCCGCCGTTCTGGCGAATCTGCGGTTTCGCAAAGGCCAGCGGGTGATTTCGTTCATTGCCGAGATGCCTTTGGACGAGATCGCCGTACAGGTTGCCCCGGCAAAGGCCGCTGCGATCATGCTCCCCTTTCCAGCCATCGCACAGGGAGGATCGCCGATTTTGACCTTGGGCGATGTCGCCCTCGTGCGCGAGATATTCAGCCCCGCCAATCACGTCTTTGCGCTGCAAAGCGTCGGTGAACTGAATGCCTATCTTTGCGCCCAAGCCGTGCTGTCCCCCGCGCTCTTGATGATCGCAGCGACTGCAGATTGGTTGGAACATCAGGGGGTTGAACGCGCGCAGGGCGAATCCTTTTTGCGCGCGCTGATTGGCGCGAACTTGCAGGCGGGCCCCTGTCGCGAGACGCTTGAAGCGCTTTCCACTCCAGGGGGGTATAATCTGCGGCTGCGCCAATCCTTGGAACAGGCCGGGCTAGAGGAATCGCTGCGCCAAGGCTTAGATGCGCTGCGCAAATAGGACGGGCCGCGTCCGCTCCTCGGCCCAAAGCCGTTGTCTCAGGCCGATATGCATATCGAGCGCTTTTCTATCGAAATCCCCGGCCCTAGCGGCCTTGGCACTTTTGTCCCGCGTGCACCTAAAGCCGAAGCGCAGCGCAATCAGGCGTTCACGCGCCTTTTTCTGCTGAGGATGGTGGCGGTTTTTCGCGTGGATCGGTGGTGTCTTGGGGGTTGCGACGGTCGGTTTCATCGGCTCGGGCTGCAAATTCAAGCCCGCTGGGAGCGTGCTCTGCCCCCGAAAAAGCTCCAGCGTCCGGCGATCCAAATTCCGTAGTCAGCGCCCCGATCAGCGCGTCCCGAGATCGCGAAGTCAGGAAAGGGTCTGGCTGTTCTGAAGGAAGTTGGCTGGGATGGTAGGATTCGAACCTACGGTACACTGTACCAAAAACAGTTGCCTTACCACTTGGCTACATCCCAACTTGGCGCGGTTTCTAGCTAAGGAGTTGCGGCGCTGCAAGGGAAAAATCGTGCAAATTTCGATTGCGTGTGATCGCGGGCTCGGGCAAGTGGCTGGCATGGAAACCACTGATGTTGTCATTCTGGGTGCAGGGGCCGCAGGCCTTATGGCAGCGATCGAGGCGGGGCGGCGTGGGCGCCGTGTTATTGTGCTCGATCATGCGCGCGCGCCGGGCGAGAAGATTCGCATCTCGGGGGGCGGGCGGTGCAATTTCACCAACCGTGCTTTGACGCGGCAAAATGCTATGCAGCGGTTATTGTCGGCCAATCCGCGCTTCGCGCTCTCGGCGCTGTCGCGCTACACGCCCGATGATTTTATCGCCCGGATCGACGCGGCGGGAATCGCTTGGCATGAAAAGCATCTTGGTCAGCTGTTTTGTGATGGTAAGGCGACGCAGGTGGTCGATCTGCTGGTGCGCGATCTGCGCGCGGCGGGCGCAGAGTTGCGCTTGCAAGTGAGCGTCGAGGGCGTGAGTCGCACTGCCGATGGGTTCAGCGTCGCTACCAGTGCGGGGCCGATTGCGGCGCAATCGGTGATCGTCGCGACGGGCGGCAAGTCGATTCCCAAAATGGGCGCGACCGGCATCGGCTATCAGATCGCGCGCGATTTCGGACTGGGCCTGATCGAGACCCGCCCCGCGCTGGTGCCCCTGACCTTTGCCGAACAGGATTTGGCGCGTTCAGCGCCGCTGTCGGGCATCGCGCTGGAGGCGCGCGTCGGGCATGGCAAGATCGGCTTTGACGAGGCGCTTTTGTTCACCCATCGCGGTCTGTCTGGGCCTGCGATCCTGCAAATTTCCAGCTATTGGCGCGAAGGCGATGCGATCGAAGTCGACCTGATGCCGGGGCGCGATATTGCCGCCGATCTGGCCGAGCAGCGCGCCAGCACCGGGAAACAAGCGCTGCACAACGCGCTGGCGCGTCACATGCCAGACAAGCTGGCGCAGTATATCGTCGCCGATACCGGGCTGACGGGGCGTCTTGCCGATCAGCCCAACACCGCGCTGGCCAAGATCGCCGAGCGGGTGCATCGCTGGCAGGTGCGCCCCGTGGGCTCTGAGGGCTACCGCACCGCAGAGGTCACGCTGGGCGGCGTTGACACCACTGATCTGGATGCCAAAACCCTGCAGGCGCGCAGCGTCTCGGGGCTGTATTTCATCGGCGAAGTTGTGGATGTTACGGGCTGGCTTGGCGGGTATAATTTCCAATGGGCCTGGGCCTCGGGTTGGGCGGCGGGGCAGGTGGCCTAACGGCGCGTTGGAAGGAAAGAGGTATCATGATCACGATCACCCGCGAGTCGCCGCTGCACCCGGATTTGGCCACGCTACATGTGCGCCACCACGCAGCGATGCATGCCGATACGCCCCCTGAATCGATTCATATGATGCCACCCGAGGCGCTGGCCGCCCCCGCAATCGCGTTTTTCGTGATGCGCGAAGGATCGGCGGTGATCGGGATGGGCGCCTATAAACGCTTTGCTCCCGATCACGGCGAGATCAAGTCGATGCATGTTCTGGCCGAGACGCGCGGGCGCGGTCTTGCGCGGCAGATGCTTGACCATCTGATCGCGCAGGCCCGTGCTGACGGGATCACCCGCCTCAGCCTTGAAACCGGCACGCAACCTTCGTTTGAGGCCGCCCGCATCCTGTATCTGCGCGCAGGCTTTCAGGACTGCCCGCCGTTTGGCAGCTACCGCGAAGATCCGAATTCAGTCTACCTGACCCGCGCGATCTAAACTTGCACGCCCGCGCAATCTGTCGCATCTAGGCACTCTGCGGTCCCTTAGCTCAACTGGATAGAGCAGCTGACTTCTAATCAGCAGGTTGAGGGTTCGAGTCCTTCAGGGATCGCCATTTTATTGTTTTAAAACAATGCATTGTAGGACGCGCGCTGTTGGCTTTTTGTGCCGCATATTCGCGCCGGAAGCATGGCGGAAGCAACATGCACGGAATCATTTGTTGCCAAGCCGCAACGGTTGCCAGAGCAAGCGGTGGAGATTTGATCGAGCGCCCGACGTGAACGGCCCATTGCTGCCACTCGAGCCTCGCCGATGCTGCGCGGCGGCATTCGCCAAAGCAGCCACTCGCCACGTGGCGCAACATTTCGAGCTGAGGAGTGTCACCGCTGCGGACAAAGTTGCCGGTCACGCTTGCAGCGGGCAGTGGACATCCGGCGCCTGTCGGAATGGGGCTACCAAACGACAGAGATTGGCCCGCTTGCGGACATGCCGCTTTCGGCTGCGGGACGCAAAAAAACGGCTGTTTAGCAGGCTTCACAACCGTTCGTTTGTAACCACCCTTCCACGGCGCTCAGATATCGGTTTCGTCGTCGATCCGCCTGCGAAGCGAAGCGATGACGTTATCGAGGCGGCGCAACAAATCGTCATAAGACATGATGTCCATCACGTTCGCGTACTTTCGCCTGACGACCTCAAGATCGACCGCCTGCTCGCCCCAGACCTCGCCCGTCGGATCCCGGCCGAGGATCACGATGGCCTTCGGGTTCGTAACCCGTATCGACATTCCAGGAGGTAGCTTCGCCGCATACCGCTCCGTCAGAGTACGCTCGCCGTTCAGCCCCCACTTAGACAAGTGAAACAGGTACTTTTCCGCCTGCATGATCGTCCCGGAGAGCTCCCGGCTCGGAAAAGCGTTCTCGCGGTAGTCGCCACCCGCCAGCAAACTCCCGCGAGGCCGCTTGATCTCGATCACATCCAAATTCCCGGCGGCGTCCACCAGCGCAATGTCGATGAAGCGCCTGCGGGAACGCCCCGGTGTCGAGTATAAGTCGGCGATCTGCACATTCTCTAGGATCGCTACGTACTTCGGGAAGATCAGCAGTAGGAACTTCATGAGGAGCTGCTGCCAGTCGCGTTCCACCCTGACCTCGGAGGCAGCGAGCCAGCCGCGCAGCGTGTCACGGATCAGTTGATACTTCGCGAGCTCCGCCTCTAGCAGTTCCTCGGTGTCGAGCGAGTCGGTCGCGCCAATCGCCTTGTGGCGGCTCATGTATTCCTCGTAGTGCCGCCGGGCATCAGCCATGCCGTCGACATACTGGCCGACCACGTCCGCGACCCGTGCTCTGGCATAGCGATCCAGCTCGGTCGTCGTCGGAAATTTGGTGAGCAGCCGCTCAAACTCTTGGATAGGTATGGAGCCGTCCTCGGCGCTGCCGATCACGATCTCGCCACCGGCGGGCATGACCGCGGAGAGGCCGCGGAAGATGGACATGTCGCGGTGAGCGACGAACAGCCGCCGCTCTAGTGGCAAGGCGTCGGCGATGCGTACGTTGTGGACGATGCCGAGGCGCCTACCCTCGATGACGCGGAACCCGGCGCGCCGCGAGCCGAAGCGGAAGCGGTACACGAAGCCGTCGATGTTCTCGAAGTCGTCGTCGCTAGGCAATTCGCCAAGGAGATCGGCGCGTTCGAAGTGAAAGACCTTGGCGATCCTGACCCGTCCCTCAGTCCGCAGCTTGTTCCGAACCCATCGGGCGTCCCAGCTCTCGGGCTCGTATTCGAGGACCACGCCCCGGCCCCTACGGTCCTTGAACCTTAGTGCCATATCGTCAAAGTTTCGTCAGCATTACATCGCTCATCTGCGTTTTGGATCATCTATCTGCTCTCTTGAGTTCGCTTTTTGCTTCACCCTTGGGGCACTGGTAGCGATAGGACATTATCAGCCCCGAATAGGTGGACCGCGGCCGCAAGCGCCTGTGGTCCGAGCGTCTGAGTTGCCAGAACGGCAAGGCGTTTCTTTGGTCGCGAAATGGCGACATAGAAGAGGTTCCGCCACCGCGCGAAGCTCGCCTCGTCCTTAGCGGGGATGTCCCCCGTCTGAAGGCTTTCAAGAAATTTCGGCCAATTGTAGTGGTTCCACCCGGCGCTCAGGATGACGAGCACGTTTTCGAACTCTGCGCCCTTCACGCTGTGCTGCGTGGCGAACGGTGTGAAGCCGTTGATGAATTCCACGAGCGCGACCAGCTCGCGGTACGCCACATTTCTGAGTTTGCGATGACGCTTGAGGGATTTGGATTCGTCCGGCGTTTCATCGGAGCCAAGCCCCGCGATCTCGGCTTCGCGCTTGGCTACCTGATCCGTGAGGCGCGGTCGTAGGGTGTTTTTTAGAAAATCGATCATTTCGCCGATGGTGCCATTCGCACGAAGCGCAATGAGCTGATCCATCTGCGCTCGCCAGACCGCTTTATCAGTGGATTTGCGGATCGTGGGGAGGCCGCCCATAGATCGGAACATGTCGCCATAATTGCCGCAGATATAAGCTAGGCAAATCGGCTCAACCGTGTCGGCAAGGAAGGAGATGGTCGCGTCTTCCTTCTTGGAGAAGGCTTCCTTGTGTTCGAAAATTTTGGCTAGGTTCGGATAGCCGCGCTCAGCCGCGATGGCGTTATGCGTGAGCATCAGGATTTTGGTTTTTTCCGGAGCCAAGTCCCACCCCTCGGCTTCCAACTGCGCCTTGAGACTGTTGATGAAGCTCACGGATAGCTCAGCGGGCAGGTCTGCCTTTCCGTTTCGTGAGTCCACCCGCTCGCCCGTGTATGCATTACAATGAAAGAACCGCGCCTCGCCCTGCGCGGTTTCGTCATCTACGTGTTGCTCCAGCTCCGGGCGGAGCTTGTTGAGCACGTCCACGATGACAGGGACGGAACGGAAATTGGAACCCTTGTCGATCGGCTCGATGTTAGGGAATTGCGCGAGCTGATAGTCCTTGCGATATATCGTCTGCCAGTGATCTCCGAAGAGGCCAATGATAGGCCCCGTGCCGGTCGCAAAAAACTGGTCCGAGAGCGCGCTCATGACAAGCGGGTCGGTGTCCTGATACTCGTCGATAAACAGCACAGGGTGCAGGCTGCTGAAAATTCTTTGAAACTTCGGATTTGCGAGCAGCGCGGCGAGGTATTTCGGGATATCGTCGTGATGGAGCGTGATCCGCGTATCATCGATGCCGAAAAAGCCGAGATTGTATTCGACCGTTTGGTTGTGAATTCCCCCGGCGGCCTCGATTGCTTCCTGACGGTTCTCCTGAGCGGCGACGAGATCGCGAAGCTGCTTCTGAAACGGTGAGATGAAGGACCAGCCGAACCCATGGATGGTGTTCACGAGAATGGCGGGATGCTGCTCAATCTCTTGTGCGATCTCGTTGCGAGCCACCTCGGTATAGGTAATGCACGCTACTCTCTGCCCTGCATTCATCAAAGCGGTGCCCCGCTCGGCGATTAGCTTCCGGAGTGCCGCGACCAGCGAATAGGTTTTACCCGCGCCTGCGCCAGCTTCCAGACGGAAGTTCTCTCCTGCCTCCAGGCATGCCTCAAGTTTTTCTTGTGCCTGCTTGGCCGCAATTACCGCAGGCGATGGAGGTTGGACCGTCATACTGCTGGCTCCCCAGGCTCGCCATCGTGAACTATGGGCGGCGGGGCGTCAGGCGGTGGCGTCGGTTCGGACAGCCAGATCAGCCCCTCGCGGATATACCGGGGCACGTTCCAATTCTCTTCGCGGACGGCGAATTTGATCGCCTCCTCGGACTTCTTGAAATCCTGTGCGGTTTCCCACGCATTCTTGGCTGCCTCCGCATCATCGGCAATCTCGAAGTCTGCCAGATTGGCGAGAATAAGCGCGTCCTCATAGCTTCTCGCGCAATGCGCTGATCCATCTTCCGGCATCTGAAAGGCGATGCGGCAAAAGCCCTTGGTCTTGTCAGCGGTGGTCTTCGCCATCAGGTCATGGACGGAGATGTGAGGCTCGTCGAACCATGCCCTGAGCGCCGAGTTCGACGTGCGCTCACCTTCTGCGCAAGGGCACTTTCGCCATTTAGAATCCAGGAGCCGCACAGCGTCGAGATCGGATATGACAAGCGTCTTCAGCTCCAGAAATTCAAGAAGCGGATAGAAAACCTGCGCATGCGCGCCTCCAGCCTCAATGGTGGTGATATACTGACGGCTGAGCTTGCTGTCTGCGGGGAGATCAGCGTCCAAAATCTTAGAGATGCGCGGCATCAGAATCCGTTCGGTGGCTCCTTCCACAAGTATGGCCTTGTCCGCGAAATACAGGTCGCACTTCGTGAGCGTCATATACTGTTGAAGAAAGCGACGGTCCTCGGGGCTGATTGCTTCGGCCCCGCGACGGAAATCCTTGACCTTGGTGCGGCGGACGCCGGCATGCGCCGTGGGCTCATTCAGAAAATAGCGGATTGCGTCGAACTGAGCCGCATTGGCGAGGTGTGAGGAATGGGTAGAGACGATAAACTGCACCTGCCAGACCGGTTCGACTGGATATTTCTGTGAAAGAGTGGCGACGGCCGCGTTGAGTTGGCTGATAAAGACCTCCTGCATCTGGGGGTGCAGATGCGCCTCAGGTTCCTCGATAAAAACGAGATGGGTCGCGGGCCGCATCGCGGAGCTACGATAGGCTTTATGCAGAGCTTCCAGCTGGAGGAGGATATAGATAAGATTGCGTGTGCCGAGCCCGTTGTACCCCTCGGGCAGGTGAACGCCGTCTGCCCCAGTATAAAGGATGCGGGTGTTGTCGGTGAGAAGGCTCTCGACATCGATCGTCGTATGCGGTCGCAACTCTGTATCGTTGATGCTGGGGAACCCGAAGGTGTTGAGCGCGGGCAGCAAGTCTTTTAGCCGCTCGTCGAAATCTCCCTGCATCGCCTGTTCGAGATCGGCCACGGATGCCTTTAGCCCTTGGGCGATTTCCTGATCACTGATTGATGCGGTCACGGTGTTGGCAGTCTTGAATAACTTGTTCAGGAGTTTGCCGATCACGTCAGTGTCACCACGCTTGCCGAGATCGAGCGTCCGCTGAGCCTTGACGAAGCCGGTACTGATCAATGCCGAAAGCTCCGTGGTTTTATCAAACGCGCGCCGGTTGGAGTAGTCGGTGGGGTCGATCGCAAAGCAGCGGATGGCGTAGGCTTTGGGGATAGCATCGCGTAGATGTTGGAGAAGGCTCTCGTTCGGATTCGCTTCCTCTTCCAGTTCGGGCAGATCGAGCAACATCGGGACGGTGTTGAGTACGGGCGAATACTCGATCCGGGCGATGGCCGTGACGCAATCAGGATCGAGATCGATGACAAACGGCGACAGCGCACCGAGATCGTCGGCGGTCGGATTGTAGGTAAAGGTCAGCGTAAGCGCGATGACCGGCAACTCCGCCAGCACGGCTTCTGGGGCGGCTGCCCCGCCGTCTCTCAGCCCCTTCGCCGACAGGAATTTAGGCCTGACAACGGCAGCAAAATCTTCAAGGCGGAACTTACCGGCTTGCTCGCCAAGGAACCGATCGAACACTTCTGTGAGCGAGGTCTTGCCGCTGTTGTTGCGGCCGACAACAACCGTCGCGCCAGCTTCCACGGCGATCTCTATATTGTCCAGAAGACGGAAACCCTCAACGCACACATTTGTAAGTCTGATCATGCCGCCCCCTAGGTAGCCATCATTCTACCAGAGGGTTTGCTCTCTCCCAAGTGCCAGTTTGCCTGATCTAAAAATTGATTGCCGCGAAAGGTATTGTCGCACGTTACTAAACGAGTGGGTGGTTTCCCGGCCGTGATGGGCAGAAGGGAGCGACTTGCGCTGCGTGGTGTATGAATGACCGCTATCCCAAGTTCGCTGCGGTTGCCACGTTGCACCGCCGTAAGTCCGCTTCCCGCCCGATCTCACCAAATGCCAATGACGCCAGCTATCGCCAGCGCCATTGCACAGGGATCAACCCTTTCACTCTACAAATCGATACCTATCCCGCGCCTGATCCAGCTTGTTCGCAGCGCGCGCAGGATCGGCCTTGATGGCATCGCGCAGGCGTCCACCCATTCCGGCCATATGATCGGCCAGTTTAGCCTCTGAGGTGCCTTCCAGCGCCGCAAGGGTGATCGCGTTGCCAGCGAGTTGGGCCATGATCAGGCGAATATGTTCGGTGCGGTGGACGTGTTTGATTTGGCTTGGCGGCAAGTGGCTGCGCATTTCCGTCAGATCGCCCTCAGTTTCGGCGCTGACTAAATCCCATAGCGGATGATTGGGCCAGCGGGCGCGGTTGGTGTCTTGCGGATCGGCGGTGCAATAGCGAATTCTTTGCAAGGCTTCGGCCACCACGTCGCCAAATTGCGCATCGAACTCGGCCCAACGCCGGATTTGCCAGCGATCCTTGAGCAGGTCTTTCCCAGCGCGGATTTCAACGCGCCAGACGCGGCTTGCCGTTCGGTCTGTCGGATCGAGCGGGGGCATCCCCTCGGCTGCAAGGTTGGCGTTCCAGATGTCCCACCAGATCGGCTTGTGACGGTCGATCACTTCGCGCCGTTTGTCATAGATGATCACTTGCCGCCCCGGCATCTTGCCAACCGTTACCGAGGTGAACCGCCCCGATTTGCCATTGCTTCGTGTGTCCTCTTCCTCAGAGGTTAAGTGATCGGCGCGGTTGGCGTGGCTGTGGATCACAAAACTTTCAGGCATCAGCTCAAATTCGGGGGCCAGCACATCAACGCAAAAATCGGCGCGGGCAATGCTGACCTGATTGGCGGTGTAGCGAATTCCCAGCCGCGTCAGGGTCTTGTCGATGTAGGCGCGGGCATAGCCCAAGCCTTGCGTTGCAAGCAGTGTCGAGCCGATAGAGAGGCGCACGCCCCACGGGTCGCGGACATTGGGTTTCTTGAAGAACCACGTCACCTCAAGCGGTCCACCTTTGAGAATGAACCGATAGCCGTTGCCACCATGCGGCAAAAGGTCGAATTCTGCCCCGCCATAGCTGACGGGTACTGGGGCGCGGACCTCTTCGGCTCTCTCGCGCTCGGCGTCGAGGTATTCAAAAAGGTCGCGCGGAATGTTGGCTTCAATTGACAAGGTGATGGTGTCAAAGCCTCTGTGAACAACATGCATTTGTGGTCTGTCTCCTGTGGCGGGCGGTATTTCCAGAGGGGGGTGCTACAATCACCCCCCTCTTGCGGCGACGCCGCGCTGTGTGGCTGAGGTGTGAAGAAAGGGCGGGCGCTAACGCGCCGTCAAAGGTGCCTCCGGCGGGGCAGCTTTTGTTTTGGGGCCGGGCGCGGGCGCCCGGCGCTCCAATCAGGTCGTCATTGCGGTCTTGCGGGAAATCCAGTTCTCCGCACGCTCCGAACATTTGGCGACGTTCAACAGATCATTGTGACCAAACGAGGTGGTGGATTTCCACTCGCCCTCGTTGGTCTTGTACGAGCGCGACATTTCGACGGAATAGAAACTGTCATTCTCCCAAATCGTCGCGGTGATCAGACCAATCCTGAACTTGTAGGCGGGTTGGTTGGACATGGGTTTTCCTTTCGTTGCCCTGAACGGCAGACATAGAGAGGGCGCGAAGCGGAAAGCCCCGCGCTCCTTTTGAGCCATCCGGCCCCAAAATCCCGCGCGGTGCTGCCAACCCCAACGCGGGCAAAACTGGTGATTAGGCGGCGTCCTGACTGGTGCTGGAGCGACGGCGCGCCTCTGCCCAGTCGCGCAGATCGCGGCGACGGTAGCGGACCGAACGGCCCGGTTTGTAAAAGGACGGGCCGAAGCCAGTTACGCGCCACTTCTGGAGCGTGCGCACGCTTTGGCACAGGTAGTCGGCGGCTTCGATCTCGGCGATGAAGCCATCCCAGTAATCGGTGGCTTCCATCGGTGGGCTGGTCTTGTGAAAATGCGTCATTTGCTGCGTCCCAGTGCTAATGTCTTCGATGAAGCCAACATGGCGGCGCCAAAGCTCCAAGGCGAGCGAAACCACTGGTAAGAAATTGCTTCAAAAGTGCGGGCTATTTCTTACAAGTAAGGTCAGCGCCGCCCTGCGATATGCTCTTTCATGACTGTCAGAATTCGGGACTGCGGCGCACGGGGTGCGAGGGCTTTGAACGTATCTACGCAGAAGCGGGCAGCTTCCGTGATTGGCTCCCCAGCATCCGTTACGTCGCGGGTGAAGGGACGGCCAAGCAGCTCGGTCCAAATCTCCGCAATGTTCTTCACCCAAATCCGAGTGGCATGATCGCGGCGGCGTCCCGCAGGACGCGAGGATAGCCCTTCTGCGGTGTCCGACACCAAGCTCCCAAAACCGTCGATCAGTTCGCGAAGATCATCCAGTGAGAGAAGGACATTCCCGAAACTGCCATCTGGCGCAGGATAGCCTATAAAGGGATATTTGACCTGATCGCGAAGCTCGTCGAGTATGGCAGGATGCACTGCGTTACTTTCTGCGCGCTGGATTGCTTGTCGGGCGCTTGGCGAGAGGTTCGATAATGCGCTCTGAAGGCGACACATCTGCTTGTGAACATCTTGGAGCTCCTTACGGATTTGGCTTGGTGCCGCGATTGGCGTCGTCATCCTTGTATTGCGATGCCAGATCCAAGCCTCCTCGTTGAGCCGCTTTTTAAGTTCAGCACGCGATCCTTCGGTGAAACCGTACCGATCTGCCAACGCGACAATCGCATCATCTGAATAGGTCGGCGGTCGAGAATCGAAGGCGGAGGACATGCGCGGCGTCTCCTATGTAATGTAAGATAAGGGCTCATTCGGCCCCTTATGTAAGGCGACCAAGGAGACTTCTATTATATTAATATAAAGGCAGGACCATCGGTCAGCTCACCACCCGTAACGTAAAGCGCCGCTCATCGGGTGCCCCGACGAACGTACTCAGCAGAGCAGCGTTATCTTCTGCGGCTTAGGCCTCGGTTTGCTGAGAGCCGTATTCGATGCGCATAAGTGCTGCGATGCTGAGTGCTCACCCGACAATCCGAAACGGCCCCCGCGCTGGCTGAGGCCTTTGAACGCAACCCGCCAGCCGCGCCGCCACTGATCCCGCTGCGCGTTGCACGGCATCGTCGGCAAGGTGCGCATAGCGCAGGGTGGTTTGCAGGTTTCTGTGGCCCATGATCTCTTTAAGCGTGAACGGGTCGATCCCGTCTTTCATTGCTACCGACGCATAGGTGTGACGCAGATCGTGAATGCGCACGTCGTTCAATCCGGCCCGCTCACGGATACGCCGCCAAGGTCGTTCGAGGTCAGTCACGTGGCTTTCGCCGTTGAGGCCTGCGATAACATAGGGGTTCCCATCATAGCGGGGCAAAGCGGTCAAAATGTCATACGCTTCGCGCGGCAGAGGAATGCGCCGCCGCCCGGTTTTGCTGTCGGGCAGGTCGAGGTGGGTGTAATGAATATACTCCCATTTCAGCGTTTGGATTTCTCCGCGACGGCATCCGGTCAAAAGCAAAGCCAGAAAAGCCGATACAACATGAATAGTCTCGGTCCCATCGGCCAAAGCGGCTTGCAGGGCTTGTCCCAACCGCAACTGTTCCTCGTCTGTGAGATAACGTTTCTTTTCCACCTCACGGTTCTTCTTGATCCGACGCACCGGGTTTGAACCTTCGGCGCGCAGCCCCCAATCCTCGGCCACGTTAAACATCTTAGAGAGCATCGCGATGGCGCGGTTCGCCTGATAGGGCGTCTCACGCATTCCATAGTGAAGGGCGATCACGTCTTTTCGGACAACTTCGCCCACACGCATCAGCCCCAACTTCGGGCGGATATGATTGCGGATCAGCGTTGCATAGGCGCGCGCGGTCGTGGGCTTGCAGTGCTCCGCCACATATTCCTGCAAAAAGCGGTCGCACAGCCCCGCAATCGTCGGCGCACGCCTCAAAGTTTGTTTCTCGGTGGATGGGTCCGCGCCGCGCGCAACGTCGCCCAAAAGGCGCTTGGCTTGGTTGCGGGCCTCGTCTGCGGTGAGCGCGCCATGTTGGCCGATGGTGATCCGGCGTGTTCGACGCCCAACCCGATACTGAACGAGGTAGGTCTTTTTGCCCGATGGATAGACGCGCACGCCAAATCCGCGCAGATCGCGATCCCAAACCAGATAGTCTTTCACCTCGGTGCATAGCGCTTCGACACTGCGCTTGGTCAACTTGGACATAGCAAGAACACTCCTTTTCCTTCTATCGCTGCCGGAAGCTATACGGAAGCAACTTGCAGCAAATTCAGGCGTTCTTGATGCGACGCGAGCGCAAAGCGCGTCAACGTAATTCATTGTTTACAATGCATTTTTAGCAATAAGGCGAAGTTCGGAGCAGGCCAGAGAAACGCCCTGATCTTTTCTTCTAATCAGCAGGTTGAGGGTTCGAGTCCTTCAGGGATCGCCAGATTTCAGGTTCTTTGCCTAGTAGCGGGTTCAAACGCCTATCCAAGCCTGCCATGATACAGCGCAATCGGGACCGCACAAACGACGCCTTGGGCAGCGCAGCCCCGGATCGGCGCCGCGCCCCAAGCCGTTTAGCGTAGCCGGGCCACAACGTAATCCGCCAGATCGTCCAGCATGTCGCGCAAATCCCCAGCTGGCAGAATCGCAAGCCGCGCGCGACCTCGATCGGCCCAGCCGATGGCAGCCTGACGGGTTTCTTCCAAGCTGCCATGCGCCTTCATCAGCTCTAACGCATGTTCCAGATCGCCCTCATGCTGATCGCCTTTGTCGATCACACGCACCCAAAAGGCGCGCTCCTCGGGCGTGGCCTTCGCCACGGCCTTGATCACCGGCAGCGTCAGTTTGCGCTCGCGGAAATCGTCGCCGACATTCTTGCCCATCGTCTTGGCATCGCTGAGATAATCCAGCAGATCATCGACCACTTGAAACGCAATCCCGAGGCTTTCGCCATAGTCATGCAGCGCCGAGATTTGCTCTTCGGGGGCTCCTGCCAGCACCGCACCGGCCTCTGCCGAGGCCGAGAATAGCGCCGCGGTCTTGCCGCGCACGACCTTGTAATAGGTGTCCTCGGTGGTCGCGAGGTCTTCGGCGGCGCTGAGTTGCAGCACCTCGCCCTCGGTAATCACGGCGCTCGCATTGGACAGGATCGACAGCACCCGCAAGTTCTGCGTGTCCGTCATCAACTGAAACGAACGCGCGAACAGATAATCGCCCACCAGCACGCTGGATTTATTGTCCCATAGCAGGTTCGCCGTGGGCCGCCCGCGGCGCTGCTTGCTTTCATCGACCACGTCGTCATGCAGCAGAGTTGCGGTGTGAATGAACTCGACCGCCGCCGCCAGATTGTGATGCAGGCTGCCCTGATAGCCGCATAGCCGCGCCGCTGCGATTGTCAGCATCGGGCGCAACCGCTTGCCGCCAGCGCCCACAAGATGCGCGGTCACTTCGGGAATGCGCGGGGCGTTTTCAGACGCCATACGTTGCAAGATCAGCGCATCGGTTGCGCTCAGATCCGCTTCCAGTGCTTTTGCCAGCCGGTCATGCGGTTTTTCGGTCTTGTCATCGAGGCTCATTGTCATCCTTCCGCTCTAGCCCCATCTCGACAGCCCTCGCAAGGGGCCGTATGGGAGGGACATGAAAGAGCTATTGCGTAGCACCGACCCTGTCAAACTCGCTTTTGCGGCATCGCTGCTGAGAGGCGAGGGTATAGAAGCCTTCCAGATGGACGTCCATATGAGCGTTCTCGAAGGGTCCCTGGGCATTTTGCCGCGCCGCCTGATGGTGCGCGATGGCGAGCTGTTCATGGCTCAGGTCGTCTTGCGCGACAATGAGATCGGGCCGGATTGATGTTTGCGCCTGCGGATCTGACCGAGGACGGGTTCTTGGGCGGTCGGTTGCGCATTGCGCAGCCCAAAAGCGGTTACCGCTCGGCAATGGATGCAGTGTTTCTTGCGGCGGCCTGCGATGCGCATGCGGGTCAGTCGGTTCTGGAACTGGGCTGTGGTGCGGGTGTTGCCAGCCTCTGTCTGGGCGCGCGGGTGGCCGGGCTGGTGCAAGCCGGGCTTGAGGTGCAGCCGCGCTATGCAGCCCTTGCGCGCGCCAATGCGCAGGCCAACACGCAAGTGCTTGAGGTGTTTGAGGGCGATCTGGCGCAGATGCCGGCTGATTTGCGCGCGCGCAGCTTTGATCATGTCATCGCCAACCCGCCCTATTTCATCGCCCAAAGCGGCACGCCCGCCAATGATCGCGAACGCGAATATGCGCTGCGAGAGGCGACGCCGCTTGCGCATTGGTTGGATGCCGGGTTGCGGCGACTGCGCCCCGAGGGGGTGATGACGCTGATCCAGCAGGCAGACCGATTGGCCGATATTCTTGAAGGGCTGAAGGGGCGGGCGGGCGCGATCACTGTCTTGCCGATAGCCCCGCGAGTCGGACGCCCCGCACGCCGCGTCATCGTACAGGCCCGCAAGGGCGCGCGCGCACCGTTGGTGCTTCTTGCGCCGCTGATTGTGCATGGCGCGACGCATCATACACAAGATGCGGAAGATTTGTCAGATGTTGCGCGCGAAATTCTGCGCGACGGTCAAAAATTGCTCATATCGCGTTAACGTTTTCGCAAGATTTGGCGAGAAAACTGGGGGTGCACCGACTTTTTGCGACAAACTCGTGACACGACTCAAAACCTGTGGTGCAATCAATAGGCTGACAACCAAAGAGGAGATTGCCATGTCGCTAGGTTCGCACATCACCGAACTTCGCAAGAAACATGAAGCTTTGGCGTCGGAGGTAGAGCGCGCTGCTCGAAGCCCGGGTGCCAACGACCTTGAGATTGCTCGCATGAAGAAGCAAAAGCTCCAACTGAAAGAACAAATTCACCGCCTTGAACAGGCCTGAAGGTCCCCTCTCACGAATTCCGGGTCGCCGCCTGCGGCGGCTCGGTTACAGGCACGGGGGCTGGGCCAATTTTGCGCCGCGCCCCGATCGCCGCAAGCAAAGCCCCGCCCGCAATCAATACCGCTGATATCAGCAATACCGGGCTTGCCGGTGCGATCCCCACCGCCACCAAAACCAAAGTCGAGATCAGTGGGGCTGCGTAGGATGCTGTGCCCAGAAGCTGTATATCGCCGCGCTTAACACCCAAATCCCACGTGTAAAACGCCAATCCAACCGGACCAAGCCCCAGCCCCAGCACTGCGGCCCAACCCAGCGTGTTCTGCGGCCAGATCGTGGGCTCCAACGCCAGATGCGCCGCCCCCGACAATGCCGATGTCGCCAGACAATAGATCGCAACAGCCGCCGTTGGGACATGCCCGAACCGGCGCGAGAGAAGGGAATAGCTTGACCAGGTCAGGGCGCATAATCCAGCAAGCGCATATCCGGGCACGGCACTGCGATCAGCCGCAATCCCTCCGCCCAAAATCAGCGCAGCACCCATAAAGGCGATCAGCGCGCCCGCGATATGCCAAAAGGTCAGCCGCTCCCCCGGCAGCAGCCCGGAAAACAGCACGATCAACAGTGGCCAAAGATAGGCGATCAGCCCGGCCTGCGCAGGGGGCGCCAGACGTAGCGCCGAGAAATACAACAGATGATAGCCAAACAGCCCCGCGGTGCCCGCCACATAGACCGGCCACGCAACCGCGCGCAGTTGATGCAAGCTGCCGGTCGCTATCAGCCAGATCACTCCGATCGCACCACCAATCGCAAAGCACATTGCGTTAAGCTGTAACGGCGGCACCGGGGCCGATCCAACGGTGAACAGCGCCAGCAGCGACCACAACAGCACCGCCGTAAATCCGATGAAACTTGCTTTGCGACGCGTCATGCATCCCCCAATGATAGAGGCCCGCACGCTGCGGGCCTCGGGTTGTCTCGACCAGAGACGAAATTAGACGAAATATTGCCCGCCATTCGCCGTGATCGTGGAGCCGGTGATAAAGCCCGCATCATCGGAGGCCAAGAACACCACGGCGCGCGCGATCTCGGACGGCTCGCCCAGACGACCGACGGGGATCTGACCGATGATAGATTCGCGCACCTTTTCGGGCACGGCCATCACCATTTCGGTCGCGATATAGCCGGGGCAGATCGCATTCACGGTGATATTGGCGCGCGCGCCTTCTTGCGCCAACGCCTTGGTAAAGCCCAGATCGCCCGCCTTCGCCGCCGAGTAATTGGCCTGCGCGAATTGCCCCTTCTGGCCGTTGATCGACGAGATATTAACAATACGACCGAACTTGCGATCGCGCATCCGCGTCCATAGCGGGTGGGTCATGTTGAACACGCCGCTCAGATTGGTGTCGATCACCTCATTCCACTGCTCACGCGTCATTTTGTGAAAGGGTGCATCGCGAGTGATGCCTGCATTGTTGACCAGCACGTCGATCGGGCCGATCTCCTCCTCGATCTTCGCGATCCCGGCCGCGCAGCCGTCGTAATCCGCGACGGACCATTTATAGGCCTTGATTCCAGTTTCTTCGGTGAACTTCGCCGCCGCATCGTCATTGCCGGCATAGTTGGCCACAACAGTGTAGCCTGCCTCGCTTAACGCGGCCGAAATCGCCGCTCCGATACCACGTGTGCCGCCGGTGACCAGTGCAACTCTGGACATGATGGTGCCTCCTCAAATTAACTCCCGTTGAAACGGTGTTACCGAAAAGAATTAAGGCGCGCAACAAAGTTGCGCGCCTCGGGTCGATTTAGGGGGAAGATTTCGCTCACAGGCCTTCGATGCACATCGCAACGCCCATGCCTCCGCCGATGCACAGCGTGGCCAGCCCTTTTTTCGCGCCCGAGCGTTTCATCTCGAACAGGAGCGTATTGAGGATGCGCGCGCCCGAAGCACCAATCGGGTGACCGATGGCGATCGCGCCGCCATTGACGTTCACCTTCGACGTATCCCAGCCCAAATCCTTGTTCACCGCACAGGCCTGCGCAGCAAAGGCCTCGTTGGCCTCGATCAGGTCCAGATCGCCCGGCTTCCAACCCGCTTTTTCCAGCGCCTTGCGCGAGGAGGGGATTGGCCCACAGCCCATGATCGAGGGATCCAGACCGGCCGTCGCATATGACGCGATGCGCGCCAGTGGCGTCAGCCCGCGCTTGGCGGCCTCTTCCTCGGTCATCAGCAGCACCATCGCCGCCCCGTCATTCAACCCCGAAGCGTTACCCGCCGTGACCGAACCGTCCTTGGTAAAGGCCGGGCGCAGCTTTTGCATGCTTTCAAGCGTGGCGCCGTAACGGATATATTCGTCCTGATCCACGACCGTCTCGCCCTTACGGGTCTTGACGGTGAAGGGCGTGATCTCGTCGACGAACTTGCCTGCCTTTTGCGCAGCCTCTGCCTTGTTCTGGCTCGCGAGGGCGAATTCATCCTGCTGCTCGCGCGAGATTTGCCACTGATTTGCGACATTCTCGGCGGTTTGACCCATGTGATAGCCGTTGAACGCATCCCAAAGACCATCTTTGATCATCGAGTCGATCATCTTCATGTCGCCCATTTTCTGGCCCGCGCGCAGATGCGCGACATGGGGGCTCAGCGACATGCTTTCCTGACCGCCTGCGACCACAATCTGCGCATCGCCCAGCATGATATGCTGTGCGCCAAGCGCCACCGTGCGCAACCCAGACCCACAAACCTGGTTGATCGACCAAGCGGCGGATTCGATGGGCAGCCCTGCATTGATATGGGCTTGGCGGGCCGGGTTTTGCCCTTGACCGGCTGTCAGCACCTGCCCCAGGATGGTTTCAGATACCTCAGCTTTGTCAATGCCAGCCCGCGCGATCACGGCTTCGATGGCCGTCGCGCCAAGGTCATGGGCGGGAATATTTGCGAACGAACCGTTAAACGAACCGACGGCTGTGCGCGCGGCCGAGACGATGACGACATTGGTCATGGGATCCTCCTCATCACGAAGTTGGCGGCGTGCAATTGCGCCCGCCTGCTGGCGCGCAGCATGGCGGATGCGCGGGTCAGGTCAAGTCGAAACGCTCGCAGACAACTTGGGTCGCGCAATTTTGTTGCGCGACGAATATCCCTTGGATGGGAGGCCTTTTGGCCCAAACCCGGTCGGTCAGGCCGTCTTGCGCGCAGATGGCACTGCCGTGCTCCAGGGCGGGCGCACCGTGGGGACGCCGAAGTAAAAGCCCTGCAGACAATCGACGCCGATCTGGGCGAGATACTCTGCATCTTGTGAATTCTCGACAGATTCCGCGACCGTGAACATTTCGAAATGACGCGCAATATCGATAAGCGATTTCGTCAGCGCCTGATTATCGGGATCGCGTGCGATACCACGAATGAACTGCCCGTCGATCTTGAGAATGTCGAAATAGAACTCGCGCAGATGGCGAAACGAGGTGTAGCCCGCCCCAAAGTCATCCAAGGCAAAACTGACGCCGCGCGCCTGCAAATCCTCCATGAAGACACTCACCAGTTCAGGCATGAGCATCGCCGAACTTTCGGTGATCTCCAAAATCAGGCGATCGGCGATGGTTTCGTCAATCGCCAGCCCGCGATTGAGGGCCTTCATCCAGGCCGGGTAGCCGATAGATCGCGCTGACATATTGATCGCAAGGCGCAGGCTGTCATTCTCCAAAAGCGCGCCAAGCCCCATCTCGATCGCCAGACAGTCCAGCTTGCGGCCCAATTCCGTTATCTCGACGCTTTCGATGAAATCCTTGGCGGGGATGATGCGACCGGATTCATCAAGCACGCGGATCAGCCCTTCATAAAACGCGGGGCGGTCGGGACGCGTGGTTTGCACGACGGGTTGATAGGCCAGCAAGACGTCGCCGCGCGCAATCGCGTCGCGCACCAAGGCGATGGTCTGGCGGTCTCGTTCTGCCACGGCATAAGCAAGCGGGCTTCTCAGCTCTGCACTTATCGGCTCTTGATCTGGCTTTTCGCGATTCGTCATGTTCCACTCCATCACCAACACCGCCCAATTTGGAATAGAGGCGCTAATAAGCAGTAAAAGAGCCTGCCTCTTTCCCGACGTGGTTAATGGGCGCAACAAATCCGCTTTGGCGTAAATGCTTCGGTAAGTTTCGCGCGCTACCTTCAGGCGAGTCGCAGCAGCCGAGGGTCAGATGAGCCATCAAGTCGAAACCGCAGAACGCCACGCCGGGGAAATGCCCTTCCAGCTTGAAGAGCTATTTTATTCGCGTACCGATACGCGCGGTGTAATTCTTTCGGGCAACGAAGTGTTCCGCCGGGTCTCAGGGTTTGAATGGGGCGATCTTTTGGGGGCGCCACATAAAATCGTACGTCACCCAGATACGCCGCGGGCCGTGTTTCGGATCCTGTGGGATGCGATCCAAAAAGGCTACCCGATGGGCGCCTATGTCAAAAATAGATCAAAATCAGGTGGTTGGTACTGGGTTTTCGCAATAGTCCTGCCGATTGACGGCGGTTTTTTATCGGTGCGGCTAAAGCCGGTCAGTGATCTTTCTGACAAGATGAGACGATCCTACGCGACGTTTTCCGAACGCGAACGCGTTGAGAAAATCGATCCCGAGGAAAGTGCCGGAATGCTGCGTCGGGGCGCTGAGGCGGACGGGTTTTCAAGCTATACCAATTTCATGGCCCATGCCTTGGGCCATGAATTGGCCGCGCGGGACCGCCAATTGCGCCGCACGGTCGATCCGCGCACCCAAGTTTTGGCCGAGATGAACACTGCGATGGTGCGCGCCACAAAGGAACAAGTCGGCTTGCTGCGCAGTTTTGAGGCGCTGCAATCCGTACCCAATAATATGCGCATTGTCGCTTCGCGGCTAGAGCCCTCTGGGGGGCCGGTCTCGGCGATTTCCGAGAATTACAAAGCGTCGTCTGTGGTGATTTCCGATCGTTTGCGCAGCTTCGTTGCCGGAGAAGGCAATATTTGCGATCAAATGTCGCGCGAGGTGGCGCGGGCATTGTTCTTGCTGGGTAGCAGCCGCGTGCTGTCCGAGATGAATGCCAAACTCGAGCAGGTGGTGCCGGTTGAGGGCATTGATTGGGTAAAAGAGCGTGAGTTGTTGAATGAGCTAGAGCAAAAGGCCTCAAATGATGCGCGCGCAGTCATGGGAAAGGCTGCAGCGATTGCCGCTCAACTGACCCAGCAAAGCCGCGAGATTCGGCGCCAGATGCTTGGGCTCGATACGATCCGGGTACTTGGACGGGTCGAGTGTGGCCGGATGCGCGATAATTCTGGCGGGTTGAGCGCGACAATCGATCAACTCGACGGGTTTCATGACGACATCAAAGGGCGCTTGGAATCGATCATGCGCTTGTCCGAAGAGATTGAGCAGGCAATGACCCGATATCTGCGCCAATCCAAGGCTGCCTAGGCGCGTTTCTTGGTCAAAGCACACTGGCACACTTGAATTGCTGAACGGTGTTTGAACTCCACGTCTGCCCGTGCGTGCCAATGAAATCAGGGGCGGCGCGCGGGCGCTTTGAGATTGAGGATCGCTCCGGGGCAGACGCGCCTTGATTGCGCGCTGCCCGTTTACTGACCTCTCAGTCTGTGATCATCGCCTTGATCAGCGCCTTGGCCTCGGGCGAATCCCATTGCGCCCCACCAATCATCCGCCCAACCTCGTGCCCGTCCTTGTCGATCAGCACCGAGACCGGCAGCCCCAAAACCCCCATCGCGCGTGAGGCAAATGCAGCGGGATCGTAAAAGCGCGGGATAGCGTCGAGCTTTTCATCGTCAAAGAAAGCCCCCACTTTCGCTGGCGAGTTTGACCCGCCCGTCGCGATGGCCACCACAGCGAAATCATCCCCGCCCAACTCTTTTTCGAGCGCATTGAGATAGGGCATTTCCTCGCGGCAGGGCGGACACCAGGTTGCCCAGAAATTCACCAACACCACCTTGCCTTTATACTCTGCCAAAGAGTGTTCTTCCCCCGCGTCATCAACGAAAGAAAACGGCGGCACCGGCAAAGGTTTGGAATAGGTGACCAGCGATTCCATCTGCCCTTGCTTGAGAGCATTGAGATCGGCAGCTTGCGCAACATTTGCACCCAGTGCCAGCGCCGTATAAAGGACAAGAAACCGTAACATATCGCCTCCGTAAAAGGGCTCGAACCATGACCTATAGCACCAAAGACAGTCAAGCCTCCAACGCGATGTGGGGCGGGCGTTTCGCCGCTGGGCCAGATGCGATCATGGAGGCGATCAACGCATCCATCGGCTACGACCAGCGGCTCTATGCCCAAGATATCCGTGGCAGCCGGGCCCATGCTGCGATGCTCGCCGCACAAGGCATCATTAGTGATAAGGACGCGCAGGCCATCGGGGAAGGGCTGATCACGGTTTTGTCAGAAATCGAGGCGGGGGATTTCCCGTTTTCGACCGCCCTTGAAGACATTCACATGAATGTCGAGGCGCGGCTCAAGGATCTGATTGGCGAGCCGGCGGGGCGTCTGCATACCGCGCGTTCGCGCAACGATCAGGTCGCGACCGATTTCCGGCTGTGGGTGCGCGAGCAATGCGACGCCGCAATCACCTCGCTCGACGCGCTGATCCGCGTCGCCGTGACGCGCGCCGAGGCGGGCGCCGATTGGGTGATGCCCGGTTTTACCCATTTGCAAACCGCCCAGCCCGTGACCTTTGGTCATCACATGATGGCCTATGTCGAGATGTTCGCGCGCGACAAATCCCGCTTTGAGGATGCACGCAAGCGGATGAACGAATGCCCCTTGGGCGCGGCAGCGCTGGCGGGCACAGGGTTCAATATTGACCGCCATGCGACGGCGCAGGCCTTGGGCTTTGACCGCCCGATGGCCAACAGTCTTGATGCGGTGTCGGATCGTGATTTCGCGCTGGAATTCCTGTCGGCTTCGACGATCTGCGCTGTGCATCTGAGCCGCCTTGCCGAAGAGCTCGTGATCTGGTCCTCGGCGCAGTTCCGCTTTGTGTCGATGTCGGACAAATGGTCGACGGGCTCCTCGATCATGCCGCAAAAGCGCAACCCTGACGCCGCCGAGTTGATCCGCGCCAAGATCGGGCGCATCCTTGGGGCTTCGGTCGCGCTGTTTACCGTGATGAAAGGCCTGCCTCTGGCCTATTCCAAGGACATGCAGGAAGACAAGGAACAGGTCTTTGATGCTGCCGACAACCTGATGCTGGCGCTGGCCGCGATGGCCGGGATGATCGGCGATCTGTCGGTGCATCAGGCCAATCTCGAGGCCGCTGCTTCGGGCGGGTTTTCCACCGCGACCGACTTGGCCGACTGGCTGGTGCGCGAGGCGGGCTTGCCCTTCCGCGACGCCCACCATGTCACCGGCTCGCTGGTCGCGATGGCGGAAAACGCGGGCTGCGATCTGCCCGATCTGACGCTGGAGCAGATGCAATCGGTCCACCCCGCGATCACCGAGGCGGTGTTTGGCGTGCTGGGCGTGCATAATTCCGTGGCCTCGCGCCAATCTTACGGCGGCACCGCGCCCGATCAGGTGCGCGTGCAAGTGGCCCGCTGGAAGGAGATTTTGGGATGAAACTCACGGCCCTTCTGATTGTCTCTCTTTTTGCCCTGACCGCCTGTGGGGTCGACGGTGCGCCTACGCCACCCGATCAGGTCACCACCCAGTAACCGGAAGATATCATGGATCATTTTCTGTATCGCGACGGCGTTCTGCATGCCGAAGATGTGCCTCTGCCCGAAATCGCGGCCAGTGTCGGCACGCCGTTCTACGTTTATTCTGCAGCGACTTTGACGCGCCATTTCAAGCTATTCCAAGAGGCGCTCAACTGGACAGACCACCTGATCTGTTTCGCGATCAAGTCCAATTCCAACCTCGCCGTGCTGAAATTGCTGGGCGATCTCGGGGCAGGGATGGATGTGGTCTCGGGCGGCGAATATCGCCGCGCGCGCGCCGCTGGCGTTCCGGGTGACCGGGTCGTTTTCTCGGGCGTCGGCAAGACCCGCGAAGAAATCACCTATGTGCTGGAAAACGGCATCCGCCAGTTCAATGTCGAAAGCGAACCCGAACTCGAGGCGATCTCGCAAATTGCCTCAAAGATGGGCGTCACTGCCCCGATTGCGCTGCGCGTTAACCCCGATGTGGACGCCAAGACGCATGAGAAAATTGCCACCGGAAAATCGGAAAACAAGTTCGGTATCCCGATTGCCAAGGCCCGCGCGGTCTATGCGCTGGCGGCGAAATTGCCGGGGATCGACGTGGTCGGCGTCGATGTGCATATCGGCAGCCAACTAACGGATCTGGAGCCGTTCGAGGCCGCATTTAACAAGGTGCGCGACCTCACGCTGGCCCTGCGCGAGGATGGCCATAATATCCGTCGTCTCGATCTGGGCGGCGGGCTTGGTATTCCTTACGAGCGGTCGAACTCCGCGCCGCCTCTGCCGATCGAATACGGGCAAGTGATCGAGCGCGCGCTGGGCGATCTGGGCTGCGAGATCGAGATCGAACCGGGCCGGCTGATCGCGGGCAATGCCGGGCTTTTGGTAACCTCGGTGATCTATCTCAAAGAGGGCGAGGGGCGCGATTTCCTGATCCTCGATGCGGCGATGAACGATCTCGTGCGTCCGTCGATGTATGGTGCCCATCACGATATCGTCCCGGTGATCGAACCCAGCCCCGGCACGCCGTCGGCGCCCTATGACATTGTCGGTCCGGTCTGTGAAACCGGCGATACCTTCGCCAAAGCGCGCGACATGACGCCGCTGGCGCCGGGCGATCTGGTCGCGTTTCGCTCGGCCGGGGCCTATGGCGCGGTGATGTCGTCGGAATATAACTCGCGCCCGCTGATCCCCGAAGTTCTGGTGCAGGGCAGCGAATTTGCTCTCATTCGGGCAAGACCGACCTTTGCGGAAATGCTGGCGCGCGATAGCATACCCGAGTGGCTCTGACCCGGTGGGCGGGAATCAGCGGCCCGTGAAAGGGAGACATGCCGGTTAAACGCTGGTTTGCCAAAGCATTGTCGCGCGCACAGCGCGTAGATCGGAGCGAGCAGAGCGCCTTGGCGCGACTGGCCCGCCCGATTGCGCTGACCCATGCCGGGATGGTGTTGGAGCGTGGCTTGCGTGCCTTCTGGCCACTTTTGTCGCTGCTGGCGCTGATTATCACGGCAGTGGCGTTTGCGCTGCCGCTGGAATTGGGGGCGGCGGCGCGCTGGTTCTGGCTTGTCGCGCTGCTCGCAGGGCTGGCAACCCTTGGCTGGGGCGTTTGGGCCATGCGCTGGCCACGCCGCGCCGAAGCGATTGCCCGCCTTGATGCCACGCTGCCCGGCCGCCCGATCTCGGCGTTGACCGATGAGATGGCTTTGGGCGGGGATGACCCGGCGGCGCGCGCGCTTTGGGCCGCGCATTTGCAGCGCATGGCACAGACTGCCGCCGCTGCCCGCGCCCCCCGCCCCGATCCTGATCTGGCGCGCCGCGACCCTTATGCGCTGCGCCTGACTGCGCTGAGTGCGCTGGTGGTAGCGGTGATTTTCGGCGTTCCTCAACGCATTTGGCACCCGAGCGAAGGGATGACCGGCACCCCCGGCACAGCCGAGGCCGCGATGGGCCCAAGCTGGGAGGGCTGGGCCTCGCCGCCGCGCTATACCGGCAAGCCGGGGCTCTATCTCAACAAGGTTGAGGGCGACACGATCAGTGTGCCCGAAGGCACCCGGTTCTCGATCCGTCTTTACGGCGCGACGGGGGCGATCGGGTTTTCGCAAAGCGTGTCCAACCCTGCGGCACTGCCCCAACAGGGGGCGGCACAGGCGGGCGCGGGCATCGAAACCCATGAATTCGAGGCCGAGCGCAACGGCGTGATCTCCCTTAAAGGGCCCGCGGGGCGCGTATTTCATGTCGTCGTCGCGGGCGATAGCGCGCCCACGGTCACGCTGGAAAAGATTGCCGAGCGACGCGCCGATGGCAAACTGTCCCAGCCGTTCCGGGCACAAGACGATTACGCGGTGACCACCGGGCGCGCGGTGATCCAGCTTGATCTGGCCAAGGTGGATCGCCGCTATGGCTTGGCTGTGGCTCCCGAACAACGCCCCGATCTGGTCTATGATCTGCCGATGCCGATCACCGGATCGCGCGCCGATTTCACCGAAAATCTGGTCGAGGATGCGGCCAAACATCCTTGGGCGAACCTGCCCGTCAAGCTCACGCTTGAGGTCGAGGATGGTCGCGGCCAGACTGGCACCACCGGCACGCAGGAAATGGTTCTGCCGGGCAAACGGTTCTTTGATCCGCTGGCGGCGGCGTTGATCGAGGTGCGCCGTGATTTGCTGTGGTCGCGTGCCAATGCGGGCTATGACGCCGATCTGCTGCGCGCGCTGACCAACCGCCATGAAGGCTTCATCAAGCGCGAAGAGGTTTATCTGATGATGCGCCTCGTGATCGGGCGGCTTCAGGACGCCAACCTGACCCCCGAGGTGCGCGACGAGCTTGCCGAGGCGCTGTGGCAAATGGCCGAACTGGTCGAGGATGGCGGTCTGGCCGATGCGCTGGCCGCGATGCAAAAGGCGCAGGAAAAGCTGTCCGAGGCGATCCGCAACGGCGCCAGCCAAGACGAGATCGCCAAGCTCATGCAAGAGCTGAAAGAGGCGACCGACAATTACATCAAGATGCTGGCCGAGCGCGCGCAAGAGAAGGAAGACGGCCCGCAATTTGGCGATCAGAACCAACCCAGCCAGCAGATCACCGGCGACCAGATTCAACAGATGATGGACCAGATCCAGAAGCTGATGGAAGAGGGCCGGATGGCCGAGGCGCAAGAACTGCTCGATCAGCTTGCCCGGATGATGGAGAACCTCAAGGTCACCCAAGGCCAAGGCGGGCAGGGCGATACGCCCGGCGGCAAGGCGATGCGCGACCTGCAAGACACGCTGAAAAAGCAGCAAGACCTGTCGGATCAGGCCTTCCGCGACCTGCAGGACCAGTTCATCAGCCCCGAGGAACGCCAGCGCCAAGCCGAGAACGGTCAGCAGGGAGAGCAGGGCCAAGGCCAGCAGGGCCAGCAAGAAGGACAGGGTCAGCAAGGGCAAGATCAGCAGGGCCAGCAAGGGCAGGGCGACCAACCGGGCTCACAACAGGGCACCGGCCCGGGCGGCCAAGATCAGGCGCAGCGCGATGGGCAAGGCCAAGGCGACCAACCGGGGCTCGAGGGCGGGCAGGGGGGCACGCAGGGTCAAAGCCTTGCGCAACGTCAACGCGATCTGCGCCGCGAGCTGGACCGCCAGAAAGGCCTGTTGCCGGGCTATGGTGGCGAGGCGGGCCAAGAGGCCGAGAAACGCTTGGGCGATGCCGGGCGCGCTATGGATCAGGCCGAACAGGCGTTGCGCGAGGGCGATAACAGCACCGCCATCGACCGTCAGGCCGATGCAATCGAGGCGCTGCGCGACGGCATGCGCGCATTGGGTCAGGCCATGCGCGGCGATCAGGCGCGCCAACAAGGCCAGCCGGGCGAAAGCGGTCAGCAACAGGCGGGCCAGGCCGGTCAGAATGGCAGCCGCGAGATGCCGCGCGATCCGTTGGGCCGCGCGCAGGGCGACGGCTCGCAAGTCGGCACGGATCGCGAGATGCTGCAAGGCGAGGATGTCTATCGCCGCGCGCAAAACCTGCTGGATGAAATCCGCCGGCGCTCAGCTGATCGGTTGCGCCCCGAAGAGGAACTCGACTACCTCAAGCGGTTGCTCGATCAATTCGGCAATGCTGGCTAGGGCACTCAGGAACGGCGAAACCGAAGGGTGATGACGCGCGAAAAACCGTCAGGCCTGATCGGCACGGACGGGATTATTGCGCGCCCGCGCGATCGCCTTGCAGCTTATCGGTGATCGCGCTCATCTGCGCATTCAGCCAAACTCGGCCCTCATCGACCGTCGCGACATAGCGTGCCAAGGGGGCCTCGGTCGCAGGCACGCGCGCGCTGATCTGGGGGGCGAAAATATAGGCCAGCGCCAGAACCGCTGCGATCGCGATCACCAGCGTGAACCCGCGCGAAAACCCGGACCGCCGCCGCGCCGCCATCTCTGGCGAGCTTTCGGCAATCGACTCGCCGGCGCGGTCACTGGTTGCGGTCAACGTGTCATTGATCTCGTCAATATCGGGCAGCCGCCCGCGCCCGCGCGTATACTGCGGATCATCGGGCTCACTGCCATAAAGATCGGCCACGCGATCCTCATCCTCGACATCGACGTCGTTGAGATCGGAGAAATCGGGCACCGCGCGGCGCTGTGCGGCCAACCGGGCGGCGGGTGCAATTGGGGTCTCGTCGACCTCTTGCGCGCCATCAAGCGCCATCTCGTCTTGCACCTGCATCTCGCTCACGCCCTCGGCGCGGCGTTGTGCAGCTTCCCGTGCGGCCTCTTCGCGCAGCACCGAAAGCAGGCTGTCATCAAGCGGCTTGCGCGGGGTCGAACCGGCTTTGGGCGCGGCGCGCATCGCGGCGCTTTCGGCGCTTGCCGCCACAAGTGCGGCGATGGCGGCATCGGTCAGATCGTCGTCTTTTGCGGCGGGCTCGGGATCTGGCGAGTCGCTACTTGCTACGTCGTCTTGGTCGAGATCAGCGTCTAGATCGGTGAGCGCGGGGGCGCTGGACTCCGGGGCAGGCGCTTGGGCGCCCTCGGTGTCCTCCGCCTCATCGGCGTCGAAATCCCAATCGATGGGATCTTCGCCATCCTCAAGGGCGTCTTCCAATTCGGGGGTGTCTTGCGCGACCTCTTCTTGCGCCATGTCAGGCTCGGATGCGAGGTCTTGCTCAGGCTCAGGCTCAGGCTCAGGCTTGGGCGCAGCGTCCAGCGTCCCCTGTGGGGAAGCCGGCGAAGCGATGGGTGACGCTTTAGGCGCGTCAACCGCGCTTTCCCATTCCTCGGCGTCCCAATCTTCTGGCACGGGATCGGGGCTGACCGGATCGGCATCCGCATCAAGCATCGCTTTACTCGGCTGAAACCAGCCATGCGCGCAATTCGAACATTGCACATCGCGACCGTTCGGTGGGATGACCGCATCGTCTACTTCGTACTGAGCGCCGCAATTGGGGCAAACCAAGCGCATCTTATATCCCGTCCCTGCCCATGTTGGCGTTTTGCTGTTCTGGCCAACTGCTTCTTTATGTTGTAGCAAGCGCAAGGCGAAAGTCCAAGCATTTTGGTCACACAGGGCCTTTGAGGCGCACAAAATAGAGGGCTTGGCAGTGATCGAACTGCAACATGTGGCGATGAGCTATGGCGGGGGAGAGCTGTTAAGCGACATGTCGCTTAGCTTGGCGCCCGGATCGTTTCATTTTTTGACGGGCCCGTCGGGGGCAGGCAAGACGACGTTTCTCAAGTTATGCTACGCGGAATTGCTGCCCTCTGCGGGGCAAATGACGCTGTTTGGCAAGGACGCGTTGGCGATGACGCGCGATGATATTGCGGGCATTCGCCAGCGTATTGGCGTGGTGCATCAGGATTGTCAGTTCCTCGAACATCTCTCGGTTGAGGAAAACGTCGCCCTGCCGTTGACGGTCTCGCGCCGTCCGGTGAATGCGCCGGAACTGCGGGAATTGTTGGGCTGGGTCGGGCTGAAACATCGCCGCGAGGCCCGCCCGGCGCAGCTTTCGGGCGGCGAGCGTCAACGCGCCGCACTGGCGCGGGCGATCATCATGTCACCCGATGTGATCTTGGCCGATGAGCCGACGGGAAACCTCGATTGGGAAATGTCGCTGCGCCTTCTGTCGCTTTTGGTGGAACTCAACCGGATGGGCAAAACGGTGGTGATCGCGACCCATGACCTGAACCTGATCCGTCAGGCCAAGGCACAGGTCTCGGCACGGGTTCTGCGGATCGCGAACCGGCGGTTGCAACATGCGGGGGCGGATCTGTGATGCGCGCGCCGCTGTCCTTGCTGAAATCAGAACGTCCCAGCGCAGATCGCGTGGTGCCGCCCACCGGCTTTACCGCGCGCTTGACGCTGCTCACCGCCGCCGCGATGGCGTTTCTGGCGGTCTTCGCGCTGGCCCTGTCGCTGGCCACGGGGCGGCTGGCCAATCGCTGGGCCGATAGTCTGGCGCGTTCGGCCACGATCCGCATTTCCGCCCCGCCCGATCAGATGGAGGCGCAGGTCGCTGCCGTGCTGGCGGTCCTTAAAACGACGCCAGGCGTGGCCAGTGACCGGGTGCTGGGCAATGATGAGATGAAGGCGCTGCTCAAGCCGTGGTTCGGCCCCGATCTGCCCGTTGACGCGCTGCCGCTGCCCAAGCTGATCGCGGTCACCGAGACCAGTGAAGGCGTTGACTCCGAAGGGTTGCGCCTGCGCCTGCAGGGCGAAGCGCCCGGCGCGGTGTTTGATGATCACACCCGCTGGCGTCGCCCGTTGGTGGCGGCGGCGGAACGCATCCGCTTGCTGGGGCTGATGTCGCTGGTGCTGATTTTCGGGGCGATGGCGGGGATGATCACGCTGGCCGCGCAAGCTGCCTTGGCCGCCAATGGGCAGGTGATCGCCACGCTGCGGCTGGTGGGCGCGCGCGATATGTTCATTGCGCGCGCTTTTGTGCGTCGCTTTACGCTGCGCGGGCTCGCAGGGGCTGGGCTGGGTGTGCTATTGGGAATGGTGGCGGTGGCCGCACTCCCCTCGACCAATGAGGCTGGTGGCTTTCTGACCGGCTTGGGCTTTAGCGGTTGGGGCTGGCTCTGGCCGCTGATTATTCCGCCAGTGGCTGCGATTGTCGCCTATGGTGCGACCCGTTTTGCCGCCACACGAATGCTTCGGAGAATTCGCTGATGACAGAGCCTACGACCCCCTATCACCCCGGCAAGATCACGTGGTTCAGCTATGTGCGCGCGGCGGTGTTTTATGTTCATATCTCTTTGGCGACGCTGTTTTTCGGCATCTGGGGGCTGATATTCCAGCTACCCCGAGGTCGCATCGGGGCACATCGGGTGGCCTCGGTCTGGTCGGGACACCTGCTGGCGGCGGCGCGGTTCTATCTGGGTCTGCGCTATGAATTGCGCGGCGAGATGCCCACCGGCGATTGTCTGGTTGGGGCCAAGCATCAAAGTTTCTTTGATATTCTGATCCTCGCCCATCACATGCCGCAGCGCTCTTTCATCATGAAAAAGCAGATCATGAACGTGCCAATCATGGGCTGGTTCGCGTTGCAGGCGGGCTGTATCCCGATTGACCGCTCGCGCGGGTCAGAGGCGATGAAGGTGATGCTTGAGGGCGTGAAAGAGGCGCAAAAGAATGGTTTGGGCCAGTTGATCATCTACCCCGAAGGCACGCGCACCTATCCCGGTGAAAAGCGCCGCTACAAGCAGGGGATCGGGGTGATTTCGAATGCGACGGGCCTGCCGGTCTATCCGATTGCAACCAATGTCGGCGTGTTCTGGAGCAAGCGCGGCTGGCCGATCCATTCCGGAGTGGGCGTGGTCGAATTCATGCCCCCGATTGCGCCCGGCCTGCCTGCGGCCGAGCTGCTGGCCGAGTTGCAACGCCGGGTCGAGGCGGAGTCAGATAAACTGATGGCCGAAGCCGGGTTCATCGCGCCCAAGGGCTAAGCTGGCTGTCTTTATCTAACGGGGTATCGGGGGCCGGGCGCGCGTTACGCCGCCAGCCCCTTCGTGCCGATATCGAGGAATTTCTTGCGCCGCGCCGCGATCAACTCGGCGGGGGCCATCCCGTCCAACTCGGCCAGCATCAGTTCAATCTCAGAGCCGACCGAGGCAATGGCCGCACGCGCATCGCGTTGCGCCCCGCCCATCGGTTCTTTGATGATCCGGTCGATGACACCCACCTTTTTCAGATCTTGCGCGGTCAGGCGCAGCGCCTCGGCGGCTTCGCGCATCTTCTCGGAATCCTTCCACAGGATCGAGGCGCAGCCCTCGGGCGAGATCACCGAATAGACTGAATGTTCCAGCATCGCGACGCGATCCCCGGTGGCAAACGCCACAGCTCCGCCCGAGCCACCTTCACCGATAATCACCGAAATCAGCGGCACGCCGATCTGCAGACATTTCTCGGTCGAACGCGCGATGGCCTCGGATTGGCCGCGCTCTTCGGCGCCCTTGCCGGGATAGGCGCCGGGCGTGTCGATCAGCGCCACCACGGGCAGCCCGAACCGATCTGCCAGATCCATCAAACGGACCGCCTTGCGGTAACCTTCCGGGCGCGCCATGCCGAAATTGCGCTCAATCCGGCTGGTGGTGTCATGCCCTTTTTCATGGCCAATCACCATCACCGGACGGTCATTGAGACGCGCGATCCCGCCCATCACGGCATGGTCATCGGCAAAATTGCGATCGCCTGCGAGGGGGGTGAACTCGGTGAAAAGTTGGTCGATATAAGCACGGCAATGAGGCCGTTCGGGATGGCGCGCGACCTGGCATTTCCGCCAGGCGCTGAGATCTTTATACAGATCGCGCAGCATCGTATCGGCTTTCTTGTCGAGGGCCTTGGCCTCTTTTTCGACATCCATCTGCTCGTTTTTGCGAGCCAGCGCACGCAGCTCTTCGGCTTTGCCTTCGATTTCGGCGAGCGGTTTTTCAAATTCGAGATAGGTCATGGATCACCCCGGTGTCGCAAACTGATCCTTTCTATGAAGCGCGCGTGCTGGAAATGCAACCGGGCGCGCGGGACTATGCCGCAGTTGCGAAGTCGCGTCTGGCTGCTAGGCTTTCTGTGCAAGGACAGACGTGAATCAGCAAGATGGGGGGCGCCATGGCGTTTGAAGTCGAATTGAAGCATCTACCTTCGGTGCGCTTGGCCGGGTTGGCACATCGCGGACCCTATCCCACAATCGGGCCGATCTTTCGAGAATTGGCCGGGCTGATCCCCGAACCCTCATGGGTCGAGGTCGAAGGCGGCGCGATGATCGGGCATGACAATCCGCGCGTCGTGGCGCCCGAAGATCTGCGCTCGCATGCGTGTTTTGTCGTCAGCGAGGGCTTTGCGCTGGTGCCGCCGCTGGAAGAAATCCGTTATCCTTCAGGGCGTAACGCGATTTTGCATGTGCAAGGGCCCTACACCTTATTGCCCGAGGCCTATCGTTGGCTGGTTGAGGAGTGGTTCCCAAATTCGGGCGAACGGCACCGCGATTTGGCCATGTATGAGGTTTATCTCAACGATCCCAGCAATACCGCGCCCGAGGATCTGGTGACGGAAATCCGTTTTCCGCTGAAAGGCTGAGCCGCGTCACACCCTTGTCACATCCGTATGGGACTGGCGGGCGCGAGATACGGAGACGCCCCAGCTTTGGGCCGGGGCGTTCCTATTCCCTCATGCGACCGGGCCTCCCCTCCCTGTCGCTCCGGGATTCCATCACTATACCGCGATTCGTTTTTACGTGGCTTAGTTTTTAATCATTTCAGCCTGTCTGACAATCACTTCTGCCTGTTTTATCGAGGCGATGTCGACAAGGCGCCCTTTGTAAACAGTTGCGCCCTCGCCGCGCGCGGTGGCGTCCTGCATTGCGGCCAAAATTTCGCGCGCTTCGTTCACTGCGGCGTCCGAGGGCGTGAAGACCTCATTGGCCAGCGCGATCTGCTTGGGGTGGATCGCCCATTTGCCGACCATGCCCAAAGTGGCCGAGCGCAAGGCCTGCGCGCGGAAGCCCTCATCATCAGAGAAATCGCCAAACGGCCCATCGACCGGCAGGATGCCATGGGTGCGACAGGCCGCGACGATGGCGGTTTGCGCCCAGTGCCACGGGTCTGACCAGTATTTCGCCCCCTCGCGCAGCATGTAGTAGTTTTCCTGCGTGCCTCCGATCCCGGTGGTTTGCATCCCCATCGAGGCCGCGAAATCCGCAGCCCCCAGGCTCATCGCCTGCAAGCGGGGCGAGGAGGCCGCGATTTCCTCGACATGGGCGATGCCCGCGGCACTTTCGATGATCACCTCAAAGCTGATCTTTTTCTTGCGCCCCTTGGCGGTCTCGATCGCGGTGACCAGCGCGTCCACGGCGTAAACATCCGCCGCACATCCCACTTTCGGGATCATGATCTGGTCGATGCGTTCGCTGCCCTCTTCCAGCAATTCAACCACATCACGATACCAATAAGGCGTATCCAGCCCGTTAATGCGCACCGACAGATATTTGCTGTTCCAGTCGATCTCGTGGCTGGCCGCGATGATATTGCGCCGCGCCTGCGCCTTGTCGTTGGGCGCAACCGAATCCTCAAGATCGAGGTTGATGACATCGGCTGCCGAGGCTGCCATCTTGGGGAAAAGCTTGGTATTGGAGCCAGGGCCAAAGAGCTGGCAGCGGTTCGGACGGGCCGGGGAAGCGGGTTGGACGCGGAAGCTCATGGGAAGGCCTTTCGCAAGTAAGTTACGTTTCTCGTTGCGGTTTGGGTATATTGTTGCGCGCGCCCTTGCAAGGCGATTTTGCGCGTGCAGAATCGTCAGCCGCAATGCAGCATGACCCTTGGGCTGCGTGGGCATTTCGGCGGCAATTTGGGGTGTTGGGCGAAGAATCTCCCGCTAGACCCGCCATGATGCGCACAAATCCCCAAGAAATTTCCCAATCGCGCCCTATCATCACTCTGAATTCGCAACAGGAGACCCAAATGGCACTGATCGACACCCCTTATCTGCTGTTTCTGGGCGATGCGCCCGACCCGCTGGCTGCGAAAGTGGCGCAAGGGATCAAAGATTGGCGCCCCGAATTTGCTATTGGTCAGTTCCGGATGGAGGGCTGTGAGGCCGATATGGGCATTCCCGACATGGACCTTGCGCAAGCCATCGCGGCGGGCTGCAAAACGCTGGTGATCGGGGTTGCCAACCGGGGCGGCGTGATCAGTCAGGCGTGGAAAAAGGTGCTGGTGCAGGCGCTGGAAGAGGGGCTCGACATTGCCTCGGGGCTGCACAACCTGCTGCGCGACGAACCCGAATTGGTTGCCGTGGCCGAAGCTTGCGGGCGGCAGCTGCATGACGTGCGCATTCCGTCGGTGAAATACCCGATCGCCAATGGCGAGAAACGCACCGGCAAGCGCTGTCTGGCGGTGGGCACGGATTGCTCGGTCGGCAAAATGTATACCGCGCTGTGTCTGGAACGCGAGATGCTGGATCGCGGTATGAAAGCCAGCTTCCGCGCGACCGGCCAGACCGGTATTCTGATCACCGGTGACGGCGTGCCGCTGGATGCGGTGATTGCCGATTTCATGGCCGGCTCGATCGAATATCTTACGCCCGATAACGACCCCGATCATTGGGATCTGATCGAGGGGCAGGGCAGCCTGTTCCACATCAGCTATTCGGGTGTGACGATGGCGCTGATCCATGGTGGCGCGCCCGATGCGCTGATCTTGTCGCATGAGCCCACGCGCGCGCATATGCGCGGCTTGCCCGGCTACACTTTGCCCTCGCTTGAGGCGCTGCGCGATATGGCGCTCAGCCTTGCGCATGTGGTCAATCCTGACTGTCAGGTCGTGGGCATTTCGGTGAACACGCAAAAGATGCCCGAGGATGAAGCGCGCGCCTATCTGGCCAAACTCGAGGCCGATATGGGCTTGCCCGCCACCGACCCGTTCCGTTTTGGCGCAGGCAAGCTGGTGGACGCGCTCGCTGCAATCTGATCGGATGCGCAGGTGGCCGGGGGCAGGAGCCTCCGGCGGGAGTATTTTGAGCTAGATGAAAGAGAGGCGCTTATGATCCGCGTTCAGCATGACACCTTCAAATTGGCGCAGGTGTTCACCATCGCGCGCGGGTCTAAAAGCGCGGCCGAGGTATTGACCGCCACGGTGGAACGCGACGGCGTAAAGGGCTGGGGCGAATGTGTGCCCTATGCGCGCTATGGCGAAAGCCTGGACAGTGTCACCGCCCAGATCGAAAGTTTGCCTGCGGGCATCACGCGCGCCGAGTTGCAAGAGGCCTTGCCCGCAGGGGCGGCGCGCAACGCGGTCGATTGCGCCTTGTGGGACTGGGAGGCCAAGCGCGCGGGCAAATCGGTTTGGGAGCTGGCCGGTCTGGCGCGCCCTGAACCGCTGATCACCGCCTACACGCTGTCGCTTGATACGCCCGAGGCGATGCGCGCCTCGGCTGCCGCGCAGGCCCATCGCCCGTTGCTGAAAATCAAGCTGGGCACGCCTGATGATCTGCCGCGTTTGCGCGCGGTGCGTGAGGGGGCCCCCGAGGCCCGCATCATCATCGATGCCAATGAGGGATGGGAGCTGGAGACCTTCCTTGATCTGCAAGCAGAGCTGCACCGTCTTGGCGTTGTGCTGGTCGAGCAGCCCTTGCCGGCGGCGGCGGACGAGGCGCTGTCGGGGGTCGAGCGATTGGTGCCGATCTGCGCCGATGAAAGCTGCCATGACCGCGCCAGTCTGATTGACCTACGCGGCAAATATGATGTCATCAATATCAAGCTCGACAAGACCGGCGGGCTGACCGAGGCGCTGGCCCTGCGTGCGCTGGCGCATTCGGAAGGGTTTGGTGTGATGGTGGGCTGCATGGTTGGCTCGAGCCTCGCGATGGCGCCGGCGGTGCTGGTCGCGCAGGGCGCCGATTTCGTGGACCTTGACGGCCCGTTGCTTCTGGCCGAAGACCGCAGCGTGCCGTTGCATTACAAGGGCAGCAAAATGGACCCGCCCGAGCCAGAGCTTTGGGGCTGAGTGAAGGAGATCGAAATGAGCCGGACTGTCTATCTGAACGGGGCGTATCTGCCCGAGGAAGAGGCCACGGTCTCGATCTTTGACCGGGGCTTCGTGATGGGCGACGCGGTTTATGAGGTCACCTCGATTTTGGGCGGCAAGATCCTCGAATTCGAAGGTCACATGAACCGTCTGGCCCGCTCGCTCAGCGAGTTGGAGATGACCTGCGATCTGAGCCGCGAGCAATGGATCGAGATCCACCGCGAGCTGATCGCGCGCAACAATATTGACGAGGGGCTGGTGTATTTGCAGGTCTCGCGCGGCAATGCGGGGGATCGCGATTTCCATTACCCGCCCGCAGGCACGCCGCCCACCGTTGTGCTGTATACCCAAGCCAAGACGAACCTCGCCAATGATCCCAAAGCAAAGATCGGCATCAAGGTGATCTCGCTGCCCGATCTGCGTTGGCATCGCCGCGACATCAAGACCGTGCAACTGCTCTATCCCTCGATGGCCAAGATGGCCGCCGAAGCGCAGGGCAAGAATGATGCGTGGTTCGTTGAGGACGGGTTTGTCACCGAGGGCAGCTCGAACAACACCTATATCGTCAAGGGCAACAAGATCATCACGCGGCATCTGTCGCATGATATCCTGCACGGGATCACCCGCGTCTCACTGCTGAAATACGCCGCCGAAGCGCAGATGGAGATCGAGGAACGCCCTTATACCATCGCCGAAGCGCAGGCCGCCGATGAGGCGTTTTTCACCTCGGCCTCGGCGTTCGTGATGCCGGTGGTCGAGGTCGATGGCGCGACGATCGGGTCAGGTAAACCCGGCCCCGTGGCGGCGCGTCTGCGTGAAATCTACCTAGAGGAAAGCCTCAAGGCCGCGATCTGATCTGCGTCAAAACGTGCGACATGAAAAAGCCCCGGCCAGCCCAGCCGGGGCTTTTTGCCCATGCGGTGCCTGAGGTCAGGCAACAGCCTGGGCGCGGAAAGACACAACCTCGGGTGTCAACTGCGCAGCCTCGATGTTTTCGATCAGCAAAATCGGCTCATCCGCGATCAGGGCAATCGTGTGCGGTCCCGATTGGGCGGGCGAAAAGCGGATTTCATTGCGATGCGGGGCAGGGCCGTCCATTTCAAGTACGATCTGGTCACCCAGCGTGAACCCCGTGATGCGCGGCAAGTCGGCCTCATCTTCGGCAAGATCGCTTTCTGCTTCGGCGCTGTCCAGCATCGCCGCGATTCGGGCCATGACGGCGGCATCAGCATCGCCCGGCACAGCTGCTGCCCCGCGATCCGGGCGCGTGCGCGCAACATCACTTTTCGCGTCTTCCAGCGCTGTCTCGCGCAATTCACTGAGCGGCACGATCGGAGCTGTCAAATGGCTAAGCGTCTCGTCGCTTTGGCCTTTGGCCGCCCGCTTGAGGACGCGCAGTTTGAACTCGGGTAGTTGAAATCGGGGCAGTTCGTACTTGGTGCGTTTCTTGCGCATGCGTGGGGCGGGCACCGCGTCGCTTGCTGGGGTCTGCGCGCGCGTGTTTTTCACCCCAGCCGGGCGGGGCGAAAGTTCGGCCCAGCCCAGCAGGGCCAGCGCGATTGTCACGGCAAGAAGCAAAGCGAACATAGTTGAAAACTCCCGAATGTGACGGGTAGCATGCGGGCCGCTCGCACAGCGGGCAAGGCGTTTGTGGGGGCGATCGGGTGGGATTGTTCACGTCTGCTTTGCCAATCTCAACCTCTCGGTAGGATTACCCAAAACGCGTGCATCAAAGCCAAAAACGGGGTGACGAAACCAAGATTAAAGCGGGCAAAACCAGTGCTGATTTCACCCGCCAAAGACCGCCGATTCGGGCCTGAACGTGTCAGATTCTGCGTGGCAGATGGAGCTCGGGCGATGCGGTGTTCAGCGTCGAGTCGATCCCCAACACGACCGAGGTCGGCTGCAAATCCGCAAGCTGGGTATTTTGCAGCACCGCCACCGACTGACCCCAAAGCGAGACGGTCACATCCGCGCCGGTTTGCCCGATGGTGAAATCGTCGCTGGCCTTGTAATTGAACACATCGATCAACAGGACCTCGCCGGTATCCCCGTTCTCGGCCGTTCCCGACGGGGTCGGGTTGAAATCGGTGATCGTGGCCGCTTGTCCCACCCCTTTAGAGGGCGAAACCACGAAATTATCCCAGCCCGTGCCGCCGGTGACCTGATCGCCGTCATCAGCGAACAGCACGTCATTGCCTGCACCGCCATCCAAGGTATCGGAATAGCCCGACAGAGTGTCGACGGCGACAAGTTCATCATCGCCATAGCCGCCATTCAGGGAATCGCTGCCCTGATAGTCAAACAGCACGTCATCGCCGGTATTGCCGCGCAACGTGTCGTCTCCATACCCGCCGAGCAGGGAATCATTGCCGCTGCCGCCATCAATGTAGTCGTCGCCAGACCCGCCGGTGCCGCCAAAATAGTCATTGGATTCCAGACGGAAGACCAACGAGTTGATCGAACTGGTCGAGAACACGTACTTGGCTGAGGCCTCATCCAGTGTGTTGCCATCGTCGCCGCCCTCAAGCCACAGCGTGTCATCGCCCGACGAACCGTTCAGCGTATCGCTGTAATCGGTGCCGCGCAGCGTGTCGTTCAACGCCCCGCCTCGCAGATCGACGCCTTCACCGGGGCCCGGGCTGGCGCCGACGATGCTGTCGCCGGCTTCGGGGTCCTTACCCGTCGCAGGCGTATCCGCGCCCGAGATGGTGTCGCTGCCCGCGTCGCCACCCGCGGTGGTATCGCTGCCAGTGTCGGTGCTGCCTTGATCGGTGTTGCCGGTGTCGCTGCCCGCATTCGTGCCTGTGTCGACAGGCGCATCGGTCAGATCGCCATTGCCCGTATCAGCGCTGTGATCGTCTTCACTTTCGGAGGGCGTATCGGTTTCGTCGTCATCGGAGGCGCCACCCATCACGAAGGCCAAGGGAAGAAAGGCTAAAAAAAGTAATGCGAACATCGTGGAAATCCCGGAAAAGGTTAATATCTTGCTTATCCGGGCCGATCACGGCCTAGTCAACGAAAATAACGAATGCGCGAGATCACGTTTTCCACTGCGCAACAATGACGTCAAAATTCCGGACATTGTTCGCGCGTATTGCGCCGCTTGCGCCTGCGCGCCCGGCCAAACCACGCCAAAGACGGCATCAGGCGGCGCTACAATGTCTGTAGCGAAATATAGCCGTGGTTCTTGGTGAAATTACCGCCTTACAGGCCGCTCTCGGTGAGGACCTGTTGCAAAATCGGGGCCAGCCGGAGCGCCCATTGGGCTTGCTGCTCGGGGGTTGCGATCAGATCGTTGCGCAGCTCGATCAGCACGTTGGGGCGGCCGTGTTGCAACGCGTGGCGGTCGATGGAATCGCCCTCGAGATGGCCCAGATAGGGCTCGTTATCGCCCACGCACAGATCGGGCTCTTGGCGCAGTCGCGCGATCAGGGGCAGGGCGAGGCGGCTATCGGAATGGTCATGCAGAACCCCCACTTGCCAAGGACGCTGCGCCCGCCCGCGCAGCCGAGGCGTATAAGAGTGCACCGCACAAATCACGCTATCATCGCGCCGCGCGGCCAAGTCGCGATAGGCCTGATGGTAGGGGCGATACAGCCGCTCCAGCCGCTCTGTGATCTGCGCCGGACTGGCGACGCGATTGGCGGGAATGATCGTGCCATCATAAAGCTGCATCACCAGCGTCGGATCATCCTCGCCCCTGTTCGGATCAATCACGAGCCGCGAGAAATTGCTTGCGATCAGCGGCGCGTCCAGATGCTCGGCCAAGGCCTGGGACAGACCCAGTGCGCCCACGTCATAGGCGATGTGGCGCGCCATATCCGTCGCCGCAATTCCCAGATCGCCCCCGGCCACCCAGTCGGGCACCGTGTTGCGGGCATGATCGCAGGTGACAAGCCAACGCGCAGCGCGCGCCTTGCCGGTAATTGTGTAGGGGGATTGATCTGTCATCATCTCTTCACGCTTGCTCGATATCGCCCCAAATAGACCGAAACTTGACCCAAGGGCCAGTTGCAGCCCGCGACAATTTGCGCCATACCCTTTATTGGCCCACGAAATGACACCAATTTGATCAGGAGACGAGGACGCATGAGACGCCTTCGCAACGTTAAAATCGTGGCCACTTTGGGCCCATCCTCATCGGACTATGAAAGCATCAAGGCGCTGTTTGTCGCCGGTGCCGATGTGTTCCGCCTCAATATGAGCCATGGCACCCATGACGAGCATCGCGCCCGTCACGCTATCATTCGCAAGCTCGAAACCGAGTTTTCGCGCCCGATCGCTATTCTCGCCGACCTTCAGGGGCCAAAGCTGCGCGTGGGCACTTTTGCCGCCGGTGCCGTCGAACTCGAAGAGGGCGATGCGTTCCGCTTTGACCTTGAAGACGTGCCGGGCACCAATCAACGCGCGCGCCTCCCCCATCCCGAGATTTTCGCCGCCCTCGAACCGGGCTCGGAGCTGCTGGTCAATGACGGCAAGATCCGCCTGCGCGTCGAAGATTGCGGTGCTGATTACGCCAATTGCACCGTTACCGTGGGCGGCACGATTTCCGACCGTAAGGGCGTGAACGTGCCCGACGTGGTGCTGCCGGTGGCCGCACTGTCAGACAAGGACCGCAAGGATCTGGAATTCGCCTGCGAAATGGGCGTGGACTGGCTGGCGCTCAGCTTCGTGCAGCGCCCTGAAGACGTGATCGAGGCGCGCGAATTGGCCAAGGGCCGCGCGGCGATCCTCAGCAAGATCGAGAAACCCTCAGCGGTGCGCTGCTTTGATGACATCCTTGCCGTGTCTGACGGGGTGATGGTCGCGCGCGGTGATCTTGGGGTCGAATTGCCGGTGCAGGCCGTGCCGCCGATCCAGAAACAACTGATCCGCAAATGTCGCGCCGCCGCCAAGCCGGTGATCGTCGCGACCCAGATGCTTGAATCGATGATCGAAAGCCCGATGCCGACGCGCGCCGAAGTCTCTGACGTGGCCACCGCGATCTATGAAGGCGCCGATGCGGTCATGCTCAGCGCGGAATCCGCAGCCGGGCGCTATCCGGTCGAGGCGGTCGAGACAATGAACAACGTCGCGATCTCGGTCGAGAAAGATCCGATCTATCGCGAAGTCATCGAAGCCTCGCGCAATGCCGACCGCCAGACCGTCGCCGACGGGATCGTGGCTGCCGCACGCGAGATCGCCGAGACCACGGATATCGCGGCGATTTGCGCCTATACCCAGTCGGGCAAGACGGTGGCACTGACCGCGCGCGAACGTCCGCGCGTGCCGATCATCGCGCTCTCGCCGATCGACGCCACGCTACGCCGTATGACCCTGACCTGGGGCGTGCACGCCGTGCATTGCGGCGAGCTGGAGCGCTTTAAGCAGGCTGTCGTCAACGCCGCCCGCGCGGCGCGCGATTTCGGCTTTGCCGATGAGACGCAGCAGATCATCGTGACCGCCGGTGTGCCCTTTAACGTGCAGGGCACAACCAACATTCTTCGTGTCGCGCCCTGCGATGAAAGATTGATTTATCGCACTGACCCTGAGTAAACTTTCCTGAGGGAGAGCATCACGAAAGGGGCGTGCCATGGATTTGTCCGGGCTTGATACCGATCTGATCCTGACGATTGGTCTGGTGATCGCGATTTTCGCGATCCCGGCCGTCATCTCGGCCTTTTCCGATCAACGTCCGCCGCGCGCTGCAACCTTGGCGGTTCTGGTGTCGGGCGGGCTGATCTTGCTGGCCTTCTACGCCAAACCCGGCGGCTACACGATTGAACGCGTCCCCGACGCGGTGGCACGCACTGTCGCGCGGGTCTTCAACTAGCCAGCGCTTTGCGCTTTGCTCTGTGATTTCGCAAGTTTGGCCTTGCCAAGCGCAGCCCGCGCGTCTATCCAGCGCGCTCGACCCACGCGTGGCCGGCCAAAGTGGCATGCCGAGTCGCGCTTCCACACCCTGAAAAGGAGCTGTAAATGCCCAAGATGAAGACGAAATCCGCTGCGAAAAAGCGGTTCAAGTTCACCGCGACCGGCAAGATCAAAGTCGGTCACGCTGGTAAGCGCCACGGCATGATCAAACGCTCCACGAAATTCATCCGCGACACTGCAGGCACCATGGTGCTGTGCGACGCGGATACGAAAATCGTGAAGAAATACATGCCTTATAATCGCTGATCGGGAGACTTGAACAATGTCACGCGTTAAATCCGGGAAAGTCACCCACGCCGCGCACAAGAAAGTGCTGAAAAAGGCGAAAGGCTATTACTCCGCGCGCTCGCGCAACTTCCGTACTGCTACGCAGGCGGTCGACAAGGCCAACCAATACGCGACCCGTGACCGCAAGGCACGCAAGCGTAACTTCCGCGCGCTCTGGATCCAGCGTATCAACGCCGCCGTGCGTTTGGTCGATGCCGATCTGAGCTACTCGAAGTTCATCCACGGTCTGGCTCTGGCTGGTGTCGAAGTGGACCGCAAGGTTCTCGCCGATCTCGCCGTGCACGAGCCCGAGGCGTTCGCCGCCATCGTGGAGCAGGCCAAAGCTGCCGCTGCAACGGCTGTTGCTGCCTAAGCACTGCCGCTCATCGAAATTCTGAAAGGCCGCCCTCAGGGGCGGCCTTTTTCGTTGCCCCATCACAAGGCGCGGGCGTCGGGGCCGCGCCCCTGCGCAGTGCCGCCGCATCGCACAGGATGACGATCCATACAGCTTTGTGAACGTTGCCTGCGCGTGAGCGACCCTACTCATCAAGCGCAAGCGGGCTACCCTGTGCCTCAAGCCGCGCAATGTCTGCCGCGCGCCCTCCCAAACAAGGACTCGAGCATGACCGTAAACGCCTATGCTGCAACCGCCGCTGACGCCGATCTGACGCCCTTTGCCATCGACCGGCGCGCCCTGCGTCCCGATGACGTGGCGATTGATATCGACTTTTGTGGCGTCTGCCATTCCGACCTGCACACCGCGCGCAACGATTGGGGTCACACGACCTATCCGGTCGTTCCGGGCCATGAAATCATTGGCCGCGTGCGCGCGGTCGGGGCCGATGTAACTGGCTTCAAAACCGGCGATCTTGTCGGTGTCGGCTGTCTGGTGGATAGCTGCCAACATTGTGCCGCCTGCGATCACGACGAAGAGCAATACTGCCTGAACGGCTGGACGGGCACCTATGGGTCTGTCGATAAGGTGGACGGCACGATCACCCATGGCGGCTATGCGCAATCCATTGTCGTCAACGACAAATTCGTCCTGCGCGTGCCGGAGACTCTGGACCCTGCGGGGGCCGCGCCGCTGCTTTGTGCGGGCATCACCACCTGGTCGCCGCTGCGCCATTGGAACGTGGGGAAGGGGTCTAAAGTGGCGGTTGTCGGGCTTGGCGGGCTGGGGCATATGGCGCTGAAACTGGCCAATGCGCTGGGCGCTGAGGTCACGCTGTTTTCGCGCTCGCCCTCAAAGGTCGAAGACGCCAAACGGCTTGGCGCGCATAAGGTCGTGATCTCGACCGATGCCGATGCGATGGCTGAGGTGTCCAATGAGTTCGATCTGATCATCGACACCGTGCCCTATGTCCATGACATCAACCCCTACATGCCGACGCTGGCCTATAATGGCACGCTGGTGCTGGTGGGCTATCTGGGGCCGATTGATCCGGTTCTGAATTCGGTCATGATGGTGCTCGGGCGGCGTTCGGTCGCGGGCTCTTTGATCGGCGGGATCAAGGAAACGCAGGAGATGCTGGAATTCTGCGGCGCGCATGGCATCACCTCGGATGTCGAGGTTATCCGGATCGAGGAGATCAACGCAGCCTATGAGCGGATGCTGAAATCCGATGTCAAATATCGCTTCGTGATCGACAATTCGACGCTGGCCTAAGCCGATCTTCCCCCGTCGGAACCGGCGGGGGAAGACAATCTGACCGCCCAAACATAGCGATGGCGCAGGGTTAAGCGCAGTCTCCAGACAGGGCGGCGTGACGCCCGGTCCCAAAGTGATCTAGTCGGCCATCAATTCCTTGAGCCGCGCCTCTTCATCGCTGGACAGCGCGGGCGACGCTGGGCCCTCGCTCGCATTGCGCCGTGAGCGGACGTAGAAAAAGCCCCCGATCAGCGCCAGCAACAACGCGCCCGGCCCGAGATACCAAAGCAGCAGGTTCGCCCCGGTCTTTTCCGGCTCGAACAGCACATATTCGCCGTAGCGATCAGTGACGTAGTCGATCACCTGCGTGTCCGTGTCGCCCGCCTGCAGACGCTCGCGCACCAGAAGCCGCAGGTCCTTGGACACGGCGGCATTGGAGTCGTCGATATTTTCACCCTGACAGACCGGGCAGCGCAGCACTTTCGAGATCTCGCGCGCACGGGATTCGAGCGCGGGATCCTTTAGCACCTCGCTGGGCTGGACCGCGTAGATTGGCGCGGCCCAGATAAGCAAAACTAAACTGAGAACGAGTTTCTTAAGCATTGCTTATTCCGCCGGAGTTGCATGGGTCGGCGCGGTGCTGGTTTTGCGTGCACCCGCCGCGACGCGGTAGCGCCGATCACTCAGGCTTAGCAAACCGCCCAGCGCCATGATGATCGCACCCGCCCAGATCCAATCCGCGAACGGCTTGATATAGGTGCGCACCGCATAGCCGCCATCCTGCTGGGGATCACCGATCACCAGATAGATATCGCGCAGGAAGGTGGTGTGAATCGCGGCCTCGGTCGTGGGCATGCGCTGCACCGGATAGATCCGCTTTTCGGGATGCATCGTGGCGATCAGCTTGCCGTCCTGTTTGACCACCATCGTGCCGGTGGTGGAGGTGTAGTTCGGACCTTGCACCGCCTCGACCTTTTGCAGCGTGATCTCATAGCCATCCACGGTGAAGGGCTGACCCAACTGCGCCACGCGGATATCCTCGACCGATCCTGCCAGCAACAAGCCGATGCCGATAAAGGTGATGCCAAGGCCGGAATGTGCCGTGGCCTTGCCCCAGTCCGCGCGCGGCAAGCGCCGCAGACGCGCAGGGCTCCCGGCGGCGCGGGTCCACAGCTCGGTTGCAGAGCCCAGGACCAGCCAGCTACCAAGGAAGGTTGCGATCAGCGCCATCAGCGAATTGCCCGTTTCCAGCGACCATGCCAGACCACCAATCGCCAGCGCCAGCACGAAGGCGGGAACAAGACGACGCACGGTGCGCCCAAGGCGCGCGCGCTTCCACGGCATCATCGCACCGATTGGCAATACCAGCGCCAGAATGATCATGAAGGGTGTGAAGGCCTGATCAAAGAACGGTGCCCCGACCGACAGTTTGCGGCCAAAGAACATCTCGGCCACCAGCGGCCAGATCGTGCCGACAAACACCACCAAAGCGGCCACAGCCAGCAGGATATTGTTCACCACCAGCGCCGTTTCGCGGCTCACCATCGAGAACACGCCCTTGGCCTGCATCGAGCCCGCACGGAAGGCAAACAATGTCAGCGCGCCGCCCACGAAGAAGGCCAGAATGCCAAGGATGAAAATCCCGCGTGAGGGATCAGAGGCAAAGCTGTGCACCGAGGTGATCACCCCCGAGCGCACGATGAACGTCCCGATCAGCGAGAAACCAAACGCCATGATCGACAGCAGGATCGTCCAGCTTTTCAGCGACTCGCGCTTTTCAACCACGATTGCGGAATGCAGCAGGGCAGCGGCCAGCAACCACGGCATAAACGAGGCGTTCTCGACCGGGTCCCAGAACCAAAAACCACCCCAGCCAAGTTCGTAATAGGCCCACCACGAGCCGAGCGCGATCCCGATGGTCAGGAAAACCCAGGCCGCCAGCGTCCACGGGCGCACCCAGCGCGCCCAGGTCGCATCGACGCGCCCCTCAAGCAGGGCCGCGACTGCGAAAGAGAACGCCATCGAAAGCCCGACATAGCCGAGATACAGGAACGGCGGGTGAAATGCGAGACCGGGGTCTTGCAGAAGCGGGTTCATCCCCTCGCCATTGAACGGCGCCTCGGTGAGACGCGTGAACGGGTTAGAGGTGAAGATAATGAAGGCAAGGAACGCCACGCCGATCCAGGCTTGAATCGACAGCACGCGCGCGCGCAGACGCGGCGGCAGGGCGCCTCCGAAAAAGGCGGCAGCGGCCCCGAACAGCGCGAGGATCAGCACCCAGAGCAGCATCGAGCCCTCATGGTTGCCCCAAACCCCGGTGACCTTATAGAGCATCGGCTTGTCGGTATGGGAGTTGGCCCAGACCAGTTTCAGCGAGAAATCCGACACCACGAAGGCATGGGTCAAAGCCGCAAAGCTGACCACAAGCAGCAAGAATTGCGCAATTGCGGCAGGGTCGCCCACCGCCATCCAGCCACGCCAGCCTTTATGCGCGCCCACCAGCGGCACCGTTGCCTGCACCAGCGCCACACCAAGTGCCAGTATCAAGGCGAAATGGCCTAGTTCATTGATCATCGGGAATCCTCCTGTCGCTGAATGAGCATAGAGACAACTGAAGCTGCGGCCAAGGAGGATGCGCGCCGATGTCGCAATCCATCACGACTCCGTGAATGGTCGCGCTTGGCGGGGCGCGCTATTGGGGGGGCAACCGCCCTTTTTCCATGTGGCCACAACGCCGTTGCACGGTGGTGCGGGTGCTGCGATCCGGAGGCGTCTGGCAAAAGGAAATGTGATGCGTGCGATCATGATCGGATCGGTTCTGGCATTGGCGGTGTTGGCCGCATGCAAACCCCAAGAGTCCGACCCTTTGGAGGCGCTTGCGCCCAACGTGATCTGGGAGGTGACCGAGATTGCCGGGCAGCCGGTGCCCGCCAATGTCGAGGTGACGCTGACCCATCCCGAAAAAGGGCTGATCGCGGGCAATTCGGGGTGCAATCGCTATAACGGGCGGATCTCGAACCAAGGCGGGCGGGTGCGCGTGGGCGAGTTGGTTGGCACGCGGATGGCATGCCCGGCTGATGTCATGGCGGTGGAGGGCGCGTTTCATTCCAATATCGCGCGCGTCGATGAGGTGAAAATCGAGGACGACCGGTTGCAGCTGATGGTCGATGGCAAGCCGGTGATCATCGCCAAGCGATAAGCGCCAGAGGCACCTTGCGACCTGCGCCAAGTTCCCCTTGACCGAAGCGGCTTGCATGGCACACTCGCGCCCATGTTCCCCTTGCGCGATCATAACCCGTCGGGCTCTGTACCCTATGTCACTTGGGCGCTGATCGCGATCAATTGTGCGGTCTATGTGATGACCGTCGATTGGGGGCTGGATATGCACGGGGCCTGGTTGCGCAACGCGCTGTGGCCGGGGGCCGTGACGCAGGGCGAAATGCTGCACGGGTTGGTAACGCATATGTTCCTGCATGCAGGGATTTTGCATCTGGCCGGGAATATGCTGTTTCTCTGGGTGTTTGGCGACAATCTTGAAGATCAGCTTGGGCATGTGATCTTTGCTGCGTTTTACCTCGCCTGCGGGCTGGCGGCTGCCTTTGCGCAGGTGGCGTCTGATCCGCAATCGATGGTGCCGATGGTGGGGGCCTCGGGGGCGATTGCGGGGGTGATGGGGGGCTATGTGCTGCTTTATCCGCGCGCGCGCATCGACGTGATGTTCTTCTTCGTGCTGATTTACAAGATCTGGCCGGTGCCCGCTTGGGCGGTGCTGGGGGTGTGGTTCGGTATTCAGGTCGGCAATGAAATCATGGCCGGAACAAGCGGCGGCGTCGCGCATCTGGCTCATATCGGCGGCTTTGTGGCGGGGCTTGCACTGTGTGTTCCGCTGTGGTTGGTCTTGGGCGGGCCGAGGTTCTGGTCACGCACCCATGGCCACCCGCCACACCCCGCAAGCCGGTTCGGGCAAACCCCGATCCCCGTTGTCAGGAGAGACCGCTGATGTTGCCCGATATTCAATCCCCCCACCGGCTGAGCTGTCATTGCGGCGCGGTCGAGATGGCGGTCACGCTGAGCGATGGGCTGGCGACGGCGCGGCGCTGCGATTGCTCGTTTTGCAGGCGGCGCGGAGCGGTTGCGGTCAGCGCACCCCTTGATGGCATCCGGATCTTGAAGGGGGCCGAGGCCCTGACGCTCTATCAATTTGGCACGATGACGGCGAAGCATTATTTCTGCAAGATCTGCGGGATTTACACCCATCACCAGCGCCGCTCAAACCCGAATGAATACGGGGTGAATGCGGCCTGCCTAGAGGGTGTGAACCCGCGCGATCTGGACCCGGTGCGTTGGGCGGATGGGGTCAATCACCCAACCGATCGGCGCGCATAAACGCCGCCGCGCGTTCAGCGATCATCACCGTGGGGGCGTTGGTATTGCCCGACACCACTTGCGGCATCACCGAGGCATCCACCACCCGCAGCCCCGCGATCCCCTGCACACGCAGTTGCGGGTCAACCACCGCCATCTCGTCGCGCCCCATCCGGCAGGTGCCCACCGGGTGATAGATCGTATCGGCGCGCGCGCGGATATCGGCCATCAGCGCGGCGTCCGTTCCGTCATGGGGATACAGTTTGCGCCCGCGCCACGGGTCCAACGACGGGGCGTCGGTGATCTGCTCTAGCAGGCGGGCGGCGCGCAGCATCAGGGCTTGGTCGCGCGGATCTTGCAGAAACGCCGGGTCGATCAGCGGCGCGGCGCGCGGATCGGCGCTGGCCAAGCGCAGCGTGCCGCGCGATTTTGGCCGCATTGCGCAGACATGCACCGACCAGCCATCCGCGAGATGGGGTTTGCGCATATGCTGATCGACGATGCCAACCACGAAATGCAGTTGCAGATCGGGCCGATCGAGGCTGGGGTCCGAGCGCAGAAATGCCCCGCCCTCGGCCATCGGCGAGGCAAACAGCCCCTCGCCATGTTTGCGCCAGCCCGCGCCTGCGCGCGCCAGTCGCATCAGCCCGCGCGGATTGAGCCCCACCACATCGCGGCGCGGCGAGGTGTAGCTGATGATGTAGTCAAGATGGTCGTGCAGGTTCGCCCCCACGCCGGGCAGGTCCAGAACCGGTTCGATCCCATGTTCGCGTAAGTGATCGGCAGGTCCGATGCCCGACAGCATCAACAGTTGGGGCGAGCCAAAGGCCCCGGCGCTGAGGATCACCTCGCGCGTGGCCTCAACACTGAACCGCTTGCGCCCTTGGCGGATCAGCGCCCCGGTGGCGCGGGCGTCCGTTGTCAGGATTTTCTCGGCGCGCGCGCGGGTCAGAACGGTCAGGTTGGGCCGTGCCATGACCGGGTGTAAATAGGCCGCCGCGACCGAGCAACGCTCGCCCTTGCGCGGCCCGTCCCAAAACTGCGTGACCTGATACAGTCCCGCGCCCTCTTGGTCGGGGCCGTTGAAATCGGCGTTCGGCGGGCATTGCACTGCCGCGCAAGCCTCAACGAAAGCACGCGAAATCGGGCGCGGGCGGCGTTGATCGCCCACCTGTAGCGGCCCCGCATCGCCATGCCAGTCAGAAGCGCCGCGCATGTTGCGCTCGCTTGCCAGAAACGACGGCTGGCAGCTTTGCCAATCCCAACCTTCGGCCCCCATCTCGGCCCAATCGTCGTAATCTTGCGGCTGGCCGCGCACATAAAGCATCGCGTTGATCGCGGATGAACCGCCAAGCCCGCGGCCACGTGGCTGAAACCCGCGCCGCCCGTTAAGCTCGGCTTGCGGCGTGGTGTGATAGGCCCAGTTGTGGAGTTGCGGCCGCCCCGAAACCATCGCCGCCACCAGCGCGGGCGCACGCACAAGGATGTCGCGCGCCTCTGTGCCCGCCTCAATCAGGCAAACGGTGCAATCGGGGTCTTGCGACAGCCGCGCGGCCAGAACCGCGCCCGCAGAACCGCCCCCCAAGATCAGGTAATCAAAACGCATCAGGCTCCTCCCCGGCTGGGAAGGAGCCTATCGCGTTTTTTTCGTTAGCAAAGGGTGACGCCGCGTCTTTAGCTGCGCAGCGCGCCGCCGGTGGCCTTGGTGACCTTGTCGATGATCTTGGCGCTCACCGCCTCGATTTCCGCATCGGTCAGGGTCGCATCGCGCGGCTGCAAGCGCACGCTGAGCGCGATGGATTTCTTGCCCGCGCCCATCTGCTCTTCGGCCTTTGCGCCGGTGAACTGGTCAAACAGCTGCACGCTATCGATCAGCTTTTTATCCGCGCCAAGGGCGGCGTTGACGGCTGTGATCGCTTCGACCTGGGCATCCACGACAAAGGCGAAATCGCGCTCGACGGCTTGCAGATCAGAGCTATCCAATGCAGCGCGGGTGGACCCTTTCTTCTTCGGGAAGGGCACGTTTTGCAGCCAGATCGTGAAGGCGACAGCGGGGCCTTTGACGCCCATTTCGCGCAACGTCTTGGGATGCACCTCGCCAAAGCTGGCCAGCACATTGGGTCCAAGCGCCAGCGTGCCCGCGCGACCGGGATGCCACCACGTGTCAAGCTTGCGCGTGATCTGCGCGCGCGCCGGGGCACCGATGGCGGAAAGCGCGGCCTCAAGATCGGCCTTGGCGTCATACAGGTCCACCGGACGGCGCGAGCCCCACGGATCGCGCGGACCCGCTTGGCCGATCAGAAGGCCCGCCGCTTGCACCACCTGCTCGCCCGGCTCGCCACCACTGAAGGCGGGGCCGACCTCGAACAGGGCCAGATCGCTGAAACCGCGCGCCTGATTGCGTGCCGCGGCCTGCATCAGACCGGGCAGCAGATCGGGGCGCATATGGGTCATTTCCGAGGAGATCGGGTTTTCCAACTTCGTCGCATCCGCACCGCCACCGAACAGCGCCGCGCTCTCGGCGTCGATGAAGGAATAGGTCACGCATTCATTGTAGCCAAGGCTGGCAATCGTGCGCCGCGCCATGCGTTCACGCACCTGCATCGGCGTCAGGATCGTGCCCGGAACGCCGCTGGTTTCACGCGCCAAAGGCCGGCCCTGCAGCTTGGTAAGCGAGGCGATGCGGGCCACTTCCTCGACCAGATCGGCCTCACCCAGAACATCGGGGCGCCAGCTCGGCGGGCTTGCCATGTCGCCCTGCAGCGTGAAGCCCAAAGCACTCAGCGTTTCGCGCTGCGTGGCCTCGGGGATATCCATGCCGACCAGCGAAATCACCCGCGCGGGGTCGAGGCGATAGGTGCGCGAGGTGTCGGGCACCGCGCCATCCATCGCGATCTCGGAGGCCTCGCCACCGCACAGATCAAGCACCATCTGCGTCGCCAGTTCCAGCCCCGGCAGGGTGAACTCGGGGTCGATCCCGCGTTCAAACCGATAGCGCGCATCGGAGTTGATTTTCAGCGCCCGGCCCGTGGCGGCGATGGTGATCGGCGTCCAATAGGCGGATTCGAGGAACACATCGACGGTGTTTTCATCCGCGCCCGAGGCCTCACCGCCCATGATCCCGGCCAAGCTTTCGACGCCGTTATCATCGCAGATCACCATGTCGCCTGCGCGCATCGTGTAGGTTTTCTCATCCAGCGCGAGGAACTCTTCGCCGCCCTTGGCAGGCTGAATGCGCAGATCGCCCGCAACCTTGGCCATGTCGAACACATGCAGCGGGCGGTTCAGGTCATAGGTGAAATAGTTGGTGATATCGACCAGCGCGGAAATCGGGCGCAAGCCGATCGCGCGCAGGCGTTTTTGCAGCCATTCCGGGCTGGGGCCGTTGGTGACGCCGCGAATGACGCGACCGGCGAATAGCGGACAGCCCTTTTCCTTGAGCGCCGGGTCAATGCTGACCGAAACGGGGCTGGGGAAGCCGCCGGGAACGGGCTCGACCTCAAGCGGTTTGAGCATTCCCAAACCGCGCGCGGCCAGATCGCGGGCAATGCCGCGCACGCCCAACGCATCGGGGCGGTTGGGGGTGATGGCGATGTCGAACACCGGGTCCACGGCCTCGGGGCGGTTGGCGGCCAGCCAGTCGGTGAATTTTTGGCCGACCTCGCCCGAAGGCAGCTCGATGATGCCGTTATGCTCGTCGCTCAGCTCCAGCTCGCGCTCGGACGCCATCATGCCGTGGCTTTCGACGCCGCGAATTTTGCCCACGCTCAGCGTCACGTCGATGCCGGGCACATAATCGCCCGGCTTGCACAGCACGACCGTGATCCCCTCGCGCGCATTGGGCGCACCGCACACGATCTGCTTTTCGCCCTCATCGGTGAGCACGGTGCACACGCGCAACCGGTCGGCATCGGGGTGCTGCTGGGCGGCGGTGACACGGGCCAGCGTAAACGCGGCCAGCTTGGCGGCGGGGTCGATGACCTCTTCGACCTCAAGCCCCAGATCGGTCAGCGCATAGGCGATCTCATCGACGGAGGCCGTGGTATCAAGGTGATCCTTGAGCCAGGAGAGTGTGAATTTCATGGGCTTCCCTCGGGGTTACTTGCGCTGCGCGAGGTCCTTGTAATCGCCCATGCGCAGGAGTTTCAACTCCCGCCATAGCCGGATCGAGGGTTTTGCGGCAAAAAGCAGCGAGCCAATGAGGAAAAGCCACGTCGCGGGGACCGAGAGCGAGGCATAGAAGAACAGGATCGAGCCGACCACGAAACAGGCGGCGGCGCTGAAATCGACGATGGTGTAGGCGATTTCGGTATAGGCGTAGAAGCGGCGCTGTTCGGGGGTTTGCTCGTGGGCGGGGGTGTCGAAGAGGCGGGGTTGGGTGGTCATGGGGGCTTTCAACTTCCGATTAGCTGTATAAGAAGATAAAAAGATCCTATTAATCCAGCGAGCATCAAATAGCCCACAAAAGTGTTAAATATCCAGCCAAATTTTCGATTGACTTGAAATGCAACGTTCTCAGAGAGTGCATCAGGGCAGTTTACTGCTAAAAGTTTAGGGTTGCGCGAATCGATATCGATCATGTCGACAATCAAAAGCTCATGCGGGGCTAAAGAAGGTATTTGAATTACAAAGTTCCCATTCTCTAGAATCTTATGTTTGTGATCTCTAGGCGATCAGAGATTGTAGCTTGTCATATGGGCGCTGAAGACAATTTCGATGTCATGCGCCGCTTTTCTTCCGGTGTTTTGAACAAAAAATTTCTCAGTCCAAATGTTAACATTATTCCCATCCTCGTTAATTTTGAACTGATGGTAATTCGAGCTTGTTGATCCCCAAATTAACTTAACCCTAGACCTAAATGCCCAAATCAGAAAAGAGCTGAGCAGTGTGATTGATACTGCACCGATGAATTCATGAGCAGGTGCTAAAGCACTCCAGATTGAAAAAAGGGCATCACTCACCGGCTCAACCCACCAAACACCGTCGGCAGGTCCAGCGCGCTAAACCCATAGTGCTTCAGCCAGCGCAGGTCGCTCTCAAAGAACGCCCGCAGGTCGGGGATGCCGTATTTCAGCATCGCCAACCGATCGATGCCGATGCCAAAGGCAAAGCCTTGCCATTCGCTCGGGTCGATCCCGGCGGATTGCAGCACTTTGGGGTGCACCATCCCTGAGCCGAGGATTTCCATCCAGTCGTCGCCCTCGCCGATTTTCAGGCTGCCGCCCGCCCAGGAACAGCGGATATCGACCTCGGCGGAGGGCTCGGTGAAGGGGAAATGCGAGGCGCGGAAGCGCAGCTCGACCCCGTCCACCTCAAAGAAGGTCTTGCAGAACTCTTCGAGCACCCATTTCAGGTTCGCCATCGAGATGTCTTTGCCGATCGCCAGCCCCTCGATTTGATGGAACATCGGCGTGTGGGTCTGGTCCATGTCCATGCGGTAGACGCGGCCCGGCGCGATCACGCGGATCGGCGCGCCCTGTTCCAGCATCGCGCGGATCTGCACCGGCGAGGTATGGGTGCGCAGAACATGCGGCGGGCGGTCGTCGCCCTCGGCGCGGTGCATGAAGAACGTGTCATGTTCCTGACGCGCGGGGTGTTCGGGCGCGATGTTGAGCGCGTCGAAATTGTGCCAGTCATCTTCGATCTGCGGGCCTTCGGCCACGGCAAAGCCCATATCGGCGAAGATCGCGGTGACCTCGTCCATCACTTGGCTGACCGGGTGAATGGTGCCCTGACGGCGCGGACGGCCGGGCAGCGTCACATCCAGCCACTCCTCGCGCAGACGCGCATCCAACGCGGCATCGGCGAGCGCGGATTTCTTGGCGCGCAGGGCGGCGTCGATCTCATCCTTGAGGATATTGAGCGCCTTGCCCGTGGTCTGGCGCTCTTCGGGCGTCATTTTGCCCAGCTCGCGCATTTTGAGGCTGATTTCGCCCTTCTTGCCAAGCGCGGTCAGGCGCAACTCTTCGAGGCCGGCCTCGTCGGTCATATCGGCAATGGCGGTGAGGTATTTCTCGCGCAGATCTTGCATGTTCTTCCCCGCAAATTCTTTGGCCTAGGGGTTAGCCGCAGGGCGACAAGTTTGCAACCTTGCCTTTATACGATGGCCTAAACTTAGGGCGCTGACCCGTTGCCGGAGGGCGACAGGCAACAAGCGAGAAGGGGCGCGTGCCGTCGCATTTGTTCTGAAACTCCTCGCTGGAGGCGACGGCAGGCCCCTCAGGCGCGTGCGATTGGGGGGATGTGACGCAGTGTTTTGCTTTTCCTTTCGGGCCTGCTCGGTATCGTGGCGCGGTCAACAAAAGGGAGGCGCGCAATGTCGTATCAGGCGATCAGCTACGCGAATGAAGACGGGGTTGGGATTATCACGCTCAACCGGGCGGAGGTGATGAACGCGCTCAACAGCCAGATGCGTGCAGAGCTTTTGGAAGCCATCAAGCGCGCCGAGGCAGAGGCCCGCGTGATCGTGTTGACCGGGGCCGGGCGGGCGTTTTGTTCGGGTCAGGATCTGGGCGATGGCGCTGCGGCGGCGGGGCTCGATCTGGAGCGGGTGTTGCGCGATGAATACGAACCGTTGCTGCGCGCGATCTATGACTGTCGCGTGCCGGTGATTGCGGCGGTGAACGGGCCTGCGGCGGGGGCGGGGGCGAACCTTGCGCTGGCGGCGGACGTGGTGATTGCGAGCGATGCGGCAGTGTTCTTGCAGGCGTTCACGCGCATCGGGTTGATGCCGGATGCAGGGGGCACCTATTGGCTGCCCCGTCAGGTGGGCTTTGCGCGGGCGATGGGCTTGGCGCTGTTCGCCGAAAAGATCACGGCGCGTCAGGCCGTGGACTGGGGCATGATCTGGGAAGCCGTGGCCGAGGTCGATTTCGATCATCACTGGCGCGCCCGCGCCGCCCATCTGGCCAATGGTCCAACGGCGGCTTACGGCGCGGTCAAGCGTGCGTTGCGCGAGGGCTATGGCAATGATCTGGCGGCGCAACTGGAACTGGAGGCGGAGTTGCAAGGGAGCTTGGGCAAGACCCATGATTTCCGCGAGGGCGTGCTGGCATTTTTGGAAAAACGCCCGCCGCAATTTGAAGGCCGTTGAGGCTTGCCTCCGCGCGCGCGCCGCGCTAGCCAAGGGCAGCGCGGGCGTGGCGGAATGGTAGACGCATGGGACTTAAACTCCCTGGGCCGAAAGGCCGTGCCGGTTCAAGTCCGGCCGCCCGCACCACTAGGGGAGTTGGCACAAACACCACCTGAATGTGAGAGTTTGTGAGGCGATCATGCGCCAAATGCGCGCCCTTGCCGCCCAATCGAGGCTTGCCCCCTAACGGCGCTGCCCCTACACCCAAATGCGGCAAACAGGGGGAATTCATGGCTCGCAGACCCATCGGCCCGGCGGATGACCGGCCCAAGACCAAACAGATCGGTGCGTTGCGCGGACTTGCGCCCTTTGTCGCCCCCTATAAGGGCTATGCGGCGGCGGCGCTGTTGGCGCTGATCGCGACGGCCTCGATCTCGCTGATCCTGCCCTTGGCGGTGCGCCGGGTGATTGACGGGTTTCAGCAAGGGGCTGCGCTGCTGGACAAGTATTTCGCCGCCGCGCTGTTCATTGCGGCGCTGCTCGCGCTGGGGACGGGGGCGCGCTATTACCTTGTGACGCGCTTTGGCGAACGGGTCGTGGCCGATATTCGCAAGGCGGTGTTTGACCGCGTAATGTCGATGAGCCCGGCCTTTTTCGAGCGCATCCTGACCGGCGAGATCATCTCGCGTATCACCACCGATACCACGCTGATCCTCTCGGTGATCGGCTCGTCGGTGTCGGTGGCGCTGCGCAACGTGCTGATCCTGATCGGCGGCATGATCATGTTGCTGTTCACCTCGGCCAAGCTGACGGGGCTGGTGTTGTTGGTGGTGCCGCTGGTGGTGATCCCGATCGTGGTTCTGGGCCGGCGTTTGCGCAATCTGGGGCGCGAAAATCAGGACTGGATCGCGAATTCCTCGGGCTCGGCGTCCGAGGCGTTGCTGGCGGCGCAAACGGTGCAGGCCTTTACCCATGAGGCGATCACGCGGGCCAATTTCGCCCATGTCACGGAACAGGCGTTCCTGTCGGCCAAAAAGCGGATCGGCACGCGCGCGGTGATGACGGTGATCGTGATTTTCCTCGTCTTCGCGGGCGTTGTTGGCGTGCTGTGGGTCGGGGCGCGCGATGTGCGCGCGAGTGAGATGTCGGTCGGCGAATTGGTGCAATTCGTGATCTACGCGGTGATGGTGGCGGGCTCGGTGGGCGCGCTGTCGGAAATCTGGTCGGAATTGCAGCGCGCAGCGGGTGCGACCGAACGTCTGGTCGAGTTGCTGCAAAGCGAGGACACGGTCAAAGACCCCGCCCATCCGGTGCCGCTGCCGATGCCTGCGCAGGGTGCGATCCGCTTTGAGGATGTGTCATTCCACTATCCCTCGCGGCCTCAGACCTCGGCGCTGGATCATGTCGATCTGGTGATCGCGCCGGGCGAGACGGTGGCGCTTGTGGGCCCCTCGGGGGCGGGCAAGACGACCGTGATCCAGTTGATCCAGCGGTTCTGGGACCCGGAAACCGGCCGCGTGACGATTGACGGCTATGACCTGCGCGAAATGGCGCGCCATGATTTCCGTCAGGCCGTAGCGCTGGTGCCCCAAGACCCGGTGGTCTTCGCCGCCTCGGCGCGCGACAACATCCGCTTTGGGCGCCCCGATGCAAGCGATCATGAGGTCGAAGAGGCCGCGCGCGCGGCGCATGCCTATGATTTCCTGAGCGCGCTGCCCGACGGGTTTGACACCTACGTGGGCGAGCGCGGCGTGATGCTGTCGGGCGGGCAAAAGCAGCGCATCGCGATTGCGCGCGCGATCCTGCGCGACGCGCCGATCTTGCTGCTCGACGAGGCGACCTCGGCCCTTGATGCGGCGTCCGAGCGCGAGGTTCAGGCAGCGGTCGATCAATTGGCGCGCACCCGCACCACGGTGATCGTGGCGCACCGCTTGGCGACTGTGAAAAAGGCCGACCGGATCGTGGTCTTTGAGGATGGGCGCATCGTGGCGCAGGGCAGTCATGACAGCCTTGTGGCCGAGGGCGGGCTTTATGCCGAACTGGCGCGGCTGCAATTCACGGATGGGATGTAATCGCGCGGGCGCGTTCTGATGCAAGGACGCGCCATTTTCCCCTGTCCTTGAATCAAGCCTTGGGGCATCCTGTGTGCAAGGCTGGCCTGACCAGTTGTGCAAAATGGGAGAATCCGATGGGTTTGTGGAGTTTCGTAAAGGGTGCGGGCAAGTCTCTGTTTGGCAAAGAGGCCGCGGCGGCTGAGGCCCCCAAGGAAGACGCGCTCAGGGCAGAATTGAAGAATCTGGGGCTCGATGCCTCGGGCGTCAATCTGGCCGTTGACGGCGACAAGGTTGTGGTCAAGGGCAAGGCGATTGACGCTGAGACCAAGGAAAAGATCATCCTGGCCGTGGGCAATGTGGATGGCGTGGCCTCGGTCGAGACCGAGCAAGACGACGACACTGCCGATGCCGTGTTCCACACCGTTGTAAAGGGCGACACGCTATCGGCGATTGCCAAAAAGACGCTGGGCAATGCCAATCTGTATCCCAAGATTTTTGAGGCCAACAAGCCGATGCTGACGCATCCCGACAAGATCTACCCCGGTCAGGTGCTGCGTATTCCCAAGGCCTGATCGCTTTTGGATCACTTAGATGCGACGGGGCGTCTTTCGGGGCGCCCTTTTGCTTGAAAAGACGCCCGCGTTTCCCCACGTCAAAAGACAATGACGTGACGTATCAATCCGCGCTCCCCCTTGCCGTGGGCGCAGATTTTGCCGCATCCTGCACAGGCGGGATCGCAGGAGGCGCGGCACCGCCAAGGGGAGGACTAACATGCAGCAACGATTTGCAACGATCGCCGACCGCGATGCCGTTGAGGCCGAAAAGCCGTGGGAGGCGCGCAAACGCCCAGCCACGCTCTATGGTTTCCTCAGCGAGACCTGCGCGACGCATGGCGACCGGCCTGCGATCACCTTCCAAATCCTCTCGGGGCCCAAGGACAAAGCCGAAACGCTGAGCTGGTCGCAACTGCATGGCCATGTAACGCAAGGCGCCAACCTATTGCGCCATCTGGGCGTGGGGCCAAGTGATACGGTCGCCTACCTGCTGCCCAACGCGCTGGAAACAGCGGTGGTATTGCTGGCAGGGGCCACGGCGGGGATCGTGAACCCGATCAACCCGTTGCTGGATTCCGAGCAGATCGGCGCGATCCTGCGCGAGACCAAGGCCAAGGTTCTGGTGACGCTCAAGGCCTTCCCCAAGACCGATGTTGCGCAAAAGGCTGCCGAGGCGGTGCGTCTGGCCCCCAATGTGCAGGCCGTGCTTGAGATTGATCTCAACCGCTATCTGACCCCGCCCAAAAGCTGGATCGTGCCGCTCATCCGCCCCAAGGTTGAGGTCAAGCACCACGCCAAGGTGATGAATTTCAACGCCGAGGCGGCGAAGCTGCCCGGCGATCGACTGATGTTTGAGGATGTGCAGGAAGACCGCGTGGCGGCCTATTTCCACACCGGCGGCACCACGGGCATGCCGAAAGTGGCGCAGCATAAATATTCCGGCATGATCTATAACGGCTGGCTCGGTGGGCGGCTGTTATTTGACGACACCGATGTGATGATGTGCCCGTTGCCGCTGTTTCATGTCTTTGCCGCCTATCCGATCTTGATGTCGGCGATTGCCAGCGGCGCGCATGTCGTCTTCCCGACGCCTGCGGGCTATCGCGGCGAGGGGGTGTTTGACAATTTCTGGAAGCTGGTTGAGCGCTATAAGGTCACCTTCCTGATCACCGTGCCCACCGCGATCTCTGCGCTGATGCAACGCCCGGTGGATGCCGATATTTCCTCTCTGCGCACCGCGCTGTCGGGGTCGGCCCCGCTGCCGATTGAGCTGTATAACCGCTTCAAAAAGGCCACTGGTGTCGAGATTTCTGAGGGTTACGGTCTGACCGAGGCGACCTGTCTGGTGTCGGTCAATCCGGTGGATGGCGTGAAAAAGGTCGGCTCGGTCGGCATTCCGCTGCCCTACACGCATGTGCGGATCTTGCGCAAACGCAATGGCAGTTTCGATGAATGTGGGATCGATGAGGTGGGCGAGATTTGCGTCGCCAATCCCGGCGTGTTCGAGGGCTCGACCTATACCGAGGCCGACAAGAACCACGATCTGTTCGCTGAAGAGCGGTTCTTGCGCACCGGCGATCTGGGCCGGATCGACCCGGATGGCTATTTGTGGATCACCGGGCGCGCCAAGGATTTGATCATTCGTGGCGGCCATAATATCGACCCTGCCGAGATCGAGGATGCGCTGTTGTCCCATCCTGCGGTGGCCTTTGCGGGCGCGATCGGTCAGCCCGACGCCTTTGCGGGTGAATTACCCTGCGCCTATGTCGAACTGGTCGGCGGGCAGACCGTAAGCGTCGAGGAGTTGCTTGAGCACGCCAAGAAAAACATCCACGAGCGCGCCGCGGTCCCGAAACATCTTGAGATCATGGACGAGCTGCCCAAGACCGCCGTGGGCAAGATTTTCAAACCCGACCTGCGTAAAAGCGCGATCATCCGGGTGCTCAATGAGGTGCTGAAAAGCAAAGGCGTGGCGGCGCATGTGATCTCGGTCACCGAGGATAAAAAGCGCGGACTGGTTGCCCATGTCGCCACCACGGGCAATTGCGACGAGGACAAGCTGGGCCATGTTCTGGGCGAGTTCACGGTGCCGTGGGATTGGGCGCGCTAGTCGCGTTTCCCTGACAAAAAAGACCTGACTCCACAGCGCCGCCCCAAGGGGGTGGCGCTTTTCGTTGTCCTATATCCTTCGCAAAATCGTCGCCTCAGTGACCCGCCCGCGCCCCAATCAAGGCGCAATTGGAGAGCTTAATCATCGTTAACAAAGCCTGAACTGCGCTGGGGGATTCCAGAGCGGAGGGCAGAACGAGACACTATGCAGGACCGCCGATCATGACGTTTTGCCGTTTCATAACCGGAATTTTCGCACTGGCACTGGCCGGAACGCTTAGCGCAGGCGCAGCCCAAGCGCTTAGCGTCGATCTGATCACCAACGGCGATTTCGAGACCGGCAATCTGAGCGGCTGGAACACGACCACGACGGGTTACTCCAACGGGTTCCTGATTAATAATGGGAACGTCAATCCCGCAGGGCCGCAGGGGCGCACCGCGCCGATTTCCGGGAACTATGACGTTTTGAGTTCTCAAACCGGTTACGGTATCGGCACGCTCACGCAGTTTTTCACGGTGCCTGACCAGATCATCAGCGCGACCTTCAGCTTTACCGAGAAGGTGATGAATTACTATGTGCTTGGCTATTCCGATCCCAATCAGGAATTTCGCGTCAACCTGATCAATCAGGCGGGCACCGTGATTTCCAATATCTTCTCGACCGACGCTGGCGACAACACACGTCCCAATAGCCCGACGACGCTGAGCTATGATCTGACGTCTCTGTTGCAGGCCAATCTGGGCAACACGCTGGGCGTGCAGTTCCAGCAGCAAGATAGTTATTATTACATGAATACCTCGCTTGACGATATCAAGATGATGGTTGAGACGCCGGCCGCCGTTTCGCTGCCGCCCACGATCTGGATGATGTTGGCCGCGTTGGGTCTGTTTGGTTTTCTTGCCTGGAAACGGCGCGATGCGGGCAATGCGATGTCGTTCACGGCCATGCCTGCCTGAGAAGCGCCAGCATCCCTCAGACCTGACGATGTGCGTACCATTGAGGTGGGGCGCACATTTTGCATTGACCCAAAACTGACCGCCAAAATGACGCCCCAAAGTCTTGGATGCGCCCAACTCTGAGCGCAATTGGGGAGCTAAATCATCCTTAACAAAGCCTGAACTGCGCTGGGGGTTTCCAGAGCGGAGGGCAGACCAAGATACTGTGCAGGACCGACGATCATGACGTTTCGCCGTTTCATAACCGGAGTTTTCGCGCTGGCACTGGCTGGAACGCTTAGCGCAGGCACCGCCCAAGCGCTCAGCGTCGATCTGATCACCAATGGTGATTTTGAAACCGGTAATCTGTCGGGCTGGAGCACGACCGCGAACAGCCGTGGCGAAAGCTTTGAAAGCGTGCGGGGGCGGCGTACGACTCCGGCCTTGGCGGGCCGATATGACGCGAGCTATGATCCGAAATATGCGGGCGTATCCACGCTGACGCAATATTTCACGGTGCCAGATCGCATCGTGTCCGCTACGTTCAATTTCACGCAACAGATCGATCTGTTCGGCTACTACAGCATCCCCAATCAGCAATTTACGGCGTCGATCATAAACTCTGTGGGCGCCGTGATTTCTCAGGTCTATTCGACGGCGACCTCGGGGCTGCAACTGGGGGCTGGCACCGCCTCGACGCTGAGCTTTGATCTGACCTCGTTGATGCAGGCAAATGTGGGCAATTCGCTGGGCGTGCAGTTCTCGCTTGAGGCGCAGACCTGGTCGATGAGCGCAACGCTCGACGACATCGCGATGATGGTCGAAACGCCGGCCTCGGTGCCGCTGCCGCCTACGATCTGGATGATGCTGGCGGGGCTGGGCTTGTTTGGCTGGCTTGGCTGGAAGCGGCGCGCGGGCGATGCCACCTCGTTTGAGGGCCAGACCGCCTAGCGCCCCGCGCCCATTGATGCTGACTCCAAGCCTGCCTGTGAGGGCAGGCTTTCGCATTTGGCGAAACCGATGGTCTGGGTTACCCTAGGGCAGGATCAGGGGGCGAGCATGCGCAAACTTCTGGTATTGCTGGCTTTGGCGGGCTGCGGCTTTGTCGATTACAAGGCCGCGCCGGTGGGCAAATTCGAAGGCGCGCTGTTCGTGATGTGGGTCGATGAAAGCCAGCGGGGCTTGGGCGACGGCTCGTTCGTTTTTGTGCCCACCGCCGATCCGCTGCGCTTTACGCGCGGGGCCAAGGGCACGGTGCAGGTGATCGAACCTGCGATGATGTATACCGATGGCGGCTCGATTCCGCAGATGGCGCAGGCGATGAACGGGTTCTCGCCTTGGGGCTATGCGCCCGCCTATATGGTGCATGACTGGCTTTTCGTGGCGCGCAAATGTGCGCTGGACGGGCAGGCGACGCCGGAGGAGGCGGTGGTGGCTGAAATGCCCTTTATCGAAAGCGCCGAGATCGCCGCCGAGGCCATCAAATCGCTGATCGCGGCGGGCAAGGTGCAACCCAATGACGTGGCCCCGCAGGCGATCAGCTATGCGGTAGCTGGGCCGGTGTCGCGCCAGTTGTGGAATAAAAAGGGCGGCTGCCAACGCATCAAGCCCGAGCATCTCGCAATGATCCGCCGCGCCCTGCCCAGCGTGCAGCCGGTGATGAAAGCCGCACCGGGAAAGCGCCGCATGGCAACGCCTGTACCACAGGGGCCGGTGGCGAAGGTGGTGCAGGTGGTAGGGTTTTGAGGGGGGTGAACCGGGAGAAAGCGGCCTTCCGGTGGAAGGACGCCCCGGCGAACGCGCCGCCCGTGGCCGCGCAGGGGTGCATGCAATCGCAGGTCGCGGCGTAGGCGCGTGCAATTTGCGCACGTTCGCATAGCGCGATAAGGGCCGCGCCCGACCTCGGGTGGGCGCTCGCTCCGCTCGTGATATGCACTTTATCGTGCCGCATCCCCCTGACGTGTGAACCTGCGGTGGCGTTGCAATGCGCCCTCCCGGGGGGAGGTCGGGCGCGGCCCGTGCTGGTCGCACGGGCTGGGGGGAGGGCCGATAGGAGTAAAGTTACTCGTTCGGGCGCTCGTTAGAAGCTTCTTTCGCGATCAGTTTCGTGGAGTCCTTCGCCTCTTTGATCGCCACAACTTTGCTCAACCGCATGCGCCTCTTTTCACGAGCGATATACCACTCTTCGAAGAGTAGCTCGATCAGTTCGATTAATGTTCTGGCCTCGTCTGCATCTACTTCAATTATTACAGAGATGTCTTTCTCCATATGCGCGCCGATGTTGCCGATGTCTCGAACTGCGTCTATAGCTTCGACGCTTTCCTCGGAAACACCGCGCGGCGCGTTGTCGTCGGCAAGAAGTTTACGAAGGGCGTTCACTTCGTCAATTAGTCGGTTCTTTGAAATGCCGCAAAAATCGCGGATCATACCTTGAAGGCAGCGACGAGCCAGTGTTGCTGATGCTTTCGGGCTTAAGTCACAAATTTTGCAAGCTTCTTCGTAATCGTCGCGCAGAACAGCTGGAATAAAGTCCGGGAGGACCTTAGCAAAACTAGGTGGCAACAGCCTAGAACGGTGAAGAATTTTGGCATTTGTCGGAATATAGTAGTGTCCTGAGCTAAAAGCTGCGCGGACTATCTCGGCGCGAATTTCAAGTCGGTTGCACTCTGGATTCGCGCAACGAATTGCTTGTCCCCTTAATCCGACTTCTCCACTTTCTGGTTTTTCGATCTCGAAGTGCATTTGAATTTGGCTAAAATTCGGTGAAGTAACCGTCTGTCCTTGGCCGCAGTAGGGGCATTCCCAATACATATTTTCGCCCTAAAATAAATTTTTGAGTTAGCTCAAACGAAGAAAGGCTTCGCTCTGTTTTGAGCGAAGCCTTTCTATCTTATCTTGAAAATTCAAGCTCTTTTTACCGCGTGAACTTCTTATACTTCACCCGCTTGGGTTCTGCCGCATCCGCGCCCAAACGACGAATTTTATCCGCCTCGTAATCCTCGAAGTTGCCTTCAAAGAATTCGACATGGGCCTCGCCTTCGAACGCCAGAATATGCGTACACAGGCGGTCGAGGAAGAAGCGGTCGTGCGAGATGATGACCGCGCAGCCGGCGAAATCTTCGATGGCGGCTTCCAGCGCTTGCAGGGTTTCGACGTCAAGGTCGTTGGTCGGTTCATCGAGCAGTAGCACGTTACCGCCCGATTTCAGCAGCTTGGCCATGTGAACGCGGTTACGTTCACCGCCCGACAGCTGGCCGACTTTTTTCTGCTGATCGGCACCCTTGAAGTTGAATGCACCGACATAGGCGCGGCTGGCGACTTGCGCGTCGCCCAACTCGATCATTTCCGCCCCGCCCGAGATTTCCTCCCAGACGTTGTGATCAGCGCCAAGCGCGTCGCGCGACTGATCGACATAGGCGAGCTTGACCGTGTCACCGATGGTGATCGTGCCGCTATCGGGTTTCTCATCGCCGGTGATCATCTTGATCAGCGTGGATTTCCCCGCGCCGTTCGGCCCGATCACGCCCAGAATGCCACCGGGGGGCAGCGAGAAGGAGAGATCCTCGATCAACAGCTTATCGCCCATGTGTTTCGTGAGGTTCTCGACCTCGATCACCTTGCCACCCAGACGTGGGCCGTTGGGGATGATGATCTGCGCCTTGCCGACGCGATCCTTGACCCCCTCATCGGCCATCTTGTCATAGGCCGCGATACGCGCCTTGGATTTCGCCTGACGGGCCTTGGCCCCGGCGCGGATCCATTGGAGTTCCTTTTCAAGGACCTTCTGCTTGGCCTTGTCCTCACGGGCCTCTTGCGCCATCCGCTTGGCTTTCTGTTCGAGCCATGCCGAGTAATTCCCCTCGTAGGGAATACCGCGGCCGCGTTCGAGTTCGAGAATCCACGAGGTGATGTCGTCAAGGAAATAACGGTCGTGCGTGACGCAGAGGATCGTGCCTTTGTACTCGATCAGGTGCTTTTGCAACCAAGCGATGGTTTCGGCGTCGAGGTGGTTGGTCGGTTCGTCCAGCAGCAGCATGTCGGGCGCTTCGAGCAGCAACTGACATAGCGCAACGCGGCGGCGTTCGCCGCCCGAAAGGTTGGCGACATTGGCGTCATCGGGCGGGCAGCGCAGGGCCTCAAGCGCGATATCGACCTGGGAATCGAGATCCCACAGGTTTTCCGCGTCGATCTGGTCTTGCAGCGCGGCCATCTCGTCTGCGGTCTCATCCGAGTAGTTCATCGCCAGCTCGTTATAGCGCTCCAGCTTGGCGGTTTTCGCAGCGACGCCCAGCATGACGTTTTCACGCACGGTTTTGGAGTCGTCCAGCTCGGGTTCCTGCGCGAGATAGCCAACCTTGGCCCCCTTCGCGGCCCAGGCCTCGCCCTGAAAATCCTTGTCCATTCCGGCCATGATTTTCAGCAGCGTGGATTTACCCGCGCCGTTGACGCCGACAACGCCGATCTTGACGCCGGGAAGGAAGTTCAGGTGGATATTTTCAAAGCATTTTTTGCCACCCGGATAGGTCTTGGAGACACCATCCATGTGATAGACATATTGATAGGCCGCCATTGTGCACCTCGTAGGAATAGGGGATTTGGGCGCGTTCTAGTCGGAAACAGGGGATAGGGAAAGGGGGGGGCGGCGATGCTCCGTGATTTGCGCTGCGTCGAGATGCTGTAAAGGGGGATGTGCGCGGGCTTGGGGGTCGTGGGCTTTGCCAGCGCTGCGCAAACCCGCTATCGGTTTTGCACGCACATGCCGACGGAGCTACGCAATGATCGCCAATCTGAAGATGCTTTATGAATCCGATCGCGCGCGCGCGCATCTGTTTCGCTACGCATTGTTGGCCTTTGATTTAACGACGATTGCCTTCGTCATTATTACCTCGTTTTTCCCGCATGTCTTGTGGATCGAGATCACCGATGCGCTGATCGGGGTCGTGATCGTGGCCGATTTTGTCGCGCGCTTTGCGATTTCGGATCGTAAGTGGCGGTTCTGGACGCGGGTCGCGACGATGGCCGATATCGTGGCGATCATCTCGTTTCTGGCGCCGATTGCAGGCGAGGGGTTGGGGTTCCTGCGTATTCTGCGCACGCTGCGTCTGATGCACACCTATCAACTGATGGCGCGTCTGCGGCGCGATTTCGTCTTTTTCCGCCGCCATGAAGAGGTCGTGCTGGCGGGGATCAACCTGACGGTGTTTCTGTTTGTGATGACCGGGCTGATCTATGCCACGCAGGTCAATATCAACCCCCAGATCAACAACTACGCCGATGCGCTGTATTTCACGGTGACGACGCTGACGACGACCGGGTTTGGCGACATTACCCCCAAGGGCGAATGGGGGCGGATGCTGTCGGTGTTGATCATGATCTTTGGCGTGACGTTGTTCTTGCGTCTGGCGCAGGTGCTGTTTCGCCCGACCAAGGTGCGCTACGCGTGCCAGACCTGCGGGTTGAGCCTGCATGATGCCGATGCCATTCACTGCAAGCATTGCGGCGCGGTGGTGCATATCGACACCGAAGGGCTGACGTGATCAGGTGCAGGGCTTGGCCAGCACCATGACATACCACGGGCCTTTGCCGCCCTTTTGGGGCACCACTGCGGTGCCGATGGCGCTGACATCGGGCAGCAGGATGTTGCGGCGATGGCCTGCTGAGTGCATCCAGTCGTCAAAGGCTACGCGCGGATTGCGTTCACCCATCGCGATGTTTTCGGCAATCAGACAGGCGTGATAGCCGACCTGTTTCGCGCGGGTCTTAGGGGTCGATCCGTTCTGACCCTGATGGGCGAAATAGCCCTGCAGCGCCATGTCGCAGGCATGGGCTTTGGCGGCCTTGGTCAGTTTTGCATCCATCGCGACGGGGGGCAGCCCGTTGGATTGGCGCTGCGCCGAGGCGGCCTTGGCCAGCGCGACGCCCAAGCCCTCATTGATATAGCAGCCATTAGCCTGTGCGGCGGCGGGCAGGGCGCAGATCGCGAGGATTGCGAAGAAACGCCTCACACCAATCGCCCCCACAGGTCGTAATCGCTGGCCTCATCGACCTCGACCGTCACGATATCGCCGGGGTTGAGCGCCTCGAACCCCACGTCGATGAACAGGTTGCCGTCGATTTCGGGGGCATCGGCTTTGGTGCGGCAGGTGGCGCCCTCTCCATCAATGCTATCGACGATCACTTGGCAGGTCGTACCGACCTTGGCCTGTAGTTTTGCCTCGGAAATGGCTTGGGCCTTTTGCATGAAGCGGTCCCAGCGGTCTTGCTTGACCTCATCTGGCACATGATCGGGCAGCGCGTTGGAGCGCGCGCCATCGACATTTTCATATTGGAAGCAGCCGATGCGATCGAGCTGCGCCTCGTCCATCCAATCGAGCAGATATTGGAACTCGGCCTCGGTTTCGCCGGGATATCCCACGATAAAGGTCGAGCGCAGGGTGATATCGGGGCAGATGGCGCGCCAAGCGGCGATCTCATCCAGCGTTTTCGCGCTGGCAGCAGGCCGCGCCATGCGTTTGAGCACATCGGGGTGCGCATGTTGGAAGGGAATGTCCAGATAGGGCAGCACGCCGCCGCCATTCGCATGGCTTTCGGCCATCAACGGGATCAGGTCGCGCACATGCGGGTAGGGGTAGACGTAATGCAGCCTCACCCAAGCGCCAAGCGAGCCCAGATCGCGCGCCAGATCGGTGATATGGGCGCGATGACCGCGATCCTCGGCGTGCTTGATATCCACGCCATAAGCCGAGGTATCTTGCGAAATCACTAGCAATTCGCGCACGCCCGCCTCGACCAGTTTCTCGGCCTCGCGGATCACCGCATGGGCGGGGCGCGACACCAGACGGCCGCGCATATCGGGGATGATGCAGAACTTGCACTTGTGGTTACAGCCCTCGGAAATCTTGAGATAGCTGTAATGGCGCGGCGTCAGCGACACGCCGGTCGCGGGCAGCAGGTCAATGAACGGGTGGGGATCGGGCGGCACGGCGACATGCACCGCGTCCAGCACCTGTTCATATTGATGCGGGCCGGTCACCGCCAGCACCGAGGGATGCGCGCCGGTGATATAATCAGGCTCAGCGCCAAGACAGCCGGTCACGATCACGCGGCCATTTTCGGCCAGCGCCTCGCCAATCGCCTCAAGGCTTTCGGCCTTGGCGCTGTCGAGAAAGCCGCAGGTGTTCACGATCACCGCATCGGCGCCCGCGTAATCGGGGCTGATCGCATAGCCCTCGGCGCGCAGCCGGGTCAGGATGCGCTCGCTATCCACCAGCGCCTTGGGACAGCCAAGCGAAACCATCCCGATCACCGGCTGACCGGGGCGGGGGGTGTCGGTGATGCGGGCGCGCGGTGCCAGATCGGGGCGCAGAGTCGGGGGGTTGGTGCTCATGCCCGCGATATAGACTGCGTGAGGGCGCGCGAAAAGCCCCGACACCACTGTGCGCGCAATTTGGCCAGAAAAGGCTTGCCTTAGGTCACATAAGTAAAGTTGAATATCTGAAGACGTGCTTTTTGGGCGTTCGCTGGGGCGGGCCGTGGAGGGAGACCACGACTCTGACATTCTCTGGCGTAAAGGGAGAGTAGAATGACAAGAAAGATGAAAACCCGTTTTGCGGGGATGGCTTCGCTATGCTTGGTAGCAGGGGTTCCGGGGGGGGCGAGCGCGACTGAAGGCTATTTCGCAATGGCCTATGGCACCGCCCAGCGCGGCGTTGCGGGCGCAGGTATCGCCTATTCGCAAGATGCGATGTCGGCGGCGATCAACCCGGCTTCGGTGGCGACAGTGGGGCGTGAGTTGACCTTGGGCACCGAGATATTCTCGCCGCGGCGCGAGTTTACTGTCTCGGGGGGCGCGCCGGGTCTGCTGCCCGATGGCACCACGAAAAGCGGACGGGATTGGTTCATTGTGCCCAATGCCGCGTTTAACATGCCACTGGCCAATGGCGCCGTGGTGAACTTTGCGGCCTATGGCAATGGCGGGATGAACACCGCCTATCGCGATGTGCCCAACGCCAATTGTGGTCCGGCTTCGGGCGTGTTCTGCGGTGGCACGGCGGGCGTTGATCTGACGCAACTGTTCTTGTCGGTCGGCTATGCGCAAAAGACCGGTGCTTTCAGCTGGGGCGTTGCGCCGACAGTCGCCGTGCAGCGGTTCTCGGCCAAGGGGCTTGCGCCGTTTGGGGCCTTATCTGTTGATCCCGCGAACCTGTCTGATCGCGGCCATGATATGAGCTATGGCATCGGTCTGCGCGCGGGTTTCCAATATGAAATCAACCCGCAACTCACCATCGGTGTCTCTGGCCAGACCAAGTTCAAGATGAGCAAATTCAAGAAATATGCTGGCTTGTTCGAAAATGGCGGAGAGTTCGATATCCCCGCCACGCTGGGTGTGGGTCTCGCGTTCAAGCCGCGCAGCGATATCACCTTGATGCTGGATTATCAGCGTATCTTCTACTCCAACGTGCCTGCCGTTGCCAATTCAACCACGGCGACGTCGCCCTTCGGTTCCAAGGGGGGATCGGGCTTTGGCTGGGATGATGTGGACGTGGTGCGCATCGGTGCGGAATGGCAGCAAAGCCCCGATATGACGTGGCGTGCGGGCTATGCGCATGCGACAAACCCTGTCGGCCCCGAGGATGTTACGTTCAACGTGCTCGCGCCGGGGATCGTCAAGCATCACCTGAGCTTTGGCGGCACGAAGCGGCTTAATGATCGCGACAAGCTGGATTTCTCGCTGGCCTATGTCGTGCCTCAAACCGTGAGCGGCCCCGAAATGACGCCGGGCGGGCCGACGGGCAACACGGTCAAGCTGCGTATGGAGCAATTCTCGGTCTCGGTTGGCTGGACGCGGAAATTCTAAGCGCTCGGCGTTACTGTCGTCTTGAAATCAAAAGGGCGCCTCGCGGGGCGCCCTTTTTCTATCGGTGTGATGTGTCTTAGCGGCGACGGTCGCGATTGCCTTAGCGGCGACGATCCCGGCGGGCGCTCATCGGCTGGAAGGCAACCCCGACATGGGCCTCGCAATAGGGCTTGCCTGCTTGGCTGGGCAGGCCGCAGAACCAGAATTCTTCTGTCGCAGGGTCACCGATCGGCCATTTGCAGGTGCGCTCGGTCAGCTCCATCAGGCCCAGTTTCTTGGCGTGTTTTTCCACTTCGCCCACTTTGGCAAGAGCGGCGGGGTCAATTTCATTGGCCGAGGGCTGGGGCGGCAAGGGTTGGCCTGCCGGGATGATCGCCCTGCGCATCGGCGCGGCGGTGGGCTCGGGGCGCGCTGCTGCTGCTGCTGCCGGAGCCGCTGCGGCAGGCGCGGGTGTTGCTACGGCTGGCTTTTCCTCGGCCTTGGATTCGGCGGTAGCCTTGACGGGTTTGGCCTCGGTTTTTTCGGCCTTTGCCTCGGGCTTGGCGGGTTCAGCCGCGCCACCGGCACGGTTGGACAGGCCCAGCCGGTGCACCTTGCCGATCACCGCATTGCGCGTCACGCCGCCCAATTCCTTGGCGATCTGGCTCGCGGATTGGCCCTCGGACCACATCTTCTTGAGCAGATCTACGCGTTCGTCGGTCCAGGACATGGGAAGCCTCTCATTTCGCAGGGGGCCCGAAAAGGGCGGGCGCAGGGATGCGTGCAAGGCGCATTCTAGCGGTAAGGCGCACAGATACAATCGCGCAGGCCGATTTTCAAGGGCGCGTGCCCAAGCCATTTCATGGCAGTCCGCGTTGGACAGCGCCGGTTCGCGTGCTAGGTGAGCCCTGAGATGAGGAGAGCCGAGATGCAAGAATTAGGTGTGCGCCGTTTTGGGGCGGTGAACTGGCTGGGTTTGCAAATGCTGGGGCTGCGCGAGATCCGCCGGTTCATGGCTGTGTGGCAGCAAACGGTGCTTGCCCCGCTGATCACGGCCGGGCTGTTCCTGACGGTGTTCGCGCTGGCCTTTGGCAAGGGGCGCGCGCCGGTGATGGGTGTCGATTTCCTGCATTTCATCGCGCCGGGCATCTTGATGATGACGGTGATCCAGAACGCGTTTGCCAATACCTCAAGCTCGATCGTGATCGCCAAGGTGCAGGGCAATATCGTGGATACCTTGATGCCGCCCTTGGCCCCTTGGGAGATATTGGCGGGCTATCTGGTGGGGGCGGTCGCGCGCGCTCTGCTGGTGGCAGTCGTGATTTGGATCGGGTTGTTTATCGTTTTGGACCAAGGGGTTGCACATCCGCTTTGGGCGTTAACCTGGGTCGTTCTGGGGGCCGTCTTTATGGGAGGCTTGGGGGTTTTGGCCGCCGTGTTCGCCGATAAGTTCGACCAGATGGCCGCGATCACCAACTTCATCATCACGCCGCTGTCGTTCCTGTCGGGGACGTTTTACTCGGCCAAGGCGCTGCCGCCTTCGTTTCAGATCCTCACCCATTACAACCCGGTCTTTTACCTCATTGATGGTGCGCGCTTCGGATTTCTGGGCGTGTCGGATGCGCCGCCATGGCAGGGCTTGTTGGTGGTTGGTCCGGCCTTGGTGTTCGTGCTGGGGCTGGGCTGGTATTGGCTGCGCACGGGCTATCGCATGAAGCCCTGATCGGGGCGAAACGGGGCGCGAATCTGTCTTTACATCCGCCCCGACCCGGCGTAATGCCAGCGCCATGATCACAATGTGCCGCCATATCGCTGCCCGCCGACGTCGCCGCCTTAGCGCCTGACGTCCGATCTGCCGTGGCTGCATGCCACATCCCCAAATCGTTGACCCGAAGGCCATGAGTGTTGACAGCGCTTTATGCCTGATGCACCCCTTGGCCTTCTTTTTCCCGGAGACCAACAGGATGATCCCTTCTGTTTTGCCCACTTACACTCGCGCGCCGCTGGCATTTGTCAAAGGCGCTGGCTCTTGGCTGGAGACGGCAGACGGGCGCCGATATCTGGATATGGGGGCAGGGATCGCGGTGAATGCGCTGGGCCATGCCGCGCCCGAACTGGTGGCCGCATTGACCGAGCAGGCGCAAAACCTGTGGCATGTCTCCAACCTCTATCAGATCCCGCAACAGCAGGCGCTGGCGGATGGGCTGGTCGAGCACAGCTTTGCCGATACCGTGTTTTTCACCAATTCCGGCACCGAGGCTGCGGAACTTGCGATCAAGATGACGCGCAAATACTGGTCCGCGAAGGGGGAGGATCGGGTCGAGATCATCACCTTTGACGGCGCCTTTCATGGCCGCTCGACCGGCGCGATCTCGGCGGTGCCCCATTCCGAAAAAATGGTGAAGGGCTTTGGCCCGCTGCTGCCCGGTTTCACGCAATTGCCTTGGGGCGATCACGACGCGCTCAACGCCGCTGTCAGTGATAAAACCGCCGCCATCCTGATTGAACCGGTGCAGGGCGAGGGCGGCATTCGCCCAGTGCCCGATCAATGCCTCAAAGGGCTGCGCGATCTATGTAACAGCACCGGCGCGCTGCTGATCTTTGACGAGGTGCAATGCGGCATGGGGCGCACGGGGCGGCTATTCGCGCATGAATGGGCGGGCGTGACGCCTGACATCATGATGGTCGCCAAGGGCATCGGCGGGGGCTTTCCGCTGGGCGCGATCTTGGCCACCGAAGAGGCTGCAAGCGGCATGACCGCGGGCACGCATGGCTCGACCTATGGCGGCAATCCGCTAGGCTGTGCAGTGGGCACTAAGGTGATGGAGATCGTCTCGGACCCGGCGTTTCTCGATCAGGTCAACGCCAAAGCGGGCTTCTTGCGCCAAAAACTCGAAGGGCTCGTCGCAAGCCACCCCGATACGTTTGAAAGCGTGCGCGGTGTCGGGTTGATGCTGGGGCTGAAATGCAAGCGCGCTCCGACCGATCTGGTCGCCGCCGCCTATGATCAAAACCTGCTGACAGTGCCTGCAGCCGACAATGTGCTGCGCCTGCTGCCTGCGCTCAATATATCTGAGGCGGATTTGTCAGAGGCGGTCAAACGCCTCGATGCCGCCGCCACGCAACTTGAATCCTGATCTTCCTCTTGATCGAAATATCCTCGGAGTTGTCGATTGGCGCGCCAATGGTTCAAGCTCCAATCGGCGACGGGCAGACAGTCCCCGGCGACCCACCACGAAAGACGAACCCATGACCCATTTTCTCGACATTCACAAAACCGACCCGACCGCGCTGCGCGCAATGATCGATCAGGGCATCGCGATGAAGCAGGCCCGCCAAGACCGCCCCAAGGGCGCGCCCGATGACGAGCAGCCGCTGGCAGGGCGCATGGTGGCGTTGATCTTTGAAAAACCCTCGACGCGCACGCGGGTCAGTTTCGATGTCGGCGTGCGCCAGATGGGCGGGCAGACGATGGTGTTGTCGGGCAGCGATATGCAGCTTGGCCATGGCGAAACGATTGCCGACACGGCGCGCGTTCTCAGCCGCTATGTCGATCTGATCATGATCCGCACGTTTGAGGAAGAAACCCTGCTGGAGATGGCTGAATATGCGAGCGTTCCGGTGATCAACGGGCTGACGGATCGCACCCATCCCTGCCAGATCATGGCCGATGTGATGACCTACGAGGAACATCGCGGTCCGATCAAGGGCAAGAAAGTGGTGTGGTCGGGGGACGGCAACAATGTCTGCGCCTCGTTCCTGCATGCCGCCGGGCAGTTCGGGTTCGATTTCACCTTCACCGGACCGCCGCCGCTGGACCCCGAAGCCGCATGGCTGGAGTTCGCGCGTTCCAAAGGCGTGCAGGCCGTGATCGAGCGCGATCCGGTCAAGGCCGTTGCGGGGGCGGATCTGATCGTGACCGACACCTGGGTGTCGATGCATGACCCGGAATCGGCCAAAGAGCGTCGCCACAACCAGTTGCGGGGTTATCAGGTCAACGAAGAGTTGATGTCGCATGCCAATCCAGACGCTTTGTTCATGCATTGCCTGCCTGCGCATCGCAACGATGAGGTCACCAGCGCGATCATGGACGGCCCGCAATCTGTGATTTTCGACGAGGCGGAAAACCGTCTGCACGCGCAAAAGGCGGTGATGCGCTATTGTTTGGGGCTGTAGCGCGGCGGCGGCGGCGGGTGGGCCATGTTTTTGCCCGCTTGCCGCGAGGTGGGGGCGAATCCGTTGACTGAAAATTGATTCGTTTTGCGGCTTTGTGTTTTGCCCGGGTGATTCTCGCCGCGTAGGGTGCAGATTCGCCAGATTCGAGCAAGGCCGCGAAATTTCTACGAGATTTCGGACTGAGCGGAGGCAGTTTGAGCCCTCCAAAAGGCCGCGAGCGCCCCGGTTTTGCGCTATTAACGCCACATCCGTGCTAAAGTGCAACAGTTAGCCTCTGCCCAGAAGAGAGCCCGGGTTTTATACTTTAAAAGGCCGTGAACCTATGCAAATCTCGCCTACGATGCTGCCATACGGAGGCGGCTCCTATCAGTAATGACGGAGATTACTATGAAAAAAATCGCTACTATCGCCCTGGCCCTCGGCCTCACTGGTTCCGCTGCTTTCGCTGGTGGTTACACCGCGCCGGTCGTCGAGCCCGAGCCCGTTGTGGTTCAGCAGTCGTCCTCTTCGAACGCAGGGATCATCATCCCGGTTCTGCTGCTGGTTGCAGTCGCTGTTGCAGCGTCCAACAACTAAGTTCAGTTTCGACTGAACTAGAAAAGGCCGGAGCGCAAGCTCCGGTCTTTTTTTATCTGCCGTGGCAGCCCGATGGGCAGCGGTGATGCACAGATCAAAATGGCACGAAAAAAGCCCCCGAAATCGGGGGCTTTTGTGTGTTTGGGGCGCTTCGTTCGGGGGCGGGTTAGTTGCGCAACTGTTGGATCGCAACATAGCCCAGTGCCGGGCCAACCCATTGCCGTGAGGCCAAAATCGTGCCCCCCGTAACCAGATAGCTCATATCAAGGCGCACACCCGAGCCCTCACAATGTTCGCCGACCTGCCGGGCGCTCACGGGGCCCTGTTGCACCATACCGCCCGGCGTGATCGTGCAGGAAACGGGCAGGGGGCGTTCCTCGCCATCGCCATCCAGATAGCGATAGACGCGCGGCGCGGTGCCAGCCTTGGCGGCGCGGATCAGCGCGCCTGCGGCAGTCGTATCCGCCGACATCAAGTCGCGCCCAAACCCGCGCGTGCCCGCCAGCAACCCGCCACGCAGCACGAAGGCGCGCTGATCAGGGGTCTGGTAGGTACGCATCGTGCCGTTTTGCCCGCGCATCGCGGCCACGGTCGCGGCTTTGCTGGCCTCGAATGTGACCATGATAACCGGACCTTGCAGCGATTGCAGCGCGGCGGCGGCCAGCGCGTTGGGGTCTTGGGGCGCCGCGGCAGCAGCCTTCTTTTTGCCCGGTAGCACCTGACCCAGCGCCGAGGTGACCATTTTCACCCCGCCCGATTTCTTTTCCTGAATGCCGGCACTGTCATGGCTGCACGCGCCAAGGGCAGCGATCAGCGCGAGCGCGCGCAGGGGAGCTTGGCTCATCGCCAGAACCTCCCCCAGTCGCGATATAGCCCGCCCTGCTGACTGCCATCCAGCGTCTCATACAGACGGCCATCGACATTCACGCGTGCCCCGCCATCGCCGACATAGGGGCGCAGCGTGGTCGAGAAGCTCTTGAGCGAGGGCATGCCCGTCGCATAGCCCAGCGGGATCGTCAGGCGGATGCCCTTGTCGAACTTGCCGGGGCCGAAATCACTGCCCGACATATCGGTCATCGTTGCCCAAGCGCCGACTTTCCAGCCATTGGCCATCTCGCGATCCAGCGAAATCGTCGCGCCGAAATCGCGCGCCAGATAGCGCCCGACATCCAGCTCGCCCGTCAGCCCGTTGCCAAAGTCGTAATAGGCCGAAACGAAGGCCGTCGCGGTGGAGTAGTTGCGGAACGAGAATCGCTGATCGAAATCGCGTTGCTTGACGAGATTGACCTCGGCCCCCAACGCCAGGCGGCTATCGACAGGTTTCCACAGCAATTCGCCCGAAACCCCACCATACATGCGTTCAAGCAGGCCGACCGTGACGCGCGAATAGACGTCATTTGCGGGCCGCCCGTAAGAGGCAATGGTCAGGTAGGGAATCGTGAGATCGCCGTGACGCTGATATTCATAAATATCGCTGCGCACATGTTGCACGGTCGAGGTTGAGGTTTTCGGGTTCGTATCAAGATTGCCGATTGCCTTTTGGCGCAGCGCCCCGGCAATGACCAAACCGGGCGCGAGTTCATAGCGCCCGCTGAGTGTGACGCCCAGATCGGCATGCAGATCGTTGGCCGGATCAAAGGGCGACAGTTCCAGATAGGGCGCAATGCCCCACATCAGGCGCGGATAGACGCCGGGGGTCGTCACGAAGCCTGCGTTGCCGCGCTCGCTTTCCCCGATTTGCGCAACGGCGGCGATCTGCGTCGAGGGGCCGTTTTCCAGCCGCTCGATGTCAGAGCGTTTCAGCACCGTGGTGGAGGCTGGCATGCCGCGCTCCATCAAGGTGACCTTGATCGTCTCGACCGAGGCGGGCAGGGCGCGGCTGGCGATGCGCGCGGCGTGACCGATGGCTTGGGGATTGGCGCGATAGGTCTCGTTCGAGATGCGCAGATCGACGCTGGTGGGCGTGAGCTTCATCGCCTCAAGCACCTGACCGTCTTTTTGCAGCGCATCGCCGATGGATTTCTGGATCGCGGGTTGCGCGGTCGGGTCTTGCGCCCAATCGGTGGCATAGGCTTGCGGATTGCTGGCGCGCGACGGGCGCGGGGCGACCGGAATCGGCGCGCGCTCCAGCCCCGAGGGGGCGGCGGGTTGGCGCGGATCCAGCGCGATATTGAACTGGAAGCCAACCTTGGAGCCATGCAGCAGATAGCCCGACACCGAGGCGATATTGTTGATCTTGTAATCGACGCCGAAATTCAGCGGGGTCTTGTTGTCAAACCCGTTTGCGGCGGTTTCGGCGGCGTAATCATCGTCGCTATATTCGGCCTTGAGCGCGATCTTATCGCTCACCTGCCAGATCACCGAGGCAAAAGGTGCCGAGGGCCCCTTGAACCAAGTGTCACTGTTCAGCCCGCCCGACCGCGACGGGGCAGGGCGCGTGCCGCCCCCCGATCCGCCAGACCCAAGCCGACCCCAGCCCCAGCCAACGCTGGCGCGCAGGCGCGGGGTGATCGTCTTGCTCGCGACGAGATATTCCGAGGCATAAAACCCGTTATCAAACATATCACGCAGACCAACAGCAAAGGCCGGGCGCCAACCCTGCTCTTTGAGCAGTTGCAGATGCAGATCAAAGCTGCGGTCCTTGAGGGTATCGCCGCCAACGCCCAGACCCTTTTCGCGCGAAAAGCGGACGGTGGCGGTCAAGCGCGGGAACATCTGGAATGAGAAATTGGCCCGCTGGCTATCGGAATAGCCCGAAACAGAGGCGACAAGTTCACCATCGCGAAAACTCTCGGCGGTGGGGGTGTCGATGACGCCGGGCGCGCCCAGCGTGCCGATGCTCCAGGCAAGTTGATCCTGCGCATGGGCGGTTTGGGCAAACCCCATCCCCGCCAAAAGCGCAGCACTTGCGATACCACCTGTGATCCGTTTCATGCGTCTTCCCTCAAAACACTGCGTCTCTTGCGTCCTTCCTAGACGAGATCACACAGCTTTGCGAGCGCGGCGGGGACCGGATCGGTGTTTCTTGTGGCAGGGTTGCATCCTTGCCGCGCCTGATGTGGCGCGATCAGGGGCTGCGGTAATCTGTCTAAATGATCTGCGGAAAATGGGTGAAATAAGATAACATTATATAGCGAGGGACCGATGTCTCAGAGAGTGCCCGAACTTGGTCCAAAACGGCGTGGTCACGGTGGGGGCACACAGAAAACATGGGGCAATATCGTGGCCGAGACCCGGTCTGATGACCCGAATGAGGCGATTCTGATCCGCGCGCATGGCGCCGTGGTCAGCGCCTTTGTAAACGGAGGGGCGAAGAAGGTCGCGGCGCAAGGTAGCCCGCTGCCCTCAGCCGATCTCCGTGTGACTGGCGCGTCCCCGGTCGGGTAAGCGACCCGGCGGCTTATTGCGTCTGTGATAGCCGCCGGGTCCGCCCAAACTCACATACAGGCCGCAAATAGCGCGCGGGTGTTTTCGCGTGTCATTTCAACGGGGTTGCCGCCACAAGACGGGTCTTCCAGCGCCATTTCGGTCAGCTCATCCAGACGCGCCGGGTCAACACCCATTGCCGTCAGGTTTTCCGGGATGGACAGCTCGGTGCGCAGCGCAAGAATGCGCGCCTTGAAGCCGTCAAACCCGCCCGCAATGCCTAAGTAAGCAGCGGCGCGGATGATGCGATCTTCGATCTCAGCACGGTTGAAATCAAGCACCATCGGCATCACCACCGCGTTCGTCGTGCCGTGATGGGTGCCATAAACCGCGCCGATCGGATGGCTCAGAGAATGGATCGCGCCCAGCCCCTTTTGGAACGCCACAGCGCCCATGGCAGCAGCCGACATCATCTGCGCGCGCGCGTCCAGATCATTGGGCGTGGCATAGGCGCGGGGCAGGTTTTCAAACACCAGCCGCATCCCTTCAAGGGCGATACCCTGACTCATCGGGTGGTAATGCGGGCTGCAATAGGCCTCAAGGCAATGGGCCAGCGCATCCATTCCGGTGCCTGCGGTGATGAAGGCAGGCATGCCCACGGTCAACTCGGGGTCGCAGATCGTGACGACGGGCAACAGTTTCGGGTGGAAGATAATCTTCTTTTTGTGGGTCTCTGAATTGGTCAGAACGCCTGCGCGCCCAACCTCGGACCCGGTGCCAGCAGTGGTGGGCACCGCAATGATCGGGGCGATGGCATCACTATCCGCACGCGTCCACCAATCGCCGATATCCTCAAGATCCCAGACGCTGAGATCGGGTTTCTGGCCCGCCATCAGTGCAATCATCTTGCCCAGATCAAGCGCCGAGCCGCCGCCGAAACACACCACGCCATCATGCCCGCCCGCTTTGTAAGCAGCGATGCCGTCGGCCATGTTCTTCTCGTTCGGGTTCGGATCGACCTCGCTGAACACGGCGCGGCCCAGACCTGCGGCTGCAAGAATATCAAGGGCTTGCGCGGTGATCGGCAGGGTGGACAGCGCCTTGTCGGTCACCAATAGCGGCTTGGCCATTCCGGCGGATTTGCAGTGATCGGCCAGTTCCGCGATCCGGCCGGGGCCGAATTTGATCGCGGTGGGATAGGACCAGTTCGCAGTGGGAGCGTTCATTTCGTCACCTTCTTGAGATGGTAGGATTTCGGGCGCGTCAGCGCGTGATAGCCCAGCACCGACAGCGAGCCACCCCGGCCCGTTTCCTTGCAGCCCGTCCAGCACAAGGCCGGGTCAAGATAGTCGCAGCGGTTCATAAACACGGTGCCGGTTTGCAGCCGTGCACCAATCGCCTCGGCGCGTGCTGCATCAGCGGTCCAGAGCGAACAGGTCAGCCCATATTGGCAATCATTCATCGCCGCGATCGCCTCTTCGTCATTCTTGACCGACATGATGCCGACCACGGGGCCGAAGCTTTCTTCGCGCATCACCCGCATTTCATGATTGACGTTGATGAGGATTTGCGGCGCGAGATACGCGCCCCCGTCATCGGCGGGGAACATCGCCGGGTCCAGCAGCGGCTGCGCGCCCTCGTTGATCGCATCCGCGACCTGACCGCGCACGACCTCGGCAAAGCGTTTATTGGCCATCGGGCCAAGCGTGGTATCGGCCTCAAACGGGTTGCCGAGTTTCAGCTTGCTCGCCCAGTCAATCGCCTTGCCCACGAAGGCGTCATACAGGCTTTCATGCACGTAAATACGTTCAATCCCGCAGCAACATTGACCGGCGTTGAACAGCGCGCCATCCATCAGCCCATCGACGGCGGCGTCCAGATCGGCGTCTTCGGCGACATAGCCGGGGTCTTTGCCCCCGAGTTCCAGTCCCATGCCGACAAATGTGCCAGCAGCAGCCTTTTCTAGCGCACGACCACCGCCGACAGAGCCGGTGAAGTTGATGAAATCAAAGGCGCGCTCGCCCAGCAGCGTCTCGGTCACGTCATGAGAGAGGAAGACGTTTTGGAACACGTCCTCGGGGATGCCGGCGGCGTGGAAGGCCTCGGCGATACGTTCGCCCACCAGCAGGGTTTGCGTGGCATGTTTCAGCACCACCGTGTTGCCCGCAATCAGCGCCGGCACCAGCGAGTTGATCACCGTCATATAAGGGTAGTTCCACGGCGCGATGATCGCCACGACGCCCATCGGCTCGCGCGCGATCTGGCGCAGGGCGGTGGCGCTGTCTTCGATCACCATCGGCGCAAGCGAGGCTTCGGCAATCGAGATCATGTAGTTCGCACGCTCGTTCATGCCGCCAAATTCGCCGCCGTAACGGGTCGGGCGGCCCATCTGCCAAGCGAGCTCTTCGACGACGACATCTTTCATCTCGTTGAGCGCGGCAATCCCGGCCTGAACCAGCGCGATACGGTCCGCCAGCGGGCGCGCGGCCCAAGAGGGTTGCGCGGCACGTGCGCGCGCGACCATCATTTGCGCATCGGGGTGCGAGAGCGTTTCACGCGTTGCATAGACCTGCCCATCGACGGGCGAGATACATTCGATCACTTTTGACATGGGGTCTCCTTGCGGGCCGAACTGCCCGCGTATTGGCAAAGTCTTAGGCGCGTTCAAAGCCGCGCGCACGTTCCCAATCGGTCACGACGCGGTTTTGTTCGCGAATTTCCCAGCGCGCGGCGTGGGTGTAATGGGCCATCACCTGATCGCCAAAGGCGGCGCGCAGCATGTCGCTGGCCTGTAGCGCATCGGCGGCCTCGGGCAGGGATTTGGGCACATCGACCACATCGCCCGCTTTGTAGAGATCGCCCCCCGCCTCTGGTCCGGGATCGATTTCGCCCTCAATCCCGGCAAGGCCAGCGGCCAGCAGCGCCGCGCAGGCCAGATAGGGGTTCAAGTCCGATCCACCAATGCGGCATTCCACGCGCACGGATTTGGTGCCTTCGCCGCAAATGCGGAAACCTGCCGTGCGGTTGTCAAGCGACCAGACCGCCTTGGTAGGGGCAAACAGCCCCTCGCAGAACCGCTTGTAGCTGTTGGTGTAGGGGGCGAGGAAATAGGTAATGTCGCGGGCGTATTTCAACTGCCCGCCAAGGAAATGGCGCATCAGGTCTGACATGCCATGGGGCGCATCGGCGTCATGAAACGCGTTCTTGCCGCCTTTCCAAAGCGATTGGTGGACGTGGCTCGACGAGCCTGCCTTGTCAGTGTGATATTTCGCCATGAAGGTCGCAGAATAGCCGTGCTGCTGGGCGATCTCTTTGGCGCATTGCTTGACCAGAACATGCATGTCTGCGGTCTCAAGCCCGGCGGCGTATTTCACGTTCAGCTCTTCCTGACCGCGCTCTGCCTCGCCCTTGGAGCATTCCACCGGAATCCCCGCATGATACAGTGCATTGCGCATGTCACGCAGCGCGGGTTCGGTGCGCGCATTGCCAAGGATCGAGTAGTCGATATTGTGGCGCGCGACGGGGGTCGGGTCGGGATAGCCTGCATCAAACAGTTCGGGATAGCTTTCTTCGAACAGGAAGAATTCCAGCTCGGTTGCCATCATCACATCAAACCCCAGCGCCTTGGCGCGCGCGATCTGCGATTTCAGCATCGAGCGGGGCGCGTGGGGCACGGGCGTGCCGTGATGATCAAGCAGATCGCACAACACCAGGGCGGTGCCGGGCACCCACGGGATCAGGCGCAACGTTTCCATATCGGGCTTCATGACATAATCGCCATAGCCGCGTTCCCAGCTAGAGGCCTCATAGCCCGGCACGGTTTCCATCTCGAGATCGGTGGCCAGCAGGTAGTTGCAGCAATGGGTTTCTTCCCAAGCGCTGGCGACGAAATGCGCGGCGTGGAACCGCTTGCCCTGAAGACGGCCCTGCATATCAATCAGGGCGACGATCACGGTGTCGATCTCACTGGCTTTGACAGCCTTTTTGAGCGCATCGAATGAGAACTTGGCGGGCATGGAATCCTCCGGGTGGTCAGCAGGCTGCGCGACAGTGCCGCGCGGCGGCGCGCTCGGCAAGGGCCTGCGGATGGGAAAGAGGGCGCGCCCAGGAAATTTCCCCCGACGCGCCCCCGGTTGTTACTTAGCCATAGCGGTAGGGCGGGCCTGCCTTGCCCATCGTTTCGTTGTATTTCTTAAAGATATCAACGACCTTGGCCTTGAGCGGACTTTCGGCGGCGATTTCATCCCAGAACTTGTGGGCGGCATCTTCGACCTGTTTCCATTCGGCATCAGGAATCGTGGTGAGCTGCATTTCGGTGCCCTCGACGCGCAGCTTGGCCTCGCCCGACCAATACCAGTATTGGCGATGGTAATGGGACTGATCAAAGCAGGTCTTCATCAGCGTCTTGAGCCGGTCCGGCACCGCGTTCCAGCGCTCCATATTGGCAAAGAAATGCCCGATCCACGCGCCCGAGATGTTGTTGGTCAGGAAATAGGGCGCGTTCTTGCCCCAGCCCGAAGTGTAATCCTCGGTGATGCCTGACCATGCCACGCCGTCCAGCTCGCCGGTTTGCAGCGCGACCTCGACATCCTCCCACGGGATGGTCACCGGCACGACGCCGAATTGCGCCAGGAAACGCCCCGCCGTCGGGAAGGTAAACACCCGTTTGCCTTTCAGATCGGCCAGCGCGTTCACCGGTTCCTTCATCGCGAAGTTGCACGGATCCCACGAGCCTGCCGAGATGTGCTTTACACCGACTGCCGAATATTGCTCGTCCCAGATCTCGTTGAGGCCCCATTCGTTAAACAGCGTCGGCACATCCAGCGAATAGCGCAGACCGAACGGGAAATAGCCACCAAACACGGTGACTTCGGTGGGCGAGGCCATCGAGTCATCATCCGATTGCACCGCATCGATCGTGCCCGCTTGCATGGCGCGGAACAACTCGGATGTGGGCACAAGCTGATCGGCGTAATACAGCTCGATCTCCATCTCGCCATCGGCGATTTCGTTGAAGGTCTTGATGGAAGCATCCACGACCTGTTCGGCCAGTGCAGGCCCGGCATAGGTCTGCATGCGCCATTTGATCGGCGTGGTTTGCGCGAGGGCGGGGGCTGCAAGCCCCGCAGCCGCCGCACCCACCGCGCCGGTGGTTAGAAACTTTCTTCTGGTTGTCATCACTTTCTCTCCTTGCTGGTTACAAGGCCCGGTTTCTCCGGGCTCTGGTTATCGTCCAAGAACCACATGCGGCAGCCACAGCGCCAATTGCGGAAAGAGCATCACGAGGATCAGCGTCAGCAGCATCACCCCCACGAAGGGAAAGACCGAGCGGTAAATCACCGGCAGGGTAAATTCGGGGGGCGCCATCGCCTTCATCAGGAACAGATTATAGCCGAAGGGCGGGGTCAGATAGGCAATCTGACAGGTGATCGTATAAAGGATACCATACCAGATCAGATCAAAGCCGAGGTGACGCGCAAGGCTGACATAGACCGGGGCGACGATCACCAGCATCGCGGTGTCATCCAGAAACATCCCCATCACCAGAAAGCTGAGCTGCATCAGGATCAGGATCTGCCACGGACCAAGGCCCAGCCCTTCGGTGAAGAAATCCTCGATTGCGCGTCCCGCACCCAGACCGTCAAACACCGCACCGAACGATAGCGCTGCAGTGATGATAAGCATGAACATCACGGTGATCTGCATCGTCTGGCGCGTGGTGGTCTGGAACACCTGCCACGTAAAGCGGCGCTTGATGACGGCGGCGAGGACGGCGGCCAACGCGCCGATCACTGACGCCTCAGTCAGGCTTGCCCAGCCTTTGAGGAAGGGCACCATCATCGCCACGAATATGAACACCGGCAGTAGCCCCGCACGCAACAGGCGCAGCTTTTCGCGCATCGTGATGGCGGCGCGTTCTTCGGCGTCCATCGGCGGGGCGAGGCTGGGGTTCAACCGGCAGCGGATCACGATATAGACCACGAAGAGCGAGGCCATCAGCAGCCCCGGAATGGCCCCCGCCAGCCACAATTCCGACACCGGCTGACGCGCGATCAGCGAGAACAGCACCAGCACCACCGAGGGCGGAATCAGGATGCCAAGGCTCGATCCGGCCTGAATAACGCCTGAAATCATCAGCTTGTCATAGTTGCGCCGCAGCAGCTCGGGCAGCGCAATGGTCGCACCAATCGCCATGCCCGCCACCGACAGCCCGTTCATCACCGAGATCATCACCATCAGCATGATCGTGCCAATTGCAAGGCCCCCCGGCAGTGGCCCAAACCAGACATGAAACATCCGATACAGGTCTTCAGCGAGGCGGCTTTCAGACATCACATAGCCCATATAAACGAACATCGGCAGCGTCAGCAGCGGCGTCCATTTCATCAGCTTCATCACCGAGCCAAAGCCCATCTGCGTGCCCCCCGGCCCCCAAAGGGCAAAGGCGGCGACAACGGCGACAAAGCCGATCGCGCCGAACACCCGCTGGCCGGTGATCATCATCAGCAGCATCGTCGAAAACATCAAAAGCGCGATGGTGTTGTGATCCATCAGATTTCCTCTCCGCGGATCGTCGCGATGTCGCGGATCAAAAGAACGGTGGCTTGCAGGAACATCAGAAAGAACCCGGCGGTGATGATGGTCTTGATCGGCCACATGAAGGGCCGCCACGCGCTTGGATTTCTCTCGCCGTATTCAAAGGCATAGACGGTGGAATCAAAGGCCGAATAAACCATGATCCCAATGTAGAACATCAGCGCAAACACGGTGAACGCATCCCACCACGCCTGACCCTTGCGCGAAAAGCGTGCATAAAACAGGTCCATGCGCACATTGGTGTCACCCTGCAGCGACCACGGCGCGCCCAGCATGTAATAGGCGACCAGCGTGAACTGCGCCATTTCCAGTGTCCAAAGCGCGGGGATATGGGCGATTTTGGTGAAGGACGAATAAAGCATGATCGCCATGATCACATAGAGCAGATACATCGCGAACTTGCCCATGCGCCGGTTCAGCGTCTCGACAAAGCGCACATAGGTGCGGATCCATGCGGGCATCAGGCGGCCTCCCCGGCTTGGTGCGACAGACGCGCAATCGCGGCACGTAGCACCGGTGCAAGGGTCGCCGCCATTGCACTTTGTGACGCCTCGTCCGCGATCAGATCATTGCGCAGTTCCAACATGACATGAGGCAGGCCCATCGGGGTGGCCTGCAAAGCGAGCGTATGTGTGACGCCATCGGCGGCTGAATAGGGCTCGTTCAGGCGCGTATCCAGCCCGGTCTGTTCCAGCGCCTCTTCCAGCACCGCGCAGGCCAGCGCCGGATCGGCGTCATGAATCACACCCAGTTCGACCGTCCGGCTTTGGCCGAAATAAACCGGGGTAAAGGAATGCACCGTCACCAGAACCGGCACCGTCCCGCGCGCCAGCCTGCGCGCGATCAGGGCGCGCAACTCGGCGTGAAACGGCAGATATATGGCGTCTGTACGCGTGAGGCGATCTTGCGCGCTTAGGTCCTGATTGCCCGGAATGTCAAAGGTTTCGGAGCGCGCGGGCATTGCGCCAGCATGGTGAGGCGGGCGGTTGAGATCATAGATCAGCCGCGATTGGCAGGCTGCCGCGAGGGGCGCATCAAGCTGCGCGGCCAATGCGCGCGCCACACCCAAAGCGCCGGGATCCCACGCGATATGGGCCGCGCGCTGGGCCTCGTTTAGCCCCAGATCGCCCCAGGGCGCAGGCATCGCGTTGGAGGCATGTTCGCACACGAAAACGCACGCGCCGCCGCGCTCGTCCCCTTCGATCTGGATCGGCGTTTGCCCCATCGACACGCAGCCCCCCGTGCGATTCTCGTGGTAAGATGTAATCAGGCTCGCCTCCGAGGGGTAATTCTGTCAAGATATTTTCAGAATTTCGTTTTCTGTTACAATCTGTTCGCACAGCCTTCGCAAAGGAGTGCCCATTTTGACAGCAGCCGTGAAAAGCATCGAAGATCAGATCGCAGGCGCGATTGAAGCCATGACCCGCGCCGAGCGCCAGCTTGCCAGCCATATCCTGCGCCACTACCCGGTGGCGCTGCTGGGCTCGGTGACGGCCTTGGCCAAAGCGGCCGAGGTGTCCTCGCCCACGGTGGTGCGGCTGGCGCAAAAGATGGGCTTTGGCGGCTATCCGGGGCTGCAACAGGCGGTGCGCGACGAGCTAGAAGCGCGTCTGGTCTCGCCACTCGCCAAACATGATCGCTGGGCCGAGGCGGCGCCCGAAACCCATATGCTCAACCGCTTTGCCCATGCGGTGCTGGGCAACTTACAGGCGACATTGGCGCAGATTGATCATGCGCAATTTGATGCCGCTGTTGCGCTACTGGCCGATCCAAAGCGGCGCATCTTTGCCACGGGCGGGCGCATTACCCTGCCGATTGCGCAGTATTTCACCACGCATATGAAGGTGATCCGCCCCGGTGTCGAACTGCTCGAACCGGTATCAAACGCCTGGCCGCCCGCGATGCTGGAAATGCAAGCGGGTGATGTGCTGCTGGTGTTCGACATTCGCCGCTATGAAAACAACGTGCTGCAACTGGTTGAAATGGCGGCAGAGCAGGGGGCCGAGATGATCCTGTTCACCGACCCTTGGGTCAGCCCGGCAGCGGCCCATGCGCGCTATCGTTTCTCGGCCCAGATCGAGGTGCCAAGTGCTTGGGACAGCACGGTTGCCATTCAGGTGCTGGTGGAAACCTTGATGGCGGCCGTGCAATCGCTGACATGGGAGGAAACTGCGGCGCGGATGAAACGGCTTGAGGGGCTCTATGACCGCGCGCGCTTTTTTCGGCGGGGGAAATAGGGGCAGCTGACAAAGCCTTGGCGGTGTCGGCCTTTTCGGGGTTATTTATAGCACTCGCAAGACAGAGGGATTGTCGCATCGCGCGCCTCGGTGTAGCTCTGTTAGCGCAATCAAGAGGAGGTTTTCGATGATCCTTAGCTGTGGAGAAGCCCTGATCGACATGCTGCCCCGTCAAAGCTCGCTGGGCGAAACCGCGTTCGCGCCCTATCCCGGTGGGGCCGTGTTCAACACCGCCATCGCTTTGGGACGGCTTGGCGCGCGCTCGGGGTTCTTCTCGGGTTTGTCGGATGATTTGTTTGGTCAGATGTTGATCAATGCGCTGGCCGAGTCAGGCGTTGATGCGGGGCTTGCGGCGCGCTCTGATCGACCCACGACATTGGCTTTCGTGACGCTGATTGATGGCCATGCGCGCTATGCGTTTTACGATGAAAATACAGCGGGGCGGATGCTGGCGGACACTGATCTGCCCGTCGTGCCAGATAGCGTCAAGGCGCTGTTTTTCGGTGGAATTTCTCTGGTGGTAGAGCCTTGCGGCGCGACTTATGAGGCGTTGATGCTGCGCGAGGCACCCAGCCGTGTTACGATGATCGACCCCAATATCCGCCCCGGTTTCATTCGCGACGAGGCCGCTTATCGTGCGCGACTTGATCGCATGATGGCGGTGGCCGATATCGTGAAACTTTCGGATGAGGATCTGCGCTGGATCGAAGGGCCCGGCACGATCGAAGATCTGGCGCGCAAAGTTTTGGCGCGAGGGGCGAAGCTGGTTTTCGTGACCGAGGGGGCGACCGGAGCGCATGGGTTTAGCGCCGATCACGACGTATTCGCACCGGCCCGCAAGGTTGAGGTGGTCGACACGGTCGGCGCGGGCGATACATTCAACGCGGGCGTTTTGGCCGCACTGGATCGCGCAGACGCGCTGAGCAAAGAGGCGATTTCGCGCGCCGATGAAGACCTGATCCGGGCCTGTCTTGATCTGGGCGTGGCGGCTGCGGCGGTGGTTGTGAGCCGCGCCGGGGCCAATCCGCCTTGGGCCGAGGATCTCGCGTGAGAGCACTTATACAACGAGTTTCGCGGGCGTCCGTGACGGTTTCCGGCGCAAGACTAGCAGAAATTCAACATGGGCTGCTGATTTTGGTCTGTGCGATGGCGGGTGATGATACGACCACGGCCGAGAAACTCGCCGAGCGCGTGGCCAAGCTACGGATCTTCAAGGACGCGGCGGGCAAGATGAATCTCGCCGTGGGCGATATAGGTGGGGCCTGTCTGGTGGTGAGCCAGTTCACCCTTGCCGCCGACACGTCGCGCGGCAATCGCCCCGGGTTTTCCACCGCTGCCCCACCCGATCAGGGCAAGCCACTTTATGAGCATTTCGCCGCCCATCTGGCGCGGCTTGGTCTGCCCGTTCAGACGGGGGAATTCGGTGCAGATATGGCGGTGGACCTGCTTAATGACGGGCCAGTCACGATCTGGATGGACAGCGCCGATCGGGCTTAGCCGACCGCGCCTTCCTCCAGCTTGAGTTTGACCTGCAGCAGGACCTCTTGCAGCGCCTGCGCCTCTTTGAGCATCCGCTTGGCCTCATTCAAGCTGATCGTGCCGTCAGCGATCGAGACGTGATATTCCGCCATCAGCATCGCAAAGCGCTGGCTCAGCGCCACAACGTCGGAATTGATCGAGCCGCTCGAGGCATTGCGCCGCGCTTCATTCCAGCTCAGCGTGACGCCCGCCAGATCGGCCAGCGCGACCGTCACATGCGGATAGCTGGCCTCGGCCTCAAGGCGGGCCGCAACATCAAGCGGCATGAAGCGCTCCGAATTGTCAGGATCGTTCGAGTAATAGCGGCCCAGCGTGGCCTTGGATTTCCCGCAAATCCGGGCCGCAGCCTCGATACCGAGGTCTTTGACCAGCGCTTCGCTGTGTTTCTTCAAATAGCTGCCAATATGTTCGCTCATCTCAATGCCCTGCTGTGGGAAAATTTCCCTGCCATTCCCCTTACCCCGCAGCGCGCGATTTGTCACATCATAAGCCAACGAGAACGCGTTTAACAAAAGCGCGCGACGCGTTTCAGCCTTGGCTCCCCACACGATCCAGGGCTGGCGGGCTCTGCCTGACGGACCCCAAGCCGTAGGGCAGAGCCTTGCCGCGCCAGTTTTGGGACGCTATGCGGTGGTTCATGGCAAAGCTCTATTTTCACTACTCGACGATGAATGCTGGCAAAAGCACATTGCTGTTGCAAGCCTCGTATAATTACATCGAACGCGGCATGGCGACGATGCTGATCACGGCCCGGCTGGACCTGCGGGCAGGCCACAATCAGATCGCAAGCCGGATCGGGATTGGGGCAGAGGCAGAAAGCTTCACGTCCGAGACCGATATGTTCGAAATGGTCAAGAAACGGTTGGATTCAGGCCCCTGTGCGTGCATTTTTGTTGATGAATCACAATTTCTGAACGAGGCCCAAGTCTGGCAATTGGCCCGGGCGGTCGACGATCTGGGCGTGCCGGTGATGTGTTACGGGCTGCGCGTCGATTTCCAAGGCAAGCTGTTTCCCGGCTCGGCGGCCTTGCTGGCGCTCGCTGATGAAATGCGCGAGGTGCGCACGATTTGCCATTGTGGGAAAAAGGCCTCGATGGTGGTGCGGATGGGGCCGGATGGCACCGCCCTGCATGACGGGGATCAAGTGCAGATTGGCGGCAACGAGACCTATGTCAGCCTGTGTCGCCGCCATTGGCGCGCGGCGATGGGCGAGCGCGTCTAGATCCGCTCGACCACAACCGATCCCACCGAATAGCCCGCCCCGAAAGAGCAGATCAACCCCAGATCGCCCGGGGCGAAGTCATTGGAATGTTTCGCAAACGCGATGATCGAGCCTGCCGATGACGTGTTGGCATAGTCTTGCAGGATATTGGGTTGCTCGCCGGGTTCCGGGTCGCGCCCCAGCACCTTGCGGCCCAGAAAATCGTTCATCGTTTTGTTGGCCTGATGCAGCCAGAGGCGGCGCAGATCTTCGGGCTTCACGCCGGTCTCTGCGAGATGCGCAAGAACGTGCTGCGCGACCATCGGCATCACCTCTTTGAACACTTTGCGACCCTCTTGCATGAACTGCATATCACGCCGATCCGCGACGCCATCGGGGCGGGTGCGACGCAGGAAACCGTTATTGTTGCGAATGTTATTGGAAAATTCCGTGGCGCAGCGCGAGGACCGGATCAAAAAGCCCTGCGTATCATCTTCGCGCCGCTCGATCAGGGTTGCGGTGGCGACATCGCCGAAGATGAAATGGCAATCGCGGTCGCGCCATTCGAGATGGCCCGAGGTGATCTCGGGGTTCACTACCAGCGCGCGGCGCACCGACCCGGTGCGGATCATGTCAGCAGCGGCCTGAATCCCGAAGGTCGCGGAGGAGCAGGCGACATTCATATCGAAAGCAAAGCCACCCGCCCCCAGAAGCTTTTGAATTTCAATCGCAATTGCGGGGTAAGCGCGTTCCATATTTGAGGCGGCGCAGATCACGAGATCGATGTCTTCGCCCTTGCGACTGGCCATTTCCAGCGCCTGATTGCAGGCATCGAGCGCGATTTCGGCCATGATGCCGGGCTCATCATCCGAGCGTTGACGCAAGCGCGGATACATCCGCGCGGGGTCCAGAACGCCGTCCTTGTCCATCACATAGCGCTGCTCGATCCCCGAGGCCTTGAGGATGAATTCCACCGAGGAATGATCCTTGGCCGCGACATCGCCTGCGGCAATCGCGGCGGCATTTTCGGCGTTGAAGAGGTCGGCATAGGCGTTAAAGCTCTCGACCAGTTCGGCATTGGTGATGGTTTGCGGCGGGGTGAAAACCCCGGTTCCGGTAATGACGGCTTGCTGCATCGGCTCCTCCTGTCCCAACACTCAGGTGGGGCGCGCAAAAGGTCAAGCGGTGACGCGATTGGGCGGCGCGTTGCCGTCCCGAAACGCGATCAGATTATCCACCGCCATATGCCCCATCGCATCGCGCACCTCCAGCGCAGCGGTGCCCAGATGCGGCAGTAACGTGACGTTATCCAGCGCGCGCAGGGCCGCAGGCACATCGGGTTCGTGTTCATACACGTCCAATCCAGCCCCGGCGATCCCTCCCGCTTGCAGGGCCGCAATCAGCGCGGTTTCCTGCACGATATCGCCGCGTGCGATGTTGATCAGATGCGCATGGGGTTGCAGTTTTGCGATCTCGGGCGCGCCGATGAGGTGATGCGTTGCTGGGCTTGCGGGCACGGCGATGACGACGAAATCGCACATTTTCAACAATTCGTCCTGGCTGACCTGACGGGCGGGCAGGCCGGGATCAGGCAGGGGGGAGCGTTTGGTAAACAGTACCTCCATGCCAAAGCCGTAATGGCAGCGCTTGGCGATTGCGGTACCGATCCGTCCCATGCCGATGATGCCCACGCGTTTGCCCGTCACGTGTTGGCCCAGAAACTGCGTTGGCGTCCAGCCGGTCCAGTCGCCACGCCGCACATAGCGCTCGCCCGCGCCTGCGCGCCGCGCGCTCATCAAGATCAGCGTCATCGCGATATCGGCAGTGGCATCGGTGACCGCGCCGGGCGTGTTGGAGACCGTGACGCCAGCGGCTTGGGCGGCGGCGACATCGATATGGTTATAGCCGACGCCGAAATTGGCGACCATTTTTGCGCGCGGCGGGGCGGCAAAGGTCTGCGCGTTTAGGCGATCCCCGAGCGTGACCAAAAGCGCGTCATAGTCAGCCAGCGCTTGCGCGGCCTCGTCGGCCTCCATCGGGGCTGCACCATTGCGAAAGGTCACGTCAAATTCGCGCGCCACACGGGCCTCGACCTCGGGGGTCAATTCACGGGTTACAAGCAGTTTCATCAAAACATCCTTCCGCCCAAGGGCACGTCTTGGCCAGGTCCAAGCAACACCACCTCGCCCTCGGCATCGGGGATGCCGAGCACCAGCGCCTCGGACATGAACGGGCCGATCTGGCGGGGCGGGAAATTCACCACGCCCAAGACCTGACGGCCGATAAGCTCTTCTGGTGTATAGTGTTTCGTGATCTGGGCAGAGGATTTCTTGACCCCGATCTCATCACCGTAATCGACCCAAAGCTTGATCGCGGGTTTGCGCGCTTCGGGGAAGGGTTCGGCGCGCAGCACGCATCCGACGCGAATATCGACCTTGAGGAAATCGTCAAAGCTGATCGTCATTTTCCCAGCTCCCGATTGCGGGCGATATTGGCGGCTACGGCGCGGCGCATCAGCGGCGCCATGCCGGTATCCGGGTCCATCAGCACCTCAAGCGCGGCTGCCGTAGTGCCGCCCGGAGAGGTGACGTTCTCGCGCAATTTGCCGGGCGTCTCATCGCTGCGCTCGGCCAATTCGCCCGCCCCGCCAACCGTCGCCTTGGCCAGTTGCAGCGCCAGGTCCGGGGCAAGCCCTTCGGCCTCGCCCGCTGCTGCCATTACTTCGATCAGGTGAAACACATAGGCCGGGCCCGAGCCCGAAACCCCGATCACCGCATCCATCTGATCTTCGTATTCCAGCCGCACGACCTGACCTACGCCGGTCATCAACTCTTCAGCCATATCAAGATCTTGGGCGGTGGCTTTCGGGTTGCCAACGATCGCCGTCACACCGCGCCCGATCGCGGCGGGGGTGTTGGGCATGGCGCGCACAAGGCGGGTGTCAGCGCCCAGCATCCGCTCATACCCGGCCATCGTGATGCCCGCCGCCACCGTCAGAAACAGCGTATCGCCCGCCGCCATCGCCGAAAGATGCGGCAAGGCATCGGCCATCATCTGCGGTTTGACCGCGACCAGTACCACGGCAGGATTTGCGGGAAGATCGGTGTTGAGATGTACACCTGCGTTTTGCAGCCAGTCAGCCGGATGCGGGTCAATCACCCAGACTGCGCCCGCAGACAAGCCCCCCTTGAGCAGCCCCTGCAAGATCGCGCCGCCCATTCGGCCGCAGCCCAAAATCACCAGACCACGTTTGGAAATACTGTCAAAACTCATGGTGCCCCCTTTGTGTTGGGGGCAGATTAGGCGCGCCCGTAGGCCTCTGCAATGGCGACCTGCATCGCATTCTCGGGAGTGCGCTCGCCCCAGGTCGCGAGTTGGAAGGCCGGGTAGAATCGCTCTGACGAGGCAACCGCCGCCCCGATCAACCGGTCGATCTGCTCGGGTCCGGGCATCTGACCGCCTGACAAGACCAGACCGTTGCGCCAGACCATCAGCCGTTGATCGGGCCAGAAGGTAAACGCACCTGTCCAAACCCGGTCATTGACGCGGTTCAAAAGGTCATAGAGTGCGGGCTCGCGCGCTGTGGGCGGGTCCATCTCGAAGGTGCAAATCAGGCGCAGGGTTTCATCACTGTCAGACCAGGCCAGCGTGATTGAATAGCTCCGCCATTGCCCCTCAACCGCCATCGCGATCTGGTCGTCGGTCACCCGGTCAAATTGCCAGTCATGCGCCTCCGCCAGCGTTTCCACGATGTCGATCGGGTGCAGTTCTTCGACGTTCAGATAGTCTTCACTCAGTGCCATGCTCGTATCCCCCTGCCTTCTTTGGCGCCCCGAGGTGCAGCTCCCCTAAGGCTTGTCGGCTATACAAGGATCGGCGGTTCACGCGCCTTTCCATACTACATATCGTGTAGGCGAGGAGGCGCTGTGTAAAGCAATTTCTGGTGGATAACCCGGGGCTGCACCACGATATCTGGGGATAGTCTATCCACAGCCTTCGGTGCGTCGATCAAGGAAACTTCGGCAACGCATTGATAAAAATCAGGTAATGCTGTTTTCGCGCAAAAATAGAGCGGCATCTGCGTTTTTGGGCCTTGGCCTGTCGTCTCTGTGGGGTTGGCGGGGCGCGGACCCTGTGAGAGTTTGAACGAACCGGGCGTTGCTTTCGCCACGCGCGCCGCTGCGATCACACAGGAGCCCTGCATGCGAGACAGCCTCATCAACCCGTATCGTGGCACTGGACTTGGGCTGGGCTGCGAGATGCCAATCAGCGATTCGCGCGCAGCGATGGCGTTGATCGCGCGCTGTCCCGCCTATGCCCCGACGCCGCTGCGCGATGTGCCCGCGCTGGCTGCCCTAACCGGCGTGGCGCAGGTTCTCATCAAGGATGAGCGAGACCGGATGGGCTTGGGCAGTTTCAAGGCGCTTGGGGCGGCGCATGCGATAGCGCAGGAGGCGGTTGAGGCGGGGGGCGACACGCCCGCGCAGGCGCTGCAGGGCCGGGTCTATGTCTGCGCAAGCGCTGGCAATCACGGGTTGTCGGTGGCGGCGGGGGCGCGAATTTTCGGGGCGCGCGCGGTGATCTATCTGGCCCAAAGCGTGCCCGAGGCCTTTGAAGAGCGTCTGCGCGCCAAGGGGGCCGAAGTGGTGCGCGCGGGCGAAACCTATGAGCAAAGCATGGCAGCCGCCCAAGCCGAGGCGCAAAGTCAGGGCTGGACGCTGCTGTCTGACAGCACTTGGCCGGGCTATATCACCCCGGCGCTGCGGGTGATGGAGGGCTATCTGGTCCTCGCCCACGAGATGTTGGCACAACTTGAAACCGCCCCGACCCATGTGCTGTTGCAAGCCGGGGTGGGCGGTTTGGCCGCGGCGGTGGCGGCGTTTATCCGCGCGAACTGGGGCGCGGCTCCGCAGATCATTGTCGTTGAACCCGACGCCGCGCCCGCCCTGATCGAAAGCATTCGCGCAGGCCATGTGGTGACGACCAGCGGCCCGGTTTCAATGATGGGGCGGCTGGATTGCAAGACCCCCTCGATGGTTGCGCTGGCAGGGCTGGCGCGCGATGCCGACCGCTTTGTCACGCTGTCAGAATCCGAGGCCGAGGCCGGGGTCGCGCAATTGGCCAAGCTGGGGCTTGCGACCACCGCGTCGGGCGGGGCGGGGCTGTGTGCCCTGATCGCGGGGCTTGATTTGGGCGCAGATGCGCGCGTGCTGGCGATCCTGAGCGAAACCCGCGAAGATGGCTGAGCGTTCGATGATCTTTGCCGCGCCAGAGTTTCGCGCGCGCACCGCGCGGCTGCAACGGGCGATGGCACGCGATGGGTTGGATGCGCTGTTGCTGACCCAGCCTGCCGATATTTTCTATGTCACCGGGTTTCTGACCCGGTTTTGGGAAAGCCCGGCGCGGGCGTGGTTTGTGATCGTGCCGGGCAGTGGCGAACCAGTCGCGGTGATTCCCGCGATCGGAGCTGATCTGATGGGGCGCTGCTGGATCAGCGATATCCGCACTTGGGCGGCGCCGGACCCGCGCGATGACGGCATCAGTTTGCTGGCCGCGAGTTTGCGCGAAACGCTGCCGGGCACGGGGCGTATCGGGGTTGCGATGGCCGCCGAGACCCATCTGCGCATGCCTCTGGCCGATTTCGCCCGCCTGCGTGAGAGGCTTGCGCCGCACCGCTTTGTGGATGGCACCAAAGCGCTGCACTCGGTGCGCGAGATCAAATCCGAGGCCGAGATCGACAAGATCCGCGCCGCCTGCCTATTGGCCGATCGCGCCTTTGCCCGCGTTCCAGAGTTTGTGCGCCCCGGTGCAGCCCTTGGCGATGTGTTTCGCAGCTTTCAGATCGCGCTGCTGCAAGAGGGCGCGGATTGGGTCAGCTATGTCGCGGGCGGGGCCGGGCAGGGCGGATATGGCGATGTGATCTCGCCAGCCGGGCCCGACCCGATCATGCCGGGCGATCTGGTGATGCTTGATACCGGGGCGGTGCGTGATGGCTATTTCTGCGATTTTGACCGGAATTTTTCGATCGGGCCTGCCAGCGATGCGCTGCGCCGGGCGCATGACGTTTTGTTCGCGGCGACCGAGCGCGCGCTGGTGCGTCTGCGCCCCGCGATGACGGCGGCACAGGCCCATGCGGTGATGGCAGAGGCGATTGTGCAAGCGGGCGCTGTGCCTTTGGGCGGGCGGTTGGGCCATGGGTTGGGCGTGACGCTGACCGAGTGGCCCTCGTTCACGCCCCTTGATCACACCGAGCTGCGCGAGGGGATGGTGTTGACACTTGAGCCGGGGTTACAGATCGCACCGGGCAAGATCATGGTGCATGAGGAAAACATCGTTCTGCGCGCAGACGGACCCGAGTTGCTCTCGCCCCGCGCGCCCGCGACATTGCCCGAAATCCGCCTATGACCCCGTTCCCCTATCAACTCACCGGGCCGATAGCAGAGACCGCTCTGGGTCTGATCGTGCTGCAAGCGGATGAAACGATCGAGCAGGATTTTCGCCGTCTTTTCAATGTTAAACAGACCTTGCTTTATGTCAGCCGTGTGCCCTCTGGCGATGCGCTGACGCCCGATACGATTGGCGAAATGGAACATCACCTGCCGCGTGCCGCCGCGCTGCTGCCCGCCTCGGTGCGCTTTGATGCACTGTGTTATGCCTGCACCTCGGGCACTGCGCTGATCGGGGCGGCGCGCGTGGCGCAGTTGATTGCGCGCGATCAGGGCACGGAGCGCGTTACCAACCCGCTGAGCGCGGCGATTGCGGCGCTTAAGGCGTCGGGCGCGCGTCGGGTCGGGATCGTGTCGCCCTATGTCGCCTCGGTCAGCGGCCCCATTCGTGCGGCCTTTCAAGACGCGGGGTTCGACGTTCCCGCCACCCTGTCTTTTGGCGAAGAGATCGAGGCACGCGTGGCGCGTATCGACCCCGATTCGATCAGCGCCGCAGCGCGCGCCTTGGCGCGCCAGACAAAGCTTGATGCGATCTTTCTGTCATGCACCAACCTGCGCACGCTCGACATTATTGATCCGCTTGAGGCCGAACTGGGGCTTGCGGTGCTTAGCAGCAATCAGGCGCTGGCCTGGCACATGGCCCAGATCGCGGGCGCGAAACTGTCACCCGATGCGCCGGGGCAGTTGTGCCGCCCCTGAAATGGCGCGCAACGCGAAATAAGGCGATGAACCACATTGGATTTGATCTGACAGGAAGCACGGTTTGGTGGAGCTGAGGGGGATCGAACCCCTGACCTCGTCATTGCGAACGACGCGCTCTCCCATCTGAGCTACAGCCCCTCACCGTGGCCGAATATTTCTCGCACGGGACGCGGCTTGTCAAGCGCTCGCCCCATGCTTCGACGCATTATTTCAGGCGTTCAGCGGCACATGCGATTTCACGAACTCGACCAGTTGCGCCGCCGGACGTGCCCCTGCGGCGCGCCCGACTTCGCGGCCCTTGGCAAACAGGATAAAGGCCGGGATGCCCTGAATGCGATAGCGCTGCGTGGCGGTCGGGTTGATCTGCGTATTGATCTTGGCAAGGCGCACATGCGGGCTGAGTTGCCCTGCCGCTTGTTGAAATTGCGGCGCCATTGCGCGGCACGGCCCACACCACGGCGCCCAGAAATCCACCAGCAGGGGCAGATCGTCTTTCTCGGCCTTGGCGAGGATCTTGAAATCGACTTCGGTCACTTTGCCTGTGATCAACTGGGCCCCGCAGGTGCCGCATTTTGCGCCCGCGCCCAGCTTGTCGCCCGGCACCCGGTTTGCCTGGCCGCATTCGAGACAGGTCACGCGATAGGATTGGGTCATTGCGCCCCTCCTTGAGACTATATTTGGCACTTATATCGGGGCGCATAGCACAGGTATCAAGGCGCAATCATGCCGCAGGGGGGCAATCCGCGCGCCTAGCGTTTGAGATACATAAACGCTCCGATCACGATCAGCCCGGCGATCACCGCCAGCGTGATTTTCACCGCGGACCATGGGCGATCGCCCCGCACACGGCCGGTCTGAGCGTTGACGATAAAGCGATAGGACCGACCGCGGAATTTATAGGCGGCCGTCCAGATCGGCAGCAGGATATGCTTGAAGGTCTCATCGGCGAAATTCGGGTCCATCGCGGTGATGCGCTGCTCATCGCCCCCGATATCGCGACGAATATCGGTCTGGATCACGCGGATCATCTCGACCTGCGCGGCGTGATGGCCCTCATGCAGCTCGACCGTGTAGCCCTCGGCAGAAAACCCCGCCAGATAGTCGCGCCGATAGACCTGCAAGGCGCTTAGATCCCACGGGCGCAGCGCGTCGATATAGGGCGGCGGGAGCGAGCGCGCGGCATAGATCACCACATCATCAAAGGCGCGCGCGACGTGCCCTGAAACCGCGCTCCAGCGGATGCGGCGCACCTGTTGCGTGCGCGGGCCCTTGTCGGTCTGGACGGTGCGCGATTCGTAATAGGCGTCGCCGCGCTGGCCCGAATAGCGGGTGCGGGTGCTTGCATCAAACGTCCAGAACGGTGCGTAAATGCCCGTCATGCGCCGCCCCTTGCGGGCGTATTGCGACAAGCCGTTGGGCGCAAACCACAGGCTGCCCAGCCATTTTGACAGCGCTGTGCGCGCCTGTTCCTCGGTCAGTTGAAAGGGTAGCACGCCTTGAGGTTTGATCAGGCGGCGCGTGCCGGTATCGGTGACAACGGGCGTGGCACAAAACGGGCATTGCGTGGAATGCTCGCCGTTTTGCAACTCGATCGAGGCGCCGCAATTGGGGCAAGACAGCGTGCGATGCTCTTCCATCTCGGGTTCTGGCAGGCCGCGCGCGAGGGCCTCTTGCAAGGGGATTTCGCGCAAGATCGCCTCGCCGCGCCCGGTGGCGGCGGGGATGTCTTGCACATGGCCGCAATGATCGCAGACCAACCGCGTCTGCCCCGGGGCAAAGCGCAGATCGGCCCCACAGCTTTCGCAGCTATAGTGGCTATCGCCCTGCGGATCTGTCGGAGGCGCTTGCACGCCCCGGCCAACTTTCGGCATCGAAAACATGAGTTTAGCCTGCAGGCGGGGGCGGGGGCGGCGCGATGGTGAATAGCTGCGCCAGCTCAGAAATATCCTCGGCGCGCATCCAGCCATCCTGACCGGGTGTCCACATCAGGCTGTCGCGCGTCAGGCTACCATCGGCAGCCATGCGCCCCAAATGTCCACGCCCAAAAGGCCCTTCGGTCTGACCGTTCACGGCCATGTGCCAGACCTTTTCCACGGGCGGCGGAGGCGGCGGCGGGGCAGCGGCGGCGGGGGCTTGCCCCCAAGGCCCGGCGGCCCCCATCTGATGGCCCATCGCCATGCCCATGCCCGCACCCATTCCAGCCCCCATCGCAGCGCCCATCCCCGCAGAGGCGGCAGAGCCCGGCTGGCCCATCGCCTCAGCGGCGTTGAACTGCATGTATTTGTTCACATCGCCCACGATTCCCATCGAAGTGCGCTTGTCCAGAACCGCCTCGACCGCCTCGGGCAGCGAGATATTCTCGATATAGAACTCGGGCAGGGACAGCCCGTAATTGCCGATGGTGGGTGCAATCGCCGTGGCCACCAGCTTGCCCATATCGGCAGTGTTGGCGGCCATATCCAGCACCGGAATGTTGGAACCCGCAATGGCGCGCGAGAATTCTTGCACGATGACGTTGCGCAGCTGATAGCTGATCTCGTCAGAGGTGAATTCGCCATCCGTGCCCACGATCTCGGTCAGGAACTTGCCCGGATCGGTGACGCGCATCGAATAGGTGCCAAAGGCTCGCAGCCGCACCGGGCCGAATTCAGGATCGCGCGTCATTACCGGGTTCTTGGTGCCCCATTTCAGATCGTTGATCCGGGTGGTGTTGACGAAATAGATCTCGGACTGGAAGGGCGATTTGAAGCCGTGATCCCAATGTTGCAGCGTGGTCAGGATCGGCAAGTTGTTGGTTTCGAGCATGTAAAGGCCGGGGCCGAACACATCGGCCAACTGGCCCTCATGCACGAACACCGCCGATTGCCCCTCGCGCACCGTCAGCTTGGCGCCGTATTTGATCGCATGGCCCTCGCGTTCAAACCGCCAGACCATCGTGTCGCGGGTGTCGTCAGTCCAGCCGATAACGTCGATGAACTCGCCCGAAAGGAAATCCAGAATACCCATGTCGTGTCGGTCCTTTTAGCTATTTGCCGCCATCATCTCGGCGGCGATTGTCTCGATAATCGGGCGCGCTTCGGCCTCGGCCATGCCCGGGCGCAGGCGCGGATCGTAAAGCATTTTGAGCAACATCTCATCATGATGCGTCAAAAGCGAGAATTCCTCGTCATCGTTGAAGATCGAGGGGCGCGCGCGCGGATAGTCATTGGCCAGACCCAGCCCCTGCGCCAGTTCTTCATGGATGCAGCTGGTGCGCAGCGCGGCGGGATGTTCGCCGCGAATGATCGCGACAGCTTGGGCGTAAACGGCACTATTGCCCTCGGAAAAGGCGAAGGCCACGCAATAGGTCGAGAGCGGCAGATCGGTGATCGCCTCGACCGATGCCTCGTCGATGCCCGGCACCAACTGGCGCAGGCGCGGGCCGATCGCGCGCCGCTCATCCTCGTTCAAGAACAGCACATGGAAGTTGCTGCCATGGTTCACGATCTCCACGCGATGGCCCGAGGCGCGCGCCAATTGACTGGCATAGGCGCTGACTTCGGCACGACCCGAGGCGCGATCGGCCATCGGGATCGAGGCGCCGAATTCGACCTGCATCGCCACCGGCGCTTGCCAGCGACGCAACCGCGAAACCGTCTGGCGGGCAACGAATCCACCCCCCGAGGGGGTATATTCATCATACAGCGCGACATGCACAAAATCATCCACCAGCTGGCGCTGACCAAAGGGCGCGTCGCGCGGGGCCACATCGGTGCGCAACTGGCCGCGCGCTTCCATTTCAGAGGTGATCTTGGCGTAATAAGCCATCAACTCGCGCGAAAGTTCGCTGCGCTGCGCAGCCTTGGATGCGCCAGACTGCGCGGGCGCGGGGGTCGGGCGCGGGGTGGTGCGCGGCGCATTGGGAGAGCCTGGCAACCCAACGCAGCCCGAGACCGCGAGACATCCCGCGAGCCCGGTCAGCCAGCGCAAAGCCCGCGCCCATATCATCAGGCGGCCCCGCCGCCCTGAGCCGAGGATTTCGCCGAAGCCAGCGTGTCGCGCAGCTTGTGCTCCATTTCGACCAGCTCGGTTTCGGCATCGGCGCGCTTGCGTTTGCCCTCATCAGCGATGCGCAGGCTGTCCTCGATCGTCGCGATCAGATCGGCATTGGCCGATTTCACCGCCTCGATATCGAACACGCCGCGCTCCATTTCGGTGCGGATCTCGGCATTGGCCTGACGCAGGTTCTTGGCGTTGGCGGTCAGCAATTCGTTGGTCAGATCATTAGCCTCGCGCACAGCACCCGCCGCCTCGCGCGAGCGCTGGATGGTGACCGCCTGCGCCAATTGGGTTTCCCAAAGCGGCACGGTATTCACCAGCGTCGAGTTGATCTTGGTGACCAGCGATTTGTCGTTTTCCTGCACCAGCCGGATCGAAGGCAGCGACTGCATCGTCACTTGGCGCGTCAGTTTGAGGTCATGCACCCGGCGTTCCAGATCGTCGCGCGCGGCACGCAGATCGCGCAATGCCTGCGCCTGCAGCACCTTTTCGTTTTCAGGTGCATCGGCGACCGCCTTTTCCATCGCGGGGATGTCGGTGGTGTCGATCTGGCGCAGCTTTTCGGTGCCCGCCGCGATGTACAGCGCCAATTCGTTATAGAATTTCAACGTCTTGTCATAGAGCATATCGAGCGATTTGATGTCCTTGAGCAGCTTGTGCTCATGGCTCAAAAGGCTGTCGGTGACCTTGTCGATCTGGCCCTGAACCTCTTCGAAGCGCGCCACGAAATTGGCGAACGGGGCGGCGCGTCCCAGCAGTTTTTCCCACCAAGACCGCGTGCGGCGCACATCCAGTTCGGACACCGAGAAGCCGCGGATCGTGGTCACGATCTGGCGCAGGCTGTCGCCCGCAGGCCCCACATCTTTGTTCTTAACACCCGAAAGCATCTCTTGGCTGATCGCCTGCAAATCATTTTGCGCGCGCGAACCAAACTGCACGATCGAGGTCGCATCGGTCATGTCCAATTCGGCCATGCGTTTGCGGATCGCCTCGGCCTCATCCGGGCTGGCCTGATCCAGCGGAATCACCTTTTCGGCGGGGGCGGGGTCGGCCAACAGCGCGCTGGTAACCCCTTCCATTTCAGTCATCAACTCGGCTGCCTTTATACGGGTCGTTTCGGTCATTGCTGGCCTCCTTGCGGCACTTTGGGCGCATCTACCCCTGCGTCAGTATAAGTTTCACCCCTGCTTGGGGGTCGTGGCAAGCCCTTCGCGGGCGAGCCGGTCGCGCAGCACTTCGATTTCAATATCAAGCCCCTCGCGGCCGTCAGCCATCATTTGTTTCGTGCGGGCGGTGAAATTGGTCTCCAGATCGCTCAAAAGCGACTCGTAATCATGGCGCGCATCCGCGTCGCGCGTGTTGCGCCACAGATCGGCGAATTTCACCGTCGCATCGCGCGCACCCTCTAGATAGACGGTCATGTAGCGCCGCGCGGTGGCCAGATCGCCGGGGTCTTCCTGCACCACGCGGAACAGATCGCGCGCGCTGGCCTCAAAGCGCGCGACCCGCTCGATCAGCGTGCGCTCGCCCGTGGGGGCAATCGCGCTGCGCATCGCGGTCAGATAGGTCTCGCCTTCCTTGACGACGCGTTCGACGCGCTCTTGCTGGAACGCATCAACACCGTCCATACCCTTGTTTTTCAACGGATCAAGCCCGAACGCGACCAGCGAGATCACCGTTCCAAGCGCCCCGATCGCGATGGATCCGATCAGTCCGACCTCGGGTGCCTGCGCGCCCACAGCCAGCCCCAGCCCGAACGCGATTGAGCCAAGGATCTTGCGCGGAAAGGCCGGGCGGCGGGCGGCGGCGCGTGCGGTATAGGCGAACTCGGCGCGCAGCCCTTCGCGGATCGTCCAAGCCGCGCCCGCAATCAGCGCAAAGGCCGCCAGTGCGCGGATCAGGGCAAACGGCCCCTCGCCAAACGCGCCCAGCAGAAACGGCGCGGCGGCCAGAGTGATCCAGACGGGGCGATTTTCCTCGGGGTGGCGCGCGACGGGGCGGCGATGGGCCGGGATCGGTCCGGTTTCGGGTGTGGAATGGGGATCGGGCGAATATTTGCCGCCAAAGCGCTGGGCCATCAGACGCTCCCTGTCAGCGCGACCGATAGGGTCAACGCAAGCATCAGCCAGAATGCGATCCGCTTTTGCGCCGTGCGCGACATGGGCCACCCTCCGATTTCAGCGCAGATTTTTCTGCGCCTCACCTTAATTTATAGGTAGCCCGGCGGGTTTGCGCCAGAGGTGGGATGTTAAATTCGCGTAAACCCGCCGAGGGGAATTTTGTGCTCAAATTCCCCTCTGAACAGATGTGATCAGCCGCGCGAGCCGCCGCGCGAGCTATTGCCGCCCGGACGACCGCCCGGTTTGCCAGCGTAACCGCCGCCGGGTTTGCCGCCGCCGGGTCTGCCACTGTAGCCGCCACCGGGTTTGCCACCACCGGGCTTGCCCGCAAAGCCACCACCGGGTTTGCCGCCCGGTTTGCCGCTATAGCTGCCGCCGGGCCTGCCACCGCCGGGCTTGCCACCATAGCCGCCGGGTTTGCCGCCGCGCTGGTCGTCATCGCGGTGCGATTTGAAACCTTCGGAGCGTGACGGACCGCCCGGCTTGCCGCCATGCGATTTGAACCCACCCGAGCGCGGCTTGTCCCCGAAAGCGGGCTTATCCCCACGCGGTTTGCCGTAAGTGGGCTTGTCGCCACGCGGACGCTCATCACGGTCCCCACGCGGTTTGCCGTAAGTGGGCTTGTCGCCACGCGGACGCTCATCACGGTCCCCACGCGGTTTGCCGTAAGTGGGCTTGTCGCCACGCGGGCGATCATCACGGTCCCCACGCGGTTTGCCATAAGCGGGCTTGTCGCCACGCGGGCGATCATCACGATCCCCACGCGGTTTGCCGTAAGTGGGCTTGTCGCCACGCGGACGGTCATCACGGTCCCCACGCGGTTTGCCGTAAGCAGGCTTGTCGCCACGCGGGCGATCATCGCGGTCCCCACGCGGCTTGCCATAGGCAGGCTTATCACCACGCGGGCGATCATCGCGGTCCCCACGCGGTTTGCCATAAGCGGGCTTATCGCCACGCGGGCGATCATCGCGATCCCCACGCGGTTTGCCATAGGCGGGCTTGTCGCCACGCGGACGATCATCGCGGTCCCGTTTGAAATCGGGCTTGTCACCCGTGGGGCGGGGGCCGCGCGGGCGGTCGCCACGGGGGCGGTCGCGATGCGGGCGCTCCTCAGAGTCGCCCCCTGTGTCCATCCCGGTCAGTAGCCGGTCGCCAAGCTGATCGCGCAGCATCCGGCGTTTCACCTCGACCACGTCACCGGGCTGCATGTCGATCAGGCGGAACGGCCCATAGCTCAGCCGGATCAGGCGGTTCACCACCAGACCCACTTCGGACATGGCGCGACGAATTTCGCGGTTCTTGCCCTCGCGGATGCCCACGGTCAGCCACGCATTCGCGCCTTGCTGACGATCAAGGCTGATCTCCATCGGCTGGAAATCTTCGCCATCGATCGTGATCCCACGGCGCAGCGGGTCAAAGGTTGCCTCGGTCGGGCGACCATTCACGCGCACACGATATTTGCGCAGCCAGCCGGTTTCGGGCAATTCCAGACGGCGTTTCAACCCGCCATCATTGGTCAACAGCAACAGCCCCTCGGAGTTGAGGTCAAGCCGCCCCACGTTCAACACGCGCGGCATCCCCTCGGGCATTTCGTCAAACACGGTGCGCCGGCCTTGCTCGTCCTTCTCGGTCGTGACCAGACCGAGCGGCTTGTAATACAGCCACAGCCGGGTTTCTTGCGGCGCATCAATCGGTTTGCCGTCGATGGTGACCTTATCTTTCAGCGAGACATCCAGCGCGGGCGTGTCGATTTTCTTGCCGTTCACCGAGACGCGGCCAGCGAGGATCATCTTCTCAGCGTCACGGCGCGAGGCCACGCCAGAGCGCGCAATCACCTTGGCGATGCGTTCGTTTTGCGACGGTTTGGGGGCGGGGGTGTCATTCATGACGAAAATCCTTCTAAGGGAGGGGGCGCCGGACTCACTCGGGTGCCAAGGCGGGTGATCTACACCTTTGTGCGGCGCTTGCAAAGCACCTTGATTGGCGCGGACGGCTGGGCGATGAAGGGCCATGGAATTTCGGTCTTTCATGCAACAGGCGCTCGATGAGGCACGCGCGGCGGGCGCGCGTGGCGAGGTGCCTGTGGGCGCGGTCGTGGTCTCGCCCGCAGGCGTGGTCGTGGCACGCGCGGGCAATCGCACACGCGAGTTGAACGACCCGACCGCCCATGCCGAGGTGCTTGCACTGCGCGCGGCCTGTGCGCAGGCGGGCTCGGAACGGCTGCCCGGTCATGATCTGTATGTCACGCTGGAACCTTGCCCGATGTGCGCCTCTGCGATTAGCCAAGCCCGCATCGCGCGGCTGTATTACGGCGCGAGTGATCCGAAATCGGGCGGTGTGGCGCAGGGGCCGCGGGTGTTTTCCCATCCGCAGTGCCATCACGTCCCCGAGGTCTATGACGGGATCGCGGGCGGGGCGGCTGAGGCGCTGCTCAAGGACTTCTTTGCGCAACGGCGCTAGGGGGCTCGTCTGGACTTGCAGCGCGATCTCTGACACATAGCGCGCCTAAGGGCAGCAATCTCTGTGCCCCTCATCAAATCAAAATTGACCCAGAAGGAGCGAGGATGCGTTCGCACTTGCGTCTGCGCGTGGGCGGTTTGGCCGCCTATCAACACGAACTGAAATGGATCGCGCTTGCGCTTGGCATCGCCTCTACCATCGCCATCGTGCAGAACTGGTATCCGCTCAACCTATTCCTAAGCCTGCCGTTTTGCATGATCTGGGCCTATCACGCCTGGCTGCATACCGAACGCCAGCTAAAATATATCAACCTGCTGTTTATCGCCTTCTACATCTATGGAATTGCGCGCTATTTCGTAATCGCGCAGGGCGCGGCCTAAGCGGGCCTTGCCTCTGGCGCGCCAAGCAGGAATAGTCGCGACAGCCCAACAAGTGCCGGATACCGCAATGAGCCCTCCCGACGAGACGATCCTCAAACAAGCCCGCCAGTTCATCGAGGCGATCCCGCATTCCCACGCGCTGGGGATGACGCTGGACGAGATCGGGGCGGGCTATGCGGTGCTTTCGATGCCCTATGACGAACGGCTGATCGGCGATCCGCGCACGGGGGTTATTCATGGCGGCGCGGTTTCCGCCCTGATGGATACCTGTTGCGGGGCCGCCGTGATGAGCCATCCGCAGGCCGGGTTTTCGACCGCGACGCTGGATTTGCGCATCGATTATATGCGCCCCGCCACGCCCGGTCATCGCATTACGGCTCGTGCGGAATGCTACCATGTCACGCGCTCGGTTGCGTTCGTGCGCGCATCTGCGCATGACGAGGAAGACGGCATCCCCGTTGCCGCCGCAACCGGCGCCTTCACCGTGAGCCGGCGGGAGGGCGCAGCATGACCCGCCCCAAGCCAGAACCCGTTCAGCAGGTTAAGCAGCGTCGCGACGGCGCGTTGCGTGCGTTGGTTGATGGCGTGCCTTATGCGCGCTTCCTTGGTATCCAGTTTGACCGGCGTGGCGATGAGTTGACCGCCATTCTGCCCTTTAATGACAAGCTGATCGGCAACCCGATGCTGCCCGCGCTGCATGGTGGGGCGACCTCGGCGTTTCTTGAGGTCACGGCGATCATCGAACTCAGTTGGGCCTTCCTCTGGGAGGATATCGAGGCGGGCCGGATCGACCTTGATAAGCTTGCCCCGATGTCGCTGCCGCGCTTGCCGAAAACCATTGATTTCACAGTGGATTACCTGCGCTCTGGCCTGCCGCGCGATGCCTATGCCCGCGCCCGCGTCAATCGCTCGGGGCGGCGTTATGCCAGCGTGCATGTCGAGGCATGGCAGGACAATCGCACCAAGCTGTTTGCGCAGGCCACGGGCCATTTCCTGATGCCCCCGCGCGAGACCGATGGCTGAGATCACCCACGCGCGGGTTCTCAAAATCGCGCTGCCGATCGTTCTGTCCAACGCCACGATCCCGATTCTGGGCGCGGTCGACACCGGCGTTGTCGGCCAGCTCGGCCTGCCTGCGCCAATCGGGGCGGTGGGGATTGGCGCGGTGATCTTGTCGTCGATCTATTGGATTTTCGGCTTTTTGCGGATGGGCACAACGGGGCTTGTCAGCCAAGCCCATGGCACGGGCGACACGGTCGAGGTTTCGGCGGGATTGATGCGCGCGCTGATCATCGCGGCGGCGGCAGGCTTGGCGCTGGTGGCGCTGCAAATTCCGATCTTTTGGGCGGCGTTTCGGCTGGCGCCGGCCAGTGCCGAGGTCGAAAGCCTTGCCCGTGATTACCTGCAAATCCGGATCTGGGGCGCGCCGCTGACGATCTCGCTTTATGCTTTTACCGGCTGGCTGATCGCGCTGGAGCGCACGCGCAGTGTGCTGGTGCTGCAGGTGGCGATGAATGCGCTGAATGTGACGCTGGATCTGTGGTTCGTGCTGGGGCTTGGCTTTGGCGTCAAAGGGGTCGCGGTGGCCACGCTGATTTCGGAACTTGGTGGCGTGGCGCTGGCGCTTTGGCTGACGCGGGCGGCGTTTATGGGCGGTTTATGGCGGGCCCGCGCGATCTTTGATCGGGTCAAGCTGGGCGTGATGGCACGGGTCAATAGCGATATCATGATCCGCTCGGTGCTGCTGCAAGCCAGCTTTACCACGTTCCTGTTTCTGGGCGCGGGGCAGGGCGATGTGACCTTGGCCGCCAATCAGGTGCTGCTGCAATTTCTGGAAATCACGGCATTCGCGCTTGATGGGTTTGCGTTTTCCGCCGAAAGCCTGGTGGGCCAAGCGGTGGGCGCGCGCTCGGTCTCGCGGATGCGGCGCGCGGCCATCGTAGCCGCGCAATGGGGCGTTGGGGGCGCGGCCCTGCTGGGGGTAGTGTTCTTTCTCGCCGGGCCTTGGATCGTGGATGTGATGACCACGGCCCCCGAGGTGCGCTTGGCCGCGCGCAGCTATCTGCCTTGGATCGCTATCGCCCCGGTGATCGGTATCGCAAGCTGGATGTTTGACGGTATTTTCATCGGCGCGACGCTGACGCGCGAGATGCGCAACGCGATGTTTGTCTCGGTGGCGATCTATGTCGTGGCGCTGCTGATCCTGATCCCGGCCTTTGGCAATCACGGGTTATGGGCAGCGTTGATGGTGCTCAATGGCGCGCGTGGATTGGCGATGGCGCGGCTGTATCCGCGCGCCGAGGCAAAAGCCGCGGGGTAGGGGGGCAGCGCCCCCCAACCTGTCTTAGCGCGAGCGCACCATACCCATGATGTCATAGGTCTGCGCAAGGATCGGGCGCGCGATGGCATCGGCTTTATCTGCGCCTTGGCCCAAAATCGCGTCGATCTCGGCAGGGTCGGCCATCAGGCGCGCCATTTCGGTGCTGATCGGGCTGAGCTTGGCAACCGCCAGATCGGCCAGCGCGGGTTTGAACGTCCCGAACCCTTTGCCGCCATATTCGCCCAACACCTGCGCCGGGGTCATATCGGCCAAAGCGGCGTAGATATTCACCAGATTGCGCGCCTCGGGACGGTCTTTGAGCCCCTCGATCTCGGCGGGCAATTCGGCCGGGTCGGTGGTGGCCTTGCGGATTTTCTTGGCGATCGTGTCGGCATCATCGGTCAAGTTGATGCGGCTGGCATCCGACGGGTCGGATTTCGACATTTTCTTCGTGCCATCGCGCAAGCTCATGACGCGGGTGGCGGTGCCCTCGATCAGCGGTTCGGGGGCGGGGAAGAAATCGACCTTGAAGTCATGGTTGAACTTGGCCGCGATATCGCGCGTCAGCTCGACATGTTGCTTCTGATCTTCGCCCACTGGCACCATCGTCGCGTGATAGACCAAAATGTCCGCCGCCATCAGCGCAGGGTAGGCGTATAGCCCCAGCGAGGCTTTCTCGGCATTCTTGCCCGCCTTGTCCTTGAACTGGGTCATCCGGTTCATCCAGCCCAGACGCGCCACGCAATTGAGCGCCCAAGCCAGTTCTGCATGGGCCGAAACCTGGCTTTGGTTGAACAGGATCGAGCGCGCCGGATCGACACCCGAGGCGATAAAGGCTGCCGCCGCCTCGCGAGTCTGGCGGCGCAGCGCTTCGGGGTCTTGCCAGACGGTGATGGCGTGCAGATCGACGAGGCAATAGATCGTCTCGATCCCCTCATCCTGTTTTTGTGCAAAGCGTTTCAACGCGCCAAGGTAGTTGCCCAGCGTCAGCCCGCCCGAGGGCTGGATGCCGGAAAAAACCCGGGGTTTGAAATTGGCGTTGAGGGGGGGGATTTGGTCGCTCATCATCTTGCTCCTGAGGGCGCGCGGGGGTTGGAGGCCCGCACGGGGGTGGAATTCCGCCTTGTGCTCGCTTATCGCTAAAGCGCGCGGGACGTCAACCAAGCCCGCGCCCAAACGGAGCGCCCATGCACGAAGGTTATAACGAGAACCCGATCAACCCTTTGCCGCCCATCGTGTGGCTGCTGGCGCTACCGATCATTGCGACCGAATTGTTCTTTGGCTTGGGTGCGAGCGGTCTGATGAGCGCGGCTGATGCGGCGGGCTGGCGCCTTGATGCGTTGCAGAAATTCGCGTTCTCGCCGCAGGTGTTGCGCGCGATGATCGACACCGGGCAATATCCGCCCCAGCAGATGCTGCGACTGGTGACCTACCCGTTTGTGCATGCCAGCGTGACGCAGGCGATTTTCGTGCTCGTATTCCTGCTGGCGCTGGGCAAAATGGTGGGCGAGTTGTTTTCCAATCTCGCCGTGGCAGTGGTGTTCTTGGGCTCAAGCGTGATCGGGGCGCTGGTTTATGGCTTGCTGCCCTTCACGCAGGTCGGGCTTTATGGCGGCTATCCGGGCGATTACGGGCTGATCGGTGCGTTCACCTGGATCTTGTGGACGCGGTTGGGACAGGAGAATGCCAACCAGATGCGGGCGTTTTCGCTGATCGGGGCCTTGATGGGCATCCAGCTGATCTTTGCGATGATCTTTGGCGCGCGCCCCGATTGGATCGCGGATATTGTGGGCTTTGTGTCCGGTTTCACGCTTAGCTTCTTTGTGGCGCCGGGCGGGATGAAGCGCGCGTTGCAGCGCTTGCGCAAGCGTTAAGCGCCGCCTTTTCCCCGGCGCATCGCGGCGCGGAAGTCGGCGAAATGCACCGCGCCGATGGCGATGGCGGTGCCGAAATAGGCGATCATCCCAACGATCACGAGGCCCAGCATCGCCAGCCCGCGTAGCCCCGGCGCGGTAAAGGCCGCCGGGAACGCCCAGCAGATCGCCCAGACCAGCGCGCCCATGACGGCCGCCGAGACGATGATACGCGGCACGCGGCGCAGAAAACGGGCGTCAAACCGCGCCGCCTCGCCCATCGAACGCGCGCCAAGCCACAGCTGCGCCACCATCGCCCAGCCTGCCAGCGTGGTGCCCACCGCCGCCGAGAGATAGCCGATGAACGGCGCAAGCCCGACCGCGATCACCACATTCACCCCCATCGCCACCAGCGCGTAATTAAACGGCGTGCGGGTGTTCTCGCGCGAAAAATACAGCGGTTGCAGCACTTTTTGCAGCACGAAAGCGGGTAGGCCGAGGCCGTAAATCGCCACAGCCCAAGCGGTCGCGACGCTATCGGCATGGGTGAAACGCCCGCGCTCAAACAGCACCGACACGATGGGCAGCGCAGCCACCAACAGCGCAATCGCCGGGCCGATGGTTAGCAGCAGCGCGAATTCGCCCGCGCGCGAAAACGAATAGCGCCCGCCCGCCACGTCACCCGCGCGCAACCGGCGCGACAGATCGGGCAGCAGCACCACGCCAATCGCGATCCCGACCACGCCAAGGGGCAGTTGATACAGCCGATCCGCGTAGTTGAGCCACGCAATCGCGCCGTCGAACTGCGAGGCGACCTGACGACCCACCAGCAGGTTGATCTGCACCACGCCGCCCGCCAGCATCGCAGGGATTGCGATGCGGATCAGGCGTTTCATATCGGGGCTCAGACGGGGGCGAGCGGGCACGATCTTGAACCCGGCCCGCCACGCTGCGATCCAGACCAGCGTCAGTTGCGCCACGCCCGCGATCGGCACGGCCCAAGCCAGCGCTGGTCCGATCGGCCAGCCAAAGTGATCGGCCAGTATCATCGCCGCAACGAAGGTCACGTTCAGCAAGACAGGCGCGGCGGCAGCGGCCGCGAAATGGCCTGCTGCATTCAGCACACCCGACAGCAGCGCACCGAGCGAGATGAACAGAATATAGGGAAATGCGATGCGGCCATATTGGGTGGCAAGTGCGAAACGCTCATCCGCGGCGAAACCCGAGGCCATCGCCAGCACCAGCCACGGCATCAAGGCAATCGCAACCACACTCAGCGCGATCAGAACGGTTATCAGCCCGCCCATGGCCTCGCGCGCGAAGCCTTGGGCATTCTCGCCGCCCTCAAGTTTCTTCGAGAAGATCGGGATAAAGGCGGTGTTGAACGCGCCCTCGGCAAAGAAGCGGCGAAACAGGTTGGGCAGCGAGAAGGCGATCAAAAACGCCTCGGCCACCGGGCCAGCACCCAGATAGGCCGCGATCATCATGTCGCGCGCAAATCCCAGCACGCGGCTCGCCATTGTCCAGCCGCCCACCGTCAGGAAGCCGCGCACCAGCCGGATCGGTTTCATCCTAGTTGCCCGCCCGTTTCGAGCCAGAGGCGATTGCCTCGCGCAGCCGCTTTTCCAAGGCCTGCTGGCGCGACGTCGAGTGCAACTTGAGCCCAAACATGTCCTTGACGTAGAAACTATCCACCACCTGCGCTCCGTAAGTCGCGATCACCGCGCTGGAGATCGAGATATTATTGGCCGCCAGCGCGCGGGTCAGATCATAGAGCAGGCCGGGGCGGTCGCGAGTATCGACCTCGATGATCGTGTAAATGTCCGATCCCTCATTGTCGAAAACAACATGGGTCGGGAATTTAAACTCGCGCTCGCGTTTCTTGATCTTGTCGCGATCTTTGAGCGCATCGCGCGCGATCACCTCGCCACGCAGCGTCTTGTCGATCATGCCGCGCAGACGACTCAGCTTGGAGGCCTCATAGGGGTGGCCCTCGGCATCCTGAATCCAGAAGACGGCGGTCGCGTAGCCGTCCTTGCTGGTATAGGTGCGCGCATCGACCACGTTCGCCCCCACCAACGCCAACGCGCCCGACAGCCGCGAGAAGATGCCCGGATGATCGGCCAGCGCGAAGCTGGCGCGCGTGGCGTCGTGATCATCATCGGGATGCAGGTCGATGCGAATTTCGCTATTGTCCAACCCGCGCAGCAACCTTGCAAAGATCGTGTGATTGGTGGTGTTGAGCGATTGCCAATAGGGATCGTAATGACGCCCCAATTCGGCGCGAATTTCCTTGCCGTCCCAATCGCCAGTCTGTTCCAGTACAAGGCGCAGGGCGCGCTTGGCCTCAGAACTGCGCTGATCGCGATTGACCGCCTCAAGGCCATGTTCAAGGGCGCGCGCGGTTTCGGTATGCAGCTTGCGCAGCAGGCTTGCTTTCCAGTTGTTCCACACATTGGGCCCAACGCCGCGAATGTCGCACACTGTCAGCACGGTCAGCAGATCCAGCCGTTTGCGCGACTTCACCTGACGGGCGAAATCGCGGATCGTGCGCGGGTCGGACAGGTCGCGTTTCTGCGCCACATCCGACATCAGCAGGTGATTGCGGATCAGCCATTCCACCGTCTCGCATTCCTCGGCATTCAGCCCCAGACGCGGGGCCACCTTGCGCGAGATTTTCGCCCCCAAAATCGAGTGATCCTCGGGGCGGCCCTTGCCGATATCATGCAGCAAAAGCGCGACATACATCACGCGGCGATTGATCCCCTCTTCGAGGATTTTGGACGACAGCGGCAGCTCTTCGATCAGCTCTTCGCGCTCGATCTGGGCCAGCGTCGAGATCACCTGAATCGTGTGCTCGTCCACGGTGTAGCTGTGATACATATTGAATTGCATCATCGCCACGATCGGCCCGAATTCGGGGATGAAGGCGGCCAAAACACCCAACTCATTCATCCGGCGCAGCGCGCGTTCCGGGTTGCCATGTTTGAGCAACAGATCGAGGAACAGCTTTTGCGCCTCGCGGTCGGTGCGGATCGAATCGTCAATCAAATCGAGATTGGCCGAGACCATCCGCATCGCATCGGGATGGATCAACATCCCCGTGCGCAAGGCTTCTTCAAAGATGCGCAGCAGGTTCACCGGATCGGCCAGAAACGCGGCATCATCCGCCACGTTGAGCCGCCCGTTATCCTCGCGGTAAGGCGCCTTGAGCTTGCGGCGACGGCGGAAAATGCGTTGCAGCATCGGCGCGGTCTTGACGTGCTGCGCCTCTAGCTTGGTCAGGAAGATGCGCGTCACATCGCCCACCGCCGTAGCATGGCGGAAATAATCCTGCATGAATACTTCGACCGCGCGCCGACCCGCCAGATCGCGATAGCCCATGCGTTCGGCCACCTCGACTTGCATGTCGAAACTCAGTTGATCGGCCGCGCGCCCTGCGATCAGATGCAGATGGCAGCGCACCGCCCAAAGGTAGTCTTCAGCGGCATAGAAGGTCGCGTATTCCTCGGGGGAAAAGGCCCCGATCTCCATCAACTCGCGCGCGCGCCCGACATGGTGGATATATTTGCCGATCCAATAGAGCGTTTGCAGATCGCGCAACCCGCCCTTGCCCTCTTTGATATTGGGCTCCAGCACGTAGCGCTGCCCGCCCTGACGGCGGTGCCGCTGGGCGCGTTCCTCTAGCTTGGCCTCGATGAATTCGCCCTCGGTGCCTTCAAACAGGTCATGGCGCAGCCGCTTTGACAGCGCTTCCGCCAGCCCGGTATCGCCCCCGACATAGCGGTGCTCCAGCAAGGCGGTGCGGATCGTGATGTCTTCGCGCCCGAGCCGGATGCAATCGTCCAAGGTACGCGAGGAATGCCCCACCTTCAGCTTGAGATCCCACAGCATATAGAGCATCGATTCAATCACGCTCTCGGCCCAAGGCGTGACCTTGTAGGGCGTCAAGAACAACAGATCGACATCGGAATGCGGCGCCATTTCAGACCGGCCATATCCGCCGACCGCGAGAACCGAGAACCGCTCGGCCTCGGTCGGGCTGCCAAGCCGGTGAAGCCGCGTTGTCGCCACCCGCAAGACCGAGCATACGATGCCATCGGTCATCTGCGCATAGGCCTCGACGGTGACGCGCGCGGCCCGCGGATGGGTGGCGAAATCGGCCTCAATTGCCGCACAGGCCTGCTCGCGCTCGTGCGCCAGAAAGGCCACGGTGGCCGAGCGCAGATCGCGCGCCTCCTCAATCCCCTCAAGCGCGATCTCGAGCGCCTCGAAAACCCCGGTCTCCCGAAGAAGGAGCGGGCCCCCAGACTCCTGCGGGGTAAACGACTGCGCAGTGCTCACGGCTTTGGTCACGTCTCGAATAGGCCTTGCTGGAAGGCGAAGGAAATCGGCAGCCGGGTCTTAATACCCGGCCCCACCAAAGCTGCGCGGCGCGGGATCGATGATCACGGCTTGCCCGTTGCTGACCTGCGCAATCGCCAGACCACGCTCATTCGTGCCATCGGGCAGCAGGCGGAATACGCCGTTCACGCCAACAAAGCCCGAGGGCTGGGTCAGCCCCTGCCGGGTCAGCGCATTCGGGTTGCCCGATTTGATCAGCGCCCCGATGGCGGCAATCCCGTCATAGGCGAGCCCGGCAATCGGATGCGGCGCGCTGCCATAAGCGGCCTGATAGCGTTGCACGAATTGCGCCTGCAGATTGGGATCGGGTTCGGCGAACCAGCCACCTTGCACGCCCGGAAGCGACAGGGTCGCGGGCGGAATATCCCAGCGGGTCAGGCCGATGAATTGCGTGCTCTGCGAGTTGACGCCGTTTTCCGGCAAAAGCTGGGACAACAGCGGCAGCGCGCCTGCCGTGTCAGCGGTCAGGAACAGCGCATCCACATCGCCCGACTTCACGCGTTCAGCGATTTTCGGCGCGGCAGAGACCACCCCTTGCTGGGAGAACGGATAATTGGTGACGCCAGCCAGCGTCGCGCCGTTGCGCGCAATCGCGGTCTGGATCGCGGCGGCCCCGACCGAGCCGGCGGCGGTGTCCTCATGCACGACCATGATCCGGCGCTTGCCCTGACGCGCAGCATAGCGCACTAACCGCTCGGCGGTGTTGGGGAAGGTCGGGCCAAGCACGAAAAGGTTGCCCCCCGCGATATCGGTGTTGTTCGAGAAGGCCAGTACATTGACGTTGCGCGGGGCCACGGCCACCGCTACGGCATTGGCCGATTGCGCGAACACCGGACCCAGAATGATCTTGGCGCCGTCATCGACCGCCTTGTTTGCCATCGCAGCGGCCTGACCTGCCTGACCGCCGGTGTTGTAGACGCGCAGATCGATGCGCACCCCTTTCAAATCGGCCACGGCCATGTCGGCTGCGTTCTTCAGTGCGCGTGCCAGCGTTTCATCGCCCGAGTTGCCCGAACCTGCGGGCACCAGCAGCGCTACCGTGACGGGGGCCGAGGTGTCGATGCGTTGTCCGCTATTGCCCCCGATCGGTCCGGTTGGGTTGCAAGCTGCCAGCCAAAGCGCCGAGAAAAGCGCTACGATTTGTGCAGCGCGTGCACGGGTGTTACGGATCAGGGCAAACATGATAGGTCCTTCGGCTCGATGCGCAAAAATGGCTTGACCAAATTCTATGCGGATCGTCGCACGAAGTAAACGATACTCACGCTTCAAGGAGCAGGTGATGCAGCAAGAGAACGAAACCGGCAAGATCGCGCTTGAGGGGGCAGGCGCAGCGGGCGAGGGGCGTTTGGTGCCACTTGCGCCGGGGTTGCATTTTATCGCCACGCCGATTGGGGCCGCGCGCGACATCACCTTGCGCGCCCTCGATATTTTGCGCTCGGCTGATGTTTTGGCCGCTGAGGATACCCGCAGCCTGCGCCATCTGATGGAAATTCACGGCGTGCCGCTGGCGGGGCGCAAGATCGTTGCCTATCACGACCACAACGGAGAGGCGATGCGCCCGCGTTTGCTGCGTGCTTTGCAAGACGGTCAGTCGGTGGCCTATGCCTCTGAGGCGGGCACACCGCTGGTGGCAGATCCCGGCTTTCAACTGGGACGTAGCGTGATTGCCGAAGGGTATCGCGTCTATGCCGCGCCCGGCCCTTCGGCGGTGCTGGCGGCCTTGACGGTCTCGGGCCTGCCCAGCGATCGGTTTCTTTTTGCAGGGTTTGCCCCCAATGCCAGCGCAGCCCGGCAAAAATGGCTAGCCACCTTTCGTGATATCCCGGCAACGCTTGTTTTTTACGAAAGCCCCAAGCGTGTTAACGCGATGTTAAGAGATTGCGTGAAAACATTCGGTGAACATCGAGAGGCGGCGCTGTGTCGTGAATTGACCAAACGCTTTGAAGAAGTGCGGCGCGGCACGCTGCAAGACATCGCGCAAGGGCTCGAAGACTCGCCGGTCAAAGGTGAAATTGTGGTGCTGGTTGATCGGGCGCATGGCCCTGCGGCAGGACCAGAGGAATTGGATAAAATGCTGCGGCTCGCCTTGGCGCGCCAAAGCATGAAGGATGCGGTGTCCGAGGTGGCGCAGGCGCTTGGTCTTCCCCGGAGGGAGGTCTATCAGGCGGCCCTCGAAATGGAGAAGAAGACATGAGCGGTGCACTTTCCTACTATTCCGGGCTTGCGGCCGAACAACAGGTTGCGCGCCGCTACGAGGATGCGGGCCAGCCGATTTCTGAACACCGCTGGCGGGGCCGCTATGGGGGCGAAATTGACCTGATCGCACGCGATGGCGACACGGTGATCTTCGTTGAGGTTAAGAAATCGCGTTCGCATGAACGGGCCGTACAACGACTGTCGGCGCGCCAGATGCAGCGGATCACTGTATCAGTGCAAGAATATCTGATGAAGTTTCCAGCCCCAGCCAATTGCAACCGCAAGGTACGATTCGATTTGGCATTGGTGGACGAGCAGGGGCAGATCAAGATTTTGCAGAACGCTTATTTCGGAATGTGAGTTGCGATTGCATCCCGGCGCACCACATTGCATCAAGGGTTGATTGCAAAGGGGACGCAGATGGGCTTGAAAGTCGCAATTCAGATGGATCCGATCGCGGCGGTCAATATTGACGCCGATAGCACCTTTCGCATCGCCGAAGAGGCGCAGGCGCGCGGTCACGAGTTGTTTTACTACACGCCCGACCGGCTGATGTATCGCGAAGGCCGTATCTTGGCGCGCGGCTGGCCGCTTCATGTGCGCCGCGAACAGGGGAATCATTTTACGCTGGGCGACGAGGTCGAAGTCGATCTTGCCGATTGGGATGTGGTCTGGCTGCGCCAAGATCCGCCGTTCGACATGGGCTATATTACCACCACCCATCTTCTTGAACGAATCCACCCCGCCACTCTTGTCGTCAATGATCCGTTCTGGGTGCGCAACTCGCCGGAAAAGCTTTTGGTGCTGAACTTCCCGGATTTGACCCCCCCGACATTGGTCGCGCGTGATCTGGCTACGATTCGTGCGTTCAAGGCGCAGCATGGCGACATCATTCTCAAACCGCTTTACGGCAATGGTGGCGCGGGAGTGTTCCGCCTTGACCCGAACGATCGCAACCTGTCCTCGCTGCATGAGCTGTTCATGGGAATCAATAACGAGCCCCTGATCGCGCAGAAATTTCTGCCCGCGGTGGCGAAAGGGGACAAGCGCATCATTCTGGTCGATGGCGAGCCAGTGGGCGCAATCAACCGGGTGCCTGCGGCGGGTGAGACTCGGTCCAACATGCATGTCGGTGGGCGGCCCGAGAAGGTGGCGCTGAGTGCGCGCGACCGTGAAATTTGCGCAGCCATTGGTCCTGTCCTGCGCGAAAAGGGGCAGATTTTCGTCGGTATTGACGTGATCGGCGATTGGCTGACGGAAATCAACGTGACCTCGCCCACGGGCATTCAAGAATTGGAACGCTTTGACGGGGTTAATATTGCTGCCCAAATCTGGGAGGCGATCGAGGCGAAACGGAGCTGACGTGTCATTACAACAGAGCTTTCTGAACCTGATTTTGCGCAACATCACGAAACGGCGGATGCGTGCGATAGAGGACCCGGTGCTGGCGCGCCGTGCGATGGAGCGTCTGGCCAGTTGGGTCGTGATAGAGCCCAAGGGGCTGTGTCTGTTGCAGACGCAATATGGTGGGGTGCCCTGTGTGTCGGCGCGCGTTGGCCGGGTCGCGCCGGATGCGGTGATGCTGTATTTGCATGGCGGGGGCTATTTCGCGGGCTCGCCCAGCATGTATCGCGCGATGGCGGGGCGGTTCTCCAAGCTCTCCGGGCTTGATGTGATCATGCCAGACTATCGCCGCGCCCCCGAACACCCGCTGCCTGCTGCGCTTGAGGATGCCGTTGCCGCCTGGCAGGGGTTGATCGAGATGGGCTATGCGCCCGAGCGCATCGTTTTGGCGGGCGATAGTGCGGGGGGCGGTCTGGCTTTGCTGTTGCTGGCGCATCTGTGCCGCGCGGGCACGCGGCCCGCCGGGGTGATCACCTTTTCTCCTTGGACCGATCTAAGCTGTTCGAGCGAAAGTTTTCGCCAGAATGCGAAATCCGAGGTGCTTTTGCCGTCGGAGCGGGTCGAGCAGGCCAGCGTGCAGGCGCGTGGCGCGGTCGCAGGCGATGACCCGTCGGTCTCGCCGTTATTCGCCGATTTCCCGGCGGCTCCGCCGGTTTTGATCCAGCATTCGATGACGGAACTCCTGTGTGACGATTCCCTGCGCATGGCCGAACGGTTGCGCGCGTTTGGTGCCGATGTCACGGTGCAAAGCTGGCCCAAAGCGCCCCATGCCTGGCAGTTTTTCGACGGCCGTCTTCCCGAGGCGCGCGCGGCGCTTGAAGATGCGGGTAAGGCTGCGCGACGTATGCTTAACTTGCCATTGCGCTGATGCGATAGCTGAGCGCCTCGGCAATATGGGGCTGGCGCACATCGGCGTCATGTTCGAGATCGGCAATCGTGCGCGCGACCCGCAACACACGGTGATAGGCGCGCGCCGAGAGCCCGAATCTTTCCGCCATCCGCGTCAGCATCTCGCGCCCTTGCGCATCCGGCGTCGCGATCTTTTCCAGAAGGGCGCCCTCGGCTTCGGCATTGACGCGCACGGATGCATGCCCCTCAAAGCGCGCCGTTTGCACATCGCGCGCGGCCTGAACGCGCTTTGCAATCGCGCCAGAGCTTTCGCCACTGGCGGGCAGATCAAGATCGTTGAAGGCGACGGGGGGGACCTCGATGCGCAGATCAAAGCGGTCCATCAGCGGCCCCGAGACCTTGCCAAGATAATCCTCGCCACAGGTCGGTGCGCGCGAACAGGCCCGTGCCGGATCGCCAAGATAGCCGCATTTACAGGGATTGGCCGCCGCGATTAGCAAGAACCGGCACGGGTAGCGCATATGGGCATTGGCGCGCGCGACCACGACTTCTCCGGTCTCGATCGGCTGGCGCAGGGTTTCCAGAACGGCGCGGGGAAATTCGGGAAACTCGTCCATGAACAGCACGCCATTATGGGCCAGACTGACCTCACCGGGGCGCGCGCCACGCCCGCCCCCGATCATCGCGGCCATCGATGCGGTGTGATGGGGCTCGCGGAAGGGGCGGGCGCGCGAGATCCCACCTTCGCCAAGCAGCCCCGAAAGCGAATGGATCATCGAGGTTTCCAGCGCTTCGGTCGGGGTCAGGGGCGGCAGAATCGAGGGCAGGCGGGCCGCCAGCATCGACTTTCCCGATCCCGGCGCGCCAATCATCATCATGTGATGACGCCCCGCGGCGGCGATTTCCAGCGCGCGCTTGGCACGTTCCTGCCCTTTCACATCGCGCAGATCGCGCGCCAATATGGGCGGGTCGAGCAGACCGGGGCGGGCGGGTTCCAGCGGGGCGCGCCCGCTGAGATGCGCGATCGCCTCGCTAAGCGTGGCCGGGGCAAACACATCGGTCGCCCCGACCCACGCCGCCTCGGCGCCACAGGATTTCGGACAGATCAGATCGCGCCCGTTTTCCGCAGCCGCCAGCGCGGAAGGCAGCGCGCCCGCCACGCCCACCAGCCGTCCATCCAGCGCCAACTCGCCAATCGCCACCACCGACTCGGCGCGTTCCGGGGGCACCAGACCAAGGGCTGCAAGTAGGGCCAGCGCCACGGGCAGATCAAAATGCGAGCCCTCTTTGGGCATGTCGGCGGGCGACAGATTGACCGTGATCTTTTGCATCGGCATCGCAATGGCAAGCGCGCCAAGCGCGGCGCGCACCCGCTCGCGCGCTTCGGACACAGCCTTGTCTGCCAAGCCCACGATGGCAAATCCGGGCAACCCCTCGGACAGGGCGCATTGCACTTCGACGCTGCGCGCCTCAACGCCCTCAAACGCTACGGTGTAGGTCTTGGCGACCATGTTTCCCCATCCTTTGCCCCGCTCATTCAAGGGGTAAAGGCGCATGGTTTATGAAAGGTTAACACGACTGAGGGGCGACTCACATTTCGCCGGTGGGGGCTAATCGCGCCCAAAATCATACCGTAGCCGATCTTTCGTATAGTGCGTGCAAGCAAGACGGCGAGTAAAATGTTGCAAGGGAACGCTCGCGAGTCAAGAAAACGTGAGCAAGCTTATGGTTTCACAGGCGCGCAGCTTTGTGATCTATCACCCTACGCCATTGAAAAGACGCGGATTTAATTGATGAGCCTTCGTCAAGGTGCTGCGGCGCACAAACTTATCCGCAGAAATCAACAATTCCGTGAGGAACCTTTTCATGGCAAGCGCATTGGGTCAGCAATGCAGCCACGCGTTCAAGTGGCGCCGATTGGGCGGGAGACCCGGGGAGACTGGTAATGGCACTCGATGGTATGACAGACGAAACATTGCCGCGCCAAGCGATGCGCGCGGAATTCCTCGACGCCGACACAGAGGCCAATTTGGCCCGCGCGTGGCGCGATCACCGCGACGAACAGGCCCTGCATCGTTTGGTGACCGCTTATATGCGCCTCGCAATTTCGATGGCGTCGAAATTCCGCCGCTACGGCGCCCCGATGAACGACCTGATCCAAGAAGCCTCGCTTGGGCTGATGAAAGCCGCCGACAAGTTTGACCCGGAACGCGGCGTGCGGTTCTCTACCTATGCGGTTTGGTGGATCAAGGCCTCGATCCAGGAATTCGTGATGCGCAACTGGTCGATGGTGCGCACCGGGTCGACCTCGTCGCAGAAATCGCTGTTTTTCAACATGCGCCGGGTGCAGGCCCAGCTTGCCCGCGAGGCACAGCAAGAGGGCATCCAGCTGGATGCGCTGCAATTGCGCCTGCGCGTCGCCGAGGTGATCGGCGTTCCGATCCATGATGTCGAGATGATGGAAGGCCGCCTGTCAGGCTCTGATTTCTCGCTCAACGCCACGCAATCCAGCGATGAAGAAGGCCGCGAATGGGTCGACACGCTGGAAGATGAGAGTGCCAACCCCGAGGAAAGCGTCGCAGAGAGCCATGACGGCTTAACGATGAAAAATTGGCTCGGAGAGGCGATGGAACGCCTGACCGACCGGGAGAAATACATCGTAACGCAGCGCCGCCTGATCGAAGATCCACGCACGCTGGAAAGCCTTGGCGAAGAACTGAGCCTGTCTAAAGAACGCATCCGCCAGCTTGAGGCGCAGGCCTTTGGCAAGATGCGGAAATCTCTTGAATGCCATCAGGGCGAGGTGCAAAGCTTCTTCGTATGAAGACGCTTCTCGCCGCGCTGCTGAGCTTGACGCTGATCTCCCCGGCCCATGCCGAGGAGATTTCTGCTACTGCGCTTGATCATCTTTCCGGCGATATCGTCGTGCTGGGCGAAATCCACGACAACCCGACCCATCACCTCAATCAGGCGCGCGCGATCGCGGCGATCAAACCCAAGGCAGTGGTGTTTGAGATGCTCAGCCCCGCGCAAGCCGCCAAGATCACCCCCGGCCTGTTAAAAGACGAAAAAGCGCTTGAAAAGGCCTTGGACTGGGAGCAGGCAGGCTGGCCAGATTTCGCGATATATTACCCAATTTTCAAAGCCTTGGGTGAAGCGCGCATCTATGGTGCCGCAGAGCCGCGCGACGTGGTGCGCAGTGCCATGACCACGCCCTTGCCCGAGGTTTTTGGCGCGGATGCCGCGCGCTATGGGCTGGATCACCCCTATCCCGACGCCTTGCAAAAACAGCTCGAGGCCGAGGCGATGGCGGATCACTGCAACGCGCTGCCCGCAAAACTACTGCCCGGCATGGTAGCGGCGCAGCGCTATCGCGATGCCGCTTTTGCGCGCACCGTTCAGCAAGCCTATGACGACACCGGCGGCCCGGTTGTGTTGATCACGGGGGCGGGTCATGCCCGCACCGATCGAGCCGTGCCCGCCTTGCTACGCAAACTTGATCCGGCGGCAAAAATCGTGGCGATCGGCCAGATTGAGGCCGCGCCAGACGACCCGGCATCTCCCGATCAGCCCTTTGATCAGTGGATCATCACGCCCCCGACGCCCCGCGACGACCCCTGCGCCGCGTTCAAGTGAACCTTGCGCGGGCGCGCCGTGCCGCTTAGACCTAAGCTCAACCTATTGCGGAGGGGCAAATGCTTGCGGGCAAACGCATCCTGTTGATCATCGGCGGCGGTATCGCGGCCTTTAAAACGCCCGAGCTGATCCGCGCCCTGCGCGCGGCGGGGGCGGCGGTGACGCCTGTTTTGACGCGGGCGGGGGCGCAGTTCGTCACGCCACTCACGATCTCGTCTCTGGCAGGCGAAGCCGCGCATAGCGATCTGTTCGATCTGACCCATGAGGCCGAGATTGGCCATATCCAGCTTAGTCGCGCGGCCGATCTGGTCGTCGTTGTGCCCGCCACCGCCGATCTGATGGCGAAGATGGCGCAAGGATTGGCCAATGATCTGGCCTCGACGCTGCTACTCGCGACAGACAAACGCGTTTTGATCGCGCCTGCGATGAATGTGCGGATGTGGGAGCATGCCGCGACCCAACGCAATATCGCCACACTCAAATCCGATGGCGTGTTGTTTGCAGGACCGACGGATGGTGACATGGCGTGCGGTGAATTCGGCCCAGGGCGGATGGTGGAACCGCTTGAAATCCTGTCTGATATCAAGGCGGCGCTGTCGGATGGCCCGCTCAAGGGCCGCCATATTCTTGTCACCTCTGGCCCGACCCACGAGCCAATTGATCCGGTGCGCTATATCGCCAATCGCTCCTCGGGCGCACAGGGCACGGCGCTGGCCGAGGCGCTGCGCGATCTGGGCGCGCGGGTCAGCTTTATCACTGGCCCGGCCAGCGTGGCGCCCCCCGAAGGCGTGACGGTGACGCGGGTGGAGACCGCCCGTGAAATGCAAGCGGCGGTAGAGGCCGCATTGCCCGCTGATGCCGCCATTTTCGCCGCCGCAGTGGCCGATTGGCGGGTGGAAAACGCCGCGTCCAAAAAGATGAAAAAAGACGGCTCCGGCACGATGCCCACACTCGAATTTGCCCAAAACCCCGATATTCTGGCGCAGGTGTCGCAGATGCCAACGGGGCGCCCTACGCTGGTCGTGGGCTTTGCCGCCGAGACCCATGACGTCGAACGCCACGCCACTGAAAAACGCGCGCGCAAGGGCTGTGACTGGATCGTGGCCAATGATGTCAGCCCCGCAACCGGCATCATGGGCGGAAGCGAGAATGCGGTGACGCTGATTGACGCGCAGGGTGTCGAACACTGGCAGCGCATGAGCAAGACAGACACCGCGCGGCGGTTGGCCGCGCGCATCGCTACCGCCCTCGGGGCCAAGACAAACTGAGGGACGCTCCGCGAGGAGTATTTCTGGCTAGATGAAACGCCGCCCTTTCATCTAGCCTAAAATACTCCCGCCGGAGGCATCCGACCGTGACTTCACGCGCGCCCACTCGGGGCAGGGAGAGCAAGATGACCACACCGACCATCAAGGTTCTGCGCGAGGATTGGGCGGATCCGGCGATTGCGCTGCCCGGCTATGAAAGCGCACAGGCGGCGGGGGCTGATATTCGCGCAAATCTTTTGCCCGAGGATCGAGACAGCGGTTTCACCCTCTATCCGATGCAGCGTTCGATCATCCCGACCGGGCTGCGCGTAGAGATACCGTGCGGATTTGAAATGCAGATCCGTCCGCGCTCGGGGTTGGCGCTGAAGCATGGGATCAGCTTACCCAATACGCCCGGCACGATTGATGCCGATTACCGGGGGCCGCTTGGGGTGTTGCTGATCAATCTGGGCCATGAGCCCTATCGGATCGAACATGGCGCGCGCATCGCTCAGGCGATCATTGCGCCGGTGGTGCAGGCCCAGTTTGAGGTCGCGCAGGATTTGGGCGAGACCGCGCGCGGGCAGGGGGGCTTTGGCTCCACTGGGGTGCGCTAGGCGATGCTGGGTCTTGTTTTGTTGGCCGCGATCCTTGGCTTGGGGGTGGTGATGCGCGCGTCCGCACGTACGATCTGGGCGATGCTTGGGCTGATTTGGCTGGCGTTGGTGATCGCGCATCTTCCGGTGAGGGCGCTGGCGCCGCTTGGGCAGAGCTTGGGCGGATCTCTGGCGGGCTGGTTGGGGCTTGGGGTCGTGGCAGCGCTGGTGTTGGCCTATCGCGCGATGTTGCGCGCCATTCGCGCCCGCGCGCATGATCCCGCCCCCGCACCTGCGAAACCGGGCCAATTCTCGGGCGCGGAGCTGGATCGCTATGCGCGCCATATCATGCTGCGCGAGATCGGTGGGCCGGGGCAGAAAAAACTCAAATCCGCCAAGGTGTTGGTGATTGGCGCGGGGGGGCTTGGCTCTCCGGTGTTGCTTTATCTTGCGGCGGCGGGCGTGGGCCGGATCGGGGTTGTCGATGATGATGTAGTGTCCAATTCCAACTTGCAGCGACAGGTGTTGCATCGCGATCGCGATATTGGTGTGGCGAAAGTGTTTTCGGCACAACGGGCGTTGGCAGCACTCAATCCGCATATCGAAATCTTGCCCTATCAGCGCCGACTGAGCGCGACGGACGCTCCCGATTTGATTGCCGAATATGATCTGGTGATCGACGGCTCGGACAATTTCGAAACCCGATATCTGGTGAATGCCGCCTGTGTGGCAGCAGGCAAGCCGTTGATATCGGGGGCGATCGCGCAATGGGAGGGGCAGGTCTCGCTGTATGATCCGGCCCATGATGCGCCCTGTTATGCCTGTCTTTTCCCACAGGCCCCTGCGCCGGGCCTTGCGCCCTCTTGTGCAGAGGCGGGGGTGGTGGGCGCGCTGCCCGGTGTGGTGGGCGCGATGATGGCGGCCGAGGCGATCAAAGAGATCACCGGCGCGGGACAATCGGCGCGCGGGCGGTTGATGATTTATGACGCGCTTTGGGGGGAAAGCCGCCAGATTTCGGTGCGGCGTAATCGCGATTGCGTGGTCTGCGGAGCGCTGGACAGTTCGCCCGCCCCGTCTTAGCCTTTGGCCAAACCGCTATTGGAGAGTGCTGTCATGAAACGCGTCTTGCTTGCTGCCCTTTTGTCGCTTTTTGCGCTTCCTGCCGTGGCTGCTGATCTGCCCGATCTCAAGGGCAAAGAGGTGGTTGTCGTTTCGGAGAATGCCTATCCGCCGCTGCAATTCATCGACAAAAGCGGCAAGGCGGTTGGCTGGGAATATGACGCGATGAACGAGATCGCCAAGCGCCTGGATATGAAGGTGAGCTATCAAAACTCCAGCTGGGATGCGATGATCCCGGCGGTGTCGTCCGGGCAATATGATATCGGGATGGATGGCATCACCATTCGTGATGATCGCAAGGAGGCGGTGGATTTTTCAGCCCCCTATATGCGCTCGGAGATGCGTATGCTGGTGCGTGGCGATGAAAGCCGCTTTGAGAATGCCAAGGGCTTTGCCGCCGACCCCAAGCTGTTGATGGCCGCCCAGCCCGGCACCACGCCGTTTTATGTCGGTGTGTATGACGTGCTGGATGGAAATGAGGCCAACCCGCGCATCAAGATGTTTGAGACCTTTGGCGCAGGCGTGCAGGCGCTGGAATCGGGCGATGTTGATCTGGTCTTGACCGATTCCACAGCCGCCAACGGGCTGGTTGCGGCCTCGGACGGCAAGCTCAAGGTAGTGGGTGCGCCGCTTGGATCAGAGGATTTCGGGTTCATCTTTCCCAAGGGCTCGGATCTGGTGGCGCCGGTCAATGCTGCGATTGCGGCGATGAGGGCCGATGGCACGCTGGATGCGCTCAATACCAAGTGGTTCCTCGATTACAAAATGGGGAACTAAGCCGCTGCCCCCCACCAAGACCCGCCGTGATTTCCCGTGGTGGCTTGTCGTGCTGGGTGCGGCGGGCGCGGCGGTGTTTTGGCAATTTGGCACTGACCCGGTCTATACCCGCATTCTCGCCACCGTTTCCAAAGGCATCACGATCACGCTGTTTGTGACGGTGGTGGCCTTTGTCGGGGCGATGGCGATGGGGCTGATCTTGGCGCTGGGGGCGCTGTCGCGATATGCGATCCTGCGTCAAATCTCGCGGCTTTACATTGAGGTGATGCGCGGCGTTCCGATCATCGTTTTGCTGCTGTATGTCGCCTTCGCGCTGGTGCCGATGTTAGTGGCGGGGTGGAATGCGCTGGGCCTGCCCGAGGCATCGACGCGCAATGTTTCCCTGCTTTGGCGCGCGATTTTGGCGCTGGTGCTGGCCTATTCCGCCTTCATCGCCGAGGTGTTTCGCGCAGGTCTGGCCTCGGTCGGGCGCGGTCAGGTCGAGGCCGCCGAAGCACTGGGCCTCAGCGGTTGGCTGCGCTTTCGCCTGATCGTGTTCCCGCAGGCCTTCCGCACAATCCTGCCGCCGCTGGGTAATGATTTCGTCGCGATGGTCAAGGACAGCTCGCTGGTTTCGGTGCTGGGCGTCGCCGATATCACCCAGCTTGGCAAAGTCGCGGCCGCCGGGAATTTCCGCTATTTCGAAACCTATAATGTCGTCGCGCTGATCTATCTGGTGATGACGATTTCGCTCTCGCTCGGGCTGCGTCAGATCGAGATGCGTTTGCGCAGGCGCGGGCAGAGCACAGATAGCTGAGCACTGGTTCTTTGGCGCACCAAGCCCTAGCTTAGGGCCAAAGGAGACCTCCCATGACCAACCCGCTTTTGACCGACTGGACCGGCCCTTATCAGTTGCCGCCCTTCGCACAGATCACCGATGATGATTTCGCGCCCGCCTTCGAAGCCGCACTCAGCGATGCGCGCGCCAGAACGGTGCAGATTGCCGAAAATCCGGACGCGCCGACATTTGCCAATACGATTGAGGCGATGGAGCAATCCGATGGTGCCCTCGATAAGGTTTCCGGCGTATTTTACAATCTCGCCGGGGCCGATGCCACGCCCGCGCGCGAAGCCTTGATGCGCGATCTTGCCCCGAAACTGGCGGCGTTTTCGTCTGAGATCACGATGAACAAGGCGCTGTTTGCGCGCATCGACCAGCTTTGGCAAAACCGCGACGCTCTGGGTCTGAGCGCCGAGCAGGCGCGTGTGCTGGAGCTCTATCACCAGATGTTCACCCGCGCCGGGGCCGCGCTTGAGGGCGCGCCCGCGCAGCGGATGAAGGCGATCAAGGAACGCTTTGCCACGATCACCACGCAGTTCAGCCAGAACCTGCTGGCAGACGAGCGCGACTGGTTCCGCCCGATGTCGGATGACGATCTTGCGGGTTTGCCCGATTTCGTTATCGAAACCGCGCGTGCCGCAGGCGAAGAACGCGGCGCGCAGGGCCCGGTTCTGACGCTCTCGCGCTCGCTCATCGTGCCGTTCTTGCAATTCTCGCCCAATCGCGAGCTGCGCCGCCTCGCCTATGAGGCGTGGGTCGCGCGCGGTGCCAATGGCGGGGAAACCGACAATCGCGCCATCGCCGCCGAGATTTTGAAGCTGCGCGCGGAACGCGCCAAGCTGCTCGGCTATGACAGCTTTGCCGCGTATAAGCTTGAGCCCGAAATGGCCAAGACCCCCGCCGCCGTGCGCGACCTGCTGATGTGCGTCTGGGCCCCCGCCAAAGCCGCCGCCGAGGCGGATGCCGAAAAGCTGTCCGAGATGATGCATGCAGACGGTGTGAATGGCGATCTGGAGCCCTGGGACTGGCGCTATTATTCCGAAAAGCGCCGCGTTGCCGAGCATGATTTCGACGAGGGCCAGATCAAACCTTACCTGTCGCTGGATGCGATGATCGGGGCGGCGTTTGACACCGCCAACCGCCTGTTCGGGTTGGAGTTTAAGCCGCTTGAAGGGCCATTCTATCACCCCGATGTGCGCGGCTGGGAAGTTTCGCGCAAAGGCAAAACGATCGCCGTATTCCTCGGGGATTATTTCGCGCGCGGCTCGAAACGCTCGGGGGCGTGGTGTTCGGCGATGCGCAGCCAAAAGAAACTGGGCGGGGAGGTCGTTCCAATCGTGGTGAACGTGTGCAACTTTGCCAAGGGCGATCCCGCATTGCTTAGCCATGACGATGCACGCACGCTGTTTCATGAATTCGGCCATGCACTACACCAGATGCTCTCGGATGTGACCTATTCCTTCATCTCGGGCACCTCCGTGGCGCGCGATTTCGTTGAATTGCCGAGCCAGCTTTACGAACACTGGCTGGATGAGCCCGAAGTTCTGGAACGCCACGCGCGCCATTACGAGACCGGCGAGGTGATGCCCAAGGCGTTGCGCGCCAAGCTGAAAGGCGCGGCCACCTACGATCAGGGATTTTCCACGGTGGAATATCTGGCGTCAGCTTTGGTCGATCTGGCCTTTCACGAGGACGCGGCCCCGGAGGATCCGATGACGAAACAGTCTGAGGTGCTTGCGGGTATCGGTCTGCCCCACGCAATCCGGATGCGCCATGCGACACCGAATTTCGGCCATATCTTCTCCGGTGACGGCTATTCCTCGGGCTATTACAGCTACATGTGGTCTGAGGTGATGGATGCCGATGCGTTCGAGGCCTTTGAGGAGGCGGGCGACGCCTTTGATCCCAAGACCGCGCAAAAGCTGGAGAAATTCATCCTGTCGGCGGGCAATTCGTGTACGCCAGATGCGCTATATACTGCGTTTCGCGGCCGGATGCCGGGCGTTGAACCGCTGCTTAAAGGGCGTGGTCTGCTCGATCCCGCCGCCTGACTTGGAGAGAGCAAAGGTGCCTCCGGCGGGAGTATTTAGGGCTAGATGAAACCGGTAGTCTTTCATCTAGCCTGAAATACTCCGGGGGTTTGGGGGCAGCGCCCCCAGCGCTAGCCCCGCCAGACATCCTTGTGAATGATCACATCGGTCTGGGGATAGGCGGTCAGGATTTCGCGTTTGAGAGCGGCGCCGATGTCATGGGCCTGTTCCAGAGTTTGATCGCCATCCAGCTCAATATGCAGATTGACGAAAATCTGCGCGCCTGCGGTGCGGGTTTTGAGGTCATGAAAGCCACGCACACCGGGATGGGCGCGCGCGATTTTGGCGATGCCGTCGATTACCTCATTGGGGGCGGCGCGATCCATCAGCGCATTCCACGCCCCTGACCCGATATGCACGGCCCCCAAGATCATCCAAGCCGCGGCAATCAGCGCAACCATGCTGTCAATTTGACCCCAACCAAACGCACGCGACACCCATAGCGCGCCAATCGCGCCCAAGGTGGGCAACAGGTCGCCGACATAATGCAGCCGATCCGCGGCCACGACTTTGTTGCCCGTTGCCCGCGCGACCCGGCTTTGCCACCAGATCAGCGCGCCTGTCACCAAGGCCGAGACCACCATCACCACGATTCCGGCGGTTTGTGCACTTAGCGGATGCGGGGTAGGGGCCATCAGGCGGTGGATTGCCGAATAGCCGATCACCCCTGCTGAGGCGAGAATGACCAGCGATTGGCCCAAAGCGGCCAGATCCTCGGCGGAGGAATGGCCAAAGGCGTGATCGTCATCAGCGGGCTTGGCAGCATAGAGGATCGCGGCCAATCCGCCCGCCGAGATGATCAGATCGACCGCGCTATCGGCCAGTGACGCGGCCACCGACAGAGCCCCGGTTTGCCACAAGGCCCACAGTTTGAGCGCCACCAGCACAGCGGCCACGCCAACCGACGCGATCCCCGCCGAGGCGTTCAACTTTGTGTCTGTTTCACTATAAGCCATCAGCTTCGCCGCCGTTGCGCCCCCAAGATGTAGCGCAAAGCGGCTTATTCGTCACCCGGCTCATTGTCATCCACGCCCCAAATTTCGGTTTTTGGCAGCCAGCCTTGGGCCCCGTCAGCGTCGATCTCACACCACGTGCGGTTGCAACTGTCGAGCCGTGCAATTGCGCCCGTTTGCGCTTTGGCCACGACCTCGGCCTTTTCATCGGGGCGGGCGTGCAGCGAGGCCATATCTTGCGTAATCACGACATGGCGCACCCCGGAAATCAGGGTGTAGTGAATCCAGCCACCCTGACCGTCCCGGTCCTCGACCCGGCGCCAATGGCCAAATTCGGCGGTAACTTTCAGCGGCATGCCGGGATGGGTGAACACCCAGTCGATGCGATGCGAGAGCGAGGGGCCGCGCCGCGCATTGCCCTTGGACCCTTTGAGCGAAACAAAGCGCGGCAGCGGCAAATGGGTGACCGGGCCGCGATGATCAAGCGGGTTAAGCATGACCGCATCGGCAGGAATGTCAGAGGCGGCAGTGGGGGCAGGGGCGGCAGCGGTAGTGTTTGAGGCAGGCGGTGCTTTGCTCGCATCGGTCTGTGCGGGCTTTGGCATCGGCTTGGCGGCGGCGCTGACAGAGGCGCCGTCGGAATTGGCATGCGCCGCGCGATGGCCGCTCCACGCCATCAGGCCCAGAATCGCCATGCCGCTTAGCGCTGCCAAAAACGTGCCTTTGGTCATTCTCTGCCTCTTGCCCCTCGGCCTTTGTCCTAGCGCCACCGGTAGTTTTCGGCGGCTGCGCAATAAAATTACGCAATACTGTCGCAATGGGCCATTTTCGCTCGTTCGGGGCCTTGTGCCTGCCCCCGTTGAGCGTCAGTTTGCACCCAAGAGATCCGCTTTGGAAGAGAGGAGAGGCTCAACATGCCCGCAGAGCGCCTAAGTGTTGTCGTGACGCGACGCTTGCCCGATAGCGTCGAGACCCGGATGAAGGAATTGTTCGAGGTCGAACTGAGCGCCGAAGACGCGAAAATGAGCCGTGAGCAACTTGTCGATGCGATGAAACGCGCCGATGTGCTGGTGCCGTGCGTCACCGATCGGATCGACGCAAGCATGCTGGCGCAAGCTGGCGAGCGGCTGAAACTGATCGCAAATTACGGCGCCGGGGTCGATCATATTGACGTGTCCTCGGCGCGCCAACGTGGGGTTTTGGTCGCCAATACGCCCGGTGTTGTCACCGAAGACACCGCCGATATGACGATGGCGCTGATTCTGGCCGTCACCCGGCGCATCCCCGAAGGGTTGGCGCATATGCAAAGCGGCGATTGGCAGGGCTGGGCACCCACGGCGTTCATGGGCCACCGGATTGGTGGCAAGCGGCTGGGCATTCTCGGAATGGGGCGGATCGGGCAGGCCGTGGCGCGGCGTGCGCGCGCTTTCGGCATGCAAATCCACTATCACAACCGCAAAAAACTGCATCCTGATATCGAGGCCGAATTCGAGGCGACCTATTGGGAGAGCCTCGATCAGATGGTGTCGCGGATGGATGTGATCTCGGTGAACTGCCCGCATACGCCCTCGACCTTCCATCTGCTCAACGCGCGCCGCTTGCAAATGATGAAACCCGAGGCGGTGATCGTGAACACCTCGCGCGGCGAGGTGATCGATGAAAACGCGCTGACGCGGGCCTTGCGCGCGGGCGATCTGGGCGGGGCGGGGCTGGATGTGTTCGAACATGGCGCCGAGATCAATCCCCGTCTGCGCGCGCAGAAAAACGTGGTGCTGTTGCCGCATATGGGCTCGGCCACGGTTGAGGGGCGCGTCGAGATGGGCGAGAAAGTTTTGATCAATATCAAGACCTTCGCCGATGGGCATCGCCCGCCGGACTTGGTTGTGCCCGCAATGGTTTAAGGCAGCAAAAGGCCCCGAGATCGCTCTCGGGGCCTTCGCAATTAACGCGTTACACGCTGTTCAAGTCATCGCGAAAGGCGATTACTCCTCGTATTTCGGCAGCGATTTCAACTGCTCTTCGGTCAGGCCAGTGTGCACCGTAATCGAGGTGTCGTTTTTCAGAACGGTCAACTGGCTGGCCTTGATCTCGACCGGTTTCGCGCCGATCCCGATAAAGCCACCGACATCGATCACAACACCGCTCAACTTGCCATCCGAGGATTTCACAAGCTTCGAGATATCGCCGACCTTGTCGTCATTGGGGCCATAGACGCCTTCGCCATGCAGCGAGTCGGCGTCAATCGTTGCGATATCGACAGCCACGCCACTCTTGGCATCTGCCTGACCCGCCATGCCCACCGCAGCGGCGGTCGAATCGACGGCGTTATCAAGCGCCGAACCGGTTTTCGCAGCCGCATCTTTGGTGGCTTCACCCGCTTTATCCGCAGCATTCTTCACGGCTTGCCCGGTGTCGGAGGCCATTTGCTTGGATTTCTCTGCGGCGTTGGTGGCCATTGCCTTGGCATTGTCGCCGGTCTGTTCCATGCCAGCTTTGGCCTTGGATGCAGCCGTCGCGGCCGTGTTTTCCATCGCGGAGGCTTCGGTTTGGCTCGAATCCATCAGCTGTTTGCTCATATTGCCATCAAAGGCAGGCGCATTATCCAACATCGCCTTGTCGCCTTTCACCACGACGAAATACGAATTTTCCGTGTCGCCATCGGGGACCAGGCTCAGCGAATTCATCGAGATTGCGACGGTCTTCTCGCCCATGCCAAGGAACCCGCCGACATCGACAAGAACGGCATTCACGCTGCCATCCATGCCAAGCACGACATCGCTGACTTCACCGATATCATTCCAGTTCTGATCCGCAGCTTTGATCGGCTTGCTCGTGCTCATGTCTTTTTCCGAGACATAAACCCGTTTGCCAATCAGGTCCGAGGCGGTGATCGAATGCGGAATCACCTTAAAGAACATGTCGGAGGTGCTGTTGGCCTGTACGTTGACCTGCGCGGAACCGGTGTTGGCAGTTCCGTTGGTGCTGGTTTGCGCTTGCACGGAAACGGGCAGCGCAAGCATCAGGCCGATTGCGGTGGTTGTGACTAGCTTTTTCATCATCTTCTACCTTAAGAAGTCTGTCGGGCGGTGACGCAATTTGGCGCGCCGTTGCCCTTGGATGTGCTCTCAACACGTGGATCGCTGCACAGTTCCTGTGCGAGGATGTGAAATATTTTCTCTTTTTGAGGGAACTTTTTGCGCCCCACGCCCCATCGCGGCGTGACATCCCAAAGTCGGCGCCATCATACGCCCATGTCGTTTTTGTCGCGCGAATGTCGGCTGCAACGGATTGCGCGCGCGGTGAAACGGGGCATTGTTCGCGTAAGCAACCTGCAGGAGTCACCGCTATGAAAACCCATGTCAAAGCTTTGGTCGTCGGCGGTGGCGCGGTGGGCTGCGGTGTCGCCTATCATCTGGCCAAGGCCGGGTGGGACACGCTTCTGGTCGAGCGTGACGAGCTGACCTCGGGCTCGACATGGCATGCTGCGGGCCTGCTGCCGCTGTTCAACATGAGCTACGCGACGACCCATATCCACAAATACTCGGTCGATTTCTACAAAAGCCTTGAGGCCGAGACGGGGCTGAATGCCGGTTTCGCGGTGGTGGGCAACCTGCGTATGGCGCAAACCGATGCGCGCATGGATGAATACATGCTCTATTCCTCGGTGGCCGAAACCGCCGGGGTTCACCATGAATTCCTGACGCCTGCGCAGATGAAGGATCGTTGGCCGCTCTTGCGCACCGATGACCTCAAAGGCGCGCTGTTTCATCCCCAAGATGGCTATATCAACCCCGCCGATGTGACCCAGGCGATGGCCAAGGGCGCACGCCAGAACGGGGCCGAGATCGCGCGCAAGCTGCAGGTCAACGCTTATCGCTGGACCGGCTCGGAATGGGTCGTGACGCTGGAAAAGATGGTGGAAAAGGGCAACCGTCTGGTGCCCTCGGGTGAAGAGATCGAGATCCACGCCGAGCATGTCGTGACCTGCACGGGCAATCATGCGCAACGCACCGCGCGGCTGCTGGGCATCAAGATCCCCGCAATCCCGGTCGAGCACCAGTTCATCGTCACCGAACCCGATCCCGCGCTGGTGAAATGGCGTGCCGAGGGCAATCCCGAACACCCGGTTCTGCGCGATGCCGATGCGAAATGGTATGTGCGCGAGGAACGCGGCGGCTGGATTTTGGGGCCATATGAGCGGGGCGCCCCCGCGCGGTTCGAATATGACGTGCCCGAAAGCTTCCGCGCCGATCTGTTCCAGCTTGATCTGGAGCGGATCGAAGAAGAATACATGTCGATGATCCATCGCCTGCCCAGCTCGGAAGAGGTCGGCCTGAAGGACGATTTCAACGGCCCGATCTGCTACACGCCCGATGGCAACCCGCTGGTCGGTCGCGCGCCGGGGCTGCGCAATATGTGGCTGGCCGAGGGATTTAGTTTCGGCATCACGGCGGCGGGCGGCACGGGCTATTACCTTGCGCAGCTCATGACGCAGGGCGAAGCCGAGATCGACATGGCGAGCCTCGATCCCAAGCGCTACGGCAGCTGGATGACCACCGAATATGCCGCGCGCAAGAACGAGGAATGCTACGAGCATGTCTTCATCCTGCATCACCCCGACGAAGAGCGCGAAGCCTGCCGCCCCTTGCGCACAGCGCCTAATTACGACCGCCAGATCGCGGCGGGCGCGCAGATGGGGCAGGTCAATGGTTGGGAGCGTCCGAATTATTACGGCCCGCTCAATGCGCCCGCGCATTTCGATCACGACTCGCGGTCTTTCCGCCGCGGCGCGTGGTGGGCGCATGCCAAATCCGAAGCCACAGCGATCCGCGAAACCGCCGGGCTGATCGACGCGACGGCCTTTGCCAAGCACCTCGTGCGCGGCCCCGGCGCAACCGCGTTTCTTGATCGCTTCACCTGCAACAAGTTGCCGAAAGTGGGCCGGATCAACCTCACCTACGCGCTGACCAAGGCGGGCACCACGCGCACCGAATATACCATCGTGCGGCTGGGCGAGGATGAATATTACCTGATCTCCGCCGGGGCTTGGGCTGCTTACGATGGCGATTTCCTGCGCCAGTCCATCGAGGATTTCCGTACCGAGGGCGGCGACTATGTCGAGTGCCACGACATCACCACGCAATGGGGCGTGTTCGCGCTGGCAGGCCCGAATGCGCGCGCCATTTTGGCCGAGATCGTCAAGGATGCGCAGCCCGAAACGGCGCTGTCCAACAAGCGCTTCCCCTGGCTTTCGATGCGCAACATTGAACTTGGCATGTGCCCGGTGCGCGCTGTGCGCGTGGCCTATACGGGCGAACTGGGTTGGGAGCTGCACCACCCCATAGAGATGTCGCGCTACCTCTGGGATCTGCTGCTTAAGGCAGGCGAAAAGCACGGGCTGAAACTGGTCGGTGCGCGGGCGCAAAACTGGTTGCGTCAGGAAAAATCCTATCGCGCCTTTGGCAATGAGTTGGGCCGCGATGCCACCCCGCAAGAGGCCGGTCTGGATCGCTTCATCGATCTGTCCAAGGACTTCACCGGCAAGCAGGCGATGATTGATACCGGTATCCGCTCCAAATGCGTGACGCTGCTGATTGATGGCCCTGATGACAGCGATCCTTGGGGCAAAGAGGCGCTGTTGCTGAACGGCGAAAAGGTCGGGCGGCTGACCTCGGGGGGCTATTCGGTCGCCTTTGGGCAGCAGATCGGCATGGGCTATGTGCGCTCGGATCTGGCGGAACCGGGGACCAAGCTCAAGGTCAAGATGTTCCTCAAGGAATGGGATGCGGTCGTGACCGAGGACAGCCCCTATGACCCCGCCAACGCGCGCATCCGCATCGACGGGTAGGCCCGCGCGGGCTTAGGCCACGCGCTGCCCCTTGACCCAAGTGCCGCGCAGCGCGCCGGTGCCACCGATCCGGCGCACCCGGATCAGATCGGCGCGCTTGCCGATCTCGATGCGCCCGCGATCCGTCAGCCCCACGGCCTCCGCCGGGGCGGACGTGACGGTTGCGATGCCGCGCGCCATATCGCCCCAAAGATCGCCCAGCATCAGCGCGCCCGACAGCAGCGCCGAGGGCACATAATCGGATGACACGATATCGAGCAGATCGGCGCGGGCCAGATCCTGGGCTGCCACATTGCCCGAATGCGAGCCGCCCCGGATCAGGTTCGGCGCGCCCATCATCACCGCGATGCCGTTGTCGCGACAGGCCTGCGCGGCCTCGAAGGTGGTGGGGAATTCCGCGAAATGCACGCCCTGCGCGCGCGATTGCGCAACCTGCTCGGCGGTGGTGTCGTCATGGCTGGCCAGCACCGCGCCATAGCGCGCCGCCGCCGCAATCGCCGCCTTTAGATGACCTGCGCCAAGGCGGTTTTTCAGCGCAATCTGATCGGCGACATGGGCCTCAAATTCCGAGTCCTTCAAGCCATGTTTGCCACAGACATATTCGCGCAGCTTGCTCAGGTCGCGAAACTGGCGCTCGCCGGGTGTGTGATCCATCAGGCTGACGATTCCGACGCGATCCTCGGGGCCAAATTTCGCCAGTTCCTCGATCAGGGTTTCGGAACAGGCCTCGGCGCGCAGGTGCAGGAAATGGCTGATGCGCAACGCCTCGCGCGCGCGCAAATCCAGAATCTCAGTGGCTAAGGGGCGGGCATATTCAAGATAATCCGTGCGCGCGCTTTTGCCCGCAATCGAGCCCACCCGCAGCGCGTCAAACACCGTGGTGATCCCGACCGAGGCCAGCTCGGCGTCATGGGCGATGATCGCCGCGCCATGGGGCCAGTTCACCTTTGGGCGCGGCTCGATATGGCGTTCGAGATTGTCGGTGTGCAGCTCAATCAAGCCGGGCATCACCAGATCGCCGCCGCAATCCATCGCACCGTTGGGCACGCCCGCGCCGGCGTCGATTTGTGCAATCTCACCATCGCGGATCAGCAGTGAACCGATGATCACCTCATCTGGCAGAACAAGCGTGGCATTGGCGAGGATCGTGTCGGTCATCTCGGGCTCCGATGGACGGGGTTGCGTTTGATGGGGGCGTGGGTGAGTGTCATATGCGTGCACCACAAAGCTGGCAGAACAGGCTCATGACGGAATTTCAACGATTTGCAATCTATCATGCGCCCCGCGATCCGGGGTTGGCCAAGGCGGGTGCGCAGTGGTTGGGCTGGGACGCGGTGAATGGTATCGCAAGCCCTCATCCCACGCTCGACGCGCTGCCCCGCCCCTTGGCCGAGCTGACCGAGACGCCGCGCAAATACGGCTTTCACGCCACGATCAAGGCCCCCTTCGCGCTGGCGGCAGGGGTTACGCGCGATGATCTGGCAGCCGCGCTTGCGGGCTTGGCGCAGGATGTGGCCCCGGTCGATTTGGCCGGGCTGGAGGTTGCCGCGTTGGGCAATTTCCTCGCGCTGCGCCCTGTCGGCGATGTCACTGCTTTGCAGGCCATGGCCGCGCGCGTCGTTGAAGGGCTTGAGGGGCTGCGCGCACCGCTGACGCCTGCGCAAATCGCTAAGCGCGATCCGGACAGCCTGAGCGCGCGGCAACGTGATCTGCTGACGCGCTTTGGCTATCCTTATGTTTTTGAACAGTATCAGATGCATATGACGCTGAGCGGCGCGCTGGGTGAGGCGGACCGCGCCACCCTGCTGCCCATCGCGCAGGCCTATTTCGCGCCGCATCTGACGCGCCCCTATCCGATGGACGATCTCTGTCTGTTTGGCGAGGCGCGCGACGGTCGGTTTCACCTGATCCATCGCTACGCCCTCACCGCTTGAAGGGCGGCTTGAAAGCGGCGCAAACCGGTCTCTTGGCTGCCATCATTGCAGACTTGGTGCAGCGGCAGACCGTCGGGGAGCGCGGCGACGCGCCGTGTGATGCGTGCCGCAATCTGCGCCGTGCTTTCGCGCCCGCGCGCCGCCAGCCGTTCGGTGCGCAGCGCATCGGGGGCGGTGATTTCGATCACATGCAACGCGGGATATTGCGCCCAAGCCTCGGCCAATGCGGCGCGTGAGCCGTTGAAAATCACCATCTGCCCGTGATGCAGCGGGGCGAGTTCCGCGTGTGAAACCCCATAGCGCAGGCCATGGGCGTGCCACTGCAACGCGAACGCATCAGCCGCAAGACGCGCGTCAAATTCGGCCTCGCTTAACGGCTCAAACGGCTCACTGCCCGAGGCCGGACGCGTGATCGCGCGGCGCGCCCAATGCAAGGCGGGGTCGTGCTGCATGGCCGCACGGATCAGCGTATCCTTGCCCACGCCCGACGCCCCGACCACCGCCACCAAGCGCCCCGTTTTGCACCCTTGCGTCATGGCGCAACGCCCGCAGGCATCGGCGTAAAGGCGGTGACATCGACCTCGCGATCACAGATTTGCGCCCGCGCGGCCTCGTCGTGGAAAATTCCGACGATCGCGGCCCCGCGCGCCTTGGCGGCTGCAATCAAATCCAGCACCACCGCGCGGTTCGCCCCATCCAGCGAGGCCGTCGGCTCATCAAGCAACAGCGCAGGGTAGGGGTGGGCAAAGCCGCGCGCGATATTCACCCGCTGCTGTTCACCGCCCGAAAACGTGGTCGGGGAAAGTTGCCAAAGGCGCTGCGGGATATTGAGCCGCTCCAGCAGGTCCATTGCGCGCGCCTCGGCCTGCGCCTCGGGCGTGCCAAGCGCCAAAAGCGGCTCGGCCACGACGCGCAAGGTGGGCACGCGCGGCACCACGCGCAGGAACTGGCTGACATAGCCCAAGGTGTCGCGGCGCAGCGCGATGATCTCGCGTGCAGAGGCCTGCGCCACATTCAGATCCCCCACCCGGATCACGCCAGAGGCGGCCAGATAATTGCCCCAGATCATCCGCATCAGAGTGGATTTTCCGGCCCCCGAAGCGCCCGTCAGCGCCACGCATTCCCCCGGAGCGACGCGCAGATGCGCCCCCGTCATAACCGGAATCACCGCGCTGCCTTGGTTGTGCAAAGTGAAGGATTTACAGAGGTTTTCGATCTCGATCATCGGATTTACACCTGCAACACAGAGGACACGAGAAGCTGCGTATAGGGCGCTTGCGGATCGTCCAGAACCTGATCGGTCAGCCCCTGTTCGATCACATGCCCGCCCTGCATCACCATTAACCGATCCGCCAGCAGCCGCGCCACGGCCAGATCATGCGTCACCAAAATCACCGACAGTCCCATGTCACGCACCAACCCGCGCAGCAGGTCCAACAACCGCGCCTGCACGCTGACATCCAGGCCCCCGGTCGGCTCATCCATGAACACCAGTTTGGGCGCAGTCACCAGATTGCGCGCGATCTGTAGGCGTTGCTGCATCCCGCCCGAGAACTGGCGCGGGCGGTCGTCAATGCGCGTGGCGTCAATTTCGACCCGGCCCAGCCAGTCCGTCGCCGCCTCGCGGATCGCGCCGTAATTGCGCGCGCCCACTGCCATCAGCCGCTCGCCCACATTGCCGCCCGCAGACACGCCCATGCGCAGCCCATCGCGCGGGTTTTGATGCACAAAGGCCCAGTCGGTGCGTGCAAGCGTGCGGCGCTGCGGTTCACCCATCTCCAGCGTGTCGTGCCCTTGATACAGCACGCGCCCCGTATCGGGGGCCAGTTGCCCGGCCAGACAGCTCAGCAATGTCGACTTGCCCGACCCGCTTTCGCCCACGATCCCCAGCACCTCGCCGGGCCACAGATCAAAGCTGACATCGACGCAGCCGATGCGCGCGCCGTAGCGTTTGGACAGGTCCTCGACGACCAAAAGCGGGGTGTCGCGCAGATCCTTCATGCTGTTTCCTCCGGCGAGAGCCGCCCGCGATGGCCCGCGTCGCGCCGCGTTTCGCAGAAATCCGTGTCCGAGCAGACAAACATCCGCCCGCCCTGATCGTCGGTGATCACCTCGTCGAGATAGCTCGTGGCACAGCCACACAGATCGCAATCGTGATCGGCCTTGGACGGGGTGAAGGGGTGGTCCTCAAAATCAAGGCTGACCACGTCGCAATAGGGCGGCAGCGCGTAGATGCGCTGTTCGCGTCCGGCGCCAAACAGCTGGATCGCGGGGCAATTGCCCAGCTTGGGGTTGTCGAATTTCGGGATGGGCGAGGGGTCCATCACATAGCGCCCCTCAACGCGCACCGGATAGGCATAGGCGGTCGAAATCTCGCCATGGCGCGCGATATCCTCGTAAAGCTTCACATGCATCAGCCCGTATTCCTCCAGCGCATGCATCTTGCGGGTCTCGCTTTCGCGCGGCTCAAGAAAGCGCAGCGGTTCCGGGATCGGCACCTGATAGACAAGGATTTGCCCTGCGCGCAGTGGCTCTTCTGGAATGCGGTGGCGGGTCTGAATGACGCTGGCCTGCGCGGTCTGCGTGGTGGTCGCCACCCCCGCCGTGCGTTCAAAAAACGTGCGGATCGAGACTGCGTTGGTCGTGTCATCCGCACCCTGATCAATCACCTTGAGCGTATCTTCAGGCGTCAGGCAGGCGGCGGTCACCTGCACGCCACCGGTGCCCCAACCATAGGGCATCGGCATCTCGCGGCTGGCGAAAGGCACCTGATAGCCCGGCACCGCCAACCCCTTGAGAATCGCGCGCCGGATCATGCGTTTCGTGGCCTCGTCGAGATAGGCGAAATTATAGGCCTGATCGCTCATTGCGCGGCCTCCTGCTGGGTGGCTTTGGCGTCGCGGCGCAGGCGGCGGATCAGTTCGAGTTCCGATTGGAAATCGACGTAATGGGGCAGTTTGATATGCTCAAGAAAGCCCGTCGCCTGGATGTTGTCGCAGTGATAGAGCACAAACTCAGCGTCCTGCGCAGGCGCGCCGGTGTCGTCCTCACCCAGCTCCTGCCAACGCAAAGCGCGGTCCACGAGGCTCATCGAGATCGCCTTGCGCTCGTTTTGCCCAAACACCAGCCCGTAACCACGGGTGAATTGCGGTGGTTCGGTTTTCGATCCGGTGAACTGGTTCACGGTCTCACATTCGCTCAGTTCGACCTCGCCAATCTCGACGCTGAATCCCAGTTCGGGGATATCCATTTCCACCGCGCAACGGCCAATGCGCAATTCCCCCACAAAGGCATGGGTGCGCCCATAGCCGCGCTGCGTCGAATAGGCCATCGACAGCACGAACCCCTCATCGCCGCGCGTCAGTGCCTGCAAGCGCAAGGCGCGCTCTGCGGGCATTTCCAACGGCTCGCGGGTCAGATCGGGGGGCGTTGCGTCACTGTGCTCCAGCGGTTCCATCAGCTCATCGCGATCCAGCAGCGCAAGGATATGGGGCGCGGGGTCGGCATCGGCGGGTTTGCATGCTGCCGTGGGCACGGGCGCACCCTCGGCCGCCAGTTTGAAATCGAGCAGACGGTGGGTGTAGTCGAACGTTGGCCCCAAGATCTGCCCACCGGGAATATCCTTGAACGTGGCGGAAACCCGGCGCGTAATCGCCATATCCTCGGTCGCGATGGGCAGGCTTGCGCCGAACCGGGGCAGGGTGGTGCGATAGGCGCGGATCAGGAAAATCGCCTCGATCAGATCGCCGCGCGCCTGCTTGATCGCCAGCGCCGCAAGGTCGGGATCAAACAGCGAGCCCTCCGCCATCACCCGGTTCACTGCCAGGGCCATCTGCTCGCGAATTTGGGCCAGGGACAGTTCGGGCACGGCCGGATCGCCCCGGCGTTCCTCGGCCAGCCAGGCATGCGCCGCCTCAATCGCGCGCTCGCCACCTTTGGTTGCGACATACATCTATAGCGCCTCCACCTTGGTTGAGCGCGGCAGGCCGAACACCTGCGCCCCGCTGCACAGCAGAAAATCCAGCCCCAGCGGAAACCGTGCGTGGTTTTGCTGGATCGCGGGAATCGCGGGCAGGTCCGCCTCTTGCACCGAGGCAATCCCCGGCCCGCTCAGGCGCGCATTGGCCGCGCCAAACTCTGCCATCTCGACAATCAGCGTGGCCGAGCGATCGGGATAGTCCGGCGTGCCAATCGCGAAACGCTCGATCGGGCCAAGCGCCGCCCAAGTGCCAAGTGCGAAATCGGCCTGCTCGGCGTCCACCAGCGGCGCGCCGCAATGAAATGCGACCCAGGCGCGGATGGCGGGCGTGTCATGCGAAGGGGCAAGATGCAGCGTCACGGCCTGATCGACCAGCGTCAACAAAACGGCCCCCGCAGCGGGCGAGAGCGGGGCAGGTGGGGCAGCGCCGCGGATGGCCTGCACCTGGCCCGGACGCGCCATTGCCTCAAGACAGGCGCGAAAGGCCTGTGCCGCCTGTTGCGGGGCCTGCGTAAAACCGCCTGACAGTTCAGACTGCATCAATCTTCCCCCCGCACCATCGTGAAAAATTCGACCTTCGTGGCGGCGGCTTTCTCGGCGCGTTTCTGGCGGCGAGCGATCTCTTCAAGGCGCAGTGTTTCCAGCACCTTAGACGCTTCAGCATCGCCATGTTCCATCCGCGCATCCAGCAACGCCGCGCGCAGCGCATGATCCTTGTCGCGCCCCTGCACATAGGCGTGTCCCACCGTGCCATCCTCTAGCGTCAGCGTGCAGCGCGTCACCGTCATCTCGCCCAGATTGAACGGCGCGCCACTGGCCCCCGTGCGCCCGCGCACCATCACCGCACCCGTCTCGGGCGCGCGCAGGACGTTATGCTTGGGCATCTCTGGCATAATCTGCGCCAGCCGCGCCGGGTTTGCGCGCGCTAAAAGACCCATACGATTGCGTCGCGCATCTTGCTGTGGAGTGAGTTTGGACATCTTGCCGATTTGTCTAGGTTTCTATACAACTAGACAAATATCACGCGATTCTCCTCCAAAGGGCAAGTGAAACTTCGATGACACAACGCAGTCCGATTTGGCGTCAGATTTCAGACACTTTGCGCGGTGAGATTGCGCAGGGTCTGTATCCGGCGGCGTCCAAGCTGCCGACCGAGGCGCAGCTTTCGGCGCGTTTCGGGGTGAACCGCCACACCGTGCGCCACGCGCTTGGCGCGCTGGCCGAGGAAGGGCTGGTGGTCTCGCGGCGCGGCGCGGGGGTGTTCGTGGCCGCGGCCCCGCAAGCCGAGTATCCGATTGGGCGGCGGGTGCGGTTTCAGCAAAATATCATCGCTTCCGGGCGCACCCCCTCGCGCGAGATCAGCCGGATCGAGACCCGCCCCGCGCGCGCTGACGAGGCCGAGGCGCTGGCGCTGGCGCCCGGTTCGATGGTGCATGTCTATGAGGGGATCTCGCTTGGCGACGGCCTGCCCTTGGCGCAGTTTCGTTCGGTCTTTCCCGCCGCGCGCTTTCCCGATCTGGCGCAGGCGCTAGGCCGTCTCACATCGGTCACAGCGGCGCTGCGCGAGCAGGGTCTGGGGGATTACATCCGCGCCTCGACCCGCGTCACGGCATGTTTGGCAACGGGCACGCGCGCAGGGCAAATGAAGCTGCCCGAAGGCGCGCCGCTGTTGCGCACCGAAGCGGTGAATGTCGATCCAGACGGTGCTCCGGTGGAATTCGGCATCAGCTGGTTTGCCGGGGATCGCGTCGCGCTCTCCATGACCCCCGAACAAGGGGGCGCGGATTAATCGCGCGGAGCGCTGGCGCGGCGCAGCCGGTCGTTGATTGCGCGGCCCAGCCCGTGATTGGGGATCGGGGCGATGGCGATGCAGGTCGCGCCGCGTGCTTGGGCCAAATCATCGGCGGCACGCAGGCTGGCAAACAGATTGGCGGCGGCTTCAACCATATCGCCGCTTGGCGACAGCGTCAGATCGGCCTGCTCACTTGGGCCAAAACCGATGTAAACCTCACCCGCCTGCGCCGCGTCCGCGTTCATGCGCACCTGCGCGCCCGGCGCGTAATGCGACACCAACTGTCCCGGTGCATTCGGCTTGGCCGCATCGCCCCCGCTGGCAATCGGCTGCCCCAAAGCCGCCTCGAGCGCCTCGGCGGGCAAGCCTCCGGGGCGCAACAGGCGCGGCGGATCAAGCGACAGGATCGTCGATTCGACCCCGACTTCGCAAGCGCCGCCATCGACCACCGCCGCGATCTTGCCGCCAAGCCCATCCAGCACATGGCGCGCCGTGGTTGGGCTGATCTTGCCCGAGGGGTTGGCCGAAGGCGCGGCAAGCGGGCCGCCAAACGCACTCAGCAATCCGCGCGCCACGGGATGGGCGGGCAGGCGGATCGCCACGCTGTCATTGCCGGCTGTGACCAGATCGCTGATCCCGCAGCCCGCGCGCAGCGGCAGAACCAGCGTCAGCGGTCCGGGCCAAAACGCCTGCGCCAGCGCGCGCGCCGTATCGGAAAATACCGCGATCTGTTCAGCCATCGCCAGATCGGCGACATGCACGATCAGCGGGTTGAACTGAGGCCGCCCCTTGGCCGCAAAGATCGCTGCCACCGCGTGATCATTGCGCGCATCGCCCGCCAGCCCGTAGACCGTCTCGGTCGGCATCGCCACCAGTTCACCGGCCGCCAGCAGCTTGGCCGCCTCGGCATAGCCCGCAGCATCGGGCGTCAGGATTTGGGTTTCATGGCTCATGGCGAAATCGTGACGCAGCGTTGAGGTTGAAGGGATGCGGGGCTCGGGTAGGGTGGTAGCAACGCTGACAGGACATAGACGCGGGCGGGGCCTTTGCCAAGCCGCCCCTCGGAGGAGACCCATGACCTACCGCTCACCCGTTGCCGATATCCGCTTCATTCTTGACCACGTCGTGCCGATCGCGCCGGTGTCTGACACCGAGCTGTTCGCAGAGGCCACGCCCGACATGATCGAGGCGATCCTGACCGAGGCCGGGCGGCTGTGTGACGAGGTGATCGCGCCGACCAATCGCTCGGGCGACCTGCACCCTGCCAAGCTGGAAAACGGTGTCGTGCGGGCGTCACCCGGTTTCAAAGAGGCGCTGGGCGCGCTGGCCGAGGGGGGGTGGGTCGGCATCGCCGCACGCCCGGATCACGGCGGAATGGGCCTGCCGCAAACGCTGAATGTGGGCTTCAACGACATGCTGTCGGGGGCAAACCTGTCGCTGCAACTCTGTCCGCTGCTCACGCAGGGCCAGATTGAGGCGCTGGAACATCACGCTAGCGATGCGATCAAGGATCTGTATCTGCCCAAGCTGATTTCGGGGGAATGGTCGGGCACGATGAACCTGACCGAGCCAAGCGCGGGTTCCGATGTTGGCGCGCTGCGCACCAAGGCAGAACCCAATGGCGATGGCACTTACGCGATCACCGGACAGAAGATTTTCATCACCTGGGGCGACTCGGATGTGTTTGAAAACACTTGCCATCTGGTGCTGGCGCGTCTGCCCGATGCCGCACCCGGCACCAAGGGCATCAGCCTTTTCATGGTGCCGAAATACATACCCGACGACAACGGCAAGCCCGGCGTCGCCAACTCCCTCAAGGTGATTTCGCTGGAACATAAGCTGGGCCTTCACGCCTCGCCCACTTGCGTCATGAGCTATGAGGGCGCGACCGGTTGGCTGGTTGGCGCGGAAAACAAGGGCATGGCGGCGATGTTCACGATGATGAATAACGCCCGTCTGAACGTGGGGGCGCAAGGTATCGGCGTGGCCGAGGCCGCCTATCAGCAGGCGCTTTCCTATGCCAAGGACCGTGTGCAATTCGCGCCGATCATTGAACACGCCGATGTGCGCCGGATGCTGGCCGAGATGAAGGCCGAGATTTTCGCCGCCCGCTCGATCGCGCTGGCCTGCGCGGTGGCGCTTGATATGGGGCGGGCCACGGGCAAGGACGGCTGGGAGGCCCGCGCAGCCTTGCTGACCCCGATTGCCAAGGCTTACGGCACCGATGTGGGCATTCGCGTGGCCGATCGCGGCATTCAGGTGCATGGCGGTATGGGGTTCATCGAGGAAACTGGCGCGGCACAATATGCCCGCGACGTGCGTGTCAGCGCGATTTACGAGGGCACCAACGGCATTCAGGCGATGGATCTGGTGGGGCGCAAGATGATGGATGACGGCGCTGCCGCCTGCCGTCTGCTGCAAGAGGTCGAGGACGAGGCGCAATCCGCGCGTGGCGACTTCCCGGTGCTGGCCGAAGATGTCTGGCAAGCCGCCGAGGCGCTGCGCGAACATACCGAATGGATGCTCAAGCAGGGTATGCAAGACCGCTTTGCGGGGGCGGTGCCCTATCTCGATGCTTTCGCGCGCGTTCTGGGGGGCTATTACCACCTGCGCGCCGCGATGGCCGAGGGGCGCAATTCGGCGCGCGGGCATCTGGCCGCCGTCTATATCCGCCGCTTGATGCCGCTTTACGCCGCAGGTTTGCTGGAGGCGCGTGAAGGGGCCGAGGGGCTCTATGCGCTCTCGGTCGAAGATCTCGGGGCATGAGGGGCGAAAGCGCCGGCATCCGCTATCCTTGGCCCGAGCCCCCCGCGCCCGGTGAGGGGATCGAGGTCGCGCCGGGCGTGATCTGGCTGCGCTTGCCGCTGCCGATGGCGCTGGATCACGTCAACTGCTTTGCGCTGGATGATGGCGATGGCTGGACGCTGGTCGATCCGGGTATCGACACGCGCAAATGCCGCGCCACGCTGCAAGCCGCGCTCGATGGGGTGCTGGCGGGCAAGCCGGTGACGCGCGTGCTGGTCACGCATTACCACCCCGACCACATTGGCCTTGCAGGCTGGCTGCAGGCGCAGGGGGCCGAACTTGTGACCACGCGCACTTCGTGGTTGTTTGCGCGCATGTTGGCGCTGGACCCGCAAGATCGCCCCGCCGCCGAGACGCTGGACTATTATCGCCGCGCCGGAATGGACCCCGACATCTTTGATCTGCGCGCCAATGAGCGCCCGTTCAACTTTGCCGATTGCGTGCATCCGCTGCCGCTGGGCTTTACGCGGATTGTCGAGGGGGATTGCATCACCATCGGCGGGCGCGTTTGGGACGTGTATATGGGCGATGGCCACGCGCCCGAACATGCCACGCTATTTTCGCGTGACGATGATCTGGTGCTGGGGGGCGATCAATTGCTGCCCTCGATTTCTGCGAATCTGGGGGTCTACGCCACCGAACCCGAGGCAGACCCGCTCACCGATTGGCTCTCCTCTTGCGCGCGATTCTCTAAGATCGCCGAAGATCGCCACCTCGTGTTACCCGGCCACAAGCTGCCCTTTACCGGCCTGCCGCTGCGCCTGATCCAGATGGTGGAAAACCACGAGGGCGGGCTGGCGCGGCTGCGCAAACACCTGACGACCCCGCGCGTCGCGGGCGAGTGTTTCGCGCCGCTCTTCAAGCGCAAAATCGACGCGGGCAGCTATGGTCTCGCACTGGTCGAGGCGATGGCCCATCTCAACTACCTTTGGCATCGCGGAGAGATCACCCGCACCCTTCGAGACGATGGCGCATGGGAATGGGCGCTGGCCGATCAAGGGGCGTGACAGCGCGCGCAGGCTCGGCTAGGTTTTGCATCGGGAGATCAGCACCAAAGGGAGATGTGCAATGGCCGAATATAAGCCGGGCGAAATGGATATCCGTGTCCAAGAGAGAACATTCGCCGGATTTACGCGCTTCGTTACCGTTGCCGTAATTGTTATTATTGCGTTTCTGGTGTTTCTCGCTCTGGTGAACGGCTGAGGCGCGTCTGCGCGCTCAGCCAATAAGGAAATCACCAGAAAGGGAGATCGGGCTGATGATGCGCCTGCTTCTCGTCTGCCTGATGCTGACGCTGTTTCTGGCGGGCTGTGGTGCGGACAATATCTACGCCTCCGATGCGGATGTGGCACGCTATCGCTACGTCTCGGATGAGCCGCCTTCGCTGACGCTGTTCACTGTGATCAGCACGCGAACAGGCGCGGGCGGCCATTCGGCTTTGATGATCAACGGGCGTGAGCGGATCATCTTTGATCCTGCAGGCACGTGGAATCATCCATGGGCACCCGAACGCAACGACGTGCATTTCGGCATCACCGAAAAGATGCGCAAATTCTACATCGACTATCACAGCCGCGAAACTTGGTATGTGCGTTCGCAAAAAGTTCCGATCACGATGGCGCAGGCCGATCAGCTGATGACGCGGGTCGAGCGCAACGGATCGGTCAACAAGATGATGTGCGCCGATTCGGTCTCAAGCGCGCTGCGCGACATGCCTTGGCTGCGTGGCGAGATCCCCTTTACCTTCTCGCCGCTCAAGCTGTCCAAGGCGTTCGACAAACTGCCGGGGGAGATCAGCAAAGATCATTATGACGACGATCCCGATGACAATTCCGGCGTGCTGATGATTCAGCAAGAAAAGCCACAAACCGTCGTTCCGAAGGGACGCTGATCCAACAATGAGGCGCGCGAGGGAAACTTCGCGCGTCTTTTTGTTTGGGGGATGGATGTCTAGCGGCAGCGGTGCGGGACGAAGCGGACGTTCGTTTCAACGGTGACGTCCAGTGCGCTATTGATGCTATGCCAGCTTCAGAGAAAGCGAAATGAATAGACGTTGTTGAGATATCTTTCGTCACCAATGCGAAACTGGGTTTCCCCGACATGTTCGAACCCCCGCGAAAGATAAAATGCGATAGCGGCATCATTCTCCGCATTGGTTGTCAGCCAGACAGACTCTGCAGCGCTGTCCCGACAGTGTTGAAATGCGGCTTCGAGGAGCTGTTTGCCGATACCCTTTCCATGGTGGCGCGGCTGCACGTAGAAAGTCGAAATTTCCAATTCTGAACAGCCTTCTACGGGTGGCTTGCTAGGTGAGGAAACCCGTATGAAACCGTCGATCCCTTGTTCATTATCTGAGACAAGAATGAACTGACTGGGGTCGGAAATCAGTTTCTCCACCTTCGCCGGGGTGAACTCATTCAAGGCAAAATCGGCAAAGAAAGCGTTCACGCCACGTTTGAGATAAGTGCCTACCCACACCTCGATCGAGATAGCAGCTATACTTGAGGCATCGGATTTCGTTGGTCTACGCAAGGTCATACGTGACAGATTGCAGATTTCTGGTGGCAGTCAAGGGCAACGCATAGCGTCTGCAAAGGACTCACAGCTGCCACTCACGTCCGCCCTGCGGTTCGAGCAATATTTGCGTCATTTAATGAGCCGGAGTTCTGCGACACGAGTCGCGCTTGCCTGCTTCCTTACAACCCAAGCAAACCGCTTAGCCAATCAGCCACAGCGCCAGATATAGCGCGCTTAGCCCGCCCACAATCGCCCAAAGCGTGTTGCGCGTCGCGATCCCGACGGCCAGCGCGGCGACGGCTGCGATCAGCCGGGCAGGGTCGGGGTGGCCATCGGTCGCTGCGGGCCAGACCACGAGCGGCGCCACCAGCCCCGGTAGCACCGCAACCGGCGTATAGCGCAAATAGCGCAAGGCCCATTCGGGCAGTTGGCGATCGCCCAGAAAGCCCAGAAACGAATAGCGCAGCGCGAATGTGCCGATCCCCAGCGCCACGATGATCCCCCAGATCACGGCATCGGAATAGCCGTTCATAGCAGGGCTCCTTTTCGGCGCGCGACCCAGAGTTCAACCTGTGCGCCCGTCACCATCGCCGCCAGCGCAGCGATCATCAGTCCGACACCCGAGGGCAAAAACGACAGCACCAGCGCACCCACAATCGACACGAGGGCGGCTGCAACATGGGCAAGGCTGCGCAGCGCTGGCCCGATCATCGCAAGGAAGGTGATCGGCACCGCAAAATCCAGCGCGAATTCCGGAGGGATCGCCGCGCCCACCAGCGCCCCGGCCAGCGTCGCAAGATACCAGTTCGGACAGACCGGAGTGCACGCCCCGGCATAATAGGCCAGCTTCTCGGCGCGGCTCATCTCGGGGCGGGTTTCATATTCATTGGCCGACAGCGCATAGACCTGATCGACCATGAAATAGGCCACCAACGCCTTGTGCCAGCCCTTTGACTTGCCCAGATGCGGGGTCAGTGCCGCGGAATACATCGCCATGCGCAGATTGACCGCCAACGAAGCGGCGAGGATCAGCACCACGGGCGCATGATCGCCCATCAGTTGCAGCGCGGTGAACTGCGCCGCCCCGGCAATTACCATCACCGAAAACCCCATGACCTGCGCCAAATCCATCCCGGCGTTGGTGGCGGCGACGCCAAACAGCAAGCCAAACGGCGCAATCACCAGCAAGAACGGCAAGCCATTGCGAAATCCGCGCCAATAGGCGGCTTTGATGGCAGAAGTTTGCGACATCGCGCTTGTCTCCTTGGGGCAGTTGCGTGACAGTTAGAGGACGCGGCGCGAAATGGCAAAGCGCACGATTGTATCGGAGGCAATCAACCCCTTGGCAGAGGTGATTTTTGGGCTGATTTTAGCGGGCGGGCAAGGCCGGCGCATGGGGGGCGTGGACAAGGCGCAGCTTATGCTGGCCGGGCGTCCCTTGATCGCGCATGTCGCAGATCGGCTCGCCGGGCAGGTGGCGCGCCTTGCGGTATCCAGCAATCGCGCGCCCGCGCCGTTTGCACCGCTGCCGGTGCTGCCCGATGCGCCCGAGAGGCTGGGCGAGGGGCCGCTTGCGGGGATATTGGCCGGGCTGGACTGGGCCGCGCGCGAAGGGGCGGATGCGCTGATCTGCGTGCCTGTCGATACCCCGTTCGTGCCGCGCGATCTGGTGGCGCAACTGGCGGGGTCGGGGCCTGCGATTGCGCGCTCTTTCGGGCGTGCACATCCCAGCGTGGGCTATTGGCCGATCTCCTGCCAAGCCGCGCTTGCACAGCTTTTTGCCCGCGGAGAGCGGCGCTTGCGGATCGCTGCGGCGGGTGCGCGCGAGGTGGCGTTCAGCGCCGATCCCGACCCGTTTTGCAATCTCAACAGCCCGCAAGATCTTGCGCAGGCCGAACGCGCCCTGCGCCCGGCATCATGAACGTGATCACCTATCATCACGGGTTGCGCCCCGATCAACGCGCGCGCGCCGCCGGGCTGTATTGGCAAGCCTTTGGCGGCAAGCTGGGCCGCGTGATGGGGCCACAGCCGCGCGCGCTGGATTTCATCGAACGCGTGATCGCACCGCAATTCGCGATTGCGGCATGTGACCCGCACGGCCAAGTGATCGGCGTGATCGGGTTTCGCACGCCGCATGGCTCTTTTGTCGGTGGTGGCTTGCCCGATTTGCGCGCCAGCTACGGGCGCATCGGCGGGCTGTGGCGCGCTGGCTGCCTGCGGTTTCTGGCGCAAGACCTCGAGGCGGGCACGGTGATGGTCGATGGCATCGCCGTCAGTGCCGATCTGCGGGGCCACGGGATTGGCACGGAACTGATCGAAACCCTCTCCAGCTATGCCCAATCGCAGGGCTATCGCGCGCTCTGCCTTGAGGTGGTCGAGGAAAACCTGCGTGCGCGCGCGCTATATCACCGCTTGGGGTTCATGGTGACCGGGCAGCGCCACTCGGCCTTCACCCGGTTTGCGTTCAACTTTCACCGCGTGTATGAAATGCGCCGCGCGCTTTAGTCGAAGCTGCCCGTCACACGGCCGAGCAGCATGAAGGCGCGTGCGGTGCGGGTCTCGGCCAGATCGGCGATTTCCTGATCCGAGGCATTCTTTTCAAACTCGCCGAAGGTGCGGTCAAACTGGCGCAGGAAATGATGCGCCGCATCGCGAAAGATCGTATCGCCGCGCATCCGCCCCGCCGACAGCGCCAGCGACGAGCGGTCGCGAATGCCGCCAAGGCTTGCAATCTCGCGGCCCCTCTCGCCCGCGGCAAACCGGCGCCACAGGGCCGGGCGCGCCCGGTCGGGCGTCAGGTCATCCATGTAGATCCCGTCTTGCGACAACAGGTTCAACACATCTTGCGCCGAGCGCAGCAGCTTGGCCGTCGAGCGATCTTCCAACGCGCGGCGCAGCGCGCGAAAGCCCTCTTTATCCTCGGGGGTGTCGGGGAAATTCAGCGCGCGCACGAAATCGGCAACCGAGATCGGGGCGCGCAACTCTTCGGCCGGGGTGCCAAGGGCCAGCATCGGTTCGGTGTCATCGGGGCGCATCGGGGCAGGCGGCACAAGGGCGGCCTTGCGATCGGCTGAGGGCTGCGTGGCATGGGCATCGCGGCGCGAGGCAAAGGTGGCAATCGTGCTTTCGGCTTGGCGCGTGACGGCGGCGATCTCATCGAGCTTGCGCTCAACCGATTGATCGCTGCGCAAGGCCTGCTGGTTCAGCCACGCCATCCGCATCGCTTCGATCGACTGTTTAAGCGCCTGCGCCTCAGCGCGCATCTCACGTGCCGCCCGGGCCGTGATCGCAGCCACCCAAATCATCGCGATCGGCAGCGTCATGCCCACCATCATGCTGACCGTGTTGAACAACGAGGCGGTCCCCGCAACACCGGGCGCAAAGAACCAAAACGCCAGCACCATCACAAGCCAAAGCAGCGACAGCGCCAGCGCGATCCATTCCACCCGACCGGGTCCGCGTGGCAGCGCCGAGGGACCACCGCGCGCCACAGACGCGCGCATCCCACCCAAAGGGGCGGCGGTTTGCGTGGTCCGATCTGCGGGCGTTTCCATTCAAGGCGTCCCTAAAAGGCGGGTGTCAGGCGAATTTGACGGACAAGATCTCGTAGCTGCGCGTGCCGCCGGGGGTGCGCACATCGACGGTATCCCCCTCTTCCTTGCCGATCAGCGACCGTGCAAGGGGCGATTTCATATTCAAGCGTCCCTGCTCCAGATCGGCCTCTGGCTCTCCCACGATCTGATAAGTCTTTTCCTCGTCGGTATCTTCATCGACGATGGTCACCGTGGCGCCAAACTTCACCGATCCGGTGAATTTGCTGGGGTCAATGACCTCGGCGCGCCCCAACAGACTTTCGATCTCTTTGACGCGACCTTCGATAAAGCCCTGTTTCTCGCGTGCCGAATGGTATTCGGCATTCTCCGACAGATCGCCCAGCTCACGCGCTTCGGCAATCGCCTTGATAATCGCAGGACGTTCCTGAGACTTCAGTTTTTTCAATTCTTGACTAAGCGAGTCATAGCCCGCGCGCGTCAACGGCACTTTTTCCATGGAAGGCTCCTGAATTCGGAGGAAAGCTCCAATTCAGGGCATCTAAATCTTTTCTTGCCCCCTCAAGTCAAGCCTCCTGCCCAATTTTTGCCAAAACCCGTCGAAGTTTTGAGCGTCATGCTGCCGGCGCAGCCATACGGGTCGCGCCAGCTTTGCCCGCCAACTCTGCCCTCCGGGGCCTTTCAAACACGGGTGCGAATTTTGTCGGATATCGGGGTGAGGGGATGCGCACCTCGTTCACGCGCCCCATTTGGCGGATCGCTTGCGATATCTGGTCCGTCGAGGGGGGCAACACCACGCAAACCCCCGCCGCGGACGCAATAATGTTGCGCGCCATCGCAGCGTAACAATTGCCTCGATGCGCCCACTAGGCTAGGCAGAACCCAACCTGTAGCGGCAAGCCAGAGGATTTGGGATATGGCCGAGATCGAACGCGAGTCGATGGAATATGATGTTGTGATCGTGGGCGCGGGGCCGGCAGGCCTGTCCGCGGCGATCCGATTGAAGCAGATCAACCCTGAGCTTGAGGTCGTAGTGATCGAAAAGGGCTCGGAAGTGGGGGCGCATATCCTGTCAGGGGCGGTGCTCGATACCGCCGGTCTGGATAAACTGCTGCCCGATTGGAAAGAGCGCGGCGCGCCAATCAAAGTGGGCGTCAAGAAAGACAATTTCTTCATGCTTGGCCCGCATGGCCATCTGCGCATCCCGAACTGGCCGATGCCCAAGCTGATGAGCAATCACGGCAAATACATCGTCTCGATGGCCAATGTCTGCCGCTGGATGGCCGAACAGGCCGAGGCGCTGGGCGTCGAGGTGTTCCCCGGCATGGCCGCGAGTGAAATCGTCTGGGACGGGGACCGGGTCGCAGGCGTCGTCGCGGGCGAATTTGGCAAGAATCCCGATGGCTCGCAGGGGCCGGGCTATGAGCCGGGCATGGAGCTGCGCGGCAAATACGTCATGCTGGGCGAGGGTGTGCGCGGCTCGCTGGCCAAGGTGGTGATGGAGAAGTTCAACCTCTCCAAAGATCACTGCCCGCAGAAATTCGGCCTCGGCATGAAGGAAATCTGGGAGATCGACCCCGCCAAGCACCACGAGGGCACCGTCACGCACACGATGGGCTGGCCGCTGGGCAAGAATGCAGGCGGTGGGTCGTTCGTCTATCACCTTGAGAACAATCAAGTTTACGTTGGTTTCGTGGTCCATCTGAACTACGAAAACCCGCATCTCTACCCCTATATGGAATTCCAGCGCTTCAAACATCACCCGATGATGGCCGAGCTGCTGGAAGGCGGAAAACGCGTGGCTTACGGGGCGCGCGCGATCTCTGAAGGCGGCTGGCAGTCGATCCCGAAACTCACCGCTCCGGGCGTGGTGCTGATGGGCTGCGCGGCGGGTCTGGTGAACGTGCCCCGCATCAAGGGCAACCATAACGCGATGCTCTCGGGCATTGCCGCCGCCGAGGCCGCCGCCGCCGCGATCAAGGCCGGGCGCGCGGGCGATGATTTGGTGGAATACGAGACCGATCTGCGCTCGGGTCCGATTGCCAAAGATCTCAAGCCGGTGCGCAACGTCAAGCCGATGTGGTCGAAATGGGGGATGCTCCCGTCGCTGGTCTTTGGTGGTCTGGATATGTGGACCAATTCGCTGTTCGGGATTTCGCTGTTCGGCACGCTCAAACATGGCAAGTCCGATGCTGCGGCGACGGGCGAGGCGAAGAATTTCAAGCCGATCGACTATCCCAAGCCCGATGGCAAGCTGTCCTTCGACCGTCTGACCAATGTGTCCTTCAGCTTTACCAATCACGAGGAAAGCCAGCCCTGCCATCTGAAGCTGAAAGACCCGTCGATCCCGATCGCGGTCAATCTGCCCAAATATGACGAACCCGCGCAGCGTTATTGCCCGGCAGGCGTCTATGAGGTGATCGGCGAAGGGGCGAATGCCAAGTTCCAGATCAATTTCCAGAACTGCGTGCATTGCAAGACCTGTGATATCAAGGACCCAAGCCAGAATATCAACTGGACCACGCCGCAGGGCGGGGACGGGCCGAACTATCCCAATATGTAAGGCGCTCAAACGCCCCTAAAATGCAGAAAGCGGGAGGCCAGGCCCCCCGCTTTTTCAATGTCCCCGATGGGGTGGGCGCGCAAACGCACCCGAATTGGCCCGATATCAGGCCGAAGTGGAAAACAGCGTATGGCGCGTGTCGGCCCAATTGGCCTCATGCGGCTTGACCGAATCGCTATGCTTCACGTCGCGCTTGATGTCTTCGCTGCGCAGGGCGTGGGCGGTGACGGCATTTTCAATGGTTTTCTTGGTCATATCATATCTCCATTCTACGGCGGTTCCGCGCAAGCCGTTTGCTCGGCACGGTGCGGTGTAGATCGCACCGCATTGCCAAGGCGAACCCGGCAGCGCGGCAAACAAGCGATCAGCATCATGTGACTTCCCGGCACAATGCGCTGGCATCTACGTTCACGCTGACCCTGCGCATTCGCAGCCGGTCCGGCGGGTATGTCGAAGATGCCGCATATGCAGCGGCCTGACAGCTCTGCCCGATGGTGGAGCCGCAAGGGAATACAATCTCAAACTAAGATTACGGCCTTATATGTGCTATTGCGCACGAAACGCAAGAGAAAAGTGTGTCGTATTTGATTAACGCACCGTCATCACGGCGGCGTCATCTGCTGTAACCCTTGGCGAGGCGGTCAAAACGGCGTGTTTTCGCCAAGCGCGGCGGGCCCGCGCGCGCGGGCCGCATTGCTATGCACTGACTGCGCCGTTACGCTCTGGCCAAACTCAATGAGAGGACTGTTTCGTGTCGAGTAATTCCTCTGCTTTTCGCATAGCTTTTATCGCATTGCTGATGGGCTCTGTCGCTATCTCCCCCGCGCTTGCGCAAGACAAAAAGGCCCCCGTCGGGCAAAGTGCGCAAGACGCCGCTGCCGCCGCGGATGCCGAGGCCGCCAAGAACGATGCAGACGTGGCCAATGATCCCAGCCCCGAAGAGGCCGGGGCCTATCTGGCGGCGCGCATCGCCTCGCAGCAATTGGATTTCGAACAGGCGGCCACCTATTACCGCAAGCTGATGGCCTCGGGCGATGTCAGCGCAGAAACCGCAGAGGCCACGCTGGTAGCCGAGATCGCGATTGCCGATTTCGACCGCGCCGTGCCCTTGGCGCGCCAGATGCTTGAGGCGAAAACCGGCAGCCAGATCGCTGCGATGACGGTTCTGGCGGCTGATGCCAAGGAAGGCAAATGGGGCGACGCGATCAAACTCAGCCAAGATGAAAGTTCCGATCCCGGCCCGCTTCTGGGCGGGCTGACGCGGGCTTGGGCGCTGGTGGGCGAAGGCAAAATGACCGATGCCGCCGCCGCCTTTGACGCGGTGGGCAGCGAAAAGGGCCTTGGCGCGTTCGCGGCGTTTCACAAGGCGTTGTCGCTAGCCTTGGTGGGCGATTATGAGGGCGCCGACAAGATATTGTCGGGCGAACATGGCGCGATGATCACCGCCACGCGGCGCGGCGTGATTGCCCATGCCGAGATCCTGTCGCAGCTTGAGCGCGACAAAGATGCGTTGGCGCTGATCGAGGACCGCTTTGGCACCGATCTGGACCCCCAGCTTGAAGCCATGCATGCCAAGCTGGCGGCGGGCGAGACGCTGCCCTTCACGATGGTGCGCAGCGCAACCGATGGCGTGGCCGAGGTCTATTACTCCGTAGCCCAGGCCCTCATTAGCGATGCGCCTGATACCTTCACGCTGATGCACACACGGCTGGCCAATCTCGTAGAGCCCGACATGGCCGATGCGACGCTGCTGACGGCCTCGCTGCTGGATAAGATGAAGCAACATGATCTCGCGATTGCGGCCTATGCCGAGGTCTCGCCCAAAAGCCCGATCTATCACGCTGCCGAAATCGGGCGCGCTGAGGCGATGGTGCGCGCGGGGCGCAATGATGCCGCCATCGAGGTGCTCGAAAACCTCGCGCGCATTCAGCCCAAGCTGGTGGGCGTGTGGACCGCGCTTGGCGATACGTTGCGGCGCGAAAAGCGCTTTGGCGAGGCGGCAAAAGCCTATGATAAGGCGATTGCGCTGATGGGCGCGCCCAAGCCTCAGGATTGGTTCGTCTATTATTCGCGCGCGATTGCGCAGGAACGCTCGGGCGATTGGGCCTCGGCGGAGAAGGGGTTTCGCGAGGCGCTGAAACTCTCGCCTGATCAGCCTTCGGTGCTGAATTATCTGGGCTATTCCTATGTTGATAAGGGTGAAAACCTTGATGAGGCGCTGGCGATGATCCGCAAGGCAGTCAAGGAACGCCCCGATGCGGGCTTCATCATCGACAGCCTTGGCTGGGCGCTTTACAAAACCGGGCACTATCAGGAAGCGGCCACGCAGATGGAGCGCGCGGTCGAACTTGAGCCCCGCGATCCGCTGCTGAATGACCATCTGGGCGATGTGCTTTGGGCGGTCGGTCGTCAGCGCGAGGCCCGGTTCCAGTGGCGCCGCGCCCTCAGCTTTGGCACGACCGAAGAGCCGACGGACAGCTCTGAGGATCTCGATCTTGACCGGGTGCGCCTGAAACTGTCGGTCGGGCTGGATCAGGTGCTCAAGGATGAGGGCAAGCCGCCTCTCAAAGCGGCCCCGGCAAGCGATGCCAACAACTAGCGTTTTCGCGCCTGCCAAGATCAATCTCAGCCTGCATGTCATCGGCCAGCGCACCGATGGCTATCACCTGCTTGACAGTCTGGTGGCCTTTGCGCCGGTGGGCGATATGGTGTCGTTCGCGCCGGGGCGGGGGCTGTCGCTGCGCGTAAGCGGACCCGAGGCGGCAGGCGTGCCGGTGGATCGCTCCAATCTGGTGCTGCGGGCGGCGGAACTGGCCGGGGGCTCTGATCTGGCCTTTCATTTGCACAAGGCGCTGCCGGCGGCCTCTGGCATTGGCGGGGGCTCGTCAGATGCGGCTGCGGTGTTGCGCGGGCTGGGCGCGGCGCTGGACCCCGAGGCATTGACCCGCCTTGGAGCCGATATCGCGATGTGCCTGACGCCCCATTCCCAGCGCGTGCAAGGCATCGGCGAGCACTGCGCGCGTGTCCAACTGCCACCGTTGCCCGCGCTGCTCGTCAATCCCCGCATCGAGGTCGCAACCCCCGCCATCTTCAAGGCGCTGAGCCAGAAAACCAACGCCCCAATGCCCGCGCAGCTTCCGCAGTTCAACGAGGCCCGCGCCTGCATCGACTGGCTCGCCACCCAGCGCAACGATCTGCAAGCGCCCGCCATCGCGCAGGCCCCACAAATCGGCGCGTTGCTCGACGTTCTTGCCGCGCTGCCCGGCTGTCATCTGGCCCGCATGTCGGGCTCTGGGGCGACCTGTTTCGCGCTGTTTTCAACCCAGTCCGATCTGCAAAGCGCCGAGGCCAAATTGCGCGCGACCCACCCGCAATGCTGGATCGCCTCGGGCGTGCTGGGCGATCAAACCGAACTGGCGCGCCCAAGCGCCTGCCACTAGGCAGCACCTCCCCTCAGTCCCGAACCGCACCCGCAGACCCCTGTAAATCATACGAAAATGCACCAATCTGGCTCGGCCAGTTTTGCGGCGTGCAAAAATGCAGGATTGCAAAATTGCCAATCTTTCCCTATGTTAAGCGTGCTACGTTGTTTCTACTGCACCCTGTCTCCGTCAACGGCTTCAGTTTGCGACTACGATCTGACTATGCCGATACTGCTGCATGTTGCAGGCAGAATAACTTGATAGGAGATCTCACGATGGCTTCAGGCACCGTGAAATGGTTCAACCCCACCAAAGGTTTTGGCTTCATCGCACCTGCGGATGGCGGCAAAGATATCTTCGTGCACATCTCGGCCGTTGAGCGCGCCGGCATTGCACGTCTCGACGACGGCCAGGCCGTGACGTTCGAGCTTGAGACCGGCCGTGATGGACGTCAGTCCGCACGCGATCTGGCGCTCGCTTAATTTCTGGTTCTGAACCAGTGGCCCGGCCGGTTTTCGGCCGGGCTTTTCTTTTGTCGAAAGCAGGATGTGATGTCACAGACCAAAGCGATGCTTGACGTGTTTGCGACCAGCGCGGCTAAGCGCCCCGCAACCCCGCATGACAAAACCGCAGCCGCCGCGCGCCAGATCACCGATGATGCGCGCGACGAACGCGATGCGCAAAGCGCGCGGCTCAAAGCGCACCGTCTGGCGCGCGACGCAAATGACGATCCCCAACTGCCGCAGTAATCACCACTTTCGTATCGGTGACAATCGCAGGCTTTCCCTTGACCGCGCGGCGCAGTAAGCCCGAGGTCTCAGGAGGTGCGGCCATGCGGGTTTTCATCAACGGCTTCGGTCGAATTGGGCGGTCGGTGCTGCGGGCTTGGGCGCAAAACCCTGACGCTTGGCCGGGGCTTGAGATTGTCGCGATCAACGATATCGCAGCGCCCGATATGCTGGCCTATCTGTTTGAATATGACAGCGTGTTCGGGCCGTGGCGCGGCACGATTGTGCAGGAACCCGACGCGCTGGTGATCAACGGGGCGCGCATTGCGCTGCACCGGGCGGGGGATATTTCCACGCTCGATCTTGCGGGCATTGATCTGGTGATGGAATGCACCGGGCGCGCCGATAGTTCGGCCATCGCGGGGCAGGGGCTGGCGGGCGGGGCTGCGCGGGTGCTGATCTCGGGGCCCTCGAAAGCCGCCGACATTACCGTCGTTCTGGGCGCCAATGACGGCGATCTGAACGGTCAGCGGATCGTCTCGAATGCCAGTTGCACCACCAACGCGTTTGCCCCGCTGGCGCGGCTGCTGGATGGGGCCTTTGGCATTGTGACGGGCTCGATGACGACCGTGCATTGCTACACTGCCAGCCAACCCACCGTCGATCAGCCGCGCGACGCGATGGAACGCTCGCGCGCGGCCAGTCTGTCGATGGTGCCCACTTCCACCTCGGCGGGGCGCTTGATGGAGCAGGTCTTGCCCGATCTCAGCGGTCGCTTGATTGCGCAGGCGGTGCGCGTGCCCACGGCCTCTGTGTCGGCGGTGGATCTGGCAGTCGCCGTGCAGCGCCCGGCCAGCGTCGAGCAGATCAACGCCACGCTCAGCACGGCGGGGGGCGTGATCGGGGTGACGGATCGCCCGCTTGTGTCGACCGATCTGCGCGCGCGTCCCGAAAGCGTGGTGATGGCGCTACGCGAAACCAAGGTGACCGATTACGGGCTGATCCGGGTGTTTGGCTGGTATGACAACGAATGGGGCTTTTCCAACCGGATGCTGGATATGGCGCTGCGCATGGCATGAAAAAAGCCCCGGCACTGGGCCGGGGCTTTGATTTTACCTCAAGGGATGCGCCTTAGCGGCGATCGCCCATGAACTGCAGCAGGAACATGAACAGGTTGATGAAGTCGAGATACAGCTTGAGCGCGCCGATGATCGCGGCTTTGCCCATAAAATCCTGACCACCGCTGGCCGCCAGTTGCAGATACATGTTCTTGATGTTCTGCGTGTCATAGGCCGTCAGGCCCGCAAAGATCAGCACGCCGATCAACGAGATCGCAAAGGCAAGCGCCGACGAGGCGAGGAAGATGTTCACGATCGAGGCCACGATCAACCCGATCAGGCCCATCATCAGGAACGAGCCCATCCCCGACAGGTTGCGCTTGGTGGTGTAACCATAGAGCGACAGGCCCGCAAACGAGATCGCGGTCACCAGGAAGGTCTGCGCAATCGACACCCCGGTAAACACCAGGAAGATCGACGAAAGCGAGGCCCCCATCAGCGCCGCGAAGACCCAAAACACGATCTGGGCGGTGCTTGTGCTCATTTTATTCAGCGTTGCGCTAAAGGCAAAGACGACGCCCAGCGGGGCAAGCATCAAGACCCATTTCAGCGGGCTGGTATAGATCAGCGATCCAAGCTGCGTCAGGTAGATGCCACCACGCAACTGTCCAGCCGCTGCGGCAGGATCGCTTGTCACGGCCATATTCGCCAACGCCCAAGCCACCGCACCGGTGATCAGCATTGCCACTGACATCAGCCCGTAAACCCGGTTCATATGCGTACGCAGACCTTCGTCTATCGCCGCTTGACGCGTGCCCGCATGGGGCGTCCGCATCGTTTCGAAATCAGCCATCTCGATACCTCCAACAAGTCTTGTCCGGCCATCCCTCGTACCGGTGTCGGTTCCGATATTGGCAGAGAGGGACGCAAATTCAAGATTTCATCGGTGCAGAAAACGCATTGTTTCAAACAAGTTTAAGGCATTGCGCGCGAAAACGGCGTTTTGTGGCCGTATCGGCCCTAGTCTGAGGGCGGATCCCCCATCGTGATCACCAATTTTCCCGTTGAGCGACGCGCGCGCAAATCGCCAAGCGCTTCGGTCACGGCATCAAGCGGATAGCGCGCCCCGATATGGGGATGCAGCGCGCCCGCATTGAACCAGTCAAACAGCTGGCGCATCGAGGCCTTCAGCACCGCGGGATCAAGGCTTTGATAGCCGCCCCAATACAGCCCGTGAATCGCGATATTCTTGACCAGCGCATGATTGAGCGGCAGCACCGGCGGTTTGCCACTGGCAAATCCGATCACCAAATAGCGCCCGCCGGGTCTGAGCGCGCGAAACGCCGCCTCGCCCGCCGCGCCGCCCACCGCGTCATAAATCACATCCGCGCCGCCCAAGGCCCGCAGCGCGCCCTTCAGATCAGGCGTTTCGATATCCACCACCTCATCGGCCCCGGCAGCGCGCGCAATCTCCAGCTTGGCCGCGCCCCGCGCACAGGCAATCACCCGCGCCCCCAACGCCTTGCCAATCTCAACCGCCGTAAGCCCCACGCCGCCAGCAGCACCCAGCACAACCAAGGTTTCGCCCGCGCGCAGCCCCGCGCGCGTGTCCAGCGCCACATGTGAGGTGCCATAGGCGATCTGAAACGCCGCCGCCTGCTCGAAACTCATCGCATCGGGCATCACCGTGCAACGCGTTTGCGCGAAATTGCCCGCCTCGGCCAGCCCGCCTTGCCCGGCAAACACCGCCACCCGCGTGCCCGGCGCAAGTGTGCACCCCGGTCCCGCCGCGATCACCTCGCCCGCCAATTCCATGCCCAGCGTGAACGGCGCGTCCGGAGTGTCCTGATACGTCCCTTCGGTCATCAGCAGATCGGCGAAATTGAGACCACAGGCGCGGATCGCGACCTGCACCTCACCCGCAACCGGGGCGTGCAGCGTGATATCTTGCAGCTTCGGTGCACTGCCCGGTGTTTGAATTTGAAATGCGCGCATTGCGGTCTCCGTTCTTGTCGTCCTAGCTATCTTATCTTTGCACGCCCGACAGGACCAGCGCCAAGCCGAAGGAGAAACGCCCCCCAGAACCCGCTGCACCAGAGCGCGAAAACGAATCAAATTTGGCCAACGCAGGGTTGCGAAATGAGAAGATTTACCTAACGGAAGGCTCGGGACAGTTCGCGAATTGCAAAAACACGCCAAGGGAGAGCGTGGTTTTCCTCAATCACCTCACGGGTTCGTTATCCATTAACGCCTAACAGCCTGTCTTTTAGGATAGGTTTGCACTTTTGAGGCTTTGGACCGCCTCGCGGCATGTTAGCTTCTAATCAGGAAATTGAAGTGAAGGGCAAAAAATGAAACACCCGGTAGATGTGCATGTAGGGAAACGGATCCGCCATCGTCGTTGGATGATCGGCATGACCCAGCAACAACTTGCTGATCATGTAGGCATCAAATTTCAACAAATCCAGAAATATGAAACAGGCATGAACCGTGTCTCGGCATCGCGACTATGGGACATTGCCGACGCGGTCGAAGTGCCGATCTCGTTCTTCTTCGAAGGTCTCTCCGAAGGCAGTGTTGCGCAACCGCAGGTTGAAGGCGACATCTTGTCGGACAAAGAGGCACTGGCGCTCGTGCGGTCCTATTACGCTATGCCTGAGGCGCAGCGTCGCCGACTGTTCGATCTGGCGAAAGTGCTTTCAGACGCGGCGTGATTGCGCCCTGTCTATCGGCTGTTCCGTGCAAAGCGGTCCGGACGGCTTGACCTGATAAAAGGGGGCGTTTACCGCTCCCTTTATTCATTTCGCCCGTCATAAGGAGCGCGCCATGCACGTGCAAGACCCCGCCGAACAGATTGCACTGATCGCCTTGGCCCAAGAGCTCGCCGATTGCGCGCGCAAGATCAGCTTGCAACATTTCCGCCCCATCGGCGGAATCGGCGCGGCCAATAAGCACGCGACTGGCTTTGATCCGGTGACCGAGGCCGACCGCGCCGCCGAAGCCGCGATGCGCGCGATCTTGCAGGAACGCCGCCCGCAAGACGGCATTTACGGCGAGGAACACGGCGTCACCCAGGGCAGCAGCGGGCTGACCTGGGTGCTGGACCCGATTGACGGCACGCGCGGCTATATGTCGGGCACGCCGACTTGGGGGGTGCTGATCGCGCTGTGCGCGCAAGAGGCCGACGGCCCCGGCGCGCCGCTGATGGGGGTGATCGACCAGCCCTATATCGGCGAGCGGTTCATCGGCGGCTTCGGGCGCGCAGATGTGTCCGGCCCGCAGGGCACCGCCAAGCTGGCCACGCGCGCAGCTCAAGGCGGGCTCGAAAGCGCCACGCTGTTCTCGACCTTCCCCGAGATCGGCACCGCGCAAGAAAAATCTGCCTTTGATCGGGTAGTATCGCAAGTGCAGCTGACGCGCTACGGGATGGATTGCTACGCTTATGCGCTACTGGCTGCGGGCCAGATTGATCTGGTGGTCGAGGCGGGCCTGTTTCCCTATGACGTCGCCGCGCCCATCGCCGTGATTGAGGCAGCAGGCGGCATCGTCACCAATTGGCAGGGCGGTCCGGCCTATCGCGGCGGGCAGGTGCTCGCAGCGGCCAATCCCGACATTCACGCCGCCGCACTGGCAGCACTGGCGGGCTAAAACGCCCTGATGCCGGCCTCTGTCACGATGAAATCGAGCGGCTGATCGGTTGCGTCGGTGGGCACCTCGGTGCGCTCTTGCGCGCCATAGGTGAACCCAATCGCGATCACCGGGCCAGCGGCGCGCAGCGCCTGCAAGGTCCGGTCGTAAAACCCGCCGCCATAGCCCAGCCGATAGCCGCGCGCATCAAAGGCTAGCAGCGGCACGATCAGGATCTGCGGCGTGATCTCGGTTTTATCCTGCGGGATCGGGGCCCCAAAGGCGCCCGGCTCCATCGCAGCCCCCGGATGCCAGCGCCGAAACACCAGCGGCTGGCCCGGAACCACCACCACCGGCAGGCAAAGCGGCCCGTGATGCGCAGTCATAGCGGGGCGGGGGTCGGGCTCGGTGCGGATCGGCCAATAGCCCGCCAAGGGCTGATCGGGGTAGGCGGCCAGCGCCTGTGTCAACGCGCTGCTCGCGGCCCCCTCATCGCGCGCATGGGCCAGCTTGCGCGTCGCAAAGGCTGCCTGACGCGCGGCCTCCTTCATAGCAGCATCACCGAGGCCAAGCCGAGGAAGGAAAAGAACCCCACCACATCCGTCATCGTCGTCACGAACGTCCCCGAGGCCAGCGCCGGGTCCGCCCCCAGTTTTTCCAGCATCAGCGGGATCAGGATGCCCGACAGCGCCGCCACGACGAGGTTAATCACCATCGCCAACGCGATCACGATGCCCAGATGCGGCCCCGAGAACCAAAACGAGGCCACCACCCCCATCACCACCGCAAACGCCAGCCCGTTCAGCAGCCCGACAATCGCCTCACGTCGCACAACCCGCCAGACGTTGCTTTCGGTCAGGCTTTTGGTGGCCATCGCGCGCACCGCCACAGTCAGCGTCTGCGTGCCGGCATTGCCTCCCATCGAGGCCACAATCGGCATCAACACGGCCAGCGCCACCAGCTTTTGAATCGTGCCCTCAAAGATCGAAATCACCCCCGAGGCCAGGATCGCGGTCAGCAGGTTCACCATTAGCCAGGGCAGGCGCTGGCGCACCGTTTCCATCACCGTATCCGAGAGCGACGATTCATCGCCAACACCGGCCAAGCGCAGGATGTCTTCCTCGTGTTCCTCGTCCAACACCGCCATCGCGTCATCAATCGTGATCACGCCCACAAGCCGGTCATCATCATCGACCACAGCGGCGGAAATCAGGTGGTACTGGTTGAACGCATAGGCCACGTCGCCCTCGTCCTGATAGACCGAGATCGTGCGGAATTCTTCCTCGGCGATATCGCTCAGCGGCGAGGCGCGCGGCGCCGACAGAATACGTCCCAGCGTGACATTGCCCTGCGGGTGATGGGCGGGGTCGACCAGAATGACATGGTAAAACTGATCGGGCAGCCATTTCGCACGCCGCAGATAATCAATCGTTTCGCCCACGGTCCAATGGGCGGGCGCGGTTACCACCTCGCGCTGCATCAAACGCCCGGCCGAGTAATCCGGATAGGACAGCGATTTCTCGACCGCCATCCGATCTGGCTCGTCCAGCGCGCCCAGAATCTGTTCTTGCTGGGGCTCTTCGAGGTCTTCGATGAGGTCCACGACGTCATCGGAATCCAGCTCACGCACCGCGTCTGCCAGCACTTCTGGCGGCAGGCTTGCGATCACCTCTTCGCGGATCGATTCGTCAATTTCGGTCAGGATTTCGCCGTCGATCTCGCGGCCCCAAAGGCGCAGGATCGCACGGCGCTCATGGCCGGAAATCTGTTCCAGAAGGTCAGCGATATCGGCCGCGTGCAGCGGCTCCATCAGCTGTGCCAGCAGCGTCGCATCGTTGTTATTGGTGGCTTCAAGGATCGAGTCGACCAGATCACCGTCCAGCCGGTAATCTTCTTCCTCGCGCTCGTGCTCTTCCAACTCAGCTTCGGCCATACTACCCCCGATTTTCCGCCCGGATTCGAGGTCGGGCCCGCTTGCGCCCGAAACATAGCGGGTTTCTGTAAGATGCACAGGGGGCGGGGATGAAAAAACCGTGCCCTCACGGCAGAGATTTACCTTGGCGCGCGGGGCTTCTAGCATGGGCCAACACAAACGGAGTGCACAATGGCAGAGCTACATCTGGGCCAGTTGATGGCGTATCGCGGCGATCCGCTGGTCGAGGGGCCAGAGGCGGTTCTCCCGATCCGCCACGGCGCGCTTTTGATCGCCAATGGCATGATCGTCGACATCGGTGAGGCTGCGGATCTTTGCGCCGCCCATCCCGGTGCGACGCTGGTGGATCACGGCGATCATCTGCTCTCGCCCGGCTTCATCGACGCCCATGTCCACTATCCCCAAACCGCGATCATCGCGAGCTGGGGCAAGCGGCTGATCGACTGGCTCAACAGCTACACCTTCCCCGAAGAGATGCGCTTTGGCGACCCGGCCTATGCCGCTGATGTCGCTGGGCGTTATCTGGATCTGGCACTCTCTAATGGCACCACGACCGCCTGTTCCTATTGTACGATTCACCCGCAAAGCGTGGATGCGATCTTTCAGGCGGCTCAGGCGCGCGGCATGCGGATGCTGGCGGGCAAGACCTGCATGGATCGCAACGCCCCCGAGGGGCTGCGTGACACCGCCCAAACCGCCTATGATCAAAGCGCCGCACTGCTGGCGCGTTGGCATGGCGTGGATCGGCTGAGCTATGTCATCACGCCGCGCTTTTCGCCCACCTCTTCGCGCGAACAACTCAGCGCGCTGGGGGCACTTTGGGCCGAGCATCCCGATTGCCTGATGCAAACCCATCTGTCCGAGCAGGTCGATGAGATCGCTTGGGTGAAATCGCTTTATCCCGAGGCGCGCGACTATCTCGATACCTATGAATCCCACGGGCTTTTGGGGGAAAACGCGCTTTATGGCCACGCGATCCACCTGACCCCGCGCGAATCTGCCCGCATTGCCGAGGTTGGCGCGGCGCTGATTCATTGCCCGACCTCGAACAGTTTTATCGGCTCGGGGCTGTTTGACTGGCCCGCGCGCATGGCCGAGGGGCAGCGCATCGGGCTGGCCACCGATACCGGGGGCGGGTCGAACTTTTCGATGCTACGCACGATGGCCGCCGCCTATGAGGTCGGCCAGCTCACGCATCAACCGCTCCATCCTGCGCAGCTTTGGTGGCTGGCCACTCAAGGCTCGGCGCGGGCCTTGCGCATCGGCGATAAGGTCGGCGCGCTGGCACCTGGGATGGAGGCCGATTTCATCGCCGTCGACCTTGCCTCAACCCCGGTGATCGCGCAACGTGCCACCCGCGCCAATGATTTCTGGGAGGCGCTGTTCCCAACGATCATGATGGGCGATGACCGTGCGATTGCGGGCGTCTGGATCGGTGGCAAAAAGCGCGCCTAAGCCATCAAGGCGCGCGCCAGCCGGTTTTGATGCGCGATCACACGGGGCATATCAAGCGTGGTGATCTGGCCATCGCGCACGATCTGGCGACCCTCGACGAACAGATCGCGCACCTTGCTGGGACCACACAGCACCAGTGCCGCGACCGGGTCCCACGCGCCCGCCGCCTCCAGCCCCGACACATCCCAAATCGCGATATCGGCGCGTTTGCCCGGCGCGATCACACCACAATCGGGCCGCCCCAAGACCTGCGCACCGCCCAGCGTCGCAATCTCCAGCGCCTCGCGCGCCGCCATCGCATCGGCGCCGTTCTGCACGCGCTGTAACAGCATCGCCTGACGTGCCTCGCCAATCAGCGATCCGGCATCATTAGACGCCGAGCCATCCACCCCCAGCGCCACCCGCACCCCCGCATCGCGCATCGCACGCACCGGCGCGATCCCCGATCCCAACCGACAGTTGGAACAGGGACAATGCGACACGCCGGTTTTCGTGGCGGCAAACAGATCAATTTCGACCCCGTCCAGCTTGACGCAATGGGCGTGCCAAACGTCCTCACCGACCCAGCCCAGATCGCGCGCATAATCACCCGGACGACAGCCAAACTGCGCCAACGAATAGGCCACATCCTCGTCATTCTCCGCCAGATGAGTGTGCATCATCACCCCCTTGTCGCGCGCCAACAGGGCCGCATCGCGCATCAATCCGCGCGAGACCGAAAACGGCGAACACGGCGCCACACCGACCCGACACATCGAACCCTCACCGGCATCGTGAAACGCGTCGATTACGCGGATGCAATCGTTGAGAATCGCGCTCTCGTCCTCGACCAGACTGTCGGGCGGCAAGCCCCCAGCACTTTGCCCGATGCTCATCGCCCCGCGCGTCGGGTGAAAGCGCAGCCCCAATTCCGCCGCCGCGTGAATCGTATCCTCCAGCCGCGCGCCACCGGGATACATATAGAGATGATCGGAACTCAGCGTGCAGCCGCTCAATGCCAGTTCCGCCAAACCCACCTGCGCCGAAACCCGGATCTCCTCGGGCCCCATCCGCGCCCAGATCGGATACAGCGTCTTGAGCCAGCCAAACAACAACGCATCCTGCCCGCCCGGCACCGCGCGCGTCAGCGTCTGATACAGATGATGATGGGTGTTCACCAAGCCCGGCGTCACCACACAGCCCTGCGCATGAACGATTTCGCCCGAACTGTGCAAATCCGCCCCGATGGCCGCGATCACCCCGTCGCGCAGCACCAGATCCGCGCCCGCCAATTCGCGCCGCGCCCCGTCCATCGTGACGATGACCTCTGCGCCCATGATCAAGACCTCGCCCATGCGGCCCCCTTCGCATTTGTTCAAATATCCCGGGGGGAATGGAGCGTCAGGCCAAGAGGGGCCGCGCCCCGAACCAAGCCCATGCGATCCGCGCCCCGGGCCGCGCCCCCGGCCGCGACGCTGAAAGGCTAGTCGCGCGCCCGCGCAAAGACAATGCGCGCAAACACGTGGCGCAGACATGCAAAAGACGCCCCGAGGGGCGCCTTTTCGTCTCTGAACCCAGCGTTTACAGCTGCGCGGCGACGTCCTCGGGGACGTCGAAATTGGCGGTGACGGATTGCACATCATCGTCATCTTCCAGCGTGTCGATCAAACGCATCAGCTTTTGCGCGGTCTCAAGATCAACCTCGGTGCGGTTTTGCGGCTTCCAGATCAGCTTGGCCTCGGTGGCCTCGCCCAGCTCGGATTCAAGCGCGTCCGACACTTCCGACAGGTTCTCCATCGGGCAGTAAATCCAGTGGCCCTCATCGTCGCTTTCGACATCCTCGGCCCCGGCCTCGATAGCGGCCATCATCACCGTGTCCGCATCGCCCGCCTCAGCGGAATAGGTGATCTCACCAACATGATCGAACATGAAGCTCACCGAGCCCGTCGTGCCCAGATTGCCGCCGCATTTCGTGAAGGTCGAGCGCACGTTGGACGCTGTGCGATTGAGGTTATCCGTCAGCGCCTCAACGATGATCGCGATGCCGTTGGGGCCATAGCCCTCATAGCGGATCTCGGTATATTCATCGCCTTCGCCCGCCTGCGATTTCTTGATCGCGCGGTCGATCACGTCCTTGGGCATCGACTGCGATTTCGCCGCTTTCACCGCCAGACGCAGGCGCGGGTTTTTCTCGGGGTCGGGGTCGCCCATCTTGGCGGCGACGGTGATTTCCTTCGCCAGCTTGGAAAACATCTTGGAACGTGCCGCATCCTGCTTGCCCTTACGGTGCTGGATATTGGCCCATTTGGAATGGCCTGCCATGGGAGTCTCCGTCAGAAATTCGAGAATTTGGCCCGATATAAAGCGGATCGGGGCGCAGGGGCAAGGCCCCGGCGGTTCAGGGCCGGCTTAGCTAGCCGTCGCCCCGCGCGTTTGTCGGTGCCGGATCGGGCGTTTCAAAGCGCCAGCTTTGCCCCGAAGGCGCGCTCAGCTCGATCTTGGCATAGGACTGGAACCATTGGCCAATCCCGGGCACGCCCGCCAGATAGCTGGGACGATAGCCGCTAACGTCATAGTGCATCGGCCAGCGGCAACCCTGCAAATTGCCGCTGGGCGCATCCGCAATCTGGGCACGGCACACCGTTCCGTCACTGAAGGACACGCGCATTTGCGTGCCATGCAGTGTCACGTGATCGGGCCAAGCGGGCGCGCGCGACATCTCGGCACAGCCCGCCAATCCGATTGCCAGTGGCAAAATCATCAAAACACGCATCGCAACCCTCCTCATAGGGGCCAGATCAACGGGATCAGGAAACACGCCGTCAGCCCGGTCACGATATCCATCGGAATCCCAAGACGCAGGAAATCGGTGAACTTATAGCCGCCGGGGCCGTAAACCATCATATGGGTCTGATAGCCGATCGGCGTGGCAAAGGCGACCGAGGCGGAAAACATCACCGCCACCGCAAACGGGCGCGGATCGAGCCCCAGCGCCAACGCCAGCGACATCGCAATCGGCGTATAGATCACCGCCACCGCGTTGTTGGACAGCAATTCGGTCATCACAAGGCCAAGGAAATACACCACGATCAGCGCCATTTGCGGGTGCAAGGTCTTCAGCCACGGCGCAACCCCGTCCACGATCAGCTTGACCGCGCCCGAATGCTCCAGCCCGACACCGACAACCAGCATCGCAAAGATCAGCGCCAGCAAGCGGCCTTCGACAAAGGAAAACGCCTCATCTGTATCGATGCAGCGCGACACCAGAATGCCTGCCACCGCTACCATCGCCAGCGCAAGGATCGGCGCCACACCAATAGCAGACAGGATCACCACCGCCGCCAGCGCGCCCGCCGCAATCGGCAGATGGCTGCGCCGATAGGCCCGCGCGGTGGGCTTGGACACATCGACCAGATCCATATCGGCGGCCAGACGGGCAATATCCTCGCCTGCGCCTTCCAGCAGCAGCGTATCACCGACCACCACGACCAGATCATCCAACTGCCGCCCGATATTCTGATTGCGCCGATGCGCGGCCAGCACATAAACGCCATAGCGCCTGCGCAGCCGCATATCGCCCAGCTGCTGCCCGATCATCCGACAGCCCGGCGAGATCAGCACCTCAACCGTCTCGGTCTGCACTGAAGACAGCTTGTCCACCATGCGCAGATCGCGGTTCTTCTGCATCCCCAGCAGTTCTTCCATCTCAGAGCGCAGCACCACCCGGTCGCCCGCCGCCAGATTCACCGTCGAGAGATCCCGGCGCAAAGATGCATCGCCGCGCAGCACGTCGATCACCCGCACGCCGTCGCGCGAAAAACTGTCCGCCTCCATCACGTTCTGCCCGATCAGGCTGCTTTCTTCGGGGATCGCGACCTCGGTGAAATATTTCATCTTCGGGCGATCGCCCAGCAGGTAAGACAGCGACTGGCGCTCGGGGATCAGGCGGCGCGCAAACAGCGCCATAAAGACCGAGCCGACCGCACAGACCGCCAAGCCCAAGGGCGCGATCTCAAAAATCGAAAACGGCTCAAGCCCGCGTGCGCGCACCACACCATCGACGAGAATGTTGGTCGAGGTGCCGATCAGCGTAATCATTCCGCCCATCACCGTGAAATAGCTCAGCGGCATCAGGAACCGCGAGGGCGAGATGCGCAGCTTGCGCGCGATCTGAATGAACACCGGAATCATCACCGCGACCACGGGCGTGTTGTTCATCACCCCGCTCGCCAGCATGGTGACGAGAAACATCAGCGCGACGGTCATTTTCGGACGCTCGTCGATGCGCGCCTCGGCATAGCGCGTCATTGCATCCAGCGCACCCGTGCGCACCAACGCCCCCATGATGAGAAACATGAACGCGATGGTCCAGGGGGCAGGGTTGGCCAGCACCGCTACCGAGTTTTCATAGGGCGCAAGATTGAAGATCACCATCAAGGCAGCCCCCGCAATCGCAGTGACCTCGGGGGGCCAGCGCTCGCGCAGGAACATCGCAAACATCCAAACCACGATCAGCAAGGCGATGACGGCGGTGCTGGTTTGGGAAATTGGCAGGTTAATCATAAAATTGTCTCATGCAGACGCATCGAAGCGATACTAGCGGCGCGCAGCCCAGCCGCAAGCGCGCCCTGCGCCTGCCTGCCCGGTTTCGCCAGTTTTTGCCGAAATGCCAGATTTTGACGCACCCAAGTCGGGTGTGTCACGATAGCAGCGGGGCCGCCTGCGCCAGTTTACCGCCAATGCGCACGGGTTCGGCGCGCGTCGCACGCCCGGTGCGGTCATCGGTCTCGACGTAAAAGCCGCACAGGGTCGCCTCGCCGCGCGCAGGGCTAAAGCGCTCTTTGGCCATGCCGGTCACGAAACGGCGCATCGGCTCGGCCTTGGACATGCCGATGACGGAATCATAATCGCCACACATCCCCGCATCGCTGAGATAGGCGGTGCCCTTGTCGAGAATCTGCGCATCGCTCGTAGGCACATGGGTATGGGTGCCCACCACGATACTAGCGCGCCCGTTGCACCAATGGCCCATCGCCATTTTCTCGCTTGTCGCCTCGCAATGCATATCCACCAGACAGGCCTGCACCGCGCCCCCCAGCGGGTAGCGTTTCAGTTCAGCCTCAATGGTGGAGAACGGGTCGTCAAAGGCGCGTTTCATGAACACATTGCCCAACACCTGCGCCACCAACACCTTGCGCCCGCGCGTGTCGGAAAATACCCGCGCGCCGCGCCCCGGTGCGTCCTTGGCATAGTTCAGCGGGCGGATGATGCGCGGCTCGCCATCGATGAACCGCAGCATGTCCTTTTGATCAAAGGCATGATCGCCCAGCGTAACCACATCGGCGCCCGCATCAAGCAGCAGCTTGGCATGCTCGCCCGTCAGACCCATCCCGCCCGAGGCGTTCTCGCCATTGACCACGACAAAATCGAGCCGCCAATCCGCGCGCAGCTTCGGGAGTTTTTCGGTGATCGCAGCACGCCCCGCGCGCCCCATCACATCGCCTAAAAATAACAGCTTCATAAAATGCAGCAATAGGGCGGGCGCGGATCAAGGGCAATGGGGATCGGCGCGAATAGGCTATAAAAGCACGCCTTTGGCGGCTTTTCGTACTGCCTTGCTCAGCGGGGCCAGCGGGCCTTTCAGCCTGCGCTGGCTTTGCCAATGCAGGGGCACGTCCAGCGGCGCAGGCCCCAGCGCCACCAGCGTGCCGCGCGCCAATGCGTCGCGCACCAACGGCTCGGGGTTCATCCCCCAACCCAGCCCGCACAGGGCTGCGTCCACAAACCCCTCGCTCGAGGCGATGCGATGCGCGCGCAGGCTGACAGGCCTCCCGCAGATCATCGCCGCCCAATGCTCTTGCAAGCGATCCTTGGCGTTGAATTGCAGCGCTGGGGCGGCGCGCAGGGCCGCGCAATTCACCCCGTCCGGGAAATGGCGCGCGATAAACGCAGGCGAGGCTGTCGCGATATAGCGCAGCCGCCCCAGCGCTACCGAGTCACAGCCCGCAATCGGCCCCGGATCGGCGGTGATCGCGCCCACCACCTCGCCCCGGCGCAGCCAGTGATGCGCGTGGTCCTGATCGTCGATCACCAGATCGAACATCACATCCTCAACCTGCGCCAGCGCCGCGATCACCCAAGTCGCAAGGCTGTCCGCATTCACCGCGATGCGCAGCACCGGCGCAACCGCGTCGGGCGCAAGCTGCGCCTCGAGCAGCGCGACCTCGCGCAGATGGGAAATCAGTCGCGCCCCGTCCTCGGTCGCGCGACAGGGCTGGGTGCGGATCACCAACACCGCGCCCATGCGTTCTTCCAGCGCCTTGATGCGCTGCGAGATCGCGGGTGGTGTCACGCCAAGGCGCGCTGCCGCCCCCTCAAACGAGCCGGTTTCCACCACGGCGGCCAGCGCCTCGAGCGTTGCATAGTCAAACATAAGCAAAACTTATTTCAGCTTAGGTAAATTAACTGGAACTTATCCGAGCGCCGCCTCAGAAGGAAGCCGCAATGAAAAGGGGCGGGCAATGGCATTTTGGGCGGGGCTGAAATTGGGGCTGGGGCTGATCGTGGCGATCGGTGCGCAAAACGCCTTCGTGCTGCGCCAAGGGCTGCGGCGCGAACATGTCTTTGCGGTCGCGCTGTTCTGTGCGCTTTCAGATGCGCTGCTGATCGCGCTGGGCGTGTCGGGATTTGCTGCCGCCAGCACAGCGCTGCCTTGGCTGCCCGAGATCCTGCGCTGGGGCGGCGTGGCCTTCCTGACATGGTATGCGATCCGTGCGCTGATCGCGGCAATCCGGGGTGGCGAACATCTTGAGGCCGGGCAGGGCAAGGCGCCCAGCTTGCGTGCGGTGCTGGTGACGGTGGCGGCATTCACCTGGGCCAATCCGCATGTCTGGCTGGATACGGTGGTGCTGCTGGGTGCGGTGTCGGCGCAATTTGCGGGCCATCTGGTTGCGTTCGCGATGGGCGCAATCACCGCCTCATTTTTGTTTTTCTTTTCGTTGGCTTATGGCGCAAGACTGCTGGCGCCCCTGTTTGCCAAACCCGCCGCATGGCGTGTGTTTGATCTGCTGATCGCGCTGGTGATGGGCTCAATCGCGTGGCGGCTCGCGATGGGCGGGCTGTAACGGATACAAATCTGGCCCTTGCGGATGCGTGCGTTTCAGAGTCCAACAGGCGCATGATCGCGAACCCCAAAGCCAACCGCCCGATGATCGGCATCCTGTGGATGCTTGCGACGACACTGTGTTTCGTCATCGTGAATATCATCGTGCATTGGCTGGGCAGTTCGGTGCCCGTGGCGCAATCGGCCTTTGTGCGCTTTGCCTGGGGACTGATCTTTTTCGCCCCCGCGCTGAATCGGATTTTGCGGCGCAGCTTCGCGCGCGAGGTCTGGGTGCTGTTTGGTCTGCGCGGAGTGCTGCACGCGGTGGCGGTGGTGCTGTGGTTTTACGCCATGACCCATATCCCGATCGCCGATGTCACTGCGATCAATTACCTCAACCCGATCGTGGTGACGGTGGGCGGCGCATTGCTGCTGGGCGAGGGGCTGGCGTGGCGGCGACTCAGCGCCATCGGCGTGGCGTTGATCGGGGCGCTGATCATCCTGCGCCCCGGAGTGCGCGCGATTGAGCCCGGTCATATCGCCCAGCTCGGCGCGGCGCTGTTCTTTGGCGCGGCCTATCTGTCGGCCAAGCGGCTGACCGATTTTGTGCCCGCCAGCACAGTGGTGGCAATGATGACGCTGGTGGTGACGCTGGCGCTTGCACCGCTGGCGCTATGGGAGTGGCAGCCAATCTCGCTATCGGCCACGCTTTGGCTGGGCGCAGTGGCGCTGTTCGCGACCGCGGGCCATTACACGATGACGCGCGCCTTCGCCGCCGCCCCGGTGAGCGTGACACAGCCGGTGATCTTCCTGCAACTGGTCTGGGCCGCGCTGGCGGGGTGGAGCATTTTCGGCGAAGTCCCAGACCCTTACGTCATTTTGGGTGGGGCGATTATCATCGTGGCGGTCAGCTATATGACGTGGCGGGAATCCCAGATCAAAAAGCGCCCGATCACCCCGCCAGCGCCTGCGACCAAACTCTAGGCGCGCGCTGGCTGCCCTCTCGGATGCCTCCGGCGGGAGTATTTTTCGCTAGATGAAAAGGCAAAACCTGGATTTCATCTAGCCAGAAATACTCATTCCGACCCCGCCCTCACGCGCTGCCCTTGGGGTCGATCAGCGCCCCGATGACGCCCTCGCGGGTGATCAGGCGGCCATCGCTGAGCGCGACGGCTGGCTCATCGCGCAGCCGTTCCATCACCTCTTTCACCGGCGTATCCAGCGCGACGCGCGCGCCCGAGACGGTTGCGCGTGTTGCGTCATCAGCGGCCTGCGCCAGATCGGCGGCGCGCAGTACGCCCAGCGGGTTCATATGGGCCACGAAATCGGCGACATAGTCATTCGCCGGGTGGGCGATGATGTCGCGCGCGGTGCCACATTGCACGATCCGTCCGCCTTCCATCAGCGCGATCCTGTTGCCGATCTTGAACGCTTCGTCGAGGTCGTGGCTGACGAAGATGATCGTGCGTTTGAGCGAGGCTTGCAGGTCCAGCAATTCGTCTTGCAGGCGGGCGCGGATGAGCGGGTCGAGTGCGGAAAACGGCTCGTCCATCAGCAGGATCGGGGCCTCGGTCGCGAAGGCGCGCGCCAGCCCCACGCGTTGTTGCATGCCGCCTGAAAGTTCCGCGACTTGCCGATCCGCCCATTGTGAAAGGCCTACCAGTGCGAGTTGGGTTTCGACGCGCTCGCGACGCTCGGATTTCGACATGCCGCCAAGTTCAAGGCCAAGGCCCACATTCTCGCGCACGCTGCGCCATGGCAGCAGGCCAAATTGCTGAAACACCATGGCGACCCGGTGCAATCGAATCCGGCGCAGGGTGGCGGCATTGGCTTGGGTGACATTGACCATAGCGTTGCCGTCACAGACCAGCACAGAGCCGCGCGCCACCGGGTTAAGCCCGTTCACCGCGCGCAGCAGCGTAGATTTGCCCGAGCCCGAGAGGCCCATAAGCACGAGAATCTCGCCCTCGGCGACATCGAGCGAGCAATCATGCACGCCGAGAATCTGGCCGGTGCGGTCCTGAATATCGGGGCGCGACAGGCCCTCATCCATCAGCGGCAAAGCGGCTTGTGGATCATCGCCAAAGACGATCGAGACATTGTCGAAACGCACCGCAAGGCCCGCGGTTTTGCTGGGATCGGTCAGATCGCTCATTTCTTGGCCTCCCGGCGCAGCATGCGATCCAGAATGATGGCGAGCACCACGATCACGAATCCCGATTCAAAGCCAAGCGCGGTGTTAACGGTGTTGAGGGCGCGCACCACCGGCACGCCCAGCCCATCCGCGCCCACCAGCGCTGCGATCACCACCATCGAGAGCGATAGCATGATCGTCTGGTTTAGCCCGGCCATGATTTGTGGGCTGGCATAGGGCAGCTCGACCTTCCAGAGCAGCTGGCGTTTGGTGGCGCCAAAGGCTTGGGCGGCCTCGATCAAGGTGTCAGGGGTCGAGGACACGCCCAGATGCGTCAGGCGGATCGGCGCGGGCAGCACGAAGATCACGGTGGCGATCAGGCCGGGCACCATGCCGATGCCAAAGAACACGATGGCGGGGATCAGGTAGACGAAACCGGGCAGGGTTTGCATCAGGTCGAGCACTGGTTGCAGCACCGCATAGAGGCGCGGGCGATGCGCGGTGGCGATGCCGATGGGCACGCCCACCCCCATGCACACGACGCAGGCCGACAGCACCAGTGTGAGGCTTTCGGTGGTTTCCACCCAATAGCCCTGATTAACGATGAAGGCGAAACCCAGCCCCACCAGCAGGGTCAGAATCCAGCTGCGTTGCAACCACCACGCCAGCGCCATGAACACCGCGATCACCACCAGCGGCGGGGGCGTTCCAAACACCCATAAGATCGCGTCGATCAGCCCTTGCATCAGCGTCGAGAGCGCGTCGAAAAACGGGCTGGCATGGGTTTGCAGCCAGTCGATCACCGCCTTGGCGGTTTGGCCCACGGGGATCTTGGTGTCGGTCAGCCAGGTCATTCCTGTCCTTTGTCGGTTGATTTTTTCTTGCGCACGGTGATGGCGTCAAACGCGACCTGCGACAGGGCTTTGCTGGTTTTCGGGTCCAGCTTGGTCGAGCGTATGACGATGCCGGGATCGGGAGCGAATTCCTTGAGGAAGGACGAGTGCAGATCGCCCAAGTCGACGCGCTCGAGCACTTGCCAGACGGGGTAGCTGCAGGTGCCAATCTGCACCGAGCCGGGGCCGCGATAGGTATAGACGATCGTGCCTTGCCGCTCTGGCTTGCCATCCACGATCAGCGCGACCGGGCTGGACCATCTGCCTTTTTGCGACAGCGTGCTTAGCGCGGCGGGGTCCTCGGTGTAGCGCAGGGTGAATTCGTGTCCGGCGGATTGCCGCGTGGCGATGGCCAGCGGATGGGCGAAGAGTTCGCGTTGCGGCGGGCGGCCAAGGTCGGGGTCGTCGGCGCGATAGCCGATGAGCTGGCCGTTTTCATAGCGAAACGCCTCGCTCATGCGGGGTGTGGTGCGCGACAGGATGATGCCCTCGGCGTGCAGATCGGCGCGGGTCGGGCAGGGGGCCTGCGGTTCGCCGGCTTGGGCGGGCACAGCAAGCAGGGCCAGCGCCACGCCCAAGACAAGGCGCGCGCAGATTGCGCCGCGCGCGCCCTTGTTTTGTTCGCCTCGGATCACTTGCCAAGCGCCTGTTCGACCGCCGCGCGGGCATCGCCGCCGTCTTTGGTCGTCACGCCCTCAAGCCAGTTCTGCCAGACCTCGGGATGGGCCGCGAGCCAGTCCTTGGCGGCTTTTTCGGGCGCTTCACCATTGTCCAAAATCTTGCCCATGATCTCGTTTTCCATCGGCAGGGTGAATTGCAGATTGGACACGAGCTTGCCGACATTGGGGCAGTCTTGCACAAAGCCCTTGCGCACGTTGGTCATCACCTCGGCACCGCCATAGTTCGGGCCGAACACGTCATCACCGCCCGACAGGTAGGTGATGTCGAAATTGGCGTTCATCGGATGGGGTTCCCACGCGAGGAAGATGATCGGTTTGCCCGCCTTATCGGCCCGCGCGACCTGCGCCAGCATACCTTGTTCCGAGCTTTCCTTAAGCTTGAAGCCGCCCAGATCGAATTCGTTCTTGTCAATCATGCCAAGGATCAGCGTATTGCCGTCATTGCCCGGCTCGATGCCGTAGATATTGCCGTCGAGCGCGTCTTTATGCTTGGCGATATCGGCGAAATCCTTGATCCCGAGCTTGGCGCCGGCGGGATTGGTGGCCAGCGTGTATTTCGCGCCCGTCAGGTTTACGCCCAGCGTCTCGACCGTGCCATCGTTGGTGTAGGGATCGACATTGGCCGCCATCGACGGCATCCAGTTGCCCAGAAACACATCGACATCGCCCTTCGACAGCGCCTCGTAGGTGACGGGAACCGACAGCACTTTGACATCGGTTTCATAGCCCAAGGCGTTGAGAACCGTGGTCGCGGCGGCGGTGGTCGAGGTGATATCGGTCCAGCCGACATCCGAGAAGGTCACGCTAGAGCAATCGGCGGCCTGCACCGGCGCACTGGCGGCAAAGCCCAGCGTCAGCGCGGCACCAAGCGCGATTAGGGTGGAACGGACAGTCATATTTTTTCTCCCTGTCACTGCGTCAAACCGCAAGTTTGCGGTTGTTGATTGACGAGTCAATAAACATATTCTAGCCCGGAACGATCAGGTAACCGTCAGAAACGAGAGACATGATGCCCAAGCTTGGAGCAGAGCCTATACGGCGCGCGGCGCTGGTGAAAGCCACGATTGAGACTGTGGGCGATGCGGGGTCGCTGGACGTGACGGTGGCGCAGATTGCGCGCCGCGCGGGGATGTCGTCGGCGCTGGCGCATCATTATTTCGGGTCGAAAGAGCAGATATTTCTCGCCGCGATGCGCTCGATCCTGACGCTATACGGGGCCGAGGTGCGCGGCGCTTTGGCCACGGCGCGCCGCCCGCGCGACCGGGTGCGCGCGGTGGTGATCGGGTCTTTCGCCGCCGGGTCGTTTCGTGGTGAGGCGATTTCGGCTTGGCTGAATTTCTACGTTTTGGCGCAGTCGAGCGAGCCTGCGCGGCGCTTGCTGCGCGTCTATCAATCGCGGCTACGCTCGAACCTGCTGTGTGGGTTGCGGCCCATCGTGGGTGGGCGCGCGGAGGCGGTGGCCGAGGGTTTGGGCGCACTGATCGACGGGGTCTATATTCGTGCCGCGTTGGCGGGGGGCGCGTTGGACCGGCAGCGCGCCTGCAACATGGTGCTGGCGCATCTGGAGAAAGAATTGGAGGGCGTGCAATGAAGGCGCAACCGAAAGCGAGCCATTTCGTTAATGGCGACTGGATGGAAGATGCTGCAGGCGAGGTGATCGAGGTCACTTATCCCGGCACGGGCGAGGTGATCGCGCGGCTACATGCGGCCACGCCTGCGGTGATCGAGGCGGCGATTTCGGGCGCGGTTGGCGCGCAAAAGGATTGGGCGGCGCGCAAGCCGGTGGAGCGTGCGCGCGTGTTGACCCGTGCCGTGGCGATCATCCGCGAGCGGGCCGAGGAATTGGCGCAGTTGGAAACGCTTGATACCGGTAAGCCCATTCAGGAAACGCGCGAGGCGGATTGGCCCTCGGGGGCGGATGCGCTGGAATATTTCGCGGGGCTTGCGCCGACTCTGACGGGTGAGGTGATGCCGCTTGGGGGCGATTTTGCCTATACTCTGCGCGAACCTTTGGGCGTTTGTGCGGGGATCGGGGCGTGGAATTACCCCAGTCAAATTGCCTGCTGGAAGGCCGCGCCCGCGCTATCGACCGGCAATGCGATGGTGTTCAAACCCTCGGAGATGACGCCTTTGGGCGCGTTGCAACTGGCCGCGATTTTCATCGAAGCCGGGATGCCTGCGGGACTGTTCAATGTGATTCAGGGCTTTGGCGCGGTGGGCGCGGCGCTGGCCACTGATCCGCGGATTGCCAAGGTGTCGCTGACCGGATCGGTGCCCACGGGAGCCAAGGTTTACACAGCGGCCGCGGCGGGGATGAAACATGTCACGATGGAGCTGGGCGGGAAATCTCCGCTGATCGTGTTCGAGGATGCCGATCTGGACAGCGCCGTTGGCGCGGCGATGCTGGCGAATTTCTACTCCTCGGGGCAGATATGTTCCAACGGCACGCGGGTGTTTGTGCAAAAGGACATCAAGGACGCGTTTCTGACGCGTCTGGCCGAGCGCACGGGGCGCATCCTGGCAGGCGATCCGCAAGACGAGGCCACTCAGTTCGGGCCGCTGATTTCGGCGGCACAGCGCGACAAGGTGCTGTCCTATATCGAGAGCGCGAAATCCGAGGGGGCGCGGCTGATCTGTGGTGGTGCGCAGGGCAATGAGGGGCCGCTTTTCGTGCAGCCCACGGTGTTTGCCGATGTGATCGACACCATGACCATCGCGCGCGAAGAGATTTTCGGTCCCGTCATGTCGGTGCTGGATTTCGACACCGAAGATGAGGTGATCGCGCGGGCCAATGACACGCAATTCGGGCTCGCGGCGGGGGTGTTCACCGGGGATCTGACGCGCGGGCATCGGGTGATTGGCCAGCTGCAGGCGGGCACTTGCTGGATCAACGCCTATAACCTGACGCCGGTGGAAATGCCCTTTGGCGCGGTGAAAGGCTCGGGCTTTGGGCGTGAGAATTCGCGCGCGGCAATCGAGCATTATACGCAAGTGAAGTCGGTCTATGTCGGCATGGGGCCGGTCGAAAGCCCGTATTGAGGCAATCTTGGCGAGGCTGGGGGGCTGTCTGCCCCCCAGACCCCCCGAGGATATTTTCGTCAAGAGGAAGATGATGGCGCAATCTGCGGAATTCGTGATCGTGGGCGCGGGGTCGGGGGGCTCGGCCTTGGCCTATCGGCTGGTCGAGGCGGGGCGTGACGTCTTGGTGATCGAGCATGGTGGGTCCGATGCCGGGCCGTTCATTCAGATGCCCGGTGCGTTGTCTTATCCGATGAATATGGCGATTTACGATTGGGGGTTTGCCAGTCAGCCAGAGCCGGGGTTGGGCGGGCGGCGCTTGGCCACGCCGCGCGGCAAGGTGTTGGGCGGATCGTCGAGCGTCAACGGGATGGTTTATGTGCGCGGCCATGCGCGCGATTTCGATCATTGGGAAGCGATGGGTGCGCAGGGCTGGGGCTTTGCCGATGTGCTGCCCTATTTCAAGCGGATGGAGCATTGGCATGGCGGCGCCTCCGAATGGCGCGGGGCGTCGGGGCCGTTGCATGTGACGCGTGGGCCGCGCAGAAACCCGCTATTTGATGCGTTTATCGCGGCGGGCCAGCAGGCGGGTTACCCGGTGAGCGAGGATTACAACGGCGCGCGCCAAGAGGGCTTTGGGCCGATGGAGGCCACGATTTACAAGGGGCGGCGCTGGTCGGCGGCGAATGCTTATTTGCGCCCGGCGCTCAAGACCGGGCGGTTGCGGATCGTGCGGGCCTTGGCGCGGCGGGTGGTCTTTGAGGGCAAGCGCGCGGTGGGTGTTGAGGTGGAGCGCAAGGGACGCATCGAGGTGATCGCTGCGGGGCGCGAGGTGGTGCTGGCGGCCAGTTCGATCAATACGCCCAAGCTGTTGATGCTTTCGGGAATTGGTCCGGCGGATCATCTGCGCGAACACGGGATTGAAGTCTTGGCGGATCGTGCGGGTGTGGGAGAGAACCTGCAGGATCACCTTGAAATATATATGCAATTTGCCGCGCTCAAGCCGATCACGCTGTATCGGTATTGGAACCTTTTTGGCAAGGCTTGGGTGGGCGCGCAATGGCTGATGAGCGGCACGGGGCTGGGGGCGTCGAACCAGTTTGAGGCCTGCGGGTTTATTCGATCTGATGCCGGGATCGACTACCCTGATATCCAGTATCACTTCCTTCCGATTGCGGTGCGCTATGATGGTAAAGCCGCCGCCGAGGGACATGGGTTTCAGGTGCATACCGGCCCGATGCGGTCGAAATCGCGCGGCTCGGTGCGGCTAGCGAGTAGTGATCCGGCGGTGGCACCCGAAATTCGGTTCAACTACATGAGCCATCCCGACGATTGGGCAGAGTTTCGCAAATGCATCCGGCTGACGCGTGAGATTTTTGAGCAGCCCGCGATGGCGGCGCATGTGAAGCATGAGATCCAGCCGGGCGATGCGGTGCAAAGCGATGCGGAGATTGACGCGTTCATCCGTGAGCATGCCGAAAGCGCCTATCATCCCTGCGGCACGGCGCGGATGGGCGCGGCGGATGATCCGGGCGCGGTGGTGGACCCCGAGGGGCGCGTGATCGGGGTGGAGGGGCTGCGGGTGGCCGATAGCTCGGTCTTTCCGCGCATCACCAATGGCAATCTGAACGCGCCCTCGATCATGGTGGGTGAGAAGGTCGCCGATCATCTGCTGGGGCGCGATCCGCTGGCGCGCGAAAATCTGGTGCCGGAGGGTGCGAGCAACTGGCAAGTGACGCAGCGCTGAGGGGCGAATTAACCTCTCACCACGAAATAGGTTGATCTTGCTCGGCGCTCCTACCATATCTTGCGGATGTTCAGGATTTGTTTTCTTTTGTTAACGATGCTCTCGCCCGCGATGGCGGCCACCGTTTCGGGGGTGCCTCGGGTCGTGGATGGCGACACTTTGGTGGTTGAGAACACGCGTGTGCGCCTGTTTGGCATTGATGCGCCGGAATCGAAGCAGACCTGCCAGCGCGCTTCGGGCGGGGCGTGGTCTTGCGGGGCGGCGGCGACCGCTGCGCTGCGGGCCTTGGCGGCGCAAGAGGTGCGGTGTTCGGGCGATGAAGAGGATCGCTATGGCCGGTTGATTGCGGTGTGCCGTGCCGGTGGGCGCGATCTGAACGCAGCGATGGTGGCGCGCGGGGCGGCATTCGCCTATCGCAAGTATTCCATGGCCTATGTGCGCCAAGAGGCCGAGGCGAAATCGGCACGGCGCGGGGTTTGGCAAGGCAACGCCGAGCGGCCCGATTTGATGCGGGCGCAAACGCGGGCAGGGACGCCCCCACCGCAATCGGGCTGTGCGATTAAAGGCAATATCTCGGGGCGCGGGCATCTCTATCACGTGCCGGGGATGCGGTCTTACGAAGCGACCCGGATCAACACGCGCAAGGGCGAACGTTGGTTTTGCTCGGAGGCGCAGGCAAAAGCCGCGGGATGGCGGCGCGCGGGGGGCTGACTTGATGCGCATCAAGGTCACAGGCTAATCGCTGCGGTAGAATCACTCAAACTTGATGGAAAGGGAGACGATATGTCCAATACGCCGCATACGCTGCAAGAAGAATTCCCCCAACAGCTAGAGCAACTGCACGATTTGAAAATTTCAAACGCGCATTTTGCAAAGCTGCTTGAGGAATATGATACGATTAACGTTCAGGTGCATCGCGCCGAGACCAATGTCGATCCGGTCGATTCGTTGGTTGAGACCGAGTTGCGCAAGAAACGCGCAGCGGTGAAAGACGAAATCGCACGGATGCTGAGCGCCGCTGCGGTCTGATCGCGACGTTTGATACCAGATTGAAATGCGCCTCGGGGGAGACCTCGGGGCGCGTTTTTTTAGGCGATATCATAGGGCAAAAGGCCACGATGGTCGGGATCGACCAGCAGCTGGCGTTCCAGCGGCGGGACCGAGCGCTGATGGCAGTTTTTGCGCTCGCAGATGCGGCAGGAAATCCCGATCGGTTCGTAGGCCTTGGGATTGCCCAGCTCCATATCATCGGCATAAATCAGTCCCTGCGCGTGGCTGACCTCACAGCCCAGACAAATCGCGTAGCGCCGCACCGGGGCGGTGAAGCTTCCGCCGGGTTTGGAGACATCTCGCGCAAGGCAGAGATAGCGCATCCCGTCGGGAGTCTCAGCCAATTGGCGCAGAAAACGTGTTGGCGTTTCAAAGGCTTGGTGGACATTCCACAGCGGGCAGGCGCCACCGAACCGGGCAAATTGCAGCCGGGTGGCGGAATGGCGTTTGGTGATCGTTCCGGCCTGATCGACGCGCACGAAGAAGAACGGGATGCCCTTGGCGCCGGGGCGCTGCAGGGTGGAGAGGCGGTGGGCGATCTGCTCGATTGAGGCCGAGAAGATGTCGCTGAGGCGTTCAAGGTCGTGGCGGGTGTCTTGGGCCGCGCTCAGGAAGGGGCGATAGGGCAGCAGCGCCGCGCCCGCGAAATAATTCGCCAAGCCGATTTTTGCGATGGCGCGCGCGGTGTCGGATTGAAAGCGCGCGAGGTCCAGTGTGGCCTCAAGCAGGTCGTTTTGGGTGAGCAGCGCCACCTGATGGAGCAGTTGAAACGCCTGCGTCGGCTTGCCCACATGGGCGTTGATCGCAAGCCGGTCGCCATCAAGGGCGCGCAGCGGCCCGATGTCGGAAAACTGCACTTTTATGCCCCGTTTGGCGAGGGTTTCAATCGCATGAGGAATGGGGTCCAAGCGTTTGCCATTGGGGCAAGAAAACCGTTCGGCCGCGCGATCCACCGCGTCGATGTAATTGTCGCAATAGTGAAAGAAGTCGCGCACCTCTTCCCAAGGGCTCATGACCATATGCGCGCCGTCGCGGCCCAATGCCTCGTCCAGCGACGCGAGGCGTTCATGGGTCTGGCGATAGGCGCGGTGCATTTCCAAGAAAGCGCGCGCAAGGGCAGGGGCATTGGAGGCGGCAAGGCGCAGATCGGCCAGTGGTGGGGTCGCATCAGAGAAGATCGGATCGGCCAGCGCCTCGCGCATGTCGCTGACGAGACGCTCGGCATCGCCTGCCGACAGTTCGGTCACATCAAGGCCAAATTCCGAGGCCAGCGCCAACACCACCTGCGCCGAAACGGGGCGGTGGTTGTTTTCCATCTGGTTGAGATAGGGCAACGACACGCCGAGTCGTTCGGCAAAGGCCTTTTGCGTCAGGCCCAGACGGGTGCGAGTTTCGCGCAGTTTGACCCCGGCATAGAGTTTCTGAATCGCCATCACACCCTCCCTTTGCAAATCATTTTGTAGCTTTGCAAATCAACCACGTCAAATTCTATGCACGGGTGGGGTGGCAGTGTTTGTAAGCGGTTTCGAGGTGGGGTCTTTGCAACGTTGCAATTAGCTAAACGCATCCTGCCAATGTTTTGCAAATTTTCTGAAATCCCCTTTGTAAGAGCGTTGCGCTTGTATACTGTGCCTGAAAATAGTCGGAGGATCCCCATGAGAGACATCCTGGAAGAGCTGGAAGATCGGCGCACACAAGCGCGGCTCGGTGGTGGCGAAAAGCGCATCGCAGCGCAGCACAGCAAGGGTAAACTGACCGCGCGCGAGCGGGTGGAATTGCTGCTGGATGAGGGCTCGTTCGAAGAGTTCGACATGTTCAAAACCCATCGCTGCACCGATTTCGGCATGGAAGAGAGCAAGCCTTATGGCGATGGCGTGGTCACCGGCTGGGGCACGGTGAACGGGCGCATGGTCTATGTGTTCTCGCAGGATTTCACGGTGTTTGGCGGCTCGCTGAGCGAGACCCATGCCGAAAAGATTTGCAAAATCATGGATATGGCGGTGCAAAATGGCGCGCCGGTGATCGGGATCAACGATTCGGGTGGCGCGCGCATTCAAGAGGGCGTGGCCTCGCTTGCCGGATATGCCGATGTGTTCCAGCGCAACATCATGGCCAGCGGCGTTGTCCCCCAGATCAGCCTGATCATGGGGCCATGCGCGGGGGGCGCGGTGTATAGCCCGGCGATGACCGATTTCATCTTTATGGTGAAGGACAGTTCCTACATGTTCGTCACCGGTCCGGACGTGGTAAAAACCGTTACCAATGAAGTGGTTACGGCTGAAGAGCTGGGCGGGGCGAGTACGCATACCAAGAAGTCTTCGGTCGCGGATGGCGCGTATGAGAACGATGTCGAAGCGCTGATTGAGACCCGTCGCCTGATCGATTTCCTGCCGCTTTCCAACCGCGAAAAGGCCCCTGTGCGGCCGTTCTTTGATGACGTGGATCGCATCGAGGCCTCGCTGGATACGCTGATCCCGAGCAACCCGAACACGCCTTACGATATGAAAGAGTTGATCCAGAAAATCGCCGATGAGGGCGATTTCTTTGAGATTCAAAAGGATTTCGCGGGCAATATCATCACCGGCTTTATCCGGCTTGAGGGCCAGACCGTCGGGGTGGTGGCTAACCAGCCGATGGTGCTGGCGGGCTGCCTAGATATCGATTCCAGCCGCAAGGCCGCGCGCTTTGTGCGCTTTTGCGATGCATTTGAAATTCCGATCCTGACGCTGGTCGATGTGCCGGGTTTCTTGCCGGGCACGGGGCAGGAATATGGCGGCGTGATCAAGCATGGCGCGAAGCTGTTGTTTGCTTATGGCGAGGCGACGGTGCCGAAGGTCACGGTGATCACGCGCAAGGCCTATGGCGGCGCGTATGACGTGATGGCGTCCAAGCATCTGCGCGGCGATTTCAACTACGCTTGGCCCACCGCAGAGATCGCGGTGATGGGGGCCAAGGGCGCGGTCGAGATCCTGTATCGCTCGGAATTGGGCGATAAGGACAAGATCGCGCAGCGCACCGCCGATTATGAGCACCGCTTTGCCAACCCCTTTGTGGCGGCGGAAAAGGGCTTTATCGACGAGGTGATCCAACCGCGTTCGACCCGGCGGCGCGTGGCGCGGGCGTTTGCGTCCTTGCGCTCGAAGAAGCTGACCAACCCTTGGAAGAAACACGATAATATTCCACTGTAAGGGGATGTGATGGGGCGGATCGAGTTCGGTTTCAGGGCGCTTGTCCCCGGTCTGTTGGCCGGGGCGCTGTTGGGCTGTCCGGTCTTGGCCCAAGATCTGCGCGAGGTCAGCCCTGTGCCCGATTACGGGGTGGTGATGCATCCCGATGATCTGGAGCCCGGCGATGGGCCAGAGGGCACGCATGGCAAGGCGATTGCGGTGCCATCGGGGCAAAAGGTCTGGTGGGTCGATGTGATCCACACGGCGCAGGGGCCGCTAGGGTTGACCTATCGGTTTCGCTTTCTCGCGCCCCAGATTGGCGGGCCCAGTCCGTTGAGCCCAGAGATCGCCTTGGCCGATATCGAGGCCCTGTGTAATTCTTGGGTCGCTCCGCGCATCGCGCGCCCCGCGCCAGAACCTTCGGAGGTGGTGGTCAGCCTGTCGGATCGGATCGTGCCGTTCGGCGAGGTCGATCACGCCGCGATACAATATTTCGACACGTTTTTGGTCGATAAAGGAAAATGTGAATGGCAGTTCTACTAAGGTCGAAAGAGCAGGGCGTGGCGATCACGCACAAATCGCGCTTTCGTGAATACGCTTTGCGGGCTAACCTTACCTTTGGGAAAGAGAATCTTCTTTCCCTTACGAAACCGGATGCGGCTGAAGCTGCCCGTTGGGGTCAGACCGTGTCCTTGGACAGGAGAACGCCATGTCGAAACTTCTCATTGCACTGTCGTTGGTTGGCTTTGTCGCGGCTTGCGCACCCAAACCCGAGCCGATGGCTGCACCGGTCACCGAAGAACCGGTCTATACCGGTAAATACAAGTAAGACCGTCCTGGGGCGGGGTTTCGGCCCCGTCCCGGTCGCGGCCCGCGGTTCGGTCGCCCTGCAATCGGGGGGCGTGGCATGCTGAAACATCGCGGTTTTCCGGGGCGTTTGCCCTCGACCGATTATCAATTCACGATTCGGCGCGCCAACAAGAAGGGCGCGACAAAGATCATCAAGCGTGAGCGCTTTGCGGATCGCGCAAGCAATGATCGCAAGGCGGATGCTGGTTTCATGGCGGCGCTTTGGGCGCAGTTTGGCGAGGAACCGTTTGAGCGGGGCAATCTGGATGCCGGGCGCATCAGTTGGCTGTTTGGCCGCGAGGTGGTGGCGGCCGAGGACCCGTTTGATCCCGAAAGCTATGAGGCGTTGCTGCGTATTGACGTCAAGCGCGCCGAGGCGGCCTTTCCCGAAGTGTTTGCCAATCCTGCGAGTTTTGTCTTTGACGAGGATGATGACGACGAGGATTGGGCATGATTTCGCCGTCCCGAACCGGCAGTTGGCAGCAAGCCGCCGAACCTACGGGGGTGTGCAATTTCCCCTTTGCAATCGGGGCGTGCGCAGGTCAGGTTAGCGATGTGGCTCGCTTAGTCCCCAACCCCTGCGGGTCACGACTTACTATCCCTACCCCTTCCCTTTCTCTGCGGCCTGATCCTTGGGTCAGGTCGCAGCTTTCTTTTTCCAGAAAGGGTTTGGCGGAAGCGAATCGGCGACGCTTTGCCGATCGCGGAACACGCGCAAGATTTGCATTGGCTTTTCACGACTTTGCGATAAATTCGTGTGCAATAATAACCGCTCACGGAGGCAGTGTCCTATGCGCAAGACCCCTATCCTTATCCTCATCGCAGGCCTTGCGCTTGCAGGTTGCATGCAGACCGACGGTCAGCGCGCGCTGGCAGGCGCCGCAGGCGGTGCCGTCATTGCCGATGCGACCGATAACAACATCGTCGCGGGCGCGGCCCTTGGCGCACTCGCAGGCACCTATTGCGACGACGCGGGCGTGTGCTCGCGCAGCTACTAAAACAGACGAGAGCGCGCCTTCGGGCCCGCAGGATTTCGTTAAAGCCGTCATCGGGGCCGCGTGCCTTGGTGGCGGTTTTTCTTATTGCTCACCTCAAGATCACGACAGGCGGGGCCGCACGCGTAACGCGTGGGCACCCGAGGGGAAGGACCGGATATGTTCAAGAAAATCCTGATTGCGAACCGCGGCGAGATCGCTTGCCGGGTCATCAAATCGGCGCAGAAAATGGGCATCAAGACGGTCGCCGTCTATTCCGATGCCGATGCGCAGGCGCTGCATGTGCAGATGGCCGATGAGGCGGTGCATATTGGTCCCGCGCCTGCCAACCAATCCTATATCGTGATCGACAAGATCATGGACGCGATCCGCCAGACCGGCGCCGAGGCCGTGCATCCGGGCTATGGGTTCTTGTCCGAGAACATGAAATTCGCCGAGGCGCTTGAGAAAGAGGGCGTGGTCTTTATCGGGCCGCCCTCGGGCGCGATTGAGAAGATGGGCGACAAGATCACCTCGAAAAAGCTGGCCAAAGAGGCGGGCGTGTCCACTGTGCCCGGCTATATGGGGCTGATCGGGGATGCCGATGAGGCGGTGAAAATCAGCCGCGAGGTTGGCTATCCCGTGATGCTCAAGGCCAGTGCCGGGGGCGGGGGCAAGGGCATGCGCATCGCGTGGAATGACGAAGAGGCGCGCGAGGGGTTTCAGTCGTCCAAGAACGAGGCGGCGAACTCTTTTGGCGATGACCGGATTTTCATCGAGAAATTCGTCACCCAACCGCGCCATATCGAGATTCAGGTGCTCGCCGACAAACACGGCAACTGCGTTTATCTGAACGAGCGCGAATGCTCGATCCAGCGGCGCAACCAGAAGGTCATCGAAGAAGCGCCGAGCCCGTTCCTTGATGAGGCGACGCGCAAGGCGATGGGAGAGCAATCGGTCGCGCTGGCCAAGGCGGTGAATTACACCAGCGCTGGCACGGTCGAATTCATCGTGGATGGCGACCGGAATTTCTATTTCCTCGAGATGAACACCCGTCTTCAGGTGGAACACCCGGTCACCGAGCTAATCACCGGCATTGATCTGGTCGAGCAGATGATCCGCGTTGCTGACGGTGAAAAACTGCCGATGAAACAAAGCGATATCGGTATCAACGGTTGGGCGATTGAAAGTCGTCTTTACGCCGAAGACCCCTATCGCGGCTTTTTGCCCTCGATCGGGCGTCTGACCCGCTACCGTCCGCCTGTTGAGGGCAAGACGCAGGCAGGGGGCATCGTGCGCAACGATACTGGCGTTTATGAGGGCGGCGAAATCTCGATGTTTTACGACCCGATGATCGCCAAGCTGTGTACTTGGGCACCGACGCGCGCCGAGGCGATTGAGGAGATGCGTCTGGCGCTCGATACGTTCGAGGTTGAGGGCATCGGTCACAATCTGCCGTTCTGTGCCGCCGTGATGGATCATGAGCGGTTCGAGAGCGGCAATATTACCACCGCCTTTATCGAAGAGGAATATCCAGAGGGCTTTGAGGGGGTTACCCTGTCCGACGATATTCTGTGTCGCGTGGCGGCGGCAACGGCGGCGATGGAACGGGTGGCGGAAATTCGGCGCACGAAGATATCGGGGACGCTGGGCAATCACGAACGCAAGGTCGGCAAGGACTGGGTTGTTTCGCTGCAGGATCAGGATTTCAAACTGGTGATCCAGGCCGACAAGCAGGGCTCGACCGTCGTGTTCGAGGACGGCACCGAGATGCGCATCGAAAGCGATTGGACGCCGGGCGATCCGCTGGCGAAACTGACGGTTGATGGCGCGCCGCTGGTGCTCAAGGTCGGTAAAATTCCGATGGGGTTCCGCATTCGGCTGCGCGGGGCAGATTTGAAGGCGCATGTGCGCACCCCGCGTCAGGCCGAATTGGCGCAGTTGATGCCGGTGAAACTGCCGCCCGACACGTCGAAATTCCTGCTGTGCCCGATGCCGGGTCTGGTGGTGAAGATCAACGTCTCCGAGGGCGACGAGGTGCAAGACGGTCAGGCGCTGGCCACAGTCGAGGCGATGAAGATGGAAAACATCCTGCGCGCCGAACGCAAGGGCCGAGTGAAGTCGATCAAGGCCGAGGCGGGCGCCAGCCTTGCGGTGGACGAAATCATCATGGAGTTCGAATAAGATGGCGCGCGTTTCGAAACTTCAAGAACGGGAGCAAGGCCGCACCAGTGTCCATCAGGATGTTGACGCTACCTATCATGTATTTGAAATAGCTGGTGAGATTTACCTGCAAATCGACACCTATGGCAGTCCGGAACGCGCGTTTCCCGCTAAAGTGAGCCAATCATTGCAATTTGGACCGGAGGGCATCGATGCTCTCCGGAAAATACTAAGTAAGTTACCGTGATTAGCCTGCTCGCATATGTGGCGGCGCGCATTTTGATGGCGCGCAGCGTTGGAGGCGCCAATGCGATCAGCTAGCCCCGTCTATTGCTGTGCGCCGCTGCGGATTTCCTCGCGCCGGATCGGCATTTTGTCGATCGAGCGGATGATCTCGCGCGCGTCCCAAGGGCGGGGTTTGCGCAAATTCACGGTGCCGTCCTTGGCGATGATCACCAGCGAAAAGCCGCGTGGGCGTAGTTTCAGGCGCACTGCTGAGGGCGGGTTCGGAGTGGTATCAGCAATCACCACCACATCGCGCGCCGCCAGTTCGGGCCAGCGCACCTCGAGCAGGCGCATCTGGTCCTTGAAGGCGGGGTCAAACGGGCTGTCGGCAAAAACCACGACGGGGCGCTTTTGCCAGATCAGGGACTCAAGCGAGGCATCGGCCCCCGCAACCGGGGCAAAGCCGTTCGCATCAAGGGCGGTCTCTGGTGCGGTCGTTTGCGGCGTGGTGGGCGCATCGGGCAGAGGGGTCGTTTGCGCAACGGCCGCAAAGCCAAGGCACAGCGCCGCAAGGGCCGTGAGTGCAAGAAGTCGTGGTGATGCCATGATATGTTCTCCTGCCCAAGATATAGGTGCGCGGGCGCGGCCAAACCACGCCCTATCGCGTCAATTTTCGCAAAATACGCCTTTTAGACGCCTCTCAAGACGTTTCTGCGCACACTCGTCGTTGGGTGAAGCGGGTTTGCTCCGTCGCATCGGCACGACGGCGATGCAGGCGAGGATGTTGCAAAATACCGGTGCTTTGGCGGTCAGCGGCACGGCCTATTGGGGGCCGGACCGCACGCGCGCGGGGCTGGCGGGGGCAGGGCAGGGGTTTATGCGCCCCGATCACGCGCGCTGGATGCCCTTAGACGGTGCACCGCGCGTCGCGATGGTGGCGCAATATCGTGAGGATATCGCTTGGCTGCGCGTGGCGCTGCCGGGCATCGACTGGATGGACGTTTCAGCCGAAAGGACGGGGGCCAACCCCGGCGCGGCGACAGAGGAAGAAGGACATGACCATGACCGACAAGCAAGCCGATTGGCGTAAGCTCGCCGAGAAGGAATTGCGCGGGCGCGCGCTTGAGGATCTCAACTGGCAGACGCTGGAGGGGATCGAGGTGAAGCCGCTTTACACCGAGGCGGATGTGGCGGGGCTGGAGCATCTGGGCGGCGTGCCCGGGATTGCGCCGTTTACCCGTGGCCCGCGCGCAACGATGTATGCTGGCCGCCCGTGGACGATCCGCCAATATGCCGGCTTCTCGACCGCCGAGGAAAGCAACGCATTTTACCGCAAGGCGCTGGCGGCGGGGCAGCAGGGGGTGTCGGTGGCCTTCGATCTGGCAACCCATCGCGGCTATGATAGCGACCATTCCCGCGTTGAGGGCGATGTCGGCAAGGCCGGTGTGGCGATTGACAGCGTCGAGGATATGAAGATCCTGTTTGACGGTATCCCGCTGGATAAAGTCAGCGTTTCCATGACGATGAACGGTGCTGTGATTCCGATTCTGGCGAACTTTATCGTCACGGGCGAAGAGCAGGGCGTGGATCGCTCGGTCCTGTCGGGCACGATTCAGAACGATATTCTCAAAGAGTTCATGGTGCGCAACACCTATATCTACCCGCCCGAGCCGAGCATCCGCATCATCGCCGATATCATCGAATATACCGCCAATGAGATGCCGAAATTCAACTCGATCTCGATCTCGGGCTATCACATGCAAGAGGCAGGCGCGAACCTTGTGCAAGAGCTGGCCTTCACGCTGGCCGATGGGCGCGAATATGTGCGCACGGCGATCAACGCGGGCATGGATGTCGATAAATTCGCCGGGCGGCTCAGCTTCTTCTTTGCGATCGGGATGAACTTCTTCATGGAGGCGGCGAAACTGCGTGCGGCGCGTCTGCTGTGGAGCCGCGTGATGAGCGAGTTCAACCCGCAAAAGCCGGGATCAAGCATGCTGCGCACCCATTGCCAGACCTCGGGCGTCAGTTTGGCCGAGCAGGACCCCTATAACAACGTGGTGCGCACCGCTTATGAGGCGATGGCGGCGGCGCTGGGGGGCACGCAAAGCTTGCACACCAATGCCTTGGACGAGGCCATTGCGCTGCCCACCGATTTCAGCGCCCGGATTGCGCGCAACACCCAGCTGATCTTGCAGGAAGAGACCGGAATCACCCATGTCGTCGACCCGCTCGCGGGGAGCTATTACGTCGAAAGCCTCACGGCGGAACTGGCCGATAAGGCTTGGGCGCTGATGGAGGAAGTCGAGGAAATGGGCGGCATGACCAAGGCGGTTGCCAGCGGTATGCCCAAGCTGCGCATCGAGGAATCGGCGGCCAAGCGCCAAGCCATGATCGACCGGGGTGAAGAGGTGATCGTGGGTGTGAACAAGTATCGTCTGGAAAAAGAAGACGATCTGGACATCCTTGATATCGACAACGTCAAGGTGCGCGACGGCCAGATTGCGCGGCTTGAAAAGATGCGGGCGACCCGCGACGAAGCGGCCTGTCAGGCGGCTTTGGACGAGATCACGCGGCGCGCGAAAGAGGGTGGCAACCTGCTGGAAGCGGCGGTGGATGCGGCGCGCGCGCGTGCCAGCGTAGGAGAGATTTCGATGGCGATGGAGAAAGAATTCGGCCGCCACCGCGCCGAGGTCAAAACGCTTTCGGGCGTCTATGGCGCGGCCTATGACGGCGATGAGGGCTTTGCCCAGATCCAGGCGGATGTCGAGGCATTCGCCGAGGAAGAGGGTCGTCGCCCGCGCATGCTGGTGGTCAAGATGGGCCAGGACGGGCATGATCGCGGCGCCAAGGTGATCGCGACCGCCTTCGCCGATATCGGCTTTGACGTCGATGTGGGGCCGCTGTTCCAGACACCGGATGAGGCCGCGCAGGACGCGATCGACAATGACGTGCATGTGGTGGGGATTTCCTCGCAAGCGGCGGGTCACAAGACGCTTGCACCCAAGCTGATCGAGGCGCTGCGGGCCAAGGGCGCAGACGATATCATCGTGATCTGCGGCGGGGTGATCCCGCAGCAGGACTATGATTTCTTGAAAAAAGCTGGGGTGAAGGCGATCTTCGGGCCGGGCACGAATATCCCCTCGGCTGCGCGCGAAATTCTGGAAATCCTGCGCAAAACGCGCAGCTAAACAAAATTGCGGGTCGGGGGCGGGTGCCCCCGGCCTTGCGTATCAGGGCGCGTTACAGGATGCGGTTTATATGGCCCATCTTACGACCCGGCTTGACCTCGGCCTTGCCATACAGATGGATCTGCGTGCGCGGCTTGTTCGCCAGTTCCGGCACGCGGTCCATATCATCGCCAATCAGGTTTTCCATCTCGACATCGACATGGCGCGACCCGTCGCCCAGCGGCCAGCCGGTGATCGCGCGGATATGCTGTTCGAACTGATCCACGGCGCAGCCCGCCTGCGTCCAATGGCCGGAATTATGCACGCGCGGGGCGAATTCGTTGACGATCAGCGCGTCTTTGGTGACGAAGAGCTCAACCCCGATCACGCCGACATAATCCAGCTTGTTCAATATCTTGGCAGCAATCAGCACGGCATCGGTGCGCTGGCTGGGCGAGATCGCGGCGGGCACGGTCGTGGTGTGCAAGATGCCGTTTGTATGTACGTTCTGGCCCGGATCGAAACAGGCAATCGCGCCATCCAACCCGCGCGCGCCGATTACCGAGATTTCGGTCTGGAAGTCAACGAAGCCCTCATAAACTGCGGGCGCTCCGGCCAGCGAAGCCAGCGCGGCCTCGCCCTGTTCGGGGGCGCGGATTACGGCTTGGCCCTTGCCGTCATAGCCGAAACGACGGGTTTTGAGGATCGCGGGGCAGCCGATTTCCGCGATCGCTTCGGCCAGATCGATACTGTCATCGACGGCGCCAAAAGGCGCGGTGCTCAGACCCAGCTCGCTGAGAAAGGACTTTTCGAGCAGCCGATCCTGAGAGACCGCCAGCGCACGGCGATTGGGGCGGATCGGTTTGAGCGTTTCGAGCAGATTGAGCGCCGAGGTCGGGACGTTTTCAAACTCATAGGTGATCACATCGACGCTGGCGGCAAAGGCGCGCAGCGCGGCCTCGTCATCGTAAGCGGCGGTGGTCACGGCATGTGCGACATCCGCGGCGGGCGGGTTCGCACCGGGTTCAAAAATATGGGTTTTAAAGCCAAGCCGTGAGGCCGCGACGGACAGCATCCGCCCCAACTGCCCACCGCCCAAAATGCCGATGACGGACCCAGTTGCCAGCGCTTCAGTCATCTTGCGGCTCCTGCGGGATTGAGGCCGAGAGGGCCGTGCGCCACGCATCGAGCCGCTGCGCCAGATCGGGGTCGTTCAGCGCCAAGATACCCGCCGCCATCAGCCCGGCATTGGCCGCGCCCGCAGCGCCAATCGCCATAGTGGCAACCGGGAAACCCTTGGGCATTTGCACGATGGAATAAAGGCTGTCGACACCCGAAAGCGCGCGGGTCTGAATCGGCACGCCGATCACCGGCACGCGGGTTTTTGACGCCATCATGCCGGGCAGATGCGCCGCCCCGCCAGCGCCTGCGATGATCACATGCAAGCCGCGATCCACGGCGGTTTTGCCGTACTCCCACAGCCGGTCTGGCGTACGATGGGCCGAGACGATGCGGCTCTCATAGGCCACGCCGAGTTCATCGAGAACAGTTGCCGCCTCTTTCATCGTGGGCCAGTCGGACTGGCTCCCCATGATGATTCCCACTTTCACGCTCATAAAACGCCCTCTCGCAGATCAAGGGCGCACTATAGAAAGCTGTGGCGTGGCGGCAAGCCCTGCGCCGGGCGTTTCGGGGGCTTAGGCGATGATGTCGGGGGTCAGCTGGTCTTCGATCCGCGCGATCTTATCTTTCAGCGCCAGCTTTTGCTTTTTCAGCCGCACAAGGCGCAACTGATCGGAATGCACCGCCTCGGTGAGGGCGTGAATCGCCTCGTCAAGATCGCGGTGTTCGCGTTTGAGAACCTCGAGTTCCACGCGCAGCACCTCATCGTGCTCCATCTCGATACGAGCGTTCATATGCGCAAATCCGCTTGTGATGACAAAAAGCCCGACTCAGCAAGGGCGGACAGGGAACTCTTATACCAAATTCTTACCTCTGCGGGAAAAAATCAACATTAACGATGGCGGCTTGGCACTTGCAGTGACGTGCCCGGCTGCCCATATTTTCATCAGAACGGGTTGCCGACGCGCGGGATCCGGATTTTTGCAATGTCGCTTGGATAAGGGCATGCCTGATGACGAAACTAAGCTTTGGAGCGCATCCCTATCTGTTAGGGTTTGACCAGTTGGAGCGCCTAGTTGAGCGCACCGCAAAGGCGGGGTCTGATACCTATCCGCCCTATAATATTGAACAAAGCGGTGAGGATCGCTTTCGGATCACGCTGGCGGTGGCCGGTTTTGGCGAAGACGATCTGGCGATCACGCTGGAAGATCGGGCCTTGGTGATCCGTGGACGCCAATCCGAAGAGGCGGGCGAAAAACTGTATCTGCATCGCGGCATTGCCGCACGGGCCTTTCAGCGCAGCTTCGTGCTGGCCGATGGGGTCGATGTGGCAGGGGCGGCGATGGAAAACGGTTTGCTGCACATTGATCTGATGCGCTCTGCGCCAGATCGGATCGTGCAAAGTATTCCGATCAAACGCGAATGAGGCAGGAGGACGCAGCTATGGAAACGAAATATGATTTTGGGGGCGAGCGCGACGATCGCATCGTCTATATCCGCGAAGTGGCGGTCGTGGATTTGCCCCAAGAGATGCAAGATGAACTGGCAGGGATCGACCATTTGTATGCCGTTCACGACGAGAATGGCGAGCGCTTGGCCTTAGTCAAGGATCGCGCGGTGGCCTTTATGGTCGCGCGTGAGAATGATCTGGCGCCGGTCTCGGTGCACTGATCACGATGAGCTTGGGCGTGCGCTGCGGCGCGCGTCCAAAATTGAGATCGCAAGCGATGCGGCGACGCAAAAGGTGAACAGATAAAGACCCCATCCGGTCTCGATCCGACCCAATCCCATCCCCTTGGCCAGCACGATATAGAGCGCGATCAAAAAGATGTCGGCCATCGCCAGCTTACCAAGCATCCCCAGCGCCGGGCGCAGCCGATCTGAGGCAAGTCCGAACTGCACCAAAGCCAGCCCGATCACCTTCAAATAGGGTGCAAACAGCGCCAGAAACGTGACCGTCACGGCCAAGAACACATCGGTGCCCCACAGGCTTTGCAAGCCCGACAGCACCGAGATCGTGTCGAGGTCGAAAAACGGCAGCCAGCCGGCGCGCAGGATCGGCGCGGCCCAAGCGATGGGAAACAAAATCAGCAGCGCCAGATTGGCGAATTTCAACATCGGGTGCGCCGGGTCCTGAGGCCGTCCTGAGGGCCGTGAGTTTGGACGCAAAAGCGCCGCTATTTCTTGGGCATCGGCACCAGATTGGGCTGCGTGCCACCATCTTCCAACTCGTAGCCGAGCGTGGGCGGAATGTCACGCAGATCGCGTTCGAGCAGCGTGTCGGCCTTTTGTTGGCGCTGCTCCAGAAAGGTCGTGGCGCGCTTGATTTTGTCGTCGCAATAGATCCACGCAGATCGCGGCTTTGCAGGCTCATCTGCGCGGTGAACTCCAGCAATTCGGGTTCCAGCCCGCCCAGATCGGGGTGGCGGCGCAAATGGGTGATCTGCTCGCGCATCGCGTCAAATTCGCCAGACAGCGCGAAAACGCCGCCGCGATCAATCTTATGGGCGGCGCGATAGGCGCGTGCGATTAGCGCAACGTCTCGATCGGGCCTTCGGCGCGTCCGTGGATGAATTGCTGGACGTAAGGGTCTGAAGTTGTGTCCAACTCTGCGATCGGCCCTTCCCAGCGGATTTTGCCCGCATGGATCATCGCCACCCGGTCGGCAATCGCGCGCACCGAGGTCATATCATGGGTGATGGTGATCGCAGTCGCCCCCATCTCGGTCACGATTTCACGGATCAGTTCATTGATGACGCCCGCCATGATCGGGTCGAGCCCAGTGGTCGGTTCGTCGAAAAAGATGATCTCGGGCTCGGCGGCGATGGCGCGCGCAAGGCCGACGCGCTTTTGCATCCCGCCCGAGAGTTCTGCGGGGTAAAGATCGGCCACATCCGCATCCAGCCCGACGCGGCGCAGCTTTTCGATGGCGATGGCGCGGGCCTGGTCCTTGGGACGCGCAAGCGAGCCGCGCAGCAACCGGAAGGCCACGTTTTGCCAGACCGGCAGGCTGTCAAACAGTGCGCCACCCTGAAACAGCATCCCGAAACGGGTCAGGAAGGCCTCGCGTTCGCCCTGCGCCACGTCCTTACCATCCAGCTTGATGGTGCCGCCATCGGGATGCACCAGCCCAAGGATGCATTTCAGCAGCACCGATTTACCCGTGCCCGAACCGCCGATGATGACGGTGGATTGCCCCGAAGGCACGACCAGATCGACGCCGCGCAGCACCTGCTTGGCGCCGAAGGATTTGGTGAGGGCGGAGAGCTCGATCATGCCGAAAAGAACGCTTCGGTGAGAAGGTAATTCACGGTCAGGATCGCGACCGAGGCCGCGACCACGGCCGATTTCGTGGCCCGCCCCACGCCTTGCGCGCCGCGCTGCGAATTCATCCCGTAATAGCAGCCCATGATCGCGACGATAAAGCCAAAGGCCGCGCCCTTGACCAGCCCCGAGCCGACATCCCAAAACTCCAGGAAATCCCAAGTATTCTTGAGATAGGTGGTCGAATTAAACCCCAGCCGCGAGGTGCCCAGCATCCAGCCACCCATGATCCCGATCACATCGCCCACGCCCACCAGAACGGGCACGCACAGCGTCGCGGCCAGCATCCGAGGCACGGTGAGATATTTCATCGGATGGGTCGACAGCGTGGTGAGCGCATCGATTTGCTCGGTGACTTTCATCGTGCCGATTTCAGCCGCGATAGAGCTGGTGACGCGCGCCGCCACCATCAGCCCGCCCAGCACCGGCCCCAGCTCGCGCACCATGCCGATCGCGGTGATCGAGGGCACGACCTGTTCCGCCGAGAACCGGGCGCTGCCTGCGTAGATTTGCAGCGCCAGCGCGGCCCCGGTGAACAGCGCGGTCAGCCCGACCACGGGCAGTGACAGCCAGCCGATATTGAGGCACGCGCGCCAGAACTCCGCGATGTAGAAGGGCGGACGGAACAGGTGGCTGATCGCTGATCCGGCGAACATCGCCAGACGTCCTGCTGCGGCCATCAATCCCAAAGTGGCGCGTCCCAGCGCGGCTAGCGGGGTGGTCAGGCTTGCGCTTCTCATGTGCCGCGCTCGGTATAAAAGCGCGTGTAGCGCGGCCCCAGCGCGGTCAGGATTTCATAGCCAATAGTGCCCGCGATATCGGCCAGCGCGTCAATTCCCTGAGCGGCGCAAATCAGATCGAGCGTGTCGGGCACCTCGTCGAGATCTGTGACATCGGCAGTGATCAGATCCATCGACACCCGCCCGCGCACCGGACAGGGTGCATCGCCCGCCCAGAGGTCGGAGATATTGGACAAGACGCGGTGGATACCATCGGCATAGCCCGCCGCGACCGTGGCGATACGCGTCACACGCTCGGCCTGCCAGAGGTTGCCATAGCCCACGGTCTCGCCCGGCTGGACCTCGCGGGTCTGGATCACGGGCAGTGACAGTGTGGCGACCGGCAGTGCGGCCTCGAACGGGCGCCCGCCGTACAGACCGATACCGGGCCGCGTGAGGTCAAAATGATAATCCGGCCCCAGCAGGATGCCCCCGGTGGCCGAGAGCGAACGCGCCACGCCCGTGCCATCGCTCATGCGGTGAAATTCAGCCAGTTGTTGCGCATTCATCGCATGGTCGGGCTCATCGGCGCAGGCCAGATGGCTCATGATCAGGGCAGGGTCTTTGGCCAGCAGCGCCGGGGCAGCTTGCGCCCAATCCTCTGCCTCAAGACCAAGCCGGTTCATCCCCGTGTCCAGCTGCACGCCAAAGGGCGCATCGGGCAGGGTCTCAAACTGGCGGGTGATTTGGTCAAGCGAGTTGAGCACGGGCGTCAGATTGGCATCGCGCAGGGTTTCAAAATCTCCCGCCATATGGCCGGAAAGCACAAATATCTGCGCATCCGGCGCAAGGTAGGGACGAATTTTGGCGCCTTCTTCGGCGACTGCGACAAAGAATGTGCGCGCGCCCGCCGCGTAAAGCGTCTGCGCTACACGCGCGGCCCCCAGCCCGTAGCTGTCGGCCTTAACCACGGCGGCGGTGCGTGTGCCTGCGCCAGAGCGCGCATCAAGCGCAGTCCAATTCGCAACCAAAGCGTCGAGGTCGATATTCAATGATGCACTAGCCATGGGTTCTTTTTCTGCGCGCGCGGCCCGAGGTCAAGCCCAAAGCATCACGGAAAGCGCGCGCCTGTCTCCAAACGCACCTTGATGGCGTCCGTCCCACCCTTATGCGCGGCCCAAATCAGCACCGCGCAGGCGGCTTGCGCGTAAAGCCCGTTGTCGCGCCCCGCGCGTGGTGCCCACTTAAAAGGCGAGGCGGGCAGGTCGGGCTGCGGCAACGCCTTGCAGCGCTCCATCCCGGCGCGCCCGGGGTTGAGATAGCGCGGATCGTCAGACACCAGCACCGACAGCCCCTCATCGAACCAGGCTGGCATCTGGCCCCGGATCTGGCCAAGCGCGCCCAGACGGGCATGGGTCTCGGTATGGGTCAATTCATGCGCGAGGATCGTCTTGCTCAGCCCACGCGGGGCAAGTCGCACAATCGCCAAAGGCCCCAGCGAATAGGTCACCGCCGCAGCCCCGCGCCCGCCTAGGCGGCGATTGCAGGCACTGGTGACGCACGCCAGCATAAGGCTATGGGCGCGGCGGTCGGGATAAAAGGTGGCGACCTGCGCGCGCGCAGATTTTGTCAGCGCAATCAAGGTGCTGCGATCGGCTGCGGGCATGCTCGCCTCGACATACAGATCGGGCGCTGCGCGTTGCAATCCAAAGCAGCGCGGACAAATCCCCGCCGCCAGCACCGGATAAAACCACATCAGCGCGGCTGCACCCAGCGCGGCGCCCGCAACAATCGCCAGTAAGGATACGCGCATCACTCGCCACATGGCGCGTATGATGGGCCAAGGCGCGCGCTTGGCAAAGCCCTAGTCGCGGGCGCGGAAAATTTGTCGCAGCGCACCGTGCAGCATCTGCACCTCCGAACGCGTCATCGCAAAGCGCGTCCACATATTGCGCAGGTTGCGCTTCATCATCGGGACTTTCTCGGGCGGATGGAAAAACCCGACCTCTTCAAGGCGGCTCTCGAAATGATCGCCCAGTTTCTCGACATCCTGCGCGGTGGCGGGGATATGGGCGGCCAGCCCCGGATCGCGCGGCGTGGCCTGCAAGCTGTGGCGCGAATATTCATAGGCGCTCAGCAGCACGGCCTGCGCCAGATTGAGCGAGAAGAATTCCGGGTTCACCGGCACCGTGATGATCGCATTGGCACGCGTGATGTCGTCATTTTCCAGCCCCGTGCGCTCGGGGCCGAACAGAATGGCGACCTTTTGGCCCGCCAGAATACGCTGGCGCGCTTCAAGCATCGCGGCCTCAGGGGTGTAAATCGGCTTGGCCAGTTCACGCCCGCGGGCGGTGGTGGCAAAGACGAAATCGCAATCGGCTACGGCTCCGGCCACATCGTCAAATACGCCCGCGAAATCCAGAACCTGTCCCGCCGCGCCCGAGGCCATCGCCACCGCTTTGGGGTTGGGCCAGCCATCGCGCGGTTCCACCAGCCGCATCCGCGACAGCGAGAAGTTCAGCATCGCGCGCGCCGCTGCCCCGATATTCTCGCCCATCTGCGGGCGCACGAGGACAAAAACGGGTTGGGAGGGCTCGGCAGGGCTGGGATCGGGCAGATCGGGCATGGTCTCTCCTTGTCTGGCGGCTCAATAGGGGGGCGCGTGGCCTCTGGCAAGGGCGCGGCGCTTGCGTTATGAGGCGTGCAAGCCGTTAAAGGAGCCACGCCATGGCCGAAGATCGTCCGCAGATTTACCTGATCACCCCGCCCGCGTTTGATGCGGCGGAGTTCGCCCCCAAACTCGCCTCGGTGCTCGACGCCCATGAGGTCGCCTGCATCCGCCTGTCGATCGCGCTCAAGGATGAGCTTGAGATCGGGCGCGCCGCCGATGCGCTGCGCGAGGTGGCCCATGCGCGCGACGTGGCGCTGGTGATCGAAAGCCATGTGCAACTGGCGCAACGCCATGGGCTGGATGGGGTGCATCTGCTCGATGGCGCGCGCCAGATCCGCTATGCGCGCAAGACCTTGGGCGAAGAGGCCATCGTGGGCAGCTATTGCAGCGCCTCGCGCCATGAGGGGCTGAACGCAGGCGAGGCGGGGGCCGATTACGTCTGCTTTGGCCCGATCGGGGAAACCGCACTGGGCACAGCCGAGCGCGCCGAATTCGACCTGTTCGCCTGGTGGTCCGAAGTGATCGAAGTGCCTGTGGTGGCCGAAGGGGCGCTGAGTGAAGAGCTGATCGCGCAATTCACCCCCGTCACCGATTGGTTCGCGCTGGGCGAGGAAATCTGGCGCGAAGACGATCCGGCCACAGCGCTGGGCCGCTACATCGCCGCGATGAGCTAAGGGAAAGCAGATGATCGACTGGCTGGGCGATAGCGACGGGCCAATGGGCGATCACGGGGCGTTCATGCATCCCGAGCTTTGCGTGCCTCGCGCCGATCTGGCCGCCCATATCCGCCAATTGGAGGGGAATCGTCTGCTGATCGCGCTGGTCGGCGCGCCCGGTTCTGGCAAATCCCATCTCGCGCAGGAATTGGCGGCCGCACTTGGCCCCGAGGCGGCGATTGTCGCAATGGATGGGTTTCACCGCGACAATGACTGGCTGGATGCCCAGGGCCTGCGCGCCGTCAAAGGCGCACCGCAAACCTTTGACATCGAAGGCTTCGCAACCCTGCTTGCCCGCATGAAGACGGCGCAAACCGATTGCCCTGTGCCGATCTTTGATCGCGATATCGACGGCGTTGTCGAGGGCGGCGCGACCGTGCCCGCAACTGCGCGCATCGTGCTGGTCGAGGGCAATTACCTGCTGCTTACCCAACCCGGCTGGCGCGATCTCTACCCGTTGTTTGATCTCTCGATCCGCATCGACACCCCCGAGGCCGAATTGTGCGACCGCCTTGTCCAGCGCTGGCGTGCGCAAAATCTGGATGCGGCTGAAATCACTCGCCGGGTTGAGGAAAACGATCTGCCCAATGGCCGCGTAATCACCCGCGAGGGCCGCCCCGCCGATCTCGTGATCCGCGACTGAATTTCCAAATTCCTGAAATATCCCGGGGTGAATGGCCGCAGGCCAGAGGGGCAGCGCCCCCTCTAGCGCGTCTCTTTCGGCCGCATCACCAGCCAGATCAGCGCCGCCCCCGCCAGCGTCAGGAAGGGCAGCATCGCTAGGTTCACCGCCTGCCAGCCCGCTTGCGTATTGCCCGCCCCCGAACAATTCATCAGCCCGCCCGAGGATAGCGAGGCCAGAAACACCCCGCCAAAGACCACGAAATCATTCATCCCTTGGACATGACCGCGCTCAGACGGAGTATGCGCCGAAGCCAGCATCGCCGTCGATCCGATGAAGCCGAAATTCCAGCCCACTCCCAGCAGCATCAGCGCCAGATAGAACTTGTCCAGCTCCACCCCAGTCAGCGCAACCGCCCCCGAGCACGCCAGAATCACCAACCCGACGCCGACGATCACCTCTTTGCCAAAGCGCGAGATCAGGAAACCGGTGAAGAAGCTCGGCAGATACATCGCCAGCACATGGGCGGACACGATATTGGCGGCGTCTCCCTGCTCAAAGCCGCAGCCCACCACGGCCAAAGGCGTCGAGGTCATCACCAGATTCATCAGCGCATACGACACCATGGCGCAAATCATCGCCACCACGATCACCGGATCGCGTAGCAATTCACGCCGCGTGCGGCCCTCGTGATGTTCGTGTTTCTTGCGACGACCGGGGGGGGGAATGTCGAGGAAGGCGAATAGAAACGGCCCCAGCGCGTTGATCGCAATGATCACCAGATAGGTCGCCATGAACGGCACCAGCATCGCCTGACTGGTGGCCTTGACCAGTTGCGGGCCGATGATCGCGGCCACCAGACCGCCCGCCATGACGTAGGAGATCGCCTTGGGCTGGAATTCCGGCGTCGCGGTATCGGTCGCGGCAAAGCGGTAAAACCCCTGCGCCGACATATAGATACCCGTCAGGAACGACCCCATCATGAAGACCGGAAACGACCCGATATACAGCGCATAGGCCGCCACCGCCGCGCCCGCAGCCCCCGCCGCATTGGCCAGAATGAACCCCGCGCGCCGCCCATAAGCGGCCATGAATTCCGACATCGGCTGCGCGCTCAGCACCGAGCCCAGCACGATCAGCGACAGCGGCAGCGTCGCGAAACAGGGATTCGAGGCCAGCATCTGCCCCGCCAGCCCGCCGATCGTAAAGATCATCGGCATCTGCGCGCCCAAAAGCGCCTGCGCCAGAACCAGCACGATCGTGTTGCGCTTTTGGCGCGAGGCGGGGGGAGAGGTGATATCGCTCATATCCGCTTGCTAGCGCGGCGTGAGAGGATGAGCAAGCGGGGGGCTGGCAAGCGGGGCCGTGATCGGGCAGGGTGCGGAAATGGTTGGACGTATCATCACCTGTGACGACGATATCGCGGAGGGCACCGCATGGCTCTGCGCCACCGAGCCACGCTTTGCGCAGGTCTGCGCGCAGACCGGGCCTTGGCCGCTGCGCCGACGCGAGGACGGGTTCGCCGCGCTGCGCGATGCGATTATCGGCCAGCAGGTCTCCGTCGCGGCGGCCAATGCCATTAAGAGCCGGGTGATCGAGGCGGGCTTTGGCGCGCCGGATGCGATTGCAGGCGGCACGGAAGACGCTTTGCGCGCCTGTGGTCTGTCACGCCAAAAGGTGCGTTACTTGCAGGCGCTGGCGGGTTCGGGCGTGGATTTCGACGCCCTGCGCAGCCTGCCCGATGAAGAAGTGATCGCGCAGCTTTTGCCGATCCCGGGCATCGGGCGCTGGACGGTCGAGATGTATCTGATGTTCGCGCTGGGCCGGGCTGATGTCTTCGCGGTCGACGATCTCGCGCTGGCGGAAGCGGCTCGCTTGCTTTTCGATCTGGCCGAACGCCCCAAGCGCAAGGAATTCAACGCTTTGTCTGCCGCTTGGTCGCCGTGGCGCGCGGTTGCGGCGCGCGGGCTTTGGGCCTATTACGCAGCGTGCAAAAATCGCGAAGGAGTGGCGCCATGACACGCAAACTGCAAGCCGGCCGCAAGGCGCCGCAATCGGACAATGTAAAATCCATCATCGTGCTGTTGCACGGCTATGGCGCGGATGGCGCGGACCTGTTGGGGCTGGCCGATCCGCTGGGGCCGCACCTGCCCGACACGTTGTTCGTGGCCCCCGACGCGCCCGAACCCTGTAAAGGCAGCCCGATGGGGCGGCAGTGGTTTCCGATCCCGTGGATCGACAATTCAACCGAGGAAGCCGCCGCGCAGGGGCTGCAAATGGCGGCCGCAGATGTGAACACGTTTCTCGATGATCTGCTGGAAGAACATGGGCTTGGCGCAAAGAACCTTGCCGTGATCGGGTTCTCGCAAGGCACGATGTTGTCGCTTGAAGTGCTGCCGCGTCGCGCCGAACCGGTGGCTGCGCTGGTGGCGTTTTCGGGCCGGTTGCTGCGTCCCGAGGCGCTGGAAGCCGAGGCGGTCTCGAAGCCGCCCGTTTTGTTGGTGCATGGCGATCAGGATCCGGTTGTGCCGTTTGAAGATATGTCCAAGGCGGGCAATGCGCTGGTCGCCGCCGGGTTTGAAACCTATGGCCATATCATGGAGGGCACGGGCCACGGCATCGCGCCTGATGGCTTGCAAGTGGCACTGGCGTTTCTGCGCGACAAGCTGGCGGGCTAAGCCGCGCGGCGCGTCACACCCCTGTCACCTTTCTCTGCCATCCATGCCGCAGGGCAGAAATTCGCGACATCAAGAGGCTTGCCAGATCGCGAACGCCATATATAGTCGATGTTAAGGCAGGGGCGGACCCCGCCCCTGGGCCAAACGCGGCAACAGGGCGAGGACGGTTGAACCCATGCTGGACCATAGCGACAGCACCGATTTTCGAACGCAATTCACGCGTGATCCGGCAGCATTGCGCCGTCATCCCGCACTTGTGCTCAACGCGGATTTCAGGCCGCTTTCCTATTATCCGCTGTCGCTTTGGCCCTGGCAGGAGGCGATCAAGGCGGTTTGCCTCGACCGGGTCACGATATTGGCCGAATATGATACGGTGGTGCATTCGCAGCGGCAGGCCATAAAAATCCCCTCCGTCGTTGTTCTCAAAGATTATGTTCGACCCCAGAAGCGCGTGGCATTCACGCGCTTTAATCTTTTTCTGCGCGACGAATTCAAATGCCAATATTGCGGGGCCAAGGGCGATCTGACCTTTGATCATGTGATTCCGCGCTCGCGCGGGGGGGTGACGAGCTGGGAGAATGTCGTCGCCGCTTGCTCGCCCTGCAATCTGCGCAAGGCCAACAAGCCGCTGGCGCGTTCGGGGTTGAAATTGCTCAAACCCGCGCGCCAACCCAGCCCCGAGGAAATGCAGCGCACGGGGCGGCGCTTTCCGCCCGGGCATTTGCACGAAAGCTGGATGGATTTCCTCTATTGGGACACCGAACTGGAGGCCTGAGGCCTCTTTTGTGTGCCCCATCCGCGTCTGTCGGCGATAAAATAATTGTGCGAGGGGCTGACGGGGAAACCGCTGGCGAAAGCGTCGATGCGCCCCATCTAAGGGGCACACCCGGCGCTTGCCTGCCGGGCTCTGACACAGAAAAAGGACAGTTTCATGCGCTATAAACGTCTTGGCCCAAGCGGGCTGTTCGTCTCTGAGCTTTGCCTTGGCACAATGACCTTCGGGGGTAGCGACGGCATCTGGGGCCAGATCGGGCAACTGGGCCAGAAAGAGGCCGATGATCTGGTGAAAACCGCGCTGGATGCGGGCATTAACTTTATCGACACCGCCAATGTCTATGCGGGCGGAGAGAGCGAGCGCATCCTTGGCCAGTCTCTGAAAAACCTTGGTGTGGCGCGCGAGGATGTCGTGATCGCCACCAAGGTTCTGGGGCCGATGGGCGAGGGCGTGAATGCGCGCGGTGCCTCGCGCTATCACATCATGGATCAGTGCAAGGCGAGCCTTGAGCGGCTCCAGCTTGATCATATCGACCTCTATCAAATCCACGGGTTTGACCCTCATACGCCGATCGAAGAAACGCTGGAGGCGCTTGATACGCTCGTGCGTCACGGGCATGTGCGCTATATCGGGCTGTCCAATTGGGCGGCGTGGCAGATCGTGAAAGCGGTCGGGATCGCGCAGGCCCGCCAGCTCGCCCCGATCCTGTCTTTGCAGGCCTATTACACGCTGGCCGGGCGCGATCTGGAGCGCGACATCGTGCCGATGCTGAAGGATACCGGGATCGGCTTGATGGTCTGGAGCCCGCTGGCTGGTGGTTTCCTGTCGGGCAAATATGACCGCGAGGGCAAGGGCAGCGACGGGCGGCGCGCCAATTTCGACTTCCCGCCGATCAACAAGGATCGCGCCTATGACGTGATTGAGGCGATGCGTCCGATTGCCGATGCGAAGGGCGTGTCGGTGGCGCAGATCGCGCTGGCTTGGCTGCTCCATCAAGACGCGGTGACCAGCGTGATCGTGGGGGCCAAACGCGTCGATCAGCTGCGCGACAATATCGCGGCGAGCGAGGTGAAGCTGAGTGAGGACGATCTGAAAACCTTGAACGCAGTCAGTGCGCTGCCGGCGGAATATCCGGGCTGGATGCTGGAGCGTCAGGGCGCTTATCGCGCGCAATGATCTGTGAGGGCAGGCCGGTTCGCCCGGCCTGCCGCTTGGCTTACAGCCGGATCGGGTCGTCCTTGGCCAGACGGTCGAATTGCATCAGCACCTCGACCAGTTTCGGCATTTGATCGAGCGGGATCATATTGGGACCGTCCGAGGGTGCGGTGTCGGGCGCCTCATGGGTCTCGATGAACACGCCCGCAATCCCAAGGCTGACAGCGGCGCGCGCCATCACCGGGGCGAATTCGCGCTGCCCGCCGCTCGATCCGCCTTGCCCGCCGGGCTGTTGCACCGAATGGGTGGCGTCCATGATCACCGGATAGCCCGTGCGCGCCATCTCGGGCAGGGCGCGCATATCGGCCACCAGCGTGTTATAGCCAAACGAGGTGCCCCGCTCGGTCAGCATGATTTTTTCATTGCCGGTCGAGGCCACTTTCGCGGCCACATTGGGCATGTCCCAAGGCGCAAGGAATTGCCCCTTCTTGATATTCACCACGCAGCCGGTTTCCCCCGCCGCGATCAGCAGATCGGTCTGGCGGCACAGGAAGGCCGGGATCTGGATCACATCGACCACCGCGCCTGCGATCCGGGCTTGTTCGGCGTCGTGGATGTCGGTCAAAACCGGGCAGCCAAGTTCGTCGCGCACGTCCGAGAGAATTTTGAGCCCCTCGTCAATGCCAAGACCGCGCACACCTTTCAGGCTGGTGCGGTTGGCCTTGTCATAGCTGGCCTTGAAGATGAATTGCGCGCCTGCCTCGTCGCAGGCCCGCGCCATCGCCTGAGCGATCATCAGTGCATGATCGCGGCTTTCCAACTGGCAAGGCCCGGCAATCACCGTCAGCGGGCGATCGTTGGAGACGGTCAAACCGCCGATCTTTACGTCTTTCATTGGTCTTCTCCGCAGCTTTGGGGCGGCTCAGCTTGAGACCTGTTCGCGCAGGATCGAAGCAGTGAGCGACAGCATCAGATAGATGCCCGAGAAGATCAGGAAAGCCAACACTGTGTTCGAAAATGAGCGCGGGTAGGTCGCCTCATCGGGGGCCACGGGGCGCACGCCCATCTCAAGGTAGCGCACCTGTTTATTGGCCTCGATCCGCGCGGTTTCCATCTGTTGGGCGGCGGCGGAAAGCAGCATCTGGCGGGTCTGCAATTCGCCCTGCGCGATTTGCAACTGGCCCGTCACAGCGGCGAGGGATTCGCCGGATCCCTTGGCTTGCGTCAACTGGTTGCGCAGCTTTTCGATGACGCCTTTCAGACGCGCAATGTCGCCCTTGACCCCTTCGACGCGGGCTTGGTTCGGGCGCGGGTTGTCCAGCAATTGCCCCAGCTCGAGGTTCTTCCTTTGCAGCTCGGTCTCAAAGCTGGACACCTGCGCCATCACCATCGAATTTTCGCTGACCGGATCCAGAATTCCGACCTTTTCCTGCAGTTTTTGCACCTTGGCTTGCGCGGCAAAGACCTTGGCTTCGGCATCTTCATAGCTTTCGCGCGCGCCCTTCATCTGATCGCCGCGCAGCCGCGAGGTCAGCTGGTCAACCTGCTGTTCCGCATAAGAAATTAGGGCTTCCGAGAATTTCTGGGACTCGGAGGGATTGGGCGCGACCACCTCCATCTTGACGATGCCTTCAGAGGGGTCATAGCCGATTTTCACCATCTTTTCATACAGCCTGTAGGCTTGCTCATCGCTGGAGCCTTTGGGCAGGCGCTGCAGCGGGTCAATCGAGGGGTTTTCAAACACCGTCTTAAAGCCGAGATCCTTGTCGAGACGCTGCATCGCATCGCGCGACTGCAGGTAGGATTGCACGGTGACTGAATCCTGATTGGTCGCAAGCTGCGTGCCCGAGAACAGGCTGCCCAGCCCCGATTGGCCCAGACCTTCGGCCTTCTGGATCACGAAGGCGGATTTCGTCGCATACATCGGCGTGGCCATGACGTAGTAGTAATAGCCCGCGATGAGCGTCGGCAAGAAGACGAAAAACATCAGACGGGCCGTCAAAAGGGCCAGTTTGCGGCGGCGACGTTTCGAGATATCGCTTTGAATTTTAAAGATTTGTGCGGCGCGATGATCGGATGAGGTCACATCGGTCGAGGGCAGCTGCCCGGGTTGGGTCGTTTGCGGCAGTTGCACGCGCGTATCGGCCCCTGCGCCATCGGTGCGCGCCAGCGCGCGCGAGGTTGCTTCTTCCACCTCATGGGGCTTGATGAGCGCCACGATATTGGAGCGATCAAACGGGTCGATCCCGCGCCGCCGCAGCAGCAGCACCGCCTCAAAATCAGAGGTCGCCTGAATGCCGTGTTTCTGCGCCATCCGGCGCGCCAGACGCAATTGGCGCCCCGTCAGCCCCTCGTTGCGCACGCGCGCGATCTCTTCTTCAAGCGTCAATTCGCCCGCAGCGATTACATCGGTCCCGCCAGCGGCGCTTGGAAATTTCTGATCGCCAAAGCCATCATCCTGAGGTTCAAAAATCGATGCAGGATCATCGGTTTGTGCATTTTTGGGTGGCGTGTTCGGGGTGGCTGCCTTGGGCGAAGGGGGGGCTGCGGGCGCAGGCGCTTTGGGCGCAGATTTGCCATCGGCCAACACGGGTGCGTCGCGACGGATGCGGTATTTCTGAGCCTTAGGATTGGTAGTCATACATCCGCTTCGCTTCTTCCAGAGTGTCAAACATATATAGCTGGCCATCGCGCAGAACGGCCGCCGAGCGGCAGAATTTTTCGAGCGTAGCGGGCTGGTGTGAGACCACGACAACGGTGGTGTCGCGCAGCCGCTCGCGCAAGATTGAGCCCGCCTTGCGGTTGAATTCGACATCGGTGGTGGACGGCATCCCCTCGTCGATCAGGTAGATGTCGAATTCCAGTGCCAAAAGCAACGAAAACGTGAACCGCGAGCGCATTCCCGAACTATAGGTGCCCACGGGCATGTCGAAATATTCGTCGATTCCGGTGAGCCAGCGGCAGAACGCCTCGACATAGTCGGGATCCAGCCCGTAAAGGCGTGCGATAAAGCGGGCGTTTTCGCGCGCGGTATGCTTGGTCACGACGCCGCCCATGAACCCAAGTGGAAATGAGACGCGGCAGGATTTGCGAATCTCTCCCTCATCGGGTTTTTCCAGGCCCGCCATCATGTTGATGATTGTCGTCTTGCCCGTGCCATTGGGGGCCAAAATGCCAAGCGAATTGCCCAATTCCACGCGAAAGCTGGCGCGATCAAGGATCACCTTGCGCTGCTTACCCGTCCAAAAGGACTTTGAGACGTTTTCGAATTCGAGCATGGCTTTGTGGGTCCGGCACTTTCTGTGCGCTAAAACAGCATGAGATGAGTTGGTTAATAAAGTAACCTAAGCGTGGAATTGGGCATCATTATGTCTATTTACGAGCAGGTAAGGCAATGGAGAACGGTTTGTTTCGGGTTCAGAGACGATGAGCGCCACAATTCACGATGAGATCCGCGCTTGCCGTATCTGTGCTCAGCGATTCCGGGCGAGCCAGACGCACCATGAGCCGCGCCCGGTGGTGTGGTTTGAACGCGGCGCGAAGGTGCTGATTGTCGGGCAAGCGCCGGGGCTGCGGGTGCATGAAACGGGGCGGCCCTTTACTGATCGGTCCGGCGATCGGCTGCGCGACTGGATGGGGCTGGACGAGGCGACGTTTTACGACCGCGCGCGCATCGCCATCGTGCCGATGGCGTTTTGCTTTCCGGGCTATGACGCAAAGGGCGCGGACCTGCCGCCGCCTGCGATTTGTGCGCAGACGTGGCGGGCCGGTGTGATGGCCGAGCTGGGCACGCCCGATCTGACGCTGTTGGTGGGGGGCGCGGCGCAACGCTGGCATCTGGGCACGCGCAATGTGACCGCCACCGTGGCAGGCTGGCGCGATCATGCGCCGCGCGTCTTTCCCTTGCCTCATCCGTCGTGGCGCAATACGGGATGGCTCAAACGCAATGCGTGGTTTGAAACCGATCTGATCCCGGCGTTGCGTGCGAAGGTGAAGGAGCTGACATGACCCCCTATGACCGCGCCCATGCGTTGATGCAGGCCGAACCCGAGAACGAAGCCAAGCGTCTGGCTGTGTATGACCGTCTCGCCGATGCCGAGCTGTTCTTGTTGCTCGAAGAAGAGCCAGAGGATGAAAACATCAAGCCGCAGGTTTTTGCCGCAGATGAGGGCGATTTCGTGCTGGTGTTTGACACCGAAGAGCGCATGGCCGAGTTCGCCGATGCCGCCCAGCCCTATGCCGCGCTCCCCGGTCGCGTGATCGCGCAGCATCTGGTGGGCGAGGGGATCGGCCTTGGGGTCAATCTGGGTGTGGCGGAATCTGCGATGCTGCTGCCGCCCGAGGCGCTGGATTGGTTGACCGAGACGCTGGCCAACACGCCCGCGCAGGCGCAGGGCCGCCCGGTCTCGTTCAGCGCGCCTGCGCTGTCGCCTGCGGTGCTGGCGCTGTTGATGCCCGCCTATCAGGTCAAGCTGGATCAGCTTGCCGGTATCGCGCAGGCGGCGGTGCTGGGGGGCGTGACCTATGATGATGGGCATCGCGGCCATGTGCTGGCCGTGATCGGCGCGCATGAGCATTTCCGCCCCGGCATTGCCAAGGCGATGGGCGAGGCGCTGACATTCTCGGGTCTTGATGCGGGCGAACTGGATGTGACCTTTCTTGAGCCAAACGACGCGTCGGCGAAAATTTTGCTTGATCAAGGTCTTGTGCTGTATATCCCCGAGCCGGTCGAGGAAGAGGTGCAAGAAATTACCCCCGGCGCGGCCCCCGGCATGGACCCGACCAAGCCGCCGATCTTGCGCTAGGGGTTAGTCGCTTTCGACCTCGTTCTTGACCTGACCCCAGGTGAGCAGGGTGAACACGGCCGTGCCCCCCGCCACATTGCCCGCCAGCACCGGCAAAAAGAACCGCCCCAGCGCCTCGGAGATCGTCAGATCACCGTTCCAGATCAGCAGCCCCGCCTCGACCGAGCCCGCAATGACATGCGCCGATCCCGAGGCCGATAGCAGCCATGTCATCCCGAGGATCACGAAAAACGCATTGCCTTGCGCGGCGGGGATGATCCAGACCACGGCGGCGATGATGATCCCGGCGGGGATGGCGCGGTAGAAATTCGCGCTCGCCGTGCCTTCGGTGGCGTGGCGCGCCACGGCTAGCAAGCTGTCGCCCATTTGCTGGCTCAACACATTTGGCAGGCTGAGAAAACCCGAGGCAATCGCGCAGCCCACCACATTGGCAAGCAGCACGATCCCCCAGAGCCATAACATCTTGCGCAGACATGACACCGAGCGATCGGCCACGACGGGCAAGACCGTGGTGATCGTATTTTCGGTAAACAGTTGCATGCGGCCGAAAATGATCACCAGAAAGCCCACGGAATAGCCCAGAGATTCCACCAAGATCGCCCAATCGGCGTTGGGCAGATGGGCGTGCAGGGTGGCTTGTGCGAGCACCGAAAGGCTGATGAGCACCCCCGCCGCCAGCCCCGACCAGATCAGCGAGACGGTGGGGCGGTTGAGCTCTTCTTCGCCATCGCGGCGGATGACCTCATAGACCAGCCGGGCCGAAAGCCGCGAGGCGTGAAAGACCGATTTTTCCTCGGCGGGTTCACGGATGGCTTCGCGGGAGGCGGAATTTTCGGCGCGGGGGGAGGGGGTGTCGCTGTTCATGCGATCTGAACAGGCGAGGCGCGAAATTGTTCCCTACCCTGTGTAATCCCCCGTGGCGCGCGCCTAGATCTCGCTTGCGCGCACCAGATCAATCATCGCCTGCGTGCCGCGCGCGTCCTCTAGCGTCCAGGGGTAGGGCGCGCCCTCGCGGATATGGCGCACGAAACTCTCGACCTGCAAGACATAGTGGTTCACGCCGGGAAAGCGCTGCACGCAGTCGGGCTTGCCCGCGCGGATCAGCGTCACCTCGGCTTGGTCGAACACATTGGGGTTGAACGGGCAGCTCAGGCGGATCAGCCCGTCGCTGCCTTGAAACGTCACCTCTTGGCGCGGATGCAGCCGGGTCGAGGTGATCGCGGAATAGGTAAACGCGCCCTTGGCGTTTTCCATCGCGCCGGTGACTTGGGTGAAGGTGTCGACCGCGTTCTCGCGATGGATGATCGCGCGCAGATCGCGCGGCTCGGCGCGCGCGGAGTAGCGTACCGATGAATAGGCGTAAACGCCTATATCAGGGATCGAGCCCCCGCCGGTTTCGGGCTTGTTGCGGATGTTTTCAGGGTCGGAATTATTGAAGCTGAACACCACATCGGCATGGCGCAACTCACCGATCTGGCCCTCGTCGAGCCACTGACGCGCGAGCTGCCATTGCGGGTGATGCACGATCATATAGGCCTCGGTCGCGAATTTGCCCGACGCATCGCGCGCTGCGATCAGGGTGTCGATCTCCTCCGCCTGCATCGCGATCGGCTTTTCGCACAGCACATGCTTGCCCGCCGCCAGCGCCTTGGCCGTCCACTCGACATGCAGCGTGTTGGGAAGCGGGATATAGACCGCCTCGATTTCGGGGTCCGCCAGCAGCGCGTCATAGCTGTCATGCACTTTAAGATCGGGCGCGAAGTTGATGAAATGCTGCGCTTTCTCGGCGCTGGAGGTGGCAAGGGCCGCCAATCTAGCACCACGCGCGGCGTGGATTGCGGGGCCCATATGCTGGCGGGCGAAATTTGCCGCCCCAAGTATTCCCCAGTTCATAACATCCATAGCGGTCCCCTTGCGTTGCTCGGGTCATGCTAGCGCAAACAGCGCCGGGTGCAACATAGCTGTGGCGCGTTGCGGGCATAGGCGCGGCGCGACGAAAAAACGCCGCCCCCGGTCGGGAGCGGCGCGAATACTCGTTACGATACAGCAAGAAACAGGGTTTTAGGCGGGCACGCTCATGCCTTTTTCGCGCGCCAATTCGGTCATGCGCTTTTGCAGCTTTTCAAACGCGCGCACTTCGATCTGGCGGATACGTTCGCGCGAAACGTCATATTGGCCCGATAGCTCTTCAAGCGTGAGGGGATCATCGCGCAGGCGGCGCTGCATCAAGATGTCTTTCTCGCGCTCGTTGAGAACATCCATCGACGCCATCAGCATCGCGCGCCGGGTTTCCAGCTCTTCGTTCTCGGCATAGGCCTCGGCTTGATCGGCATCCTGATCTTCCAGCCAATCCTGCCATTGCGCCGAACCGCCGTCATCGCCCGCCCCGACCTGCGCATTCAGCGAGGCATCCGCGCCCGACATCCGCCGGTTCATCGAGATCACCTCGGCTTCGGTCACGTTCAGATCATGCGCGATCCGGGCCACGTTTTCGGGGCGCATATCGCCGTCTTCATAAGCCCCGATCTTGGATTTCGCCTTGCGCAGGTTGAAAAAAAGCTTCTTCTGCGCACTGGTCGTGCCCAGTTTCACAAGGCTCCACGAGCGCAGGATATATTCCTGAATCGCCGCGCGGATCCACCACATCGCATAGGTCGCAAGGCGGAACCCCTTTTCAGGGTCAAACCGCTTGACCGCCTGCATCAGACCGACATTGGCCTCAGAAATCACCTCGGCTTGCGGCAGACCGTAGCCACGATAGCCCATCGCGATCTTGGCGGCCAAGCGCAGGTGGCTGGTCACCATCTGGTGGGCCGCTTCGGTGTCTTGATGATCGGCCCAGCGTTTGGCCAACATATATTCCTGCTCTGGCTCCAGGAGGGGGAATTTCCGGATCTCTTGCAGGTAACGATTCAACCCCTGTTCGGGGCTGGGGGCCGGAAGGTTGGTGTAACTGGTCATCTCTGTTCCATGTCTCCCTGTGTCGGCCGCTCAATATGAAGACCGTGAGCGGACGTTTCAAGGTCAACGCATTACGGAGCATATTGGTTCAATTTGGCACTGCGGCGCGGTGTCGCATATTTAGATGAACGGGAGATGAAGCGGCTTCCGTCGTCTAATGTGCGATTATCACGCCCTTGTGAGGTATACTACAGCACCGGCGCAAGGATCGACACAAGGTTATTGGCCAGTCGGCGCGCGAGCGACCATTGCGCAAGGCTATCACTATCAATGCGCACCGAGTGCTCAAGCCAGCCGTCCTGCGCAGCGGCCAGATCGCGCGCCAGAGCCGGGTCGCTCATCAGCACGCAGGCCTCGTAATTCAGCTCATAGCTGCGCCGATCCAGATTGGCCGAACCCAGGATCAGCGCGTGATCATCGGCCAGCAAGGTCTTGGCGTGCAATATCCCCGGTCCGTGTTCGTAAATCTGCACGCCCGCGGCGATCAGGGCGGGATAATAGCTGCGCGAGGCAAGCGCGACAAAGCGGCTGTCATTGCGGCGCGGCACGATCAGGCGCACCACCACCCCGCGCCGCGCGGCGGCCCGCAAGGCGGCGTCCAAGCCCTCGCCGGGCACGAAATAGGGGGTTGTCAGCGTCAGGCTGTCACGTGCGGCCCCGATGGCTGCGTCAAACACATCCGGGATCGCGCGCGCATCCAGCATCGGCCCGCTGGCAAAGCAAATCGCGGGTGCGCCGAGGGCGGGTATGGGGGAGGGTGTGACGTGCGTCTCGGGCGCGTCGGACTCGGCCGCAAGCGCGCGGCCGGTATGGGTCATCCAATCGGTGGCGAAGATATGGGCATGTTGGGCGACGATCGGCCCCTCAAGGCGCAGCAAGATATCGGTCCAAGGGGCAAAGCGGGCTTTGATCTTGAACTCGGGGGCCGCGATATTGCGACTGCCGATATAGGCGATGCGTGCGTCGATCACCGCCAGTTTGCGGTGGTTGCGCAGGTCAATCCGGCTGGTGGCGAGTTTGAACAGCGCCCAATGAAACGGAAAAGCCACGCTGGTTTGCACCCCGGCGGCCCGCATCGCTTGCCAATGGGGGGCCCGCAAGAAGGTGCGCGCGCCCAGGCCATCGACCAGCAGGCAGACCTCAACTCCGCGCTTGGCGGCCCGAATCAGCGCCTCGGCCAAGGCGCGCCCGACGGGATCGTCCAGCCAGATATAGCTGATGATGTGAACCGAGTCGGACGCCGCCTCGATATCCTCGATAAGGGAGGCGATCTGGTCTTGGGCGGGCACCAGAAGACGCGGGGCGCAGGCGTGGCTGATGGCATAACCGTTCACGCTGGCGGCACGCGCGAAGGCTGCGCGCCACGCCTCGGGCGGGGGATCAAAGCGGTGCCGCGCGCGCGGCGGGGGCAGGGCGGCCAGCGTCTTGCGTTGCCGTTGCGCGATGCGAAAGTTCAGCCGTGTCTCGCCCACCAGAAGATATAAAACCACCCCCGCCACAGGCACGGAGAAGATCAACACCAGCCAGCCTGCGCGCACCGCCGGGGGCTTGTCAGGGCGGGCCAGCACGCGGATCGCCGCCCCGATCTGCGCCAAAAGATGCAGCGCGACCGCAAGGTTGAGCGTGCCGAGCGCCTCGATCATCACGCCCCCCTGCGCAGGCTTTCGATCAGGGCCTGCATATCGGCGGGTAGCGGGGCCTCGAAGGAGAGCTCTTCTTCGGTCACCGGATGGACAAAGCCCAAGGTTGCGGCATGCAGCGCCTGACGCGGGAAGGCGCGCGCAGCCTCGGCCCCGTGTGCGCCAACGGCCTTTTCGCTGAGCTTGCGCTTGCCGCCATAGGTCGGATCGCCCAGCAAACCGTGCCCGGCATACGACATATGTACCCGGATTTGATGCGTGCGCCCGGTCTCCAGCCAGCAATCGATCAGCGCGGCGGCCCCATGAAAGCCCTCAACCACATGGGTGCGCGTCACCGCATGTCGCCCGCCATTGGCCACGACCGCCTGTTTCTGACGGTCAGTCTTGTGGCGCGCAAGCTGGGTCGCGATTTTCAAAATGCCGCCATGTTCAAAGCTGACGCCCCGCGTGCCGCGCAGACGCGGATCGGCGGCGTCGGGGATGCCGTGACAGACGGCTAGATAGTGGCGATGCACGGTGTGGGCCTCAAATTGCGCGGCCAGCCCGTGATGGGCGCGATCTGATTTGGCGACCACCAGCAGCCCAGATGTGTCCTTGTCGATGCGGTGCACGATGCCGGGGCGGGCCTGCCCGCCGACCCCCGACAGATTGCCGCCGAAATGGTGCAGCAGCGCGTTCACCAGCGTGCCCTCGGGCGTGCCCGGCGCGGGATGGGTGACCATGCCCGCAGGCTTGTTGACCACGATCAGATCGGCGTCTTCCCACAGCACCTCAAGCGGGATATCTTGGGCCAGCGTCTCGACCGCTTTGGGCGGCTCCAGCGCGATGGCGTAGATCTCGCCCTCGGTGACCTTGGCCTTCTGATCGGTGACCGGCGTGCCCTCACGGCTCACCGCGCCCTCTGCGATCAGCCGTGCGAGGCGCGAACGCGACAGCGCCGCTTCCTCTGGCACAGCGGCGGCCAGTGCCTTATCAAGGCGCGGACCCATGCCCGGCCCGATCTCGACGTTGAGGATATCTTTTACCATGTCCGACCTGCCTGACGATGATGTCCCTGCCACGCTGCCCCCTGATCTGCGCTTTCTCAAGCTGCTGGTCACGGTGCTGGCGGGCGTGATGATTTTGGGGCTTGTAGCGATTGTGACGCTGCTTGTCATCCGTCTGCAAACACCGAGCCCCTTGCCGCAAATTCCAAGCCAGATCACGCTGCCCGCAGGCGCCCATCCCGAGGCCGTGACATTTGCGCGCGGCTACACGGTTGTGGTGACCGATCAGGGCGATGTGCTGGTTTATAGCGCGACAGGGGCGCAACTGGCGCAGGTGGTGATCACGGGGTTGCAGGATGGACATTGATATCGAAATCGAGGCTCCGGCTTGGGAGGCGCTGGGCCTGCCGGCCTTGGTTGCGCATGTCGCGCCCTTGGTGCTGCGCGATCGCGGGCTTGACCCTGACATATGCACGCTGTCGATTCTGGCCTGTGATGATGCCCGTATCGCCGAGTTGAACGCTGATTTTCGCGCCAAGCCTCAGGCGACCAACGTGCTAAGCTGGCCTGCGCAGGAACGTGGGGCGGATCAGCCCGGGGCCGAGCCCGACCGCCCCGCTGCCGATGTCTTTGGCGAGATCGCGCTGGGCGATGTCGCGATTGCCTATGAAACCTGTCAGCGCGAGGCGGCCGATCAGGGCAAACCCATTGAAAATCATGTGACGCATTTGATCATTCACGCTATTCTGCATTTGCTTGGTTACGATCATATTCGTGAGCAAGATGCGCAGTTGATGGAACAAATCGAAGTTCGCCTGCTTGAAAACGAAGGGATAGTTAACCCATATGGACAAGACTAAGCCCAAACGGGTCAAGATTTTGGAAAGGGACGATGGAACAGGTCACTGACGCAGCGCAGCAGTCCGCCGACACTGAGGACGCGACTGAGGGTTCAGACAACGCTGAACCGGGACAGTCTTTTGAGCCCGCCGCGCGCGGGCTATTGAGCCGATGGTTCGGGGGACGCTCCTCTGCTGATGAGCCCCAGATCGAACAGTCCCATCCCCCAGCCCCCGTGCCGCCGCCGGGGCTGGGTAACCTGCGCCGGATGCGTGTTGGCGATGTTGCGATCCCCAAAGTCGAGATCGAGGCCGTGCCGGTCACTATCTCGCGCGACGAATTGGTGCAGAAATTCCGCGAGCATGGCTATTCGCGCCTGCCGGTCTTCAAAGAAACCTTGGATACGCCTTTGGGGCTTGTTCACCTTAAGGACTTGGCGCTGGAATACGGCTTTGGCTCGGGCAATGGGCGGTTCAATCTGCGCAAGCTGATCCGTCCGTTGCTGTATGTGCCCCCGTCCATGCCAATCGGTGTGCTGCTGCAAAAGATGCAGGTGCAGCGCATCCATATGGCCTTGGTGATTGACGAATATGGCGGGGTAGATGGTCTGCTGACACTTGAGGATTTGATCGAACAGGTGATCGGTGAGATCGAGGATGAGCATGACGAGACCGACGACGGTTACTGGCGTGAGGAAAAGCCCGGCCAGTGGATCGTGCAGGCGCGCGCGCCCGTGCATGAATTCGAAAGCGTGACGGGCATTCGACTGGCCGATGCCGAGGCTGATGACGAGATCGATTCAATGGGTGGGCTGTTGTTCATGCAATTGGGCCGGGTGCCCGCGCGCGGTGAGGTCGTGGTGACCGAAAACGGCGTCGAGTATGAAGTGATTGATGCCGATCCGCGCCGCATCAAGCGGCTGCGGGTGCGCCTGCCCGGCGTGGCAGCCGCCGAATGATCGCAGCGATGCGGGCCGGATTTCGCGCGCCATTGCGCCCGCGCTGGCAAGGCCTGCTTGGCGCGCTTGTGCTGGGCGCCTTGGTGGCGGCGGGGCAAGCGCCGCTGGGCCTGTGGTGGATCGCACTGCCCGCATTGGCTGGCGTGGTCTGGCTTGGCTCGGGGCAGCGTTGGGCGGCTTCGGTCGCATGGATCGGATTCGCGGCGGGATTTGGCTATGCGCTTGCGGCGATGTTCTGGATCGTCGAACCCTTCATGGTCGAGGCCGAGGTTTACGGCTGGATGGCCCCCTTCGCGCTGATCCTGATGTCGGCGGGGATGGGCGTGTTTTGGGCGCTTGGGTTTGGCCTTGGCGCGCAAATCGGGCCGGGGCCGGGGGCGCGTGCCTTGGGGATCGCGCTGGGCATGGCGGCGTCGGATGCGTTGCGCTCGTATGTGTTTACCGGATTTCCTTGGGTGCTGGTCGGGCATATCTGGATCGGCACGCCCGTGGCGCAGGCGGCGGCTTTTGTCGGGCCTCTGGGGCTGAGCCTGCTCACGATGGGGATTGCGGCCGCCCCGGCGATAGCGGCAAGCCTGCGCGGTGGGCGCGGGGGGGCGCTGCTTGGCGTGGCGCTGCTCAGTTTGGGGGCGATCTGGTTTGCTGGCGCGGCACGTCTGGACGCGCCGACACCGGCGCGCACGCCCCCCGTCCATCTGCGTCTGGTGCAGCCCAATGCGGCGCAAGACCTCAAATGGTTGCCGCAATATCGGATGAAATTCTTTGATCGGTTGCTGCGCCTGACCAGCACGCCGCCCGAACCCGGCACGCCTAAGCCCGATCTGATCGTCTGGCCGGAAACCGCAGTGCCGTTCCTGTTGGATCGCCCCGGTCAGGGCCTTGAGCTATCGGTGCAGGCGGCAGGGGGCGTGCCGATTGCGATGGGTATTCAGCGCAGCCAAGGATCGCGCTATTACAACTCGCTTGCGGTGATTGGGCCGGACGCTGTGGTGCGCGATATTTACGATAAATCCCACCTCGTGCCCTTTGGCGAATACATGCCCTTTGGCGATTTTCTGGCGCGCTTTGGAATGACGGCCTTTGCGGCGCAGGTGGGCAATGGCTATTCTGCGGGCACGGGAGAGAAGCTGCTGGACCTTGGCACTTTGGGCAAGGTTGCCCCGCTGATCTGCTACGAGGCGATTTTCCCCCAGGATTTGATGCATTTCCCGTCGCGTCCCGACTGGATTTTGCAAGTCACCAATGATGCGTGGTTTGGCACGTTGAGCGGCCCCTACCAGCATCTCGCCCAAGCCCGGCTGCGCGCGATCGAACAGGGCCTGCCGCTGGCGCGCGACGCCAATACCGGGGTGAGCGCGCTGATCGACGCCAAGGGGCGCATCGTGGCCAGTCTGGGGATGGACCATGCAGGGGTGCTCGATGTGACCTTGCCAGCTTCGCTACCCAAGACGCTGTATGCCAAGCTGGGCGATGGGCCGATCATTGCGCTGATTGCAGCGTTATTCATCGTTTCCTTACTGATTGCGCGCATTTTCATTGACCGCAGCGTCAAGCGGCACTAGCTAATCCGCTACCCGCTCCAACGGCTTCCTGACGGTGCGGGGTAATTCACAACGGAGCACGTCCCATGACACGCGAAAGCTATATTTTCACTTCCGAGTCTGTCTCGGAAGGCCATCCTGATAAGGTCTGTGACCGGATATCGGATGCAGTTCTTGATACATTTCTGGCTGAAGAGCCCAATGCCCGCGTCGCCTGCGAGACGTTTGCCACCACCAATCAGGTTGTTGTCGGCGGCGAGGTTGGCCTGTCGGACAAAGAAAAACTGGCCGAATATATGGGCCGGATCGACGGTATCGTGCGCGAATGCGTGAAAGATATCGGCTATGAGCAGGATGAGTTTCACTGGGCTACGCTGAACGTCTCGAACTTCTTGCACGCGCAATCGGCCCATATTTCGCAAGGCGTCGATAAGGACGGGGCGGGCGATCAGGGCATCATGTTTGGCTTTGCCACCGATGAGACGCCCGAGCTGATGCCCGCGCCGATCCATTACAGCCACGCGATTTTGCGCCGCTTGGCAGAGGCGCGCAAATCGGGGGCCGAACCCACGCTGCGCCCCGATGCCAAGTCGCAGCTTTCGGTACGCTATGAGGGCGGCAAACCGGTCGGGGTCAGCTCGATCGTGCTGTCGACCCAGCATTCCGATGCCAACCAGACCTCGGAAGATATCCGCGCGATTGTCGAACCCTATATCCGCGAAGTGCTGCCCGAGGGCTGGATTTCGCCCGACACCGAATGGTGGGTGAACCCGACGGGCACGTTTGTGATCGGTGGGCCGGATGGCGATGCGGGCCTGACGGGGCGCAAGATCATCGTGGATACCTATGGCGGTGCCGCGCCCCATGGCGGCGGTGCGTTTTCGGGCAAAGACCCGACCAAGGTGGACCGCTCGGCCGCCTATGCCGCGCGCTATCTGGCGAAAAACGTGGTCGCCGCCGGGCTGGCCAAGAAATGCGTCATTCAGGTCAGCTATGCGATTGGTGTGGCCAAGCCGTTGTCGATCTATGCCGATACGTTTGGCACCGGCGTGGTGCCCGATGAGCAGATCGAAAAGGCGGTTGGCGCGGTGATGGACCTCACGCCCAAGGGCATTCGCGACGCGCTGGATCTGTGCCGCCCGATTTATTCGCGCACCGCAGCTTATGGCCATTTCGGTCGTGCGCCGGAGGCCGATGGTGGCTTTAGCTGGGAAAAGACCGATCTGATCGAGGCGCTCAAAAAGGTAATCTGAGCGGTTGCAATGGATGTGGCGCAGGCGGGGCAATGCTCCGCCTGTTGTCGTTTCGAGGGGGCGCTGCCCCCACTGGCCTGCGGCCAGCCCCCCGGGATATTTCGATCAAGAGGAAGGGGGCTTGAGGCGCGCCTCGTTCCGCGTCACTTTCAACGGCAATTGGAGGAGAGAACGATGCCTGATTATCTGCGTTACGCCACCATCATGCTGTCTGCGGGTTTGGGAATTCCGGTTCTCGCTGCGCTGAATGCGCAACTGGGCGCGCGCATCGGATCGCCGGCCGTAGCGGCGGTGGTTTTATTTTGCGTGGCGCTGTCTGGCGCGGTGGCGGTCATGTCGGTGACAACCGGGCCCTCCGCGATTGCGCGCCTGCCGAGTCAACCGTGGTATTTGTTTCTCGCAGGGCTGTTGGTGGCGTTTTATGTGCTGTCCGTCACGTTCATTGCGCCGCGCTTTGGCGTTGGCAATGCGGTGTTTTTCGTGCTGCTGGGGCAGATGATCTCGGCGGCGGCGATTGATCAATTCGGGCTGTTCGGGGCCTTGGTGCGCCCGCTTACCCTGGCGCGGGGGGCAGGGATCGGCGCGATGTGTTTCGGGCTTTGGCTGATACAGAAGGCTTGAGTTTTGCGCCCCCTCTCGTTAGAGGCCCGGCCATGACACAGCATGATGACACCGCCCCGCGCGGCGAGACCTCTCACTCCGACCCCAACACCGCCCCGTGGCGCAATTTCTACGGGCGGCGCAATGGCAAGACGCTGAACAAGGCGCAACGGGCCTATCTGCGCGAAGATTTGGCGCAACTGTCGCCCGGTGCCGTGAGTTGGGCCGAAAACCCCGACCGCGTGCCCCTTGATATGGCCACGCGGTTTCATGGCAAACCGGTCTGGCTGGAGGTCGGCTTTGGCGGGGGCGAGCATATCGTGCATATGGCCTCGACCTATCCGGGGGTCGAGATCATCGGCTGTGAGCCCTATGTCAACGGCGTGGCGATGCTGTTGGGTAAGCTGCGGCGCACGCAACTGCGCTCGATTGCGGTGCATCCCGGCGATGCGCGCGATCTGATGGATGTGCTGCCTGAGGGCAGTATCGACAAGGCGTTTTTGCTCTATCCCGACCCTTGGCCGAAATCGAAACATCACCGGCGTCGCTTTGTGACCCAGGAACATCTGGAGCCGCTGCACCGCGCGCTCAAACCCGGTGCGGAATTTCGCGTGGCCACCGATATTCCCGACTACGTCCGTCAGGCGGTCGAGGAAATCCCCAAAGCCGGGTTCGCGCCGCAGTTCGAAGTGCCGCCCGCGTTTGATTTTGACGACCCCCAGCCGACCCATGGCGATTGGGATACGCCTTGGGGGGATTGGCTGTCGACGCGCTATGAACAAAAGGCGCTGCGCGAGGGCCGCAAGCCCCATTACCTGACCTATCGGCGGGTTTGAGGGGGGCAGGTGACCTGCGCGGCGCGCGCCGTTAAGCGATGCGCCAGATTTTCGCAGGCAGGCCTTGGCGCACGGCGGTGCCCGAGACCGGATCGACCCAGACACCGGCTTTGTCGCGCGTCGGATCGATCAGCCCGAGATCATTGAGCAACACGCCCGCCGCCAGTCGCGGATCGCCCGGTTTCGTCTCGCCGTCGATGGTGATGTCATGCGCACCAAAGCCACGATGACCAAAGCCGTGCTCGATTGCGACCGTGTCGGGCGCGATGCCTTCGCGCACCACCGCGACGCTTTCCAGCATGCCCCCCGGCGTTGTCAGGCGCACCATATCGCCGGTGCGGATGCCATGGGCGCGCGCCAATACGCTGCCCACGATCACCGGGTTGGAGGCGACGATGCGCAACAGCACTTCGGCCCCGACAGAATACGAGTTCTGCAGCGGGGATTTGTAGCTGAAGACCCGGATCGGCCAGTCCTCTTTGGAATAGTGATCGGAGACTTTCGATCCATCGGCGAATTCCGCCTCGCGCCAGGACGGGGTGCCGGGCACGCGGGTGCCGGTAGTTGCGCGGCGGAAGCTGCCGAGTTCCTCGTTCCAGATCATCATTGGTTTGTCGAACGCATAGGTCGCGCGCGCGCCGTCATAGCTGCGCTCGATATTTTCATAGCGCCCGCCCTTGGCATAGATCGTCGCGGCGCGCCGCCATTCGTCGGGCTTGAGCACGGCTTGCAGGTCTTCCGCGATCCGCGCGACGTTGGACAGCGCGATATCTTCGTCGCTGGCGGGCGCTACCGGGGTCTTGCCCAGCATCGCGACATTGGCCGCCCCGCGCAAATACCAATCCTCGGCTCGGTTGAGCGGATGCAGCACGCCCTGTGCATCGGGAATCGCCTTTTCGCCGAAACCGGGTAGGCCCATGCGCTTGGCCGTCGCGATCAGGAAGGTCTCCATCCCGACGCGGTCTCCTTGCGCATTCTTCTCCATCCTTGGTTCGATCACCGGCCAGCGCGCGCAGGTCGCTTTCGTCGCAACGCCACCCCAAGGCTTGGTGAAGCCCCACGTTTCATACATCACCGAATCCGGCACGATATAGTCCGAGATCCCCGTGCTTTCATTGATGAAGGGATCAATCGAGATGATCAGCGGCACGACCTTGGGATCTTTCAGTTTTTCGACCAACGGCGCGACGCCGGGGATGCCATAGACCGGGTTGGTGTTGCGAAAGATCAGCGCCTCGGCCCCGTAGGGATAGTGGTTGACCATCGAGGAAATCCACTCGGTCGCAAGGCCCGGCGCGTTGGGATACCAAGGGCCATCGGCGGGGTAGGGATTGCCCGCCGCTTTCTTGCGTTTGAATTCGCTCGTCTTTTCATAAGGCACGTTGCGCCCCGCAGGCAGGCCTTTGGCTTTCACCGCGCCGGGGAAGCTGGCGAGGTCATAGGCCGGGCCCTTGTTTTCGGGGAACCCGCCGCCCGCGATCATTGCGCCGCCTTTCCAGTTCAGGTTGCCGATCAGCGTGTTGAGCATGCTGAGCGCATAGGCATTGGCAAAGCCCGACCCGCCCATCATCCCGCCATGGCTATCAACGGCGGCGCGGCGTCCATGGCTGGTGAATTCGCGCGCGAGGTCGATGATCTTGGCTGCGGGGATGCCGCAGGCTTCGCTATAGGCCTCAAGGCTTTGGCGATGGGCTTCGTCGCGCAACAGGCTAAGCGAGGTCTTAGCCGCGACGGGGCCGTTAGTGGTGTCCACCTCACCTTCAAAGAACAGCGGCGCGGGCGCGTTTCCGGCGGGAACGGGGCCATTTGACGACGCCACGAGATGGGGGTCGGCGTCGCAATAGGTGTCACCCTCAACGGTCAGCCCCAGATCCGAGCCACGCAGGAAATGCCCAAAGCGCGGGTGGGTTTCGTCCACGATCACCAGATGGGTCGCGTTGGTCCAGCTTGCCTCACCCGCGGCATCGGCGGCGGCTTGCGAGGGCTGGGCGAGGTAGTCATGATTGATCCGGTCATTGTCAAACATCCACGCCATCATCGCCATTGCCAGCGCCCCATCGGTGCCCGGTTTGATCGCCATCCAGCGCGACCGCTCGCCCGAGGGGCCGTTCTGCGCATTGTTCAGGATCGGGTCGATCACCACATAGCTCAGATCGCCATCTGCGCGCGCCTTGGCCACCAGATTGCCGATGCGCTTGAACGGGTTGCCCGCATTGCCCGGCGCGGTGCCTGCGAAGATGATGAACTCGGCATTGGAAAAATCCGGCTTGGCATGGGGCATCGCCTTGAAGTCGCCAAACAGCGCGCCTGAGCCCGAGCGGAACGCTCCGCCGCAATAGCTGCCATGGCGGGTGAAGTTGTTCGACCCGAAACTTTGCTTGAGCCAGCGCAGCACAAGATTGTCGCGCCCGTCATCGACGCAGTTCATCCACATCAAGCGGTTGGCGCGCGGCCCGAATTCGGGTGCGCCCTTGACTGCTGGCGTTTCAAGGTCGCGAATTTCGCGCAGACCGGCGATACGGCCTTCGCCAAACAGATCGCCGCCCTCGACGACCTCTTCAACGAGTTGCTCAAAGCTGATCGTCTGCCATTGTCCCGAGCCGCGCGGACCCACCCGTTTCAGCGGTTTCAGCACCCGGCGCGGGTTCTCGACCTGTTGCAGCACGGCATTGCCGCGCCCGCAGGCGGTAGAGCGGTTGAGCAGCCCGTTGCCCTTACCAGCCTGCGCCATCGCGGCGAAACTTTCCGCGACCGAGCTTTCATAGGGGATGAAGGGATCGGTGCTCATCGGGGAATAGGGGTTGCCGGTGACGCGCAGCACCTTGTTGGCCGTCTTGTCCACCCGCACGCGCACACCGCACATCGTGGTGCAGCCGATGCACATCGTATAGCTCATCGCCTGATCGGGGTTGAGCGCGATATCCCCGGTCTCGGGATTGACGCTGTATTCCGCCGGGATCGAGTTGCCGGTGAGGTGTTCGTTGCGCGGCACCTCGCCCGACCACTTACCCTTGGCTAGCTTTTTTACGGTTCCGGCATAGCCCGCTCCGAACGTGGCCAGTGCCCCGGTCGCGACGGCACCTTTAAGAATGTTGCGGCGATTGGTCATGGCGGTCTCCTCAGACAGAGCGGGCGGGATGAGCGGGCGCAGAAGGGCGACGCCCGGCGGGCGGGGTCGCATCGGCCCAAGGGAAGAAGGTCGTGTAGGCGATGAGCAGGAAGATCCAGAGCCCGAAGGTGCCGATCACCCCCATCAGCCCGTCAAAGCCACTGGGCAGCAGCGCGTCATACAGGCCAGATCCGACTTTCGGCACCGCCTGACCGCCCATGAAGACCGTCCAGCGAAACATCCAAGCGGCGTGGATCGCGATCAGCCCGGTCGCCCAGCCGGTGTTGCGCGGCGCGACAAGCGCCAGCACGAAGGGCACAACGATGGCCAGCGCGCCCCAAACGGCGATTTGCTTCCAGATCGGGAACCCCGCAACCGAGGCCAGCGCTTGGCTATGGGCGGGCGACAGGCCCGAGCGTGCAATCGTGAACCAGATGATACCAAGCCCACCAACCACGGCCAGTGCGAAAACCAGATCGCGGTTGAGCGTTTCTTCGAGCGCGCCGTCGCGGTTCAGAACGCGTTCGAGCACCAGCATCACCCCCAGCGCGCCGACAAAACCGGTGGCGGCGAATTGCAGCGGCAGCAGCGGTGAGTTCCACAGCGGGCGGGCGCGCACCACGGCGACCTCGGTGCCAGTGTAAAGCAGGATCCCCAGTGCCGCGAGCCCCGCGCCAAGGCCAAGCAGGCGGGCAAAGCCGTTTGCCTCACCCTTCAGCGCCAGCAGGCGAAACAGCCAGGCAAAGCGCCAGTTTTCCTGTCCCATCGCATAAAAGGCGGGGCGGTGAATGGCCCATGCAAAGCCCAGCAACAGCGCGACGTAGCTCGGCACGATCCACGCGCCCCAAGCCATCCAGGATGTCGTATGGGTGTAGACGAAGAACTCCCAAAAGCGGAACGGCTGGTGTAGATCGGCCAGCAGCGCGACGGGGGCGACGATGCCGGTGGTGACGGCCACCATCAGCGCCAGCCGTGCCTTGGGCAGATCGCCCGCCCGTCCCAGCACGAAACCGGGCAGCGCCATCAACAGCGCCGTGCTTGAGATCGCGATCAGGAAGAAATATTGCACTGCCCAAGGCAGCCAAGCGGCCTCATGCACGGCTCCGACGAGTTCGTGGACTTGAACCTGCATCACAGACCCTCCTTATGGCTGCTCACGCTATCGGCCATCTCGGGATGATAGGCGGCCTCACCGGCCACCCGACCGTCCAGCACGTCATCCAGACCGATGTAATAGACGTTGGGATTGGTGTGCATCTCGGGGCGTAGCACCGAGACCTCGTTCTCGCGCAGCATCCGCGACACCTCGCTGCCGGCATCGTTCAGATCGCCGAAATTGCGCGCCCCGCCAACGCAGGTCTCGACACAGGCCGGCAGCAGCCCCGCCTGTGTGCGGTGGAAACAGAAGGTGCATTTATCCGCCACCTGCGTCTCATGGTTGATGAAGCGCGCGTCATAGGGGCAGGCCTGCACGCAATAGGCGCAGCCCACGCATTTGCTGGCATCCACCAGCACTTCGCCATTCTCCGCCTTGAAGGTTGCCTCGACCGGGCAGACCGGCAGGCAGGGCGGATCATCGCAATGGTTACACAGCCGGGGCAGCATCACCATTGCCGGGTCCTGACCGTCCTTGACCAGTTCATAGACCGAGACATGGGTGCGAAACGCGCCTTCGGGGACGGCGTTTTCCATGATGCAGGCCACGGTGCAGGCCTGACAGCCGATGCATTTGCGCAGATCGACCACCATGCCCCAATGTGGGACGGCGGTGGGCGTGTCGGATTGCGCGGCTTCGGCGGCTTGGCGCGCACCTGCGATTGAGGCGGCGGCGCCGATGGTCACCTTGCCGATCGCGCCAAGAAAGCCGCGGCGGGTCGTGTCCATGGGGCTGATCCTTTCTATGCTGGGTCAGCCCGAACTTTACGTTGATGCCTTGCACCGCACTATCGGTGCAAACCCCGAAGGGTCTGGGGGTTAACCCCTAATCCGCCTGCCATCCCGCCGCGACAAGGCGTCGCACCAGATCGGCGGCGCTGCTGGCCTGCATCTTGTCCATCACGTTGTGGCGGTGGTTTTCCACTGTTTTGAGACTGATACCCAGATCATGTGCGATCTGCTTGTTCTGCCGCCCCGCCAGCACGGCGCGCGCCACTTCGGCCTCGCGCGCGGTCAGGCTTTCGATGCGTCGGGTCAGCTGTGCGCGCTCGCCCAGCGATTGCGCGCGTTCGCCGCTGACACGCAGCGCCTCGTTGATGCGCTCGACAAGGGCCATGCCATTGACCGGCTTTTCAAAGAAATCCATCGCGCCAGCCCGCATCGCGCGCACCGCCATCGGCACATCGCCATGCCCCGTGATCATGATCACCGGCAGCGGGCAGTCCCGCCGCCCCAGCTCGTCCAGCAGGTCCAGCCCCGTCATTCCGGGCATGCGGACATCTGCCAGAATGCAGCCCACAATCTGATTGCCCAGCGTGGCCAGCAGATCGGCGGCGCTGGCATGCGATGCAATCGTCAGCCCCAGCGAGGACAGCAAAAACCCCAGCCCCTCGCGCGCGGCGCGGTCATCATCGACGATATGGATCACGGGCGTGTCGTTCATGCGGCATCCTCACCGATTGGCAGCCAGATCGCCACCCGCAATCCCACCCCATCCGCCGGACGCTGCGCGCGCATCCAGCCGCCATGCGCCTCAATGATTGAGCGCGACAGGGCCAGCCCCAGCCCGATCCCCTCGGGTTTCGTGGTGTAAAACGCCTCGGCGAAATGGGCCATCGCGGTCTCGGACATGCCCGTGCCGCGATCACGCAGCGACAGGCAGATCCCCGCGCCACGACCGGGCTCTTCGGCGCGTTCGGCAGTGATCAGGATGCGCCGCTGGGCGGGCTCGGTCTGCGCCATCGCGTCCACCGCGTTCTGCACGAGGTTAAGGATCACCTGCGTCAGATGTACCCGGTCGCCGATCACTTGCGGTAGCCCCTCGGCGCACAATACCTCGACGCGCACGCCCGCGCGGTGGGTCTGGGCGTGATACAGCGCGCTGCATTCCGTCAGCAGTTCGCAGATGTTGATCTGGGCGCGCTGGCTTTCGCGTTTGCGCACGAAGGCGCGGATGCGGCGGATCACGGTGGCTGCGCGCTCGGCCTGCGCGGCGATCTCGCCCGAGGCGGTCTCCATATCGCCCTGCGAGAAATTGCCCGTCTTGAGCCGCAGCAAGCAACCTTGCGCATAGTTGGAAATCGCCGAAAGCGGCTGGTTCAGCTCATGCGCGATCGACGAGGCCATCTCGCCCAGAATCGAGAGCCGCGCGACATGTTCCAGCTCGCGCATATGAAGCCGGTCGGCGGTTTCGGCGCGCTCGCGTTCGATCATCTCTTGCTTGAGTTGGGTGTTGGCCGCGTCCAGCGCCCGCGTGCGCCGCCGCACCAACGTCTCGATCCGAACGGAATAAAGCGCCCAGAACATCAGCGCGACGGCCAGCGCGATCAACCAGTCGCGGTAATCGGCGATAAAATCGCGCAGGTTGACCGGGCCGGTGCGGGCATAGGGGCCAAGCTGCAACTGGCGCAGCAGATCATGCACCGGCTGGTAATCTAGCGGCACCGTCCAGCGATTGCCCGAGGGCATCTGCATCAGCGCAATCGCCACCTGCTTGGCCAGTTCGGGCGAGGTCGCGGGCGTTTTCGCAAAGGGCCAACCGGGATAGACCCTGCTCGAGAGCGCACATTGCGTCTGGCCAGATGGCTGAAGGGCAAAAGCGTGCAGCGTCCCGTAGCGCGCCGGGTCGTCGCGCTGCAATTGCTCAAGCATGCAAGGGCGCAGCACCGCCGCATCGGCGCGCCCGTCCAGCACCGCTTGGGCGGCGCGCTGCATCGGATAGCCCGTCACCTCAAGCTGCACCTTGGCGGGCAGTCGGGGATCGGCTTTCAGCATCTCGGACCAGATCACCTGAAACCCGCCAAACGCCTCGGGGGCGGTGATCGCCAGCTTGCGCCCGGCGAGATCATCGAGGGCTTTCAGGTCTTTGGTCGTGACCAGCGTCGAGCCCACCGGCTGATCGGACTGCGCGGTGGCGATGCGACTGATATGATGGCGATATTCCAGCTCGGCATAGTTGCCCGGATTGGTGATGACGAAATCCAGATCCTGCGCCGCAAGCGCTGCGTCGAGCTGATGGATATCAAGCGGCTCGAAGCGGAAATCATAGCCGGGCAGGGCCGCATCCAGCGCGGCTTCGGTAGGCTTCCAATGGCTGAGCGAGTGATCCGAGCCGAGGTAATCCAGAACCCCGATCCGCAGCGTCTCTTGCGCCTGCGCCGCCGGGGCGAGCAGGATGAGACAAGCGAGCATCGCCAGAACATGCCGCCCACCAAACCGCAAGCGCGCGGCCACGATCTTCAATGTCACATCGCTATTCCCACAATCACGCGCCTGAGCCAGATCCGTTCGCCCAGCTTTCGGGATGCCAGAATGCTTTGGCGCGGTCAAATGGCACGCATTCCGGTTGCGCAGCTGATACGGCCTCAATCGCTGCAGGGGGGAAGAAAAAGGCGGCCTGAACCGCGCGATCGTTGTTGGGGAAGAGGCCATGAAGCCATTCCTTCCCGAGACACAGCGCCGATCCGTCTTGGGCCGTTGATCGTCTCCACGCGTCACCCCGACGGTTGGCGACAATGGGAAAGAGCGCGACGTGCTCCGCGCCCTTGCCACGCCTGTGCGCTTCTGTAGCGCCCCGCGTTGGTTTCGTCGGTTTCGACGGCACGTATTTATAACGCAGGGGAGGCGAGAAAACATTCACGGTCGAACACGGAGGCGGTCTCAATTCTGCCAGAGGTCTTGCGGAATGTCGATGTCACAGGCTTCTTGGGCCGAGAGGGGAATAAGCGACTTGTGCGGCAGGGCGCGCAGCAGCTCTCGGGCGCCTTGATCCTGTTCCGGGTCGGGCATGCGCCGCATATCATCTGCGACCAAAAGCGCCGGCGGCATCGGGATGCCGTTGAAAACGCAGGCGCGGCTGCCGCCGTCGCTATTCACCAAGGTTCGAAGTGTGTCAGTTGAAACGGAGGGCATGTCGCCCAATACGAACAGCGCGCGTTCCGCGTGCAGCGTCATAGCGCAGTCGCGCGCCATTCGCCACGTCCGAGAGAGCGGCAGGCCCCGCTCAATCTGATGCACTTGGAACGACGCAGGGAGCGCTGCGCCCACCCTCTCGGATGAGACGAGCGCAAGGAGCGCGTCGCACCCCGCTGCCTCGAGGGAGCGCGCAGCTGCAAGCACCAGAGGCGCGCCGTTCCAGTTTGCTAGAAGCTTGTCCTGAGAGCCGAAGCGACGAGAGGCGCCAGCGGCGAGAAGGATGCCGAGCGTGCGCATGGTGACTTGCGCCCGGTTCAGTCAAGCGGAGAGAAAGCGGCGGGTTGCAGGAAGATGCTTTCCTGATGCACGAGATAGGGAAGGATCTTGGGCACGAAACCCTGCCACTCCGAGTCTGCGCCGAGCTTGGCTCTTTGTGCGCTGCGGTGGCCATAATCTTCATAGGCCCAAAGGAAAGTGACCGCGTTCAGTACGCCACTGTCACTGACCCAGCATCCGGCGAGCTTCGCGTATTGACTGATGATATGAAGCCCCTCGGCCTCATAGAGCTTGAGGAATTCAGGCGCTTTCCCGGGCGTGATGCGGTAGGTTCTTTGTTCATAGATCATGATGCGCTCCGGCATGAATGGCTTTGAATCTTAGGCACTGGTGCGCCACGATGTGTTAAAGCTACGACCAAATTCTTGATGCGCGCAACATTTAAGTCGTCACTTGACGAAAAAAGCTTTGCCCGCGCGCGTCGTGGGCTACTATGCAACATTAAGGGCGTTGCGTCCGACGTCATGGTTAAGAACAACGGATGCGAGGGAGATAACGTGCAGGCCAAATCGACAGCAGCTCGGGGTGCGCCAAAAGCGCGCGGCACCGGAAACAAGCCTGGTTCGCCGCAGGGTTCTGTCCGGATGCCGTTCAACAAGCGCCGCGCTCAGATTCTGGATGTCGCGACCGACTTCTTTGCCGAGAATGGCCTTACGGGGCAGACGCGTCAGCTGGCGGAGAAGTGCGGCATTTCGCAACGCCTTCTCTACCGCTTCTTTCCGACAAAGGAAGATCTGCTCAAGGAGGTCTATAACCAAGAAATCCTTGGCGCATTCAAGGCAGTCTGGTTCGTGGATCTTCAGGATCGTTCGCGGCCGGTTTCAGAGCGCCTCGAGGCTTTCTATCGCGACTACCTTCAGTCCACATTGACGCGCAAGTGGTTGCGGCTGCTCCTTTACGCCTCTCTGGCCGAAGCAAATATGGCGCCTGACTACATCGCGGCGATCATCATGCAGGTGCTAGAGGTCGTAATGCGCGAGGTGGCGCATGAGAAGGGGGTGTCCCTGCCCGAAGAGCCTGCATTGCTCCACGAGATGGCATGGACGCTGCATGGTGCGATCTCTCACTACGCGATTAGGCGCCACATTTATCAGAGCAGCCTGTCCCTGTCCGAGGATCAGGTGGTGTCAATGCATGTTCGAGTGTTCCTTGCGGGCTTCGGGGACATGATCGACGTGTGTCGCGGCGACTGACCGCCACAATCAGCTACATTTCTTACGTTTTCAGCTGCGGCGATGGCCACGGATGCTGAAAATTTGTGCAATTTCCGTCGGGGAAGGTGAATCTTCACTTTTTCGTTTGTCGTCAATTGACGAATTAATAAATCGCCAATAGCGTCGATTCTTACAAACAAGTTCAACGGGAACGGTGCGCTGCGAAGGGACCTCAATCGAACTCGGGGCGGGCGGCCATGCAAAAGGAATCGAATGATGCTCAAGGATAAGATGCGCCAGCTCGGGCGCCGGGATTTCCTCCGCTATTCGGCGGCGGGTGCAGGGGCGCTAATGGCGCCGGGTCTGGTTCGTCCGGCGCGCGCCGAGACCGCAGGGCTGACGATGCACACATGGTCCGCCGCAGTCGACACCGTGCAGAGTCACCTCAGCGCCTTCACGGCCGAAACCGGGATTCCCGTGAATTACGGAAATTCGCCCTGGGCGCAGTATCGCGAAGGTATGGTCGCAAAATTCGTTGGCGGTGCACCGCTCGACGCGATGTGGGTGTCGGATTCGTGGCTGCCGGAATGGGCCGAGGCTGGCTGGATCGCTCCGGTCGATGAATTTGACAGCCTGATGAAATACAACGCTGAGGCCGAGGATTTCTGCACCCAGTCGATGACCTATGGCGGTCGGCAATACGGCCTGACCTATTACACTGACTACATGGCCTTCCTTTATGACGAGGCGAAGCTCAAGGAAGCTGGCTTTGATGCGCCGCCGTCGAGCTGGGATGAGCTGGTGGAGCAGTCCCGGGTCATGAAGGAAAAGGGCATCGCCGAATATCCGATGATGCTCGCGATGGCGCAGGAAAGCTGGCTGATCGAGTTCATCTCGACGCTGGTCTACTCGCATGGCGGCCGGCTGGTCGACGATAGCGGCTCGGCCGTTATGCAGGACTCGAAGGAAGGTGCTGTCGAGGCGCTGCAATGGGTGGTTGATGCGGTAGACAAGCACAAGATCGTTTCGCCCGCCTGCGTCGAAACTGGCGAACTGGCTGGCTTGAAGTCGTTTGCGGCGGGGAACCATGCCTTTGCGATGGTTGCAAAATACCGTCTGCGGATGCTTAACGACCCTGCGCAATCGCAGATCGCGGGCAATGTGAAGCAAGCGATGATGCCGCAAGGCGCGAAGGGCTCTCACGCGACAGTGGGCTGGATGCGTTTCCATGGCATGTCGACGCAAGCCGCGCAGGACAAGGCGCGCGCCGAGAACACTGCGAAGCTGATCGAATGGTTCGGCGGCAAGTCGGACGGAGCCTACACGTTCCAGAAGCTCCTGTTCCTCGATATCGGGGCAGGGTTCGGTGTGAAGCCGCTGTTCGAGGACCCGGAGATCCGCGCGGCCTACGACTCTTATGGTGATGTCAATATGATCCAGGCCCAGCAGGCGCTTGCCCGCAAGAAGGACACGATCACCCCATGGTTCGGTGAGTGGAACGACACCAATGGTTCGGCCTGGCAATCGGCGATCCTTGGAAATGTCGATGCCGCCGGGGCGGTCAAGAAATCTGCCGATCTGTGGAACGAGCTGAAGGACAGCTACTAAGCAGGCGAGGCGGGCCTTTTAGAAGGCCCGCCGACTGTCGGGCAGGGCAACGGGAGAGCATGACGTGGCGGATACAATGATTGGGGCGACACGCCCGAGATGGCGGCTAGGATACGAGGAGCGCAGCGCCATGCTGTTTCTTGCTCCGGTGATGGCTGTGCTGGGCGCGGTCGCGGTCTTCCCGATCGCCTATTCGCTATATATCAGCTTCTTCAGCATCAAGCTGACGCGCCCGAACCGGACCCCTTTCGTTGGTCTCAAGAACTATACCGATCTTTTGGGGGACGAGGCTTTCTGGGGCGCGGTCTGGCGCACGGTGAGTTTCTCGCTCGTCTCAGTCAGCGCGATCGCCGTCATCGCATTGCTTGTCTCGCTGCTGCTGAATCAGGAATTCCGCGGTCGCCGTCTTCTCTCCACGATCCTGCTGGTGCCTTGGGCGATCCCCTATGTCGCGAACGCGCTGATGTGGAAATGGATCTACGATTCCAGCTATGGCGCGCTGAACGGCATTCTTTATCAGCTTGATTTCATAGATAAATACATGGTCTGGCTGGGGGATCAGGACAAGACGCTGTTCTTGATTGCGAATGCTTTCGTGTGGAAGGAAGTGCCGCTGGCCACGATCCTTCTTCTGGTCTCGCTTAAGTCAATTCCGGCGGATCTGTATTTGGCCGCGCGCGTCGACGGAGCGACGGTTTGGCAGCGCTTCGTGCATGTCACCCTGCCTGCGATGAAGCCCGGTTTCATGCTGGTGATGATCTACGAGACGATGATGGCGATCCGCCATTTCGACCTGTTCTTCGTGCTGACCGAGGGTGGGCCTGGCAGCGCCTCGCATGTGCTGTCTTGGCACATCTATGTCGAAACCTTCCGCAACCTCTCTTTCGGTAGCGGGGCCGCGATGTCCTACCTGCTCGCAATCGCGACCTTCGCACTTTCCTACCTCTTCATCCGAACGCTGGGGCGCAAGATCTGACATGACCAATATGCCTATCACCCCTCCCGTCGACACGATCGACTACCGTCGCCGCCAGGCCATGGCGCGCATTGTCCAGCGCGTTGTGATCTTGGTCTCTGCGATTGTCCTCGCGATTTATGTGCTCGCTCCGGTTTCCTGGCTCGTCTCCTCGGCCTTCCAGACCGAGACCGAGATCGTCTCGATCCCGCCGCACTGGATCCCCGATGAGCCCACGCTGGGCAATTTCAAGGCGATTTTCACTGCCGGAGACAGCGCGCCGGTTACCTACGAGACGCGCTCGGGCACCGATCCGGCGGCGGGTAACTTTATCCCCTCGACCGCGAAGAACCTGCTGCCCTCGATGGGGAACAGCCTGATCGTGGCGACGCTGGTCGTGATCCTTAACCTGCTTGTCGGCGTGCCAGCCGCCTATGCCATCGCGAAGATACGGTTCTGGGGGCGCAACGCTTCGGTCTACTTCATCCTGCTCACACGCGTCATTCCCGATATTGCGCTGGTCGTGCCCTTCTTCCTTGTGATCCGCAAACTGGGGATGCTCGACACACTTTGGTCGCTGGTGATCACCTATCTCGCAGTCACGGTGCCATTCACGGTTTTCATCCTGATTCAGTATTTCGAGGGCTTGCCGGACGAATTGGATAAGGCCGCGCGGGTTGATGGCTGTTCGCGGCTGCAGGCGCTGATCAAAGTGTTTCTGCCGCTCTCGCTGCCTTCGCTCGTGGCCGTGGTGCTGTTCACCTTCCTTACCAGCTGGAACGAGTTCCTGCTCGCCTTGATGTTCACGCAGACCTCGGCGTCGCAGACCCTGCCGATCCTGCTGGCCTCGTTCACCTCTGATTTCACCGTGAGTTTCTCATTCCTCAACGCCGCAGGCGTGCTGGCGATAGTGCCGCCAGTCATCGTCGCCATCGTCTTCGAACGCTACATCGTTTCCGGTCTGACCGCCGGGGCAGTCAAAGGTTAGAAAGGATAACGTTTTGGCCCGGATCCGTTTCACAAACGTCAACAAGAAATACGCCAACGGCTTCCATGCCGTTCGCGATCTCAACCTCGATATCGAGGATCGTGAGTTCATCGTCCTGCTTGGCCCCTCGGGCTGTGGCAAATCCACGACCCTCAATATGATTGCGGGGCTCGAGGAGGTGTCGGATGGTGATCTGATCTTTGACGAGCAGGTTGTGAACTACGTTCCGCCGCACAAGCGCGACGTCGCGATGGTATTCCAGAGCTACGCGCTTTATCCGCACAAGACGGTCTATGAGAATATCGGCTTTGGACTGCGGATGCGGAACGTGCCGAAGGAAGAAATCGACAAGAGCGTGCGCGACGCCGCGCAGAAACTCGAGATTTCGCATCTGCTCGATCGGCGCCCGTCGCAGCTTTCGGGTGGCCAGCGCCAGCGTGTAGCGCTGGGCCGGGCGATGGTGCGTGCGCCGTCGGTCTTCCTTATGGACGAACCTCTTTCGAACCTTGACGCGGCCTTGCGCATCTCGATGCGCGCGGAGATCAAGGAACTCCATCGCGCGATGGAGACCACTTTCGTCTACGTGACCCACGATCAGGCCGAGGCTCTCACGCTTGCGGACCGTATCGTGGTGATGAACGATGGGGTGGTGCAGCAGATCGGCACGCCGGACGACATCTATGAGCGACCGGCGAACACTTTCGTCGCGTCCTTCCTCGGAAGCCCGCCGATCAACTATTTTGACGGCGTGCTCGAGGCCGGATCGAACGGTGGAATGGATTTTGTCCGCGACGAGCTGCGTCTGGTGCTGCCGGAGGCGCACGCGGCGCGCCTGAAAGGACAGGAGGGCCGCGAGGTCCGGCTGGGAATCCGGGCTGAGGATGTCGCGGAAGGCCCTGCGGAGCTTGAAGTCAACGCGCTTAGTGGCACCGTGAACTCGGTGCTTCCGGTCGGCTCGGATCAATATCTGGGAATGGATTTCGGGGGAAAAGAGCTGTTCTTCCGCGTCGGCAAGGATCTGCGCCATGCCTTCGGCGAAAAAATCACGCTCGCTGTGGATCTCAACCGCCTGCATGTCTTTGATCGTGAAACCGGTCAGTCATTGATCTGGAACGCAGTATAAAGCGATGAAACCGGCCCCATTCCTCTATCACCGGCCTGCGAACCTAGCGGACGCCCTGTCGCTTTTGCGCGCGCACGGGTCCGCCGCGAAGCCGCTTGCCGGTGGCCAAAGCCTGGGGCCGATGCTCAACATGCGTCTGGCGCGACCGGGACATCTGGTCGATCTCAATGACCTGATCGAACTGGACAGCGTCCGGGTGACGGATAGCTTCGTCGAGATTGGCGCGCTGACGCGCCATCACCGCCTTGCCAACGCGCCGGAAGTGCGGCGCAGTCTGCCGCTTTTGAGTGCCGCCGCCGCAACTATCGGGCACTACGCTATTCGCCAGCGCGGCACGATCGGCGGCAGTCTCGCCCATGCGGATCCGGCCGCCCAGTTGCCGCTGATCGCGGTCACGCTCGGCGCATCGCTGGTGATCGCGGGGCCGGAGGGAACGCGCGAGGTTGCCGCGTCCGATTTCCTGCAATCGATCATGACGGTTGATCTGCGCGATGGCGAACTCATCACCGCGCTGCGCTTTCCGCTCCCGGTTGGCGGTTTGTGGGCCTTCGAATATTTCTCCCGCCGTCACGGCGATTTCGCGCTTGTCAGCGTCGCGCTGAGTTTCGCGCGCGACGAGGAGGGCAAAATCGATGCGCTGCGGATCGGACTCGGCGGTGTTGAGACTGTCCCGTTGCGCTTGCCCGAAATCGAAGCGCGCATGCAGGGCCGACCGGCAGATGAAACCACCATTCGCGACCTCGCGGCGGCGGTCGCCGCGACGATTGCGCCCGAGGACAGTGAGCAGGTGCCTGCCGTCTACCGCCGGGAACTCGCCGAAACGCTTGTTGTTCGCGCGTTCCAGTCTGCTCTGAACCGGGAGGAGGGTGCATGAACGCTTCGACACACGAACCCCTGACGCTTTCACTAAGCGTGAATGGCGAGACACATGATCTGCAGGTGCCCGCGCGCAAGCTGCTGTCGGATGTGCTGCGCGAGGATCTTGGCCTGACAGGCACACATGTGGGCTGCGAACACGGCGTCTGCGGCGCCTGCACCGTGCTGATCGATGGGCGTCCGGCCCGCGCCTGTCTGACCTTCGCTGCCCAGATGGAGGGGCATGAGGTCACGACGATCGAGGCCGTGGGACGGCCCGATGCGCTTTCGGCGCTCCAGCAGGCGCTGCACGAGGAACATGGGCTGCAATGCGGTTTCTGCACAGCTGGCATCGTGATGACCTTCGAGCATTACCTGCGCGAGAACCCGACCCCCACCGCAAGCGAGGTGCGCGATGTGTTGTCGGGCAATCTGTGCCGCTGCACCGGCTATCAGAATATCGTGGCCGCGGTGTTGAAGGCTGCGGCACGGATGCGTGGAGAGTCGGTATGAGCAGCGCCTTCACCGAGATCGGCCGCGCCCTGCCGCGCAAGGAAGATCGACGTCTCGTCACTGGCCGCGGGCGCTATCTCGACGATCTTGCCGTTCCCGGCGCGCTGCATGTGAGCTTCGTGCGCTCGCCCCACGCCCATGCGCGCATCCTCGGAATCGACAGCGCCGAAGCCTCTGAAATGCCGGGGGTCGTTGGTATCTTCACCGGGCGCGACCTTGATCAATTGACGACGCGGCTGCGCATCGCGCCGCCGATTGAGGGGCTGCAACCGACCGAGCTCACGACTCTTCCGATCGAGAAAGTGCGTTTCCACGGCGATCCGGTGGCCTGCGTGGTCGCGACCGATCGCTACCTCGCCGAGGATGCCGCCGAATGTGTCACCGTCGAATATGACCAACTCCCTGCGGTGACCTCGATCGCGCAGGCCCTCGCGCCCGACGCGGTTCTGGTCGATGAAACCTTGTCCAGCAACATGGTCTCGCATCAGAGCCTGTGTGTCGGCGATCCAGCGGCGCGTCGGGCCGAGGCGCATCGCGTGATCGAGGCCCGTTTCGCGCTCCATCGCCACACGCATGTCCCGCTGGAGACGCGCGGTTGCCTTGCCGATTGGGATGACGGAAGAGCGCATCTGAACATGCATATCGGCAATCAGGTCCCGCACCCTTTGCGCAGCCAGCTCGCCAAGCGGCTGGGTCTGTCGGAAAGCCAGGTCACGGTGATCAGCCCCGATGTGGGCGGTGCGTTCGGTCAGAAAATCGCGCTCTACCGTGAGGAACTCACGGTGGCGGCCCTCTCGCGTCACTTGCGCCGCCCGCTGCGTTGGCGCGAAGATCGCATGGAGAACCTGATGGCCGCCGCTCATGCGCGGGAATACGAGTGCCGCACCCGCACCTCGGTAAGCGAAACCGGACGGATTCTCGGTCTTGAGCTTGAGCTCGACGAGGATTTCGGCAGCTACTGCTTTTTTCCGGCCAATTACATGGCCCGGGTTATCGCACTTATCATGACCGGGCCCTACCGGATCCAAGACTACGCCTATGAGGTCCGCGTCGCGCTGACCAACAAATGCGGCGCTGGCCCGATGCGCGCGCCAATGGCGGTAACAAGCTGGGTGATGGAGGGCACGATCGACGCCATTGCCCGCGAGCTTGGCCTCGACCCGATCGAGGTGCGCCGTATCAATGCGCTTGGCCCGGAAGACTTGCCCTATAAGATGCCCACGGGCGAACTCCTCGAGGATGTCACCCCTCGGGAAACGCTTGAGACCGCGGTTGCCGCGATCGATGTCGCGGCATTCCGCGAGCGGCAAGCGCAGGCACTTTGCGAAGGCCGGTATCTGGGGCTCGGGCTGTGCACGGTGATCGAAAGCACGACCTACGGATCGGAATTCTACAAGTCTGCCGGCATTCCGGGATCAGGGCATGAAGCGGCTTGGGTACGGATCGAACCGAGCGGGGCGGTCAATGCCTCTGTCGGGTTGATGGGCACGGGACAGGGCTACGAGAGCCCGCTTGCGCAGGCGGTTGCCGAAGGGCTTGGCGTGCGCTCGGAAGATGTCACGGTCCACATGGGCAACACCGATGTCGCGCCCTATGGCATGGGCAGCCGCGGTGGACGCGGCGCGACCGCCGGGGGCGGAACGCTCTATCTCTGTGGGCTCAAAGCGCGCGAGCGGGTGCTCGTGATTGCGGCCTCAATGCTGGATCTCAACGGGGCTGGCGAGCTGCGAATGCGCGCGGGTCAGATCGAACGAATGATTGACGACGACTGGCAGGAGACGGGTCTCACGCTGGCGGATGTCGCGCGGCGCGCCTATCTTGACCCGTTAGCGCTGCCCGAGGGGATCGCGCCCGGGCTCGACTTCTCGCATAGCTACGATCCGCCTGCGATGACCTATTCCAATTCGACCCATGCTTGCGAGGTCGAGGTCGATCCGCGCACCGGCGCAATTTCGATCGACCGGTATCTCGTCGCCGAGGATTGCGGCACCGTTCTCAACCCGATCGTGGTGCGCGGCCAGCAGCAAGGTGCGATCGCGATGGGGCTAAGCGGCGCGCTGCTCGAACAGGTTGTTTATGACGGCTCGGGGCAGAACCTCTCTGCGACGCTCGCCGATTACCTTGTCGCGTCCCCGAACGAATTGCCCGAGTTCGAAATCCTGCATCACCATACTCCGAACCGCCGCACCCCCGCTGGGATCAAGGGCATGGCCGAAGGCGGAGTGATGGGCGCAATCGGCGTGATCGCCAATGCAGTGAGCGATGCGCTCGCGCCTCGCGGCGTGACGATTGAGCGTCTTCCGCTGACCCCGCAATCCATTCGCGCGCTCCTGCGAGAGGCAGCGCCCAGCCCAAAGAAAAGGACCCAGCCGTGACAGAACAGAAACCCAGCGTCGGCTTCATCGGACTCGGAATCATGGGGCAGCACATGGCGGGGCATATCCTCGCCGCGGGTTACCCTCTCAATATCTACAACCGCACCCGCGCCAAGGGCGATGCTCTGGTCGCACAGGGCGCTCAGTGGTTTGACAGTCCCGGTGCCGTGGCCGCAGTCAGCGATATCACGATCACCATCGTGGGCTACCCCGCCGATGTCGAGCAAGTCTACCTCTCCAAGGGCGGGATCGTCGCCAAGGCGCGACCGGGAGCCGTGTTGATCGACATGACCACGTCGAGCCCGGCCTTGGCCGCGAGGATCGCGCAGGCTGCGCTTGAACGCGGGATTTCGGCGCTCGACGCTCCAGTGTCGGGGGGCGATGTCGGTGCGAAGGCGGGAAAGCTTGCGATTATGGTGGGGGGCGAGACGAGTGCCTTCAATCAGGTGCTCCCGGTATTGGAATTGATGGGGGCGAATATTGCGCTGATGGGCAAGGCGGGTTCTGGCCAGCACACCAAGATGGCCAACCAGATTGCCATCGCCTCGACCATGCTTGCGGTGGCTGAAAGCGTCAGCTACGCGCGTGTCGCCGGTCTGAACCCGTTGCAGGTTCTCAAGGTAATCGGAACCGGGGCGGCCTCGAGTTTCCTGCTCAACGGGCTTGGGCCGAAGATGGTGGACGAGGATTTCGCACCGGGTTTCTTCATCCACCACTTCGTCAAGGACATGACCATTGCGCTGGAAGAGGCCAAAAAACTGGGTCTCGATCTGCCCGGTCTCGCGCTGGCGCGCAGGTTGTATCTCACGCTTATCGACAATGGTTTCGGAGAAGAGGGCACGCAGTCGCTCTACCGGGTTTATAACGCGATCCATGCGGAGGCGGGGTGATGCGGTTCGAGGGAGATCACCTGATCCCGGCTGATCCCGAAACGGTGTGGAGCGGGCTCAACGACCCCGAGGTGCTGCGCCGCGCGATCCCGGGCTGCGAGTCGATGGAACAGACTGGTGAGGCCGAATATACTGCGACGGTTGTGGCGCGGGTCGGCCCGGTCTCGGCCCGCTTTCGCGGCAAGGTCGAGTTCTCCGATCTGGTGCCCCCGGTCTCTTACCGGATCAGCGGGCGCGGGCAGGGCGGGCCTGCGGGTTTCGCCAAGGGGGGCGCGGACATCCGGCTCGCGCATGAAGGCGAGGGCACGCGGTTGTCCTATGTCGCCGATGTCGAGGTGGGCGGCAAACTGGCCGCAGTCGGCGGGCGGTTGATTCAGGGCGTGGCGCGCAAGAATGCCGAGGATTTCTTCAATGCCTTCTCGCGGGTCGTGACCGGCGAGGTGGATACGGCGGTTCCCGCAAGCGAGGGCGCGACCCAACCGGGCGCGATGGCCGCCGTTGCGGCGGGGCATATCCCGCTCATCGACCGTGTCGCATGGCTTTTGGTCGGGCTCGGGCTTGGGCTCGGGGGCTGCTGGCTCTTTGGTTGAAAGGACGCGCGATGAATATCACCCCGGCGATCAAGGCGATGGAAGACCAGCTTGTCGAATGGCGGCGCGCGCTGCATCGCCGCCCCGAACTGGCCTTCGAGGAACACGAGACCGCCGCCTTCATCGCCGCGCGTCTGCGCTGGTTCGGACTCGAGGTTCATGAGGGGCTGGCCGGAACCGGTGTGATCGGCGTCCTTCGCAATGGCGAGGGCCCGTGCGTTGGTTTGCGCGCCGATATCGACGCGCTGCCGATAGCGGAATTGACCGGTGCCACCTATGCCTCGGAAATTCCCGGCAAGATGCATGCCTGTGGCCATGACGGGCATACCACGATGCTTCTGGGGGCCGCGCAGGCGATGGCGGCCGATCCGCCGGGGCCGGGCACGGTGGTGTTCATCTTCCAGCCCGCTGAGGAAAACGAAGGTGGCGCGCGGGTGATGATCGAAGATGGATTGCTCGAACATTTCCCGCTCGACAGCATCTATGCGCTGCACAACTGGCCGGGGCTGGAGGCAGGCAGGATCGCGATGCGCGCAGGTCCCGTGATGGCCGCTTTCGACACGTTCGAATTGAAGGTGATCGGCAAGGGATCGCATGGCGCGATGCCGCATGAGGGGATCGACCCGATCACGCTGGCCGCACAGTTGCAGCTGGCCTGGCAAACCATTGTCAGCCGCGCGGTGGATCCGACCGATGCGACAGTGATTTCGGTGACGCAGATCCATGCGGGTCACACGCTTAATGTCATTCCCGAAGAGGTGATCTTGCGCGGAACGGTGCGAACCTTGCGACCCGAAACGCGCGACTTCGTGCAGACCGAGATGACGCACCGCGCCGAAATGATCGCCGCAGCCTATCGCGCAACTGCGCAGCTCACATATCAGCGCCGCTACCCGGCCACGATTAACGCCCCCGAGGCGGCCGAAACTGCGCGCCGCGCAGCCGAGGCGATCTTGGGCCGCGATGCGGTGCAGACCGATTACGCGCCCAGCATGGCGAGCGAGGATTTCGCTTTCTTGCTGGAAAAGGTGCCCGGCGCTTATGGCTGGATTGGCAATGGATCGGCCGAGGGCGGGCGCAACCTGCACAGCCCTCACTATGATTTCAACGATGCGATCCTGCCGCTGGGCGTGCAGTTTTTCGTCGAGGTTGCACGCCGTGCGCTGACCGGGGCGAACGATTGAGGGGGCGGCCTTGACCCATCCTGCCGCGCAAGATCCGTGGTTCGAACTGGCACGGTCCGACGCGCCCGGCGCGATCGCGGTGATTTCTGGCATCGAAGGCCCGGCTTATCGTAATGTCGGCACGGCGATGGCGATCTTGCATGACGGTCGGCGCGTTGGGGCGCTCAGCGCGGGCTGTATCGAGGAAGATGTGGTCGAACATGCGCGTGCTGCGCTGGCCGACGGGCAGGTTCGCAAGCTGCACTATGGCGCGGGCTCGCCCTTTTTCGATTTGAAACTGCCCTGCGGAGGTGCACTTGAGATCACCGTTATACCCGCGCCGGACCGGGCTTTGTTGTGTGAGCTTGCTGCAAGGCGCGCGCGCCGCGAAGAGACAGCACTGTGGCTAAGCGCTGCTGGCGGTTTGGATTTCGCACAAGAGGGCGCGGAGCCCGGCAAACTGGACGCGCTGCGCGTCGCGTTTCGCCCAAAGCCGCGCTTCGTGATCTTTGGCGCAGGTGCCGAAGCGGTGTTCTTCTCGGATCTGGTGCGGGCCACCGGCGCGCCGCATCTTCTGTTCACGCCTGAGGACGCCACATTCGCCAATGCCATCGCTGCAGGTTGCTCGGTTCGTATGTTGGACCGCGCTGGGATCCTTCCCGAGGCCGCTATCGACGCGCGCACGGCCGTGATCTTTCTTTTTCACGATCATGATTGGGAACTGGAGATCCTTGAGGCGGCGCTCGCAACCCCCGCTTTCTACATCGGCGCGCAAGGCAGTGTGCGCACGCAAAACCGACGGCTGGAAGGTTTGCGGGCACGCGGTATCGATGCGGCGACGCGCGCGCGGGTGCGCGGACCGATCGGGTTGATCCGCTCTGCGCGCGATCCGCGACTGCTGGCCGTATCGGTGCTGGCCGAGGTGCTGGCTCAGGTGGAAAACGGCGTCTGAAATTCGTGCCCACGGTCCCGAGAACACCCGCGCGAATCCTATCCACTCTCGCCATCCCCTTGCTCGACAAGCAGCTCGACTTGCACCGTTATCGGGGCTTTCACCGCGCGCGGGCAGACGGTCGCGGGTGGCTTGAACTCGGAAAATGGGTTGATCGCATCCGTTTCCTCAGCTTCAGCGGGTTGGGTGCGCTACGTCGCAATTGGGGAAAGGGCGCAGGTGTCGGCCCAGAGTGCCGCCGTCAGGTTCTCATCGCGCTGTCGCCCCGCCTCGGGTTGCCTCAAGAAACGATCTTCCGCGCGTTGCATCGGCTGATGATTTACCCGGAGTCCGAGCTGTTCGAACCGGGCGCGATCCTCGGCCGCCTGAACGCCGCACAGCGCCCGCAATTCAACGCGGTCACCCAGAGTCTCGCCCGTGCAAAGCGCGAGATCCGCTCGCTCCTCAAACGCCGCGTCGAGGTCTACCGTCCCAAGCGCCTCTAGCTGTCCTAAGGGCGGCTGGTTGGATTGCAATGTCCGTCCGCCATCCACATAAGGCGGCCGGATCTTGCAGCTCGTCTCTCTCAAAATCCCACCGAAAGGACTCTAAGATGACCCATCACACACACCGCTGATTTTACCCCGTAAGAACTGCGCGTAGAGCTGAGCAACGTGCTCTATGGGTGCAGCGTCAAGCCGAGATCGAATCTTGGGTCTTCAAGGCTTTGCAGGAAGCGCTCGTGTTGGACGCAATCTCTGAAGTCTTTGATACCGCTCTTCAAGATGCGCTGAGCCAGCTTCGCAAAAACCCGCCAGACCAAGAACTGCCTGCCTTGGTAGCGGCGCTGGATGGTACCGAGCTGAGAATTAAGAACCTCGTGCGTTCGCTCGAAAACGACGCGCCCTATGCCAATTTGAAGCCCCGCATGGAGGAATTGGAGGCCCAGAAAAGGGCGCTCGAGAAAAAGATCAGCGCCATCGCAAAGACAGCCACGGCGTCCCCAGCCGCTGGCACAGCCCCGAGCCACGTCTGTGAGCGGCTCTCGCCCCTCTTGAAGGATCCAGACTGGGTGCATCTGGCCAATGAGCACTAAGCCACTTTAGTCCGAAGGATCCCCCTCACACTGGATCCAGCAAATCCACCGCACCTGAACGCCGAGATCGAAACTGATCTCGGCGATTTGCTGTGTGCCTCAGAGCAGCCAATACTCCTGATCGAGAGATTCAGAGGAGATCGGCAAATAGCGGTCAAACTGGGGGCGCGGCCCCCATCTGCCAAAGCCAAGGCTTTGACAGCCCCCCGGGATATTTCAGTCAAGAGGAAGAGGCGCGCAGCGGGGGCTTCCGCCTCGGGCCGGATCGCGCTAACACAGGCGCGATAAACAGGAGAAAACCATGACCGGCCACGGCGATCCGATCAAGATGACAGCCCATAAATCGGGCCCGCTGCGCGGCACTGCCGAGGTGCCCGGGGATAAGTCGATCAGCCACCGCGCGCTGATCTTTGGCGCGCTTTGTGTAGGCGAAACCAAGATCACGGGCCTGCTGGAAGGCGAGGATGTTTTGGATACCGCGAAAGCGATGCGCGCATTTGGGGCTGAGGTGACGCGCCACGGGCCGGGCGCGTGGTCGGTCCATGGTGTCGGCGTGGGCGGATTCGCCGAGCCCGAACAGGTGATTGATTGCGGCAATTCGGGTACGGGCGTGCGGCTGATCATGGGCTGCATGGCGACGTCGCCGATCACTGCGACCTTCACGGGTGATGCCAGTTTGCGCAAACGTCCGATGGGGCGCATCACCGATCCGATCGCGCTGTTTGGCGCGCAAAGCTATGGCCGCGCAGGTGGGCGCTTGCCGATGACGGTTGTGGGCGCACACGATCCGGTGCCGGTGCGCTACACGCCGCCGATGGCCTCGGCACAGGTCAAATCGGCGGTGCTGCTGGCGGGGCTGAACGCGCCGGGCCAGACCGTCGTGATCGAGAAAATTCCGACCCGCGATCATACCGAGCGCATGCTGCGCGGCTTTGGCGCGGATGTCAGCGTCGAGCAGACCGATGAGGGGCAGGTGATCACGCTGCAAGGCCAGCCCGAACTGGTCGCCCAAGAGGTCGCCGTGCCGCGCGATCCGTCCTCGGCGGCCTTTCCGGTCTGTGCGGCGCTGATCGTGCCAGGGTCCGATATTCTGGTGCCCGGTGTCAGCCAAAACCCAACGCGCAACGGGCTGTTTACCACGCTGCGTGACATGGGCGCGGATATCGAATTTCTCAATGAACGCGAAGAGGGTGGCGAGCCCGTTGCCGATCTACGTGTGCGCTATTCTGAGCTGCATGGCATCGACGTGCCCGCAAGCCGCGCCTCGGCCCAGATCGACGAATACCCGGTGCTGTCGGTCGTGGCAGCCTGTGCCACGGGCGTCACGCGGATGCCCGGTGTGCATGAGCTGCGCGTGAAGGAAAGTGATCGGATTGATGCAATGGCGCGCGGGCTTGAGGCCTGCGGTGTGCGCATCGAAGAAGACGAGGACACGCTGATCGTTCATGGCATGGGACCGGGGGGCGTGCCGGGCGGGGCAATCTGTGCCAGCCATCTCGATCACCGCATCGCAATGAGTTTTCTCGTGCTGGGGATGGCGGCGCAAAATCCGGTCTCGGTGGATGATGGCAGCCCGATTGCCACCTCCTTCCCGATCTTTGAGGATTTGCTGGCGCGGCTTGGGGCCACGATCCGGCGCGAGATTTGACAGGGCAGGACGCTCCGCGAGGAGTCTTTGGGGCTAGATGAAAGACTGGTTTGGTTTCATCTAGCCAGAAATACTCCCGCCGGAGGCGTCTGAGGGGGCAAGCGAGGAAAGGTCCAAGGGGATGCGCTTTACGGTTGCCATTGACGGCCCTGCCGCTGCAGGCAAGGGCACGATCAGCCGGGCCGTGGCGGCGCGGTTTGGCTTTGCCCATCTAGATACGGGCGCGCTCTATCGTGCGGTCGGGGTCAAGGGCGGCGATCCGGTGGTGGCCGCGCAAACGCTTGGGCCCCAAGATCTGGAGCGTGAAGATTTGCGCACGGGGGCAGCGGGGCAGGTGGCCTCGAAAGTTGCCGCGATCCCCGAGGTGCGCGCCGCGCTGGTGCAATTTCAGCGCGAGTTTGCGCGCCGCGAGGGTGGGGCAGTGCTGGATGGGCGCGATATTGGCACGGTGATTTGTCCGGATGCCGAGGTGAAGCTGTTTGTGACGGCAAGCCCGGAAGTGCGCGCGCATCGACGTTGGTTGGAGTTGGGGGGGGATGAGCGTGAGGTGCTGGCGGATGTACGCGAACGCGATGCGCGCGATATGAACCGGGCCGATGCGCCGCTGCGTCCGGCCGAAGATGCGCTGGTGCTGGATACGTCGGAAATGGGTGTCGACGCGGCGGTGCAAGCAGCCTGCGATTTGATCGCAGCGCGCCGCAGATAATTGGCGTTTGCGCAGCGGCACCCCATATCAGGGCAATGCTGCGTTTGATTTGCCTTTGCCTGTTGCTTGCCGGACCTGCTGTTGGGCAGGACCGCCCTCAAGGTCTGCTCTGGTCTGACACCGCCTTGCCGCGCACGTTACCCTTGCAGGTCAAAACCGCCAAGGGGCGCGATTATTACCTTGTTTTGCGCGATGTGGCGACCGGGCGCGACGTGATCGGAGCCTATGCGCGTGGCGGCGATTTCTTTCGGCTGCTAGTGCCTCCGGGCCGGTTCGAGGTGCAGATCGCGAGCGGTCAGGCTGCGGATTGGCAGGGCCGTGGCGCGCTGTTTGGGGCGCAAACGCAGCGCTTTGTGCTTGAGCCGCCGCTGGATTTCGGTGTGAGTGGTTTTGCGCGCAAAGGCGGCCATCTGCTGGATCTGCGCGATTTGGGTGCGATTGTGCAAACGAGCCTTGGGATTTGTCAACGCCTCGCGCTGGATCCCGAGAGCGTGCGTATCAAACCCGATGCACCAATGCCCGGGGTGAGCCCCCGGGATCCCATGGAAAAGCCTGAATTTGTCACGCCACGATACCGCGAGGTTAGCCGCATTTGTGATTAGCAAATGAGGTGTTTTGGATATATCTTCACGAAACGGTGAACCAAGCCGCCTTTGAGCGCGTTTTCACTGCGTCTGGTTTCGCAAGGATATTTGACCGATGATTGCCCGCTGTGTCGCCGGCCTGATGGCCTTTGCTCTGATGACAAGCCTCGCCGTTGCGAGCCCTGACGTGCCGCCCGATATCCGGTTTGATCTGATTGAGGGCGGTCAGATGAGACTGGCCGATTACAAGGGCAAGGTGGTGTTGGTGGTGAACACCGCTTCGAAATGCGGTTATGCCGGGCAATTCAGCGAGTTGCAGGCGCTAGCGGATCGCTATGGCGACAAGGGTTTGGTGGTCCTGACCGTGCCTTCCAACGATTTCAAACAGGAACTGAAATCGGGCGAAGAGGCCAAGCGCTATTGTGCAATGACCTTTGGTGCCGAATTACCGATGGCGCAGATTACACACGTTTCGGGGGGGCAGGCGCATCCGTTTTATGCCTGGTTGCGCGCCGAGAAGGGCTTTGAGCCGAACTGGAATTTCAACAAGGTGCTTCTGGGCCGCGATGGCGCGGTGATTGAGACCTTCCGGGCAGGTGCCGCGCCGCTGTCGAGCAAGATAACGGGTTCGATCGAGGCGGCGCTATCGCAGGCGATGTAGGGGCAGGGGGGAATTTTTGCGCGCTATGTCTTCTGCTATAGCTTGCGCGCTGCGGCCGTGTCAGAATTTAGGTCTGTAGCTTTGCGCGAGATATCTGCCATGGGTTTTGTTCACTTCCTTTACCGTTCCATTCCCGCTTTCGCCGATTTCGACGACAGTGATCGCGATATCCTGCGCAGTGCGTTGCTCAACAATGCCGCGCATGGGATCACGGGCTATCTGTGGCGCACGGGCGATCAGTTCGTTCAGGCGCTGCATGGGCCGGCCGATGCGATGGATGTGTTGTATCGGCGTCTGACCGAGGATCCGCGCCATAGCGATCTGGACCTGTTGCTGCGCGCGCCTGCGCCAGCGGAGTCGCCCTTTGAAAGCTGGTCGATGGGCTATGATCATTTCATCGATTCCGAACTGGGGCTAGAGCGCGATCTTGACGGCGCGCGTCCGACCCTGACGCCTGATCGTGTGCAGATGGTTTGGGACGGGCTGGTGCGCGCGGCGCATTCCGCGATGCAGTTCGGCTCGATCCAGCCGATGGCGCGCGCGCCTCTGGAAAGCGAAGTCGAATACTTGGCACGAATTTCAGCCGCACAGTAGCGCGCGCCGGGGTGAAATGGCCGTTCCCGCTGCGCACGCAGGCCAAAGAAAGCTTGCCGTAGCGGCGAATCCCACCTATATCGGCGCGGTCTGAAAGGGTCTGGCATCGCCATGGCCCGGATCGGCATATTCAATGAAAGACCGGCGGAGCCAACCGCATGGCCAGTAAACCGACTATGAAAAGGAAACTAAAACCGCATGTGCGCTAAAGCAACCATGGAAGAATTCGAAGCCCTCTTGAATGAGAGCCTCGAGATCGACACCCCCCAAGAGGGATCTGTCGTTAAAGGCAAAGTGATCGCCATCGAGGCCGGTCAAGCCATCATCGACGTCGGCTACAAAATGGAAGGCCGCGTCGACCTTAAAGAATTTGCCGATCCCGGCGAAGCGCCCAAAATCGAAGTTGGCGACGAAGTCGAGGTATTCCTTGACCGCGTCGAGAACGTGCGTGGCGAGGCTGTTATTTCGCGCGAGAAAGCTCGCCGGGAAGAAGCCTGGGATCGTCTCGAAGAAGCCTATGCGAAAGAAGACCGCGTCGAAGGCGCTATCTTTGGTCGCGTCAAAGGCGGCTTCACTGTTGATCTGGGCGGCGCTGTTGCGTTCCTGCCCGGCTCGCAAGTCGATGTGCGCCCCGTGCGCGATGCAGGCCCGCTGATGGGTCTCAAGCAGCCCTTCCAAATCCTGAAAATGGACCGTCGCCGCGGCAATATCGTCGTGTCGCGCCGTGCTATCCTTGAAGAAAGCCGCGCCGAACAGCGCGCCGAGGTCATCGCGAACCTCACCGAGGGTCAGGAAGTCGAAGGCGTCGTCAAGAACATCACCGAATACGGCGCATTCGTCGATCTCGGCGGTGTGGACGGCCTGCTGCACGTCACCGACATGGCATGGCGCCGTGTGAACCACCCCTCCGAGATCCTTGCGATCGGCGAAACCGTCAAGGTTCAGGTCGTCAAGATCAACAAGGAAACCCATCGTATCAGCCTGGGCATGAAACAGCTCCAGTCCGATCCGTGGGATGCCGTTGAGTCCAAGTTCCCGCTCGAGTCGGTTCACACCGGCCGCGTGACCAACATCACCGATTACGGTGCATTTGTTGAGCTGGAACCGGGCGTCGAAGGTCTGGTGCACGTTTCGGAAATGTCGTGGACGAAGAAAAACGTCCATCCCGGCAAGATCGTTTCGACCTCGCAAGAGGTTGAGGTCATGGTGCTGGAAATCGACACCGCCAAGCGCCGCGTCAGCCTTGGTCTCAAGCAGACCATGCGCAACCCGTGGGAAGTCTTTGCCGAAACCCACCCGGTGGGCACCATCATCGAAGGCGAAGTCAAGAACATCACCGAATTCGGTCTGTTCGTTGGTCTCGACAACGACATCGACGGCATGGTTCACCTCTCCGACCTGAGCTGGGAGCAGCGCGGCGAAGAGGCGATCCAGTCGTTCCGCAAAGGCGACATGGTGAAAGCCGCTGTCACCGAAGTGGACACCGACAAAGAGCGTATCTCGCTCTCGGTCAAGGCGCTGGATGCCGACACGTTCTCTGATGCCGTTGACGGCGTGAAGCGTGGCTCGATCATCACCGTTGCAGTGACTGCGATCGAAGATGGCGGGATCGAAGTGGAATATAACGGCATGAAGTCGTTTATCCGCCGCTCCGATCTGGCCCGTGACCGTGCCGATCAGCGCCCCGAGCGTTTCGGCGTTGGTGACAAGGTTGACGTGCGTGTGACCGCCGTTGACTCCAAGACCCGCAAACTGGGTGTGTCGATCAAAGCACGCGAAATCGCCGAAGAGAAAGACGCCGTGGAACAATACGGTTCGTCGGACTCGGGTGCATCGCTTGGCGACATCCTGGGTGCCGCTCTCAAGGGCGACAACTAAGACACTGGCAGGCCCGTCCTGTCACGCGAAAGGCCCCGCCCGATCGGCGGGGCCTTTTTGCGTCTATAAGCGATTCGGAGTATGCGCCCGGTGCGGATGATTTTTGCGCTTTGCATTGCTGTTTTCTGCATTTGCAAAAGCGGAAATCCGCTTTTATCGCAGCCAACAGGCGGTGAACCCCCCGAAATTTCAAGCCTTTGCTGTTTCTTGCTCCAAAGTTTGATCCTATAGTCGTCTCAATAGGTTCGATGAATCCGGGGGCATAACCCGGCGCCACCCTTGGGGGAATAACGATGATCCGATCTGAGTTGATTGCGAAGATTTCCGAGGATAACCCGCATCTGTTCCAGCGAGATGTCGAGAAGATCGTGAATACGATTTTCGACGAGGTCACCGAAGCGCTGGCAGCGGGCGACCGGGTTGAACTGCGCGGTTTTGGGGCATTTTCGGTCAAACAGCGCGATGCACGCGTTGGGCGCAACCCGCGCACCGGTGAGGCGGTCGAAGTGGACGAGAAACACGTTCCCTTTTTCAAGACCGGTAAGCTGCTGCGCGACCGGTTGAACGGACAAGAGGGCTGAGCCAAGATGATGCGTGCGCTTCGGCTGCTGTTTCTGGGCCTTCTGGCCATCTTGTTGATCGCTTTGGCCTTGGCCAACCGCGATATCGTCACGTTGCGGCTGCTGCCCAATGAGGCGGGAAGCTTCCTTGGCTATAGCTGGAGCCTGCAGATGCCGCTGTTCCTTGTGGTGTTCGCAGGGGTGATTCTGGGGCTGCTGATCGGGTTCGTCTGGGAATGGATCCGCGAGGCCAAGCTGCGTCGCACCGCCAGCCGTGCCACGCGCAAGGCCGACAAGCTTGAGGCCGAGGTGAAAACGCTGCGCCATAAAAGCGACGGTCCCAAGGATGACGTGTTGGCGCTGCTTGATTCGCCTGCGCGTTAAGCCATGACCACGCTTGCCATTGATCGCGGCGCGCCAGGCGCGGTGCGGGTGAAAATCTGCGGCTTGCGCAACGCGCAGGATGTGGCTGCGGCCACCCAAGCGGGCGCGCGCTATCTTGGCTTTGTGTTCTTTCCCAAATCGCCGCGCCATGTTGAGATCGCGCAGGCGCGCAATCTGGCGATTGAAGTCCCCCCCGGTGTCGCGAAAGTCGCGCTGGTGGTGAATGCTACAGATGCCGAGCTGGATGCGATCTGCGCCGCAGTGCCCCTTGATATGGTGCAGCTTCATGGCAGCGAAAGCCCGGCGCGCGTGGCCGAGATTCGCGCGCGGTTTGGCCTGCCCGTGATGAAGGCCGTGGGCGTGGCCGAGACGGGCGATCTGTCCAAGATTGCAGAATACGAGGCGGTCGCGGATCAGATCTTGGTTGATGCCAAAGCGCCCAAAGGGGCCGCGCTGCCCGGCGGCAACGGGCTGGCGTTCGACTGGCGCCTGATTGCGGGGCGCGAATGGGCTAAGCCGTGGATGTTGGCGGGGGGGCTGACGCCTGAGAATGTGGCCGAGGCGATCCGCCTGACTGGCGCGCGTCAGGTCGATGTTTCTTCGGGCGTTGAAAGCGCGCCGGGGGTAAAAGATGCGGCCCGGATCCGCGCCTTTCTTGAGGCAGCACACGGCTGAGGGCCGGGTGGGGGCTCTGCCCCCGTCTCCTGCGGAGACTCCCCCGGAGTATTTCTGGCTAGATGAAAGGGCGGGCGCTTTATCTTGGGGCGCTTTGTCGATACATCCCGAACAAGAACTCTGCGTGAGGTGAGACATGGCCGACGATCTGATCAACTCTTTCATGAACGTGCCCGATGATAACGGGCGCTTTGGTATTTATGGTGGGCGCTTTGTGTCTGAGACCTTGATGCCACTTATCCTTGCGCTTGAGGCGCAATATGAGCACGCCAAGACCGACGCGAGTTTCTGGGCCGAGATGGACGATCTGTGGAAACATTATGTTGGCCGTCCGAGCCCGCTGTATTTTGCGCCGCGTATGACCGAGGAATTGGGCGGCGCGAAGATTTACCTCAAGCGCGACGAGTTGAACCACACCGGCGCGCATAAGATCAACAACGTGCTGGGCCAGATTTTGTTGGCGCGCCGGATGGGCAAGACCCGGATCATTGCCGAGACGGGCGCGGGTCAGCATGGTGTGGCGACAGCGACGGTCTGTGCGCGCTTTGGTCTGAAATGCGTGGTCTATATGGGGGCCACGGATGTCGAGCGTCAGGCGCCCAACGTGTTCCGCATGCGTCTGTTGGGCGCCGAGGTGGTGCCGGTGAAATCGGGCCGAGGCACGCTGAAGGATGCGATGAACGATGCGTTGCGCGATTGGGTGACCAATGTGCGCGACACGTTCTACTGCATCGGCACGGTGGCGGGGCCGCACCCGTATCCCGCGATGGTGCGCGATTTCCAGTCGATCATCGGCAAGGAAGTGCGCTGGCAGCTTGAAGAGCAAGAGGGCGAAGGCCGTCTGCCCGACACGCTGATTGCTGCGATCGGGGGCGGCTCGAACGCGATGGGGCTGTTCCATCCGTTCCTGGATGATCCCTCGGTTAATATCATTGGGGTCGAGGCAGGTGGTCACGGCGTGGATGAAAAGATGGAGCATTGCGCGAGCCTCACCGGCGGGCGCCCCGGCGTGCTGCATGGCAACCGCACCTATCTGTTGCAGGACGACGATGGTCAGATCCTTGAGGGCCATTCGATTTCTGCCGGGCTGGATTACCCCGGGATCGGCCCGGAGCATGCCTGGCTGCATGACACGGGCCGCGCGCAATACGTCAATATCACCGATAAAGAGGCGCTGGAGGCGTTCCAGTTCTCGTGCCGTCTTGAGGGCATCATTCCCGCGCTGGAGCCCAGCCATGCGCTGGCCCATGTGATGAAGATCGCCCCGACCTTGCCCCCCGAGCATATCATCGTGATGAATATGTGTGGGCGCGGCGATAAGGATATTTTCGCCGTGGCCAAGCATCTGGGCTTTGACATGGGGATGTAAGGCCCGGGGGAGGTCGCTCGGGCGGCGGGCAGGGGTGGCACGCTGAGTTGTGTGCATAACGGCCTTGACCTTGGACCTGTGAGCGCTTCTTTAAAGGGGAACCCACGAACCTTCTTACTGAGTGAGGATAAAATGGCTTTTGAACTTCCCGATCTTCCCTATGCCCATGACGCGCTGGCCGGTCTTGGCATGTCGAAAGAGACGCTCGAATATCACCACGACCTGCACCACAAGGCCTATGTCGACAATGGCAACAAGGCCGTTGCTGGCACCGAATGGGAAGGCAAGTCGGTTGAAGAGGTCATCAAGGGCACCTATCAGGCCGGCGCAGTGGCGCAAAATGGCATCTTCAACAACGCCTCGCAGCATTGGAACCACACCCAGTTTTGGGAAATGATGGGTCCGGGCGGCGACAAGATGCCGGGCGAGCTGGAAAAAGCGCTGGTAGATACTTTTGGCTCGGTCGACAAATTCAAAGAGGCCTTCGCGGCTGCCGGTGCGGGTCAGTTTGGCTCGGGTTGGGCGTGGCTGGTGAAAGAGGCCGATGGCGGTCTCAAGGTCACCAAGACCGAGAATGGCGTGAACCCGCTCTGCTTTGGTCAGACCGCGCTGCTGGGCTGCGATGTGTGGGAGCATTCCTATTACATCGACTTCCGCAACAAGCGCCCGGCTTACCTGAGCAACTTCCTCGACAAGCTGGTGAACTGGGAAAACGTGGCCTCGCGTCTCTGATCGCGCAGCCAGTTTCTAGGAAAGGGCGTCCCGTCGGGGCGCCCTTTTTCTTTGCCAGCTCCTTGCCCGCGCGGTAGATTTCACAGGAACCGGTCCGCCTTGCCGGGGGTTTCTTTCCCAGACACTCACAAAAGATCGGAGGATACGATGGCACAGCGCACAGGCTCCAAAGATGGTAAGCGGGAGACCGAAGAGATACTGGGCCAGCGCCCCGAGGATATCGACACGCCCGCAGGGCAGGGCAGCGCCGGGGGCAATCTGCAACGCAAGATCGGCACGCGCGACGAGAAAAAGAAGTTGGATGAGACATCGTCTGGCACAACGCGTCCCTTGGGGGGCGATCAGCGCGAAAGCGGCAGCAAGGAGAAGATGTGATGACCAAACTGACCAATAAAACATGGGTTGTAATCGCGGATGGCGAGAAGGCGCTGTTCTTGGAAAACATGATGGATGCGCAGAATCCGAATTTGGTGGTGCGCCGGGTCGACGAGCAAGACAATCCGCCTGATAGCGAACAGGGCACTGATAGGCCGGGGCGGATGGCTGATAGCGGGCCGGGGCAACGCTCGGCCTATGATGAGACGGATTGGCACCAACTGGCCAAAATGCGGTTTGCTGATGATTTGGCCGAAACGCTATTCAGGATGGTGCATCAGGGGCGCATCAAGCGGCTGGTGATTGCCGCCGCGCCGCGCATTCTGGGCGAAATTCGTCACAGCCTGCACAAAGAGGTTGAGGCCGTGCTGGTCGGCGAGATCGACAAGACCCTGACCAATCATCCCATCGACGAGATCGAAAAGATCATCACGGATGAGCTGAGCGACGCGTAAGGGCTGCGCGAGCATAAAGAGGGGGGCCGAGCATCGCTTCGGTCCCCTTTTTCATGGCCCCTTTCCTTTCCCGTCGCGATCCGTCAGCTTGCGCGCGAAAATGATGGGGGCGAGATGGGCGAAGCAGTCAAAGGGTTTTGGGCGATGGTGGCGACTTGCGTCATCTGGGGGCTGTCGGGGCTGTATTACAAGATGCTCGACGGGGTTCCTCCGATCGAGGTGCTCGCCCACCGCACGCTTTGGTCGCTGATCTTTTTCGCGCTGATTCTCGGATTTCGCGGCCGGTTAATCGAGGTCGTGCGGGTTTTGCGTGCGCGGCGAGGGCGTAGTGCTGCGATTGTGGCGCTGGCGGCGATCATGATTTCGGCCAACTGGTTCACCTTTATCTGGTCGGTGCAGACAGGCCACGCGGTGCAGGCGAGTTTGGGCTATTATATCTTCCCGCTGGTGGCCGTTGTGCTGGGCTTGATCGTCTATCGCGAGGGGCTTGGCCGCCTGCAATGGGCGGCGGTGGCGCTGGCGGGAACGGCTGTGGCGGTGTTGACGCTGGGCTTGGGCGTCGCGCCTTGGATATCGCTGATTTTGGCTTTTACCTTCGGCACTTACGGGCTGATCAAGAAGGGTCTAAAGGCCAGCCCAATGGTATCGGTTTGCGCCGAAGTGCTGTTGCTGTCGCCCATCGCGCTGGCAGTTCTGCTGGGCTATCATTTCGGCTGGTGGGGCGGGGCTCCGGGCGCGGGCGCCTTTGGCAAAGATTGGCACACCTCGGCGCTGCTGGCGTTCTCCGGACCGCTCACGGGCACGCCGCTTTTGCTGTTTGCCTATGCCGCGCAGCGGGTGCGCATGGCGACCGTGGGGCTGGTGCAATATCTTAACCCGACGCTGCAATTCGGTGTCGCGACGCTGGCCTTTGGCGAACAGGTCACGATCTGGCACGCGATTGCGCTGGGGCTGATCTGGTGTGCGTTGGCGCTGTATTCGACGGCCAGCTTGCGGCCACGGCGCATCACCGCCGCCCCGCCCGAGGCCGTTTAGGCGAGTGCTGCAAACAGCGCGGTCTCCAATTCGGCCACGCTGTCCACCGCCACGATCATGTCGCGCAGCGAGGCATCGGCAAAGCCCTCGGCGATCATATGCGCGATGAGGTTGAGAAGCGGGGTCCAATAGCCCTCGATGTTGAGCACGAAAATCGGCTTTTCATGCAGCCCGATCTGGCGCCAGGTGAGCACCTCGAACATCTCATCCAGACTGCCCGCGCCGCCGGGCAGCACCACGACCGCATCGGCATTCATGAACATAACCTTCTTGCGCTCATGCATGGTTTCGGTGACCACGAAGGTCGACAGGTCGCGCTTTCCGACCTCTTGGGGGAACAGATGCTCGGGGATCACGCCAAAGGTGCGCCCACCCGCTGCCTGCGCGGCGCGTGCAACCTCGCCCATCAAACCGACATCGCCCGCTCCGTAAACCAGTTGCCAATCGTGGGCGGCCAGCATCTCGCCCGTGGCGCGTGCGCCCTCGCTATAAGAGGCGCGCACGCCCGGGCGTGAGCCACAATAGACACAAACTGATCTGAAAATGGTCATGATCGGGCTCCGATGTTGAAAAAGGCTGTTCTTGAGAGGTGATAGCGGGGTTGCTAAGGTCGCTCAAGGTGTGCGCGCGAAAGACGCGAAACGCCACGCGAAAGGGACAGGAATGACGCAGACAGAAGTGCAAAGCGATAAGGCACAGGCGGCGGGTTGGTCGGGCGCGCTGCGCGGTGGGGTGGCGGCCTTAGTGCTGATCGTGCTGGCGGTGATTGGCTGGGCGGTGTGGGGGCCAAAGAGTGCGCCCAAGCCCGATGCCAAGACCGCAGCACTTCCGGTGGCATCTGTGGCCCCCAAACCAGACGCGGCGGCTGCAACACAGGCGGACGTCACGGCGCCCCCGACGGGCGGGCAACAGGCTGCGCCCAATGTGGCGGCAAGCGCAGTTGCCCCTGATGCGCAGGCTGTGACGGGGGCGGACGCTGCGTCAAATGAGGCGACTGACGCGGGAGCGCAAAATGCGCCGCAATCCGCGCCGAATTCGAACGCCTCGTCCAAAACCGCGACGGTGCAATTTGATGCTCTGCGGGCGACGCCCGATGGCGCTGTCACCTTGGCGGGCCGGGTCGATCCGGGGGCTGAGGTGGATATTCTTGTCGATGGTCAATCGGTGGCGAAAGCGCGTGCCGATGGGGCGGGCAATTTCGCCTCTCTGTTCGATTTGCCCCCAAGCAACGGCGCGCGCGCCTTGTCGCTGCGGGTGACGGGGACGGATGGTGTGGCGCGCGACAGTGCGCAAAGCCTTGTGTTGCGTCCCGCGCAGACCGAGCTCGCCGCGGCGCAGGCCAGCCCCGATAGCGCGACGATGCCAAGCGCCACGCAAGCCCCGGTCGAGATGGCACAGGCTGCGCCCGCTCCGATTGTCACCGATAGCGATGGCGCGCGGTTGCTCGCACCGGCCAGCGATACGCTGGTGATCGACACGATCTCATTCGGGCAGGGGCGGCGCGCTGCCGCCGAGGGGCGCGGTGCGCCCGCAGACAGCAAGCTGAGCGCCTATCTTGATGGTGCGCTGGTGGCGCAGACAGAGCCGGGGCGTGCGGGTCGCTGGTCGCTGAACTTGCCGGGTTTGAGCCCGGGCGCGCATCGTCTGCGCATTGACGCCATCGGCACGGCGGGCAAAGTCGTGGCGCGCGCCGAAACGACCTTTGATCAACCCGACCAGATCGTTGTGGCGCAAGCGGGCGACCTACCTCAGGCCAGTTCAAAGGCGCAAAAGTCGGCAGGTGGCGACGGCGATGCGGTCAAAGTGGTGCAGATCGTGCAAGGCAACACGCTTTGGGCGATCGCGCGTGAGGTCTATGGCGATGGCATTCTGTATGTGCGGGTGTTTGACGCCAATCGCGACCAGATCCGCAACCCCGACCTGATTTATCCGGGGCAGGTCTTTACCATTCCTTCCCCGCAATAGGGGCAGCTGCGACACAATCGGGGCTGGAACCTCGGGGCGTGCACCGTTAGCGTGCGCGCCTGTCGAGCGGTGCCGGGGGCCAGCCCCCGGACCCCCGGAGTATTTTTGGCCAGATGAAGGAAAGGGCACGCGATGCCTCCGTCTCAGATCACCAACACGGGCAAGATGTCGCGCGAGGAGCGCGCGCGCGGTTGGCGCACGATTCGCGCTGTGCTGCCCTTCCTGTGGGCCCATGAGGCACCTTGGGTGAAGCGCCGTGTGGTGTTGGCGATGCTGGCGCTCATTGCGGCCAAGATCATCTCGGTCTCGACACCGTTCATCTATCGCGCGGCGGTCAACAATTTGTCTGGCGAGGGCATGAGCCCGGCTTGGGCTTTGGGGATGGGCGCGGTCGGTATTACCGTGGCGTATGGTGTGGCGCGGTTGATGACGGTGGGGTTTGGTGAGCTGCGCGACGCGATCTTCGTGCGCGTGGCGCAGCGGGCCTTGCGCCATCTGGCCTTGCAGACCTTCACCCATATTCACCGTCTGTCGATGCGCTATCACATCACCCGCAAGACTGGCGGCTTGAGCCGTGTGATCGAGCGCGGGGTGAAGGGGGTCGAGTTCCTGCTGCGCTTCATGCTGTTCTCGGTCGGGCCGCTGATTTTGGAACTGAGCATGGTCACGGTCATCTTCGCGGTGGTGTTTGACTGGCGCTATGCGGCGGTCGTGATTGTGACGGTGGCCGCCTATATCAAGTTCACGTTCAAGGTGACCGAATGGCGCGTTGCGATCCGGCGCGCGATGAACAAGGCCGATACCGAGGCCAATCAGAAGGCCATCGACAGTCTGCTGAACTTCGAGACGGTGAAATATTTCGGAGCCGAGGCGCGCGAGGCCGAGCGGTATGACGACTCGATGCGCGGCTATGAGCAGATGGCGGTCAAGACCGGGCAGTCGCTGGCGACGCTGAATGCGGGGCAGTCGCTGATCATTTCGATCGGTTTGGTCTCGGTGATGGTGATGGCCGCGATGCAGGTTCAGGCGGGCACGTTGACGGTAGGCGATTTCGTCATGGTGCAGGCCTATATGATCCAGATCACCATGCCTTTGGGCTTTTTGGGCACGGTCTATCGCGAGATCCGTCAGGCTTTGGTCGATATGGGCGAAATGTTTGATTTGTTACATCAGCCCTCAGAAATTGAGGATAAATCAGACGCGAATGTTCTAAATGTGCAAGGCGGCGAGGTGGTGCTGGACAATGTCGCGTTCCATTACGACCCGACGCGTCCGATCCTGAAGGGGATTTCGCTGACGGTTCCGGCGGGCAAGACCGTGGCGCTGGTCGGGCCTTCGGGGTCGGGGAAATCGACCATCGGGCGGCTTCTGTTTCGGTTTTATGATGTGACAGGCGGGGCGATCCGGATTGATGGGCAGGACCTGCGCGATGTGACGCAAGTCAGCTTACACGATTCCATTGGCGTGGTGCCCCAAGACACGGTGCTGTTCAACGACACGATCCGCTACAACATCGCCTATGGGCGCGCCAATGCCAGCGAAGACGAGATCATCGCCGCGGCCAAGGCCGCCAAGATTCATGATTTCATCATTGATCTGCCCGATGGTTATGACACCTCGGTGGGTGAACGTGGGCTGAAGCTGTCGGGGGGCGAAAAGCAGCGGGTGGGCATTGCGCGCACGATCCTGAAAAACCCGCCGATCTTGTTGCTTGATGAGGCGACCTCGGCGCTCGATACCCAGACCGAGCGCGACATTCAGGACAGTCTCAAGGCGATGGGGCAGGGGCGCACGGTGATTACAATTGCGCACCGGCTGTCTACGATTGCCGATAGCGACGAGATTGTGGTGCTGGAGAAAGGCGTGATTGTCGAACGCGGCCATCACGAGGACCTGCTGGCGCGCCACGGGCGCTACGCGGCGATGTGGGCGCGCCAATCGGCCGAGGAAGAAGAGGCGCAGGAAGGCGCGGCCTAGCGCCTCCCTGCTTTTGCCGGAGCCCTATTCCGCTGCATCCCGTCCCTGCACGAGATGGGGTTTTGCGCCGCCTTCATGGGGCAGCGCGTCGTCCCAGATCAACTCGCGTCCGCGCATTTTGCGCATCGCGCGTTCCAATGCGAGATCACGTGCAGCGCGACTGTCGATGCCTTGCATCAGGGCTGAAAGCGCGCGCGCGCCGCGATAGGCGCCCGCATTGATCCAGACCCGGATTGACAGCAGCGCGGGCGTCAGCACCAGCGTCAGCACCGTCGCCGTGCCCAGCCCGAACACCACCGCCGTGGCCAGTTGTTTCCACCACATCGCTGTGGGGCTGTTGACCGAATAGCCGCCATTGAAGAAGTCGAGCGAGAGCCCGAACATCATCGGCGCAAGCCCCGCCATCGTGGTGATCGTGGTCAGCAGGACGGGGCGCAGGCGGGCCTCGGCGGTGCGGATAATCGCCTCGATCTGGGGCATGTAGCGCGAGAATTCCTGATAGGTGTCGATCAGGATGATGTTGTTGTTCACCACGATTCCCGCCAGCGCCACGATCCCCACACCGGTCATGATGATCGAGAATTGCTGGCCCATCACCAGCATCCCGATCAGCACCCCGGCGGTGGACAGGATCACGGCAAGAAGCACCAGTACCGCATTGTAAAAGCTGTTGAATTGCGCCAGCAGGATCACGAACATCAGCGCCAGAGCGCCGGCGAAAGCCTTCATCAAAAAGGCCTGACTTTCGGCCTGCTCCACCATGTCGCCCGACCATTCGTAGTTCACGCCATAGGGCAGTTCGGCCTGCGTGCTGAGCCAGTCTTCGAGGGCGGCGATGCGTTCATTTCCGGTGATCGGGGTGCCGTCGTCATTGGACAGCCCCTCAACCACATCGGCCTTGATGTCATAATAGCGCGTCTGGTCGATCCGGTCGATCTGGCCGAGTTTGGGCACCGGTGTGCGGGTGATGAAATTGGCCAGCGGCACCAGCCCCTCGGAGGTGCGCAGCTTGAGCGTATCGAGCGTTGACAGCACCCGGTCCTGTTCGGGCAGGCGGGCGCGGATCTCGATTTCCCCGTCCGAACTCGGCACTCGCATCGTATCGAGCAAAAGGCCGCGCGTGACCAGTTGCACCATGCCGCCCACGGTGGCGACATCGGCACCAAAGCGGCCAGCGCGGGTCACATCGACGTCGATTTCCCAGTCGATACCGGGCAGGGGGCGGGTGTCTTCGATGGCGGTGATACCCTGCATCTGGGCCATATGCGCCTCGACGGTATCGACCGCCTGACCGAGTGTCGCGAAATCATCGCCCTTGAGGCGCAGCTGAATCGGCTTGCCCGAGCTGGGCCCGCGATCTTGCGCCAGATAATCGGCCTTGATGCCGGGGATCGTGGCGACTTTGGCCATGATCTTTTCCATCACGACATCGCCCTTGAGATCGGTGTCGGATTTGCGCGTCTCCCACGGCGTCATCTCGACCTGAATCTGCCCGATCGTGTCGCGCGGCGCGCTGGCCCCGCCGGTATTCTGGTTCAGCCCGCCCGCGCCTGCGAAGGAAAACACTGCGCCCACGCCCGGCGTGCCAATGACGCGGGATTCGGCCTCGCGCAGCAGCGCGTCCTTTTCCGACAGCGACAGGTTGCCGCGCGCGCGCACATAGATGATCGCTTGTTCGACCTCGGAATCGGTGAAGAATTGGGTGCCGTTGTTGTGCTTGCCGAAATAGCCGAAGGTGAAGATCACCGCGCCCACGATCAGGGCGACGCTGACCAGCGGCATGATCGGATTGCCCGCGATGAAGGCGATGACATGACCAAACGGGCGGCGGCGATAGCCGGCCTCAACGGGGCGGCGTTTGCGCGCGGGCTTGGCGGCGGTCATCGTGATAGACGCCGCCATTGCGGCAAGCACGAACAGCACCGCGCCGGGCAGCGAGGCGGAGACTTGACCCGAGGGCGTGTGCCCGCCCGACAGGTAATCGGGGTTCAGCGTCAGCATCGCGCCCAAGAAAACCAGCGCCACCGAAACCACCGCCAGTGCAAAACGCAGCCAATAGGGCCAGTGCTTGATCACGCCCGCGCCCATCTCAAGGCGGCGCGACAGACGGCCCGCGACGCCCCCCATCACCGGCAGATAGACCAGCGCCACCACCAGCGACGCCGAGAGCACGAAGATGATCGTCATCGGCAGCATGCCCATGAATTCACCGGGCACACCGGGCCAAAACAGCATCGGCAGAAAGGCACATAGCGTGGTCGCGGTCGAGCTGACAACGGGCCAGAACATGCGCTTGGCGGCTTCAGTATAGGCGGCCATCGGCCCCGAGCCTTCCGAGATTCGCTTGTCGGCATATTCCACCACGACAATCGCGCCATCGACCAGCATCCCGACCGCCAGAATCAGCCCGAACATCACGATATTAGAGATCGGCACGCCCATCGCGCCCAGCAGCAGAAAGGTCAGCAGGAACGAGGTCGGGATTGCAAAGCCCACCAGCAGCGCCGAGCGCGTGCCAAGTGTTGCCAGCACCACGATCATCACCAGCGCAATCGCCGTCAGCACCGAGCCCTCAAGCTGGCTGACCATCGCGCCCACGGTCTTCGACTGATCGAGCGAGATCCCCACATCGACCGCGCGTTGCAGCGGTTCGGGCCAACGCGCCTGTGCATCCGCCACCGTCTTGCGCACCAGATCGACCGTGTCGATGATGTTGTAGCCCTTGCGCTTGACCACTTGCAGCGCGACCGTGGGCTGGCCGTTGAACCGTGCGGTGCCGGTGCGATCCTCGAAGGTCAGGCGAATATCGGCCAGATCGCCCAGCGTCACCATCCGCTCGCCGTTCTTCTTGACGGGCAGGTTGTAGACGTCTTGCGCGGTCTCGAACGTGGCCGGGATCTTGACCGAAAACGCGCCGCCATCAGTTTGCACCACCCCCGCCGCGATCAACTGGTTGTTGGACTGCACGGTGGCGATCAATTCAGGCGCGGTGACGTTGTAGGATTCCAGTTTCAGCGGGTCGATCACCACCTCAAGCATCTCATCGCGATTGCCTGCGATCTGCGCTTCTAGGACGGGTTCCAGCCCCTCGACTTCATCCTGCAGATCGCGCGCAAGGCGTTGCAGCGTGCGCTCGGGCGCATTGCCCGACAGGGTGACCACAACCACCGGAAATTCCGAGAAATTGATCTCGTTGATGGCGTATTTTTCAAAGCCGTCGGGGAATTTGCCCTCGGCGGTGTTCATCGCGTCGCGCACATCGGCGATGATCTTGGTCTTGTCCCAGCCGAAATCGAATTCCATCATCACGCCGGCATAGTTTTCCTGCGCGATGCCGGTGAGTTTCTTGATCCCGTCAAGCCCGGCCAGCTCGGTTTCCATCGGTTTGACCAGCAGCTTTTCGGAATCGGCCGCCGAGATGCCGGGAAAGGGGACCGAAATGAACAGCATCGGAATTTCGATATCGGGCTCGCCCTCTTTGGGCAGGCTCAAATAGGCGGCAAGGCCTGCAAGAATCGAGATCACCACAAAGGCAATCACCATGCGCGCGCGCGCTGCCGCCCAATCGACGATCCCGGTCATTGCGCGGGTGCCGTGTCAGGGGCGGGCGTGCCCGGCATTGGGGTGTCTTGCGCCACATCGCCGGGGGCGTGATCCACCAAGGTCACCACAACGGGCGAGCCTTCGGTGACGTAGTCTTGGCCCACCACGATTACATCCGCGCTCTCGGGCAGGCCCGACAGCCAGACGCCCTCGGGGGTGTCACGCAAAAATTTAACCGGGGCGAAATGGGCCACGCCGTCGCGCGCAATCCGCACGCCCAACTGGCCCGCATCATTGAGCGTCATCGCCGAGGCGGGCAGGAAATGCGCCTTGGTGCCATCGGCGGCAATGATCATTTCAACCGTCTGGCCCTCGCGGATAGCGAAGTCGCCATTGGCGACCTCGGCCTCGACGGTGAAGGTGCGCGTGGCAGGATCGGCGCTTTGGGAGACGTAAGAAACGCGACCCAGAACCTCGCGGCCCGTCGCCAGACGCGCGCCAACCTGCGCGCCCATTTTCACCCGGTCAATTTCGGTTTCGGGCACATAGCCCACCAGTTTCATCGGGTTCAGTGCGATCACCGTGGCGCAAAGCCCGCCGGAGGCGATATACGATCCAAGTTCGGCCGTGTCGCCCTCAAGGATGCCGTCGAAAGGGGCGGTGATCTTGAGGCGGGCAAGCTCGGTCTGGGCGGCCCGGACGCCTGCGGTGGCGGCCTCAAGTGCGGATTGCGCTGAGGCGGCTGAGGTGTCGGAACGATAGCCCCCCGCCTGCAACTTCTGCGCCGCCGTCGCGTTAAGCTGCGCTTCGATCAGGCGCGCCTGCGCCTCGGCCAATGCGGCGGGGCGGGTGCCGGGATCAAGCGCGCATAGCACATCGCCTTGGGCGACCACGTGGCCTTGGGGCAGCGGTTCGGAAATCACCCGCGCCGAGGTTTCCGCGCGCAATTCGACCCGGCGCGCGGCCTTCGTCTGCCCGCGCGTCAACACGCCCTGATCGACAGCACGCGCCACCGAAGCGACGGCCTGCACCGGCACGGCACCCTCAACGGGGGCGGCTTGCGCGGTGATTTCGGCCTCGGGTTTCGCGCCAGATTTGCCCGCAAAGCTCATCAGGCGATCACGCTCAAATACCAGTAAATACAGCACGCCCAGCACAAGGATCGCGTTGATGATCGGAATCGGGCGCATGGCAAGGCTCCTGACGCGGGGCGCAATGGAAATGGGCGATGGGGGCAGAGTGAACCGCAGAGTTCAACTTAAGGTGAGCGCCGCGTGATCTCAAGCCCTCGGTTCGCATGACGCGGCGGGCCTTGGCAGTCTTTGAGCAGCCGTGTAAGAGGGGCCGGAAGACTAGCGAAAAGAGGCACGCGTGAGCGAGACCGACAGTTTTATCGACGAAGTGACCGATGCGGTCCGCCAAGACAAACTTTTTGCGGCGTTTCGCAAATGGGGATGGATTGGCGGTCTGGTGATCCTGGGGATCGTGGGCGGCACCGGCTGGAACGCCTATCAACAAGAGCAGGCGCAAACCAAGGCGCGCGACTTTGGCGATCAGGTGATGGCGGCGGTCAAGGCCAAGGACACCGATGCAGCGCTCGCAGCGATCCAGCCCGATGGTGCGGGACGCGCGGCCATTCTCAAGATTATGCAGGGCGATCAGGCCGAAAGCGCGGGCAATTCCAAAGCCGCGCTTGGCTTTTACGAGGCCGCAGCGGCCGAGCCGGGCCTGCCCGTTTCGATCACGCAATTGGCCCAGCTCAAGGCGGTGATCGCAGCAGGGCCTGAAATGGACAGCGCCAAACGCGACGCGACGTTGGCACTTTTGGCCAAGCCGGGCGCGCCCTATCGGCTTTTGGCGATTGAACAACAGGCTGCCGATAAGCTGGCAAGCGGTGACAAGGATGGGGCCATTGCCTTGGCCAAGCAGATCCTTGAGGACGCCGGGCTTACACCGGGCTTGCAACAGCGCGCGACAGAGTTGATTGTGGCGCTGGGTGGCACGGTGCCGCCAGTGCCGGGGGCGGCGCAGCCCGCCCCGCAAGAGTAATGTGACGATCCAGACGGGCGCGCTGCAAAGGCGGCCCGGTGCAGGGTAGGGGGAACGGGCGTGAATCTGAGCAAGACTATCTTCGTGCTGGGGATGGCCGCCACTTTGGCAGGCTGTTCACAAAAAGAGGTCATCTTGCAGGGCGAACGTCTTAGCCCGCGCGATGCGCTGCGCGCCGATGAGGGACTGGCCCCTTTGCCGGCCCCGGCAGATCAGGCCCAGGCGATCAAGCTGCCCGCTCAGGTCGCTAATTCCGAATGGCCGCAACGCGGTGGCGCGCCCACCCATGCGCTGTTCAACGCCGCCCTTGGCACGGGCACCACGCCGATCTGGTCAGCCGATATTGGTGCGGGCAATGCCAAACGCTACCGCATCACCGCCGACCCCATCGTGGGCGGGGGCCGGGTCTATACGCTGGACAGCCAAGCCCGGGTCAGCGCGACCGCGCTCAATGGCGCACGTGTCTGGCAGACCGACATCACACCGCCCGGCGATCACGAGGGGGATGCCTCGGGTGGGGGCGTCGCTTATGACAAGGGCACGGTTTACGTCACGTCTGATTTCTCGGAACTGGTGGCGATTGACGCGGCCAGTGGCGCAATCAAATGGCGGCAATATTTCGATACCGGAATCGGCGGAGCTCCTACGGTCGAGGGTGGCACCGTCTATGTCGTGGCGCGCGACAGCTCGGCTTGGGCGATCCGCACCAGTGATGGCAAAGTGCTTTGGCAAGTGCCGGGCGCGCCGTCAGATTCGGGGATGACGGGCGTGTCCTCGCCTGCGGTCAACGGTCGCATGGTCGTGTTCCCCTTCCCCTCGGGCTTCATGTCGGGCGTGCTGCGTCAAAGCGGGATGCAGCTGTGGCAATCCAAGGTGCCGGGCGCGCGTCCCGGTGTGGCCTATGCCTCGATCGTCGATCTGACGGGCGACCCGGTCATCGTGGGCGATACCGTTTATGCGGGTGCCTCGACGGGTAAGCTGGCGGCGTTCGATGTGAACTCGGGAGAGCGTCTGTGGACGGCCACGCAGGGCGCGAACAGCCCGGTGCAAGTCGTTGGCGGCTCGATCTTCCTGACCTCGGATGCCGGTCAGCTCGTACGCCTCAATGCGGCGACGGGCGATCAGATCTGGGCGCGCGATCTGCCCTATTACGTCAAGGACAAGCCCAAGAAACAGCGCAATATCGTGGCCAATTATGGCCCGGTTCTGGCGGGTGGCAAACTGTTTGTCGCGTCCTCAGATGGCATCTTGCGGGTGTTCAACCCGGTCAATGGCGCGCTTATCGGGCAGGCCAATATCCCCGGCGGGGCAGCTTCTGACCCGGTTGTTGCGGGCCGTGTGCTGTATGTTGTGGGCGGTGACGGGAAACTGCACGCTTTCAAGTGACGCCATTCGGGTGTAAGGGGGCCGCTCGTATCCGCCCAAGGAGGGCAACATGAGCTTTACCCTGGCCATCGTCGGCCGCCCCAATGTCGGCAAATCGACCCTGTTCAACCGTTTGGTGGGCAAGCGTCTGGCGCTGGTCGACAACACGCCCGGTGTTACCCGCGATCTGCGCGAAGGTGATGCGCGTTTGGGGGATTTGCGCTTTATCGTCATCGACTCTGCCGGTCTGGAACTGGCCGAGGATGACAGCCTGCAAGGCCGCATGCGTCGCCTGACCGAGCGCGCCGTCGAAGAGGCCGATATCTGCCTGTTCCTGATTGATGCGCGCGTCGGTGTGACCCCGGCAGATGAAATTTTTGCCGATATTCTGCGCAAGAAGAACGCGCATGTGATCTTGGCGGCCAACAAGGCCGAAGGGGCTGCGGGCGATGCGGGGGCCCTTGAGGCCTGGTCGCTGGGCTTGGGGGAGCCGCTGCGCATTTCGGCCGAGCATGGCGAAGGTCTCGATGATCTTTATACCGCTTTGGTGCCGCTGGCCGATGAATTCGCTGAACGCAACGCCGCCAACACGCCCGAGACCGATGTCGTGCTCGATGATGAGTTGGAAGAGGGTGATATCCCCGCCTATCAGCCGCCCTCTGCCGCGAAACCGCTGCAACTGGCCGTGATCGGGCGGCCCAATGCAGGCAAGTCCACGCTGATCAACAAGATCATCCGGGAAGATCGCCTGCTGACCGGCCCCGAGGCGGGGATCACGCGCGATGCGATCTCGGTGACCAACACGTTCATGGGTACGCCGATGCGGATCTGGGACACGGCGGGGATGCGCAAACGCGGCAAGATCAATGACAAGCTGGAAAAGCTGTCTGTGGCCGATGGCTTGCGTGCGGTGCGCTTTGCCGAGGTCGTGGTGGTCCTGATCGATGTCAATATTCCCTTTGAAACCCAAGACTTGCGGATCGCGGACTTTGCCGAGACCGAAGGGCGCGCGGTGGTCGTGGCGGCCAATAAATGGGATCTCGAAGAGGACAAACCCGAGAAGCTGAAAGAGTTGCGTGAGGCGTTTGAACGTCTGCTGCCGCAGCTTCGCGGCGCGCCGATGGTCACCGTTTCGGCCAAAACCGGTAAGGGTATCGACCGGCTCCATGCTGCGATTCTCAAGGCCCATGAGGTCTGGAACCGTCGCATCACTACCGGCAAGCTGAACACTTGGCTCGGCGCGATGGTCGAGGCGCACCCGCCACCCGCTCCGGGCGGTCGCCGCATCAAACTGCGCTATATCACGCAGGCCAAGACGCGCCCGCCGGGGTTTGTGGTGAAAACCACCTATGCCGACAAGATTCCCGCGAGTTACGAGCGCTATCTGGTCAACGGCCTGCGCGAGGCGTTTGACATGCCGGGCACGCCGATCCGGCTGTATCTGCGCGATCAGGGGCAGGATAACCCGTTCAAGGATCGCAAAAAGTCGATTCCCTCGCGGTTGAAGAAACACGTCGATGCCAAGAAAAAGGCCGATCACAAAGAAACGGCGCGCAAGCGGCGCGAGAGCAAAAAGCCCGATTAAGCGGGTTCGGCGCGCGGCCTAAGGGTAGCTGCGCTGCGCTTTCGCTGTGGCCAAGGTCTGATTTCCGGCCTTGGCCGTCACCGTCCACTCATAAAGGTGGCGACCCGACGGAGGGCAGGGGCTTTTATAGCTAAAAGCGCCCGCGGGAATCGTGCCTTTGGCGGGCATCTTGACCTTCACCGTGCCACCGCCGTGGTTGTAGCCGGGCACGTCGCGATCCTTGAGCCGAAACGTCAACGCAGTGACGCCCGCGGGCACGCCGCTAAGCGTAAAGGTGGGGCTGGGCACCACATTGGGTCGCCCGGTGGTGCAGCGCGGAATATTGCCCCAATCAAAAGCAAGCTTCATTTCGGCGCTGGCGGCGGTCGCGGTGGCTGATAGGGCGAGTGCGGCGAGGATCGGGGTAAGCTGGGGCATCGTTAAGCTCCTGCGCAGTCTGACGGGGCAGGGAAGCGCCCTGCGCGCCAGACCAGTCTACCCCATTCCCGCGGTTTGACCAAAACAGTCCGCGAGGGCATGAAAAAAGGCCCCGCGACGGGGCCTTTCTGGTTCGGTTTCAAAGCGTTGGTTAGACTAGCGCGCCATCCACCAGCCGCGTCTTGCCACCCAAATACGGGTGCAAGGCGGCAGGCAGCGTGACCGAGCCGTCCTTTTCTTGACCGTTTTCCAGCACCGCGATCAGGCAGCGTCCGACCGCCAGACCCGACCCGTTCAGCGTGGCGACGAAATCGGGCTTGCCACCATCGGCGGGCTTGAAACGGCCATTCATCCGGCGCGCTTGGAACTGGCCGCAGGTCGAGATCGAGGAAATCTCGCGATAGCTGTTCTGGCCGGGCAGCCAGACCTCGAGATCATGGGTTTTCTGCGCGCCAAAGCCGATATCGCCAGTGCACAGCACGATGCGGCGATAGGGCAGGTCCAGCCCCTCCAGCACCGCTTCGGCGCATTTCGTCATGCGCTCATGTTCGGCCAGGGCTTCGTCGGGGTGGCAGATCGTCACCATCTCAACCTTCTCGAACTGGTGCTGACGCAGCATCCCCGAGGTGTCTTTGCCCGCCGATCCCGCCTCGGAGCGGAAGCAGTTCGTGTGGGCACACATCCGCTGGGGCAGGGCGCTGGCGTCAAACATCTCGCCTGCGGCGTAATTGGTCAGCGTGACCTCCGCGGTGGGAATCAGCCACCAGCCATTGGTGGTCTGATAGCTGTCTTCGCTGAATTTCGGCAATTGCCCGGTGCCCAGCATCGCGGAATCGCGCACCAGAACGGGGGTGATATTTTCGCTCAGGTCGTGCTGATCGACATGCAGATCGAGCATGAACTGCGCCAGCGCGCGATGCACCCGCGCGACGCCCCCTTTAAGCACCACAAAGCGCGCGCCCGACAGTTTCGCCGCCGTTTCAAAATCCATCGCTTTGCCGACGGCAGGCAACTCGTAATGTTCCAAGGGCGCGAAATCGAAGCTGCGCGGCGTGCCCCAGCGGCTGAGCTCGACGTTTTCGTCCTCATCTGCGCCATCTGGCACCTCATCAAGGGGCAGATTCGGCAAGCCCATCAGCAGATCACGCAGCTTTGCATCCAGATCGCTGGCCTCGGCCTGCATCGCGGCGACCTCGGACTTCTTTTCTCCCACCAACGCGCGCAGGCGTTCGAACTCGGCGTCGTCGCCTTTGGCCTTGGCCGCGCCGACCTGTTTGGAGGCGGCGTTTTGCGCGGCTTGCGCGGTTTCGGCGGCGTGAATCGCGGCGCGGCGCGCTTCATCCAGCGCCAATAGCTCGGGAGAGACCGGCGAGAGCCCGCGGCGCGCGAGTTTGGCGTCAAAATCGGCGGGGTTTTCACGGATTGCGCGAATATCGTGCATCTCATCTCTCCAAGACTGTTGCGCCCACGGCTTTAGCGCATGAAACTGACGCGTGAAAGCCCCCGGCCGATGCCGCCGCGACACAGTGCCCATCCAGCAGGCTTGCGCGGCGGCTGAATTTTGCTGTAAGGGGTCACATTCAAGAACCGGAATATAACCGGGGAAAGCACGTCCGCCCGGATGGAAGGGAAACCGAGATGAAACTGACACTCTTGCCGCTGGCTTTTGCCATGATGGTCTTGCCCGGGCTAGCCATGGCCGCCGATGGACCAATCACAATCGAACCCCAGATCGTGACCGATTGGAAATCGGTCTATGGTCAGGTGGAGGCCAAGAACACCATCGCGGCGCGCGCGCAGCTTTCGGGCACGATCACGGCGCTGGACGTCACCGAGGGCGATGAGGTCACGGCGGGGCAAACGATTGCCACGATTGTCGATCAGACGCTGGTCTATCAAATCGGGGCGGTCGATGCGCAGATCAATGCGCTGCAGGCCCAGCTTGAAAATGCCAAGACCGAGTTGAAACGCGGCGAGGATCTGAAGGCGCGCGGCGTCTCGACCTCGCAAAACGTCGATCAGTTGCAGACGCAGGTGAATGTTTATGAGGGCCAGATCGCCGCGCAACAGGCGCAGCGCAAGGTCTATCAGCAGCAAGAGCAATACGGCACCGTCACCGCGCCCATCGCGGGCAAGGTTGTGTCGGTCCCCGTGACCAAGGGCGCTGTGATCATGGCGGGCGAGACGATTGCAACGATCGGGGGGGGCGGATTTTTCCTGCGCCTGTCGGTGCCCGAACGTCATGCCGATACGCTCAAGCAGGGTGACACGATCATGATCACCGATTCCGACGGCAAAGAGATCGCGGGCAAGCTGGCCAAGATCTATCCCCAGATCGAAGGTGGGCGCGTGCAGGCCGATGTCGAAGTGCCCGATCTGAATGCACGCTTTGTGGCGGCGCGTTTGCTGGTGAAGCTTCCGATGGGCAATCGCCAGACCATCGTGATTCCGGCCAGCTACGTTGTGACCCGCTCGGGGCTTGATTTCGTGCGCGTCAAAGAGGGCGATCGCACCTATGAGCGCACCATCGTGCCGGGCGTCGTGATCAATCTGGACGATCAGGAAATGCTGGAAGTTCTCACCGGGCTGAACCCGGGCGATGTGGTGGTGCCCCATGAGTGAGCAGACAACCGGGCCTGAGACGCCCGAAGAAGATCAGGTTCATGTCAAGCTGGGCATTGCGGGCGCGCTGACGAAGGCGTTCATCCGCTCGTCGTTGACGCCTTTGATGGTGCTGGCGGCGGTGGCGGTGGGTCTTGTGGCGCTGCTCTCGCTGCCGCGCGAGGAAGAGCCCCAGATCGCCGTGCCGATGGTGGATATCCATATTCAGGCCCCCGGTCTGAAGGCCGATGATGCGATGAAACTGGTGACTGAGCCGATGGAAACCATCGTGCAAGGCATCAACGAGGTCGAGCACGTCTATTCCCAAACCCAGGATGATGGCGCGCTGGTGATGGCACGCTTCAAGGTCGGCACCTCGGCGGATGCCGCCGTTTTGCGCGTGCATGAAAAGATGCAGGCCAATATGGACCGCATCCCCAAAGGCATCCCTGATCCGGTGATCGTGGGCCGCGGGATTGACGATGTGGCGATCGTGTCGCTGACCTTCACGGGCAAAGATGGCGCACAGATCGACAGTGACGAGCTGACCCGGATCGCGCGTGAAATGCAGACCGAGGTCACCAAGATCAGCAATGTCGGTCTGACCTATATCGTGGGCGAGGCCACCAGCGAGATCCGCATCGAGCCAGAGCCTGCCAAGCTGGCGCTGTATGGCGTCACCTTGCAGCAACTCTCGCAAAAGGTCACGCAGGCCAACCGCTCGTTCAACACCGGCATGATCCGCGACGAGGGCAAGCAGATCGCGCTGGCGGCCGGTAAAACTCTGGTTGCGCCAGCCGAAATCGCGGGTCTGTTGCTGACCACGCGGGACAATCGCCCTGTCTATGTGGCGGATGTGGCCAAGATTTCCTATGTGCCCGATGCTGCGGATGCGATCGTGTCGAACGTGCAGCGCGACAAGGCTGGCAAGATCGAACGCACCCCGGCTGTGACGCTGGCGATTGCCAAGCGCGCGGGCTCGAACGCGGTGGTCGTGGCCGAACAGATCCTCGAGCGGATGCATCAGTTGCATGGCACGCTGATCCCCGATGATGTCGAGGTCAAGGTCACGCGCGATTACGGCGAGACCGCCAATGAGAAAGCCAACGAGTTGCTGTTCCACCTTGGGCTGGCGACGGTGTCAATCATCGGGCTGGTTCTGGTGGCGATTGGCTGGCGTGAATCCATCGTGGTGGCGGTTGTCATTCCGGTGACCATTCTGCTGACGCTGTTTGCCGCCTATGTGATGGGCTTTACGCTGAACCGGGTGTCGCTATTCGCGCTGATTTTCGCGATCGGGATCTTGGTCGATGACGCGATCGTGGTGATCGAAAACATCGCGCGACATTGGGCGATGAAGGGGCCGGGGTCCCGCGTGACCAAGGCAATTGAGGCCGTGGCCGAGGTCGGCAACCCGACCATCGTGGCAACCCTGACCGTCGTCGTGGCACTTTTGCCGATGCTCTTCGTGTCGGGCATGATGGGCCCCTATATGTCGCCAATTCCGGCGGTGGCTTCGGCGGCGATGGTGTTTTCGTTCTTCGTGGCCGTCATCATCACGCCTTGGCTGATGGTCAAGGTTGCAGGCAAGGCGCAGTTGCATGGCCACGCCGCCGATGACGACGCCTATGGCGGGCATCAGGCAGGGGGGCGCCTTGGCAAGCTATATGCCAAGGTCGCGCGTCCGATCCTGAAAACCAAGGGGCGCGCGGGGCTGTTTCTGATCGTGGTGACGGTGCTGAGCTTTGGCTCGTTGAGCCTGCTCTACACTAAACATGTCACGGTCAAACTACTGCCCTTCGACAATAAATCCGAGCTGTCGGTGGTGATTGATATGCCTGCGGGCACCTCGGTTGAAGAAACCGATGGCGTGGCCCAACAGGTCGCGGATATCGTGACCGAAATGCCCGAAGTGCTGTCCACGCAAACCCATGCCAGCACGGCTGCGCCCTTCAACTTCAACGGTCTGGTGCGCCACTACTACCTGCGCAACCAGCCCAATAAGGGCGATGTCGAAATTCAGCTTCTGCCCAAGGCCGAGCGTGACCGCTCCAGCCATGAAGTCGCGATCGACATCCGCAACAAGATCAAGGCGATCAAACTGCCCAAAGGTGCCAGCCTGAAGACGGTCGAACCGCCCCCCGGTCCGCCGGTGATCGCAACCCTTCTGGCCGAGGTCTATGGCCCCAACCCGGAAATCCGACGTGCGGCGGCGCGCCAGATCGAGCAGGCCTTCAAGGAAGTGCCTTACATCGTGGATGTGGATAATTCGTTCGGCATCCAGCCCGATAAACTGCGCGCGACGGTGAATTCCGACGATCTGGAATTCTACTCGGTGCAAGAGGGCGATGTGTGGGACACGCTGGCGATGCTGAACGGCAAAACCACGGTGGGCTATTCCCATCGCGGCAAGGAACGCCAGCCCATTCCGATCGTGATGGAGCGCTCGAAATCCAACCGGGTGATGAACGAGAACACGCTGTCCACCCCGATCCCGGCCAATGTTCTGCCCGGCGCGCGCGGTGTGGTGGAACTGGGGGATGTGGTGAGCGTGGCCAAAGAGAAGGCGTCCTATCCAATCTTCCGCCATAACGGGCGCGAAGCCGAGATGGTCACCGCCGAACTCGCAGGCCAATACGAGGCGCCGCTTTATGGCATGTTGGCGGTCGATAATATCATCAACAACATGCAATGGGCGCCGGGCGAAAAGCCCATCATTTCGTTCCACGGCCAGCCTCAGGACGAAAGCCATGTCACGCTGCTGTGGGATGGCGAATGGGAAGTGACTTGGGTCACGTTCCGCGACATGGGCGCGGCGTTTGCCGTGGCCTTGCTCGGGATCTACATCCTCGTCGTGGCGCAGTTTGGCAGCTTCCGCCTGCCGTTGGTGATCCTGACGCCGGTGCCGTTGACCTTCCTTGGCATCATGCTGGGCCACTGGATCTTCCACGCACCGTTCTCGGCCACTTCGATGATCGGGTTTATCGCGCTGGCAGGGATTATCGTGCGCAACTCGATCCTGCTGGTCGATTTCATTCGCCACGCGGATGAAACCGGCAAGACCAAGACCGAGATCCTGATCGAGGCCGGCGCGATCCGCTTCAAGCCGATCTTGCTGACGGCGGTGGCGGCGATGATCGGCGCGGTGGTGATCTTGGCGGACCCGATCTTTCAGGGTCTGGCGATCTCGTTGCTGTTCGGTCTGCTCAGTTCGACCTTGCTGACGGTGCTGGTGATCCCGGCGATCTATCGGATCTTCAAGACCTGATCAGGCATCACCTGAAACACGAGCGCTCGCGCGAGGAAATCCCCTCACGCGGGCGCTTTTTTTGTCGGGCTTTACATAAGATGAGCGGCGCGCTTGGGGATGGGGCAGGAGCCTCCGGCGGGAGTATTTCCAGCTAGATGAAATACAGTCGCGCTCTCTCTTTTCATCTGGCCAGAAATACTCCCGCCGGAGGCATCCATCCGGATGATTTAGCGCTGCGCGATGGCAGGTTCACTCGGGTTGAAAGCCGTGGATCAACTGGCGCAGCCCGATCAGCCCGCCGATCACGATGGCGGCCAGCGTCACAGGGGCCGAAAAAGCCAGCACCGACATCGCGCTGACGCCTTGCCCGATCGAGCATCCCAAAGCGATGGTGCCACCGATACCCATCAGGGCCGCGCCGCCAACCTGACGGCCCAGTTCACGCGGGTCCTCGCAGGCCTCCCAGCGAAATAGTCCGCGGATCAGCGAGCCCATGAGAGCCCCAATCAGCACCCCTCCGACCAGCCCAACCGAAAAGGTAATCCCGCCTGCGGTTGATGTCATGAAATAGAGGATCGTACGTCCTAAGGGGGCGGTGAAGGACGGGGCCTCGACCCCGGTTTCGCCCATGCTTTCGGCAAAAAGCCACGAGGTGCCAATCAGGCACCAGACCACCGCCAACCCAGCGGCGACGCCCCAAGCGATGCGGCGTTTATCGGTGCGCAAGGGTTTGTAGGCGAGGCCCCAAGCCAGAAAGCCTGCGGCAATGGGCAGGGCAAAGACCAAGGGGGACAGGCCGCTGCGGGCCGAAAGCCAATGCGCGATGCCTTGGGGCGAGGTTGCTGGCTCTTGGGCGAAGATCAGCAGGCGCAGATGGGCCAGCGGGCCGGACAGCGTGACAAAGGCGAAAATGCCCATCACCACGACCACAACCAGCGCGCGCAGATCACCGCCGCCAAAGCGCACCAACGCGCCAAAACCGCAATTGCCCGCCAGCGCCATGCCATAGCCAAACAGCAGCCCACCCACGATCGAGGACAGCGGCGACCATTGGATGGTATGATAAAAGCTGTGGGTGATATCGGCCCAGCCCAAGGCCTCGGCCAGGAAAGAACCCGTAATCCCCACCGCCAGCACCACGCCCCAAAGGCGCAATCGGCGCTGATCTTCGCCGTAAGCCGCGCTTTCCAGCGCGCCCAGCGTGCAAAAATCACCCAGACGGGCCGCCAAACCCAACACCACGCCGCCGATCAATCCGACCAAAGCGGCCAGCACGCCCACTGGCAGGTGTTCCATTTCGCGCCTCCCTCCCGGGCAGGTTAGACCCGGTTTCCTGATAGAGATTATTGCAAGGCCAACCCTTAGTCGGTGTTGCAAAACATTTCATAGACCACCTCGATCAGGCGCCGCGCGCGCGGATCGGACAGCGTGTAATAGATTGCTTTGCCCTCGCGGCGGGAACTGACCAGCCCTTCAAGGCGCAACCGTGCCAGTTGCTGACTGACAGCGGCTTGGCGCGATTCAAGAAGGTTTTCCAACTCGGTCACGGATTTTTCGCCCGAACTCAGATGGCATAGAATCATCAGCCGCCCCTCATGGGCAAGGGCCTTCATCAAATTCGCAGCATCCTGGGCGCGCAGCATCAACTCATCGGCGTCCAAACGCGCGCACCTCCCATCCTGACCTGGGACGGGAGAGGTAAGGTCGGAATCGCGCCCATCTGGTGCCATTTGTCGCACCGCCATTTCCTTTTTGCCGGTTGCCTAAAATGGCGCAACCACACTGGTTATCTTTAACACGCTTTAACACGGCGATTCGCTGGAACAAAGCCTGCGTCGTCATTTTTCGCCAGATGCCGTGCACTTATTGCGCCGGGTCGGGCAGATCTGCGCCCGCTTTTTGCAGCGCTTGGCCCAGCAATCCCCAGAAGAAATCTTCGCTTGCATAGCCCTCGATCCGGGCAATTTCGGTGCCGTTATCCAGCAAAACAAAGGTCGGCGTATAGATCGCCTTGCCTCCGGTGAGGGTGACGCCCTCGGGCATCGGCTTGTGCAGATCTGCGCGCTCGAGTGGGGCGATCTGCCCCTCGGGGGTCTTGGGATAGATCGGGCCAAGATCGTGGTTCCACATCCGGCAATAGACGCAGCCCGTCTGTTCGATCATCAGCAGACGAAAGCGCGATTGTGCCGCAGGGGTAGGGTCGCCGGTGGGTGCGCTCGCGGGCGCAGGTGCGGCCGGGTCCGGGGCCGGGGCGGTATCGGCCAATCCAAGAGTTGGCCCAACTGCCATCACGGCAGCGAGAAAAACTGCGCAAGCGAACTCACGAAACATTGACGATACTCCCATTACATATAAAGATCGTAATATGTTTCACGGGGGCGTCAAGAAACGGTTGGGAGGCCGTAGTCCTCATCATGGGAGGGTTTCGTGCCGATTGACCCAAGTTTCGGGGGCGCATTTTTCGCCGGGTTGCTGTCTTTCCTGACACCCTGCATTTTGCCTATGGTCCCGTTTTACCTGTCTTATATGGCGGGCTTGTCGATGAGCGAGCTGCGCAGCGATGGTGCGATTGCGCGCGGTGCACAGATGCGCATGATCGCTTCGGCGGTGGCATTCGCGCTGGGTGTGACGACGATTTTTGTGCTGATGGGGATGGGCGCGACGGCGCTTGGCTCGGCATTTCGCGAATGGATGGGGCCGCTTTCCTACGTCGCGGCAGTCATTCTGCTGGTCTTCGGGCTGCATTTCCTCGGCGTGATCCGCATTCCGTTCCTCTATCGTGAGGCGCGCATGGAATCCAAAACCGACCCGTCCACGTTCTTTGGGGCCTATGTGATGGGGCTCGCTTTTGGCTTTGGCTGGACGCCCTGCGTTGGCCCGGCCTTGGCAGCGATTTTGATGGTGGCCTCGGGGATGGGCGATATCACGCAGGGCGGGCTGTTGCTGTTCGTCTATGGGGTCGGGATGACCTTCCCCTTCGTGATCGCGGCCTTCTTCACCAAGCCGTTCCTCGCGCTGATGCGCCGCCACCAGTCCAAACTGGCCTATGTGGAAAAGGCGATGGGTGTCATGCTGATTGTGTTTGCGATCTTGATTGTGACCGGCGGGCTGCGCTGGATCGGTCAATTCTTGATCGAGGTGATGCCCAGCGGAAGCTTGGGCTGAGCAATGGGAGAGAGATGATGCGTTTTTTGACTTCTACCTTTGGCGCGATCATGGCGTGCCTGGTCTTGGCGCTGCCAGTGGCGGCGGCGGAACTGGGCGATGACGGGCTGCACAAAGAACCGTGGTTCCAGGATACCTTCAAGGACATGTCTGACGATCTGGCCTCGGCCAATGATGCGGGCAAGCGGTTTCTGGTGATCTGGGAGCAGCGTGGCTGCATCTATTGCAAGAAGATGCACGAAGAGGTGTTCTCCGATCCCGAGATCGCGAAACTCATCACCGACAACTATTATGTCGTGCAGATGAACCTGTTTGGCGACGTCGAGGTGACCGATTTCGACGGCGAATCTCTGCCCGAAAAAGACATGGCCATGAAGTGGGGGGTAATGTTCACGCCCACCATGATGTTCTTCCCCGAAAACGTCGATGGCGTGGCGGCCAACAAGGCTGCCGTGGCGCAAATGCCGGGGGCTTTTGGCAAGGGTACGACGAAGGCGCTTTTGACCTGGGTGAAGAATCACGGATATGAGAGCGGGCAGAACTTCCAGAAATATGTGGCCGAGCAGATGGCACAATAATTGCCCCGAAATGATCAGTTTTTCAGAAAAGCCCCGCATGGGAAATCCTGTGCGTGGCTTTTCTGCACTTGCAGCATGTATTGTTTTTAAAGGATTTTTCTTGATGTGTTTGGTGGAACATATCGGAAAATATGCGAAATTTTGAATTTATCATTGCGCCATACTGACGCGCTCGCTTAAATGTGTCTCAGGGAGAGAATTTGGGAGGACTTCTATGAAACGCCACGTTGCGTTGGCCGCAGTGGCCGCCACGTTCGCAGCTACCGCCGCGTTCGCCGAGACCGCGCCGATGGATGTAAAGTTCACCGACACCGGGGAGGTGACGACGTCGCTGACCGGGCAGCCGGGCGATCCGACGAAAGGTGCTGAAGTTGCATCGACGAAGTCACAGGGCAACTGCGTGTCTTGCCACGTTGTCTCTGCGCTGAATGCGTCGTTCCAGGGTAATATCGGCCCCGAGTTGAATGGTGCCGGCGATCGTTGGACCGAGGCACAACTGCGCGGAATCGTCGTTGATGCCAAGCACACGTTCGAGGGCTCTGTGATGCCCGGAATGTATAAAACCGGACCGTTCATTCGTCCCGGCGATGGCTATACCGGCAAGGCTGCGCCTGCCGATTTGCCGCCGATCCTGAACGGTCAGCAAGTTGAGGATGTGGTCGCTTTCCTTATGACACTTAAGGAAGAGTGACCTTTTCTGAGTAACCCGAGAGGAGAGAGACAAGATGACGATGACCAGACGTGACGCGCTGGCGCTGGCGATGGGTGGTTTTGCCGCCTCGGTGCTGCCGCTGCCCGCGCTGGCCGATGCTACGGCCGATGCGATCGCGAAGTTCACCGGCGGTGCCACCGCAGGTGAGGGCGGCCTGACGCTGACCGCTCCCGAGATCGCCGAAAACGGCAACACGGTCCCGGTTTCGGTTGACGCACCCGGTGCCACCGAGATCGCTATTTTCGCCCCCGGCAACCCGACGCCGGGTGTCGCGGTGTTCAAATTCGGCCCGCTGGCTGGTTCGCAAGCCGCTTCGATCCGCATCCGCCTGTCGAAAACGCAGGATCTGGTTGCCGTCGCAAAGATGGCCGATGGCAGCTTCGTGCAGGCGAAATCGACCGTGAAAGTCACCATCGGCGGCTGCGGCGGCTGATCGGATAGCAGGAGAGACATGATATGAAAAACGTCAAACCCCGCGTGAAAGTGCCGAAATCAGCGTCCGCCGGTGAGGTCATCACCATCAAGACCCTGATCTCGCATCCGATGGAATCGGGTCAGCGCAAAGACAAAGACGGCAAGGTGATCCCGCGGGAAATCATCAACCGTTTTACCTGTGATTTCAACGGTGAGAACGTGATCGACGTCACGCTCGATCCGGCTGTTTCGACCAACCCCTATATCGAATTCGACGCCAAAGTGCCCGAAGCCGGTGAATTCAAGTTCACTTGGTATGATGATGACGGGTCGATCTACGAAGACAGCAAGAAGATTGCGATCGGCTAAGCCATAAGGCGATGCCACGGGGGCTAAGGGAATGCCCCGAACCAAGGATAACTCTGCGCCCGATGGGGAGATCGACGGGCGCAGAGGTCACCCAGGGAGGATCAGAGATATGACGCTGCGCACCAGCCGCACCATCCTTGCCGCCACCGCCATTTTGGCGCTGTGCACGGCGCCTTTGCGCGCCGAGATGGCGGATGACGAACTCAACATCAACGGCGATTCGCCGGTCGTTACCAAGGCGCCTGCCGCCGATTTCCTCAAGGGTCACCTTGACGAAGTCTATTCCGGCTGGCTGTTCCGCACGGACGATACCCGCGCAATGGAGCAAGACGATTTCGACAATCCGGTCATGGTCTTTGGCGAACAAGGCATGGACAACTGGAATGTCGTTGACGGCTCCGAGGGCAAGTCCTGCGCGTCCTGCCACGGCAAGATCGAAGAGGGCATGAAGGGCGTACGCGCCACCATGCCCAAAGTGAATGCCAAGGGCGAGCTGTGGTCGATGGAAGACTACATCAACGACTGCCGCACCAACCGTATGGGCGCAGAAGCCTGGGGTTGGGACAGCGGTCCGATGCACAACATGACGGTTGCGGTCTCGGTCCAGTCGCGCGGCATGCCGGTCAACGTCAAGATCGACGGCGACGCCGCCCCGTTCTGGGAAAAAGGCAAAGAGATGTATTACACCCGCTACGGCCAGCTCGAGCTGTCCTGCGCGTCGTGCCATGAAGAAAACTATGGCAACTACATCCGTGCCGACCACCTGAGCCAAGGTCAGACGTCGGGCTTCCCGGTGTATCGCCTCAAAACGGCGGGCGTGGTTTCGATCCACAACCGCTTTAAGGGCTGTATCCGCGACACCCGCGGCGAAACCTTCAAGCCGGGCTCGCCCGAGTTCCACAATCTTGAGCTATATGTCGCCTCGCGCGGCACCGGGCTTGAGATCGAAGGCGCTGGCGTTCGTCCCTAAAATACGGCGCGCGGGGCAGGGGATTCCCTTGTCCCGCGTGCGTCTTTAGAACATATTCAATTTTCACTATCTGTTTGAATTTGTTAGTCAATTTTGGGTTTGAGACGATGCTTTTTCCGTCCATCGGAAAGAGGAAATGAAGGAGAGACACAGCATGATTTCCCGGCGGGAATTTCTTCAGGCAAGCTTGGCTGCCTCGACCATCCTTGGTGCATCTGGCCTGTCGCGCTGGTCGCGCGCGATGGCACAACAGACGATGACGCAAGACCAGCTTTTGCAGTTTGAACCGCTGGGCAATGTCACGTTGATCCATATCACCGACATTCACGCGCAAGCGATGCCGATCTATTTCCGCGAGCCCGAGATCAACCTCGGCGTGGGCGATGCGCGCGGCAAGCCGCCTCATGTCACGGGCAAAGACTTTCTTGAGATGTTCAAGATCAAGCCCGACAGCCCCGAGGCTTACGCGCTGACCTATGACAACTATGTCGATCTCGCCAAATCCTACGGCAAGATGGGCGGCATGGATCGGGTTGCCACCGTGGTCAACGCGATCCGCGCCGAGCGTCCCGAGGCGATCGTGCTGGATGGCGGCGACACCTGGCACGGCTCGATGGTTGCGCTCAAGACCAAGGGTCAGGACATGGTTGATATCATGAACCAGCTTGGCACCGATGCGATGACCTCGCATTGGGAATGGACCTATGGCGAAGACCGCGTGAACGAGATCGTCGACACCTTGCCCTTCCCGTTCCTTGGCGCCAATATCTTTGACGCGGAATGGGATGAACCGGCTTACGAGCCCTATAAAATCTTTGAACGCAACGGCACCCAGATTGCGGTGATCGGGCAGGCCTTCCCCTATCTGCCGATCGCCAACCCGAAATGGATGTTCCCCGACTATTCGTTTGGTATTCGCGAAGAGCGGATGCAGGAGATGGTCGACGAGGTGCGTGCCAAGGGCGTCGATCTGGTCGTCTGCCTCAGCCATAACGGCTTTGACGTTGACCGCAAAATGGCGGGCCGCGTGAAGGGCATCGACGTGATCCTGACCGGTCACACCCATGACGCCGTCCCCGAGCCGGTACTGATCGGCGAGACGATCATGATCGCTTCGGGGTCGAACGGGAAATTCGTGTCGCGCATCGATCTGGACGTGCGCGATGGCAAGATGATGGGCTTCCGTCACAAGCTGATCCCGATTTTCTCGGATGTGATCGAGCCGGACAAAGATATGGCTGCGCTGATCACCAAAACCCGAGAGCCCTTCAAGAAAGAGCTTGAGGAAGTCGTGGGCGAAACCTCGAGCCTTCTCTATCGCCGCGGCAACTTCAACGGCACTTGGGATGATCTGATCTGTGAGGCGATGTTGTCCGAGCGGGATGCAGAAATCGCGATGAGCCCGGGCGTGCGCTGGGGGCCGTCCTTGCTGCCCGGTGACAAGATCACGATGGAAGACATCCTTGGTGTTACCTCGATGACCTATGGCGAGACCTACCGCACCGAGATGACCGGCGAGACGATCAAGACGATCCTCGAGGATGTGGCCGACAACCTGTTCAACACCGACCCCTATTACCAGCAGGGCGGTGACATGGTGCGCATCGGCGGCATGGGCTATCATATTGATGTCTCCAAGCCGATCGGTCAGCGCATCTCGAACATGACCTCGCTTAAGGATGGCGCGGATATTGATCCCTCGCGCAGCTATGTCGTGACGGGCTGGGCCTCGGTCAACGAGGGCACCGAAGGGCCGCAAATCTGGGACGTGATCGCAGACCATATCCGCAAGATCGGCACCGTCGATCTGAAGCCCAATGAATCGGTAGTGGTGACGGGCGCCTAAGCCCCAACCGCACCCGATGACGTAACCCCGATTGGGGCAAGAGACTGGAGGAGACTACATGGACGAGAAGGAACGCCACGCCACTCCGGCCACTGGCACCGGCTACAGCCGCCGCGGATTTCTGCGGGCAGGGGCTGCAGCAGGGGCATTGGTCGCGGGGGCAGGTGCCGCGCGCGCAGAGCAGCAACCCGATCCGTTGATCACCGAAGTGCAATCCTGGGCTCAGGGTTGGGGCGACGGTGTTGACGCCACGCCTTACGGGCTGCCGATTGAATTCGAAAGCGATGTTATCCGGCGCAATGTCGGCTGGCTGACGGCTGATGTGATTTCGTCGATCAACTTCACGCCGATCCACGCCTTGGACGGCACGATCACCCCGACGGGTTGCGCCTTTGAGCGTCACCACTCGGGCGCGATCGAGCTGAAGAAAGAAGACTACCGCCTGATGATCAACGGTCTTGTCGATAAGCCGCTGGTCTTCACCTATGAAGATCTCGAGCGTTTCCCGCGCGTCAACCGCACTTACTTCCTAGAATGTGCGGCGAACTCGGGCATGGAATGGGCGGGCGCGCAGCTCAACGGTGCGCAATTCACCCAAGGCATGATCCACAACATGCAGTATTCGGGCATTCCGCTGCGCACGTTGCTGGAAGAAGCTGGCGTTCAGACCGAAGGCAAATGGCTGTATGTCGAAGGTGCGGATGCGTCCTCGAACGGTCGCTCGATCCCGCTGGAAAAGGCGATGGACGACTGTCTTGTCGCGATCAAGGCCAATGGCGAAGCCCTGCGCAAAGAGCATGGCTACCCGGTGCGTCTGGTCGTTCCCGGTTGGGAAGGCAACATGTGGGTGAAGTGGCTGCGCCGCATCGAAGTGACCGACGAGCCTGTGCAGGCGCGTGAGGAAACCTCGAAATACACCGACACGCTGGCCAACGGTATCTCGCGCAAATGGACCTGGGTCATGGATGCGAAATCCGTGGTCACCTCGCCGAGCCCGCAAATGCCGATCAAACATGGCAAAGGCCCGCTGGTTATCACCGGTATCGCGTGGTCGGGCCGGGGCGCTATCACCAAGGTCGACGTGTCGATCGACGGTGGCGCAAACTGGCAGGAAGCGCGTCTGGCAGAGCCGGGCGTCGACAAGGCGATGTCGCGCTTTTACCTCGACATCGACTGGGATGGCTCGGAAATGCTGCTGCAATCGCGCGCCACCGATGCCACGGGCTACGTTCAGCCCACCAAAGACGCGCTGCGCGCGATCCGCGGTGAGAACTCGGTCTATCACAACAACGGGATCCAGACTTGGTGGGTCAAAGAAAACGGGGAGTCTGAGAATGTCGAAGTGTCGTCGTAATCTCACTCTGGCAGCCTTGCTCGCAGCACCTTTGCTGGCTGCGCCAGCGATGGCAGAGACATATAATCTGGGCCGTGCCGCACTGCCCGCCGAAATGAAAGCTTGGACGGTTGAGGTCTTCCCTGATGGCAAGAACTTGCCCGAAGGGTCTGGCTCGGTCGCAGATGGGGAGTCGCTTTTCTCTGACAAATGCGCGGCCTGTCACGGTGATTTCGCCGAAGGTGTGGACAACTGGCCCAAGCTGGCTGGCGGTGCAGACACGCTGGCACGCAAGGACCCGGTCAAGACGGTCGGCTCGTATTTCCCCTATCTTTCGACGGTGTGGGACTATGCCCACCGCTCGATGCCGTTCGGGGATGCGCAAACGCTGTCGGTCGATGAGACCTATGCAATCGTGGCCTATATTCTTTACTCCAACGATCTCGTTGCTGACGATTTCGTCTTGACCAAAGAAAACTTCCTCGACGTGAAAATGCCCAATGCGGACGGGTTCATTGTCGATGATCGCCCCGAGACGGAATACCCGCTGTTTTCAAAAGCGGGGTGCATGTCGGACTGTAAGAAAGACGTGCATATCACCATGAAGGCGACCGTTCTTAACGTCACGCCCGATCAAGGTGGGGATGACAGCGCCGCTGCCGATACGCCGGCGGATGCGCCTGCCGATACGGTTGCGGCGACGGCTGCAACCGAAGGGGCAAGTGCCGAAGCGATGGCGCAAGACGCCCCCGCTGCTGCCGAAGAAAGCGCTGCCGCTGCTCCCGCGGCCACTGAAGAAACGCTTGATGCCGATCCCGCGCTGGTCGCGGCAGGCGAAAAGGTCTTCAAAAAGTGCAAGGCCTGTCACCAGGTCGGTGAGGGCGCCAAGAACAAGGTCGGTCCGATTCTCAACGGGTTGATCGGGCGTCAGGCGGGCACTGTGGATGGCTTCAAATACTCGAAGTCGATGACGCAGCATGGCGAAGACGGTCTGGTCTGGAACGAAGAGACTGTGCAAGCCTATCTGGCTGATCCCAAAGGCTATATCCCGAAGAACAAGATGTCCTTCGCGGGTCTGAAAAAAGCTGACGATGTGAAAGCAGTGTTGGCTTATATCGAAAGCCAAGGTGGTTAAAAGGTCTCGCGGGGGCCGGGTCTGGCCCTCGCTACATCGCTTGGCAAAAGCCTTCTGCTTACCGTTTGAAACGCCCGTGCTTGTCACGGGCGTTTCGCTATTTCGCCCGCGCGCTGGGGGCGTGTGCCCTTTGTCGGGCTTGCAGCCCACCGCCCCCCGAGGATATTTGAGCTAATGCGAAGGGGAGACAATATGCGCGAGCAGGGTGGGATCGACGAGATGAAGGCGCGCGTGCGCGCGATGTTTGAGGCGGGGGTGGCGGCGGCCGATCCGGCGCGCGCGGTGTCTGAGGCGATGGATTGGGCGCGCGCGGACCCGCCGGGACCGGGTGGGCATTGGCAGGTTGTGGCCTTGGGTAAGGCGGGTTTGGCGATGGCAACTGCGGCTTTGGCCGCGTTGCCCAGCGACACGGCGGCCTTGATCGTGACCAATCCTGAGAATGCGCAAGGGGCGCAATCTCCTGCGGGCGCAAGACTGATTGCGGGCGATCATCCGGTGCCGGGGCCGGGCAGCCAAGCAGCGGGGCGCGCGATCCTTGAGGCGCTCGCCCGTCTTGGTCCGCAAGACCGCGTGCTGGCGTTGATATCGGGCGGTGGCTCGGCGTTGGCGGTCGCGCCGTCGGACGGGTTGAGCCTGTCTGACAAGGCCGAGGTGAGCCGCCTTTTGCTGGGCTGCGGGGCGGATATCGCGCAGATGAACCTGATCCGTCAGCAACTGTCGCGGCTCAAGGGGGGCGGCTGGTTGGCAGCCAGTGCCGCGCCGGTGACAGGGTTGATCCTGTCGGATGTGCCCGGCGATGATCTGGCGGTGATCGCCTCAGGGCCGACAGTTGCGCCAATTGGCACCCGCGCGCAGGCCGCTGATCTGTGTCGCGATCTTGGGATCTGGGATCAGTTGCCCGCATCGGTGCGCACCCATTTAGGTCAGCCAGAGCCAACGCGTAATCGACAGCAGGCGCGCAACCGTTTGATCGGGGCGAATGGGATATCGGTTGCGGCGATGCTGGCAGCGGGCGCGCAGGCGGCCCCTTTTGCGCTGAGTGGCGATGTTGGCGATCTGGCGCCGCGTATCGTGGCGCTTCTGGCAGATCTGGCGCCGGGCACCGCGCTGGCTTTCGGGGGCGAAAGCACGGTCACCTTACGGGGCGACGGCTTGGGCGGGCGCAATCAGGAATTGGCGTTGCGCGTGGCGCTATTGGCCGAGCAAGCGGGCGTGTCGGGGCCGTGGTGCTTTTTGTCCGGGGGGACGGATGGTCGCGATGGGCCGACGGATGCCGCAGGAGGGCTGGTGGACCCGCAAACATGCGAGTCTATCCGGGCGGGTGGCGAAGATCCTCAATCCCTATTGGCCAATAACGATTCCTACCGGGCCTTGCGGGCGGGCGGGGCGTTGTTGATGACCGGGGCGACGGGCACGAATGTGGCCGATCTTGCGATACTGGCGCGCGGCTGAGCGGGTCCGCCTGCGCGCGTAATCGCGGGTTCAGTGGCTTGCTGAAACGTCTCGGCTGGGGAGCAGGCGGATGAGGACTTCGCGCAGCGCAGCGATCGTAATGATGGTGACGGCGATGGTGTCAAATCCGAACATGGCAGTGTCCTCCAACAAAATGCCTGACCCTAATCTGGGATCGTTGCGTCGGTTTTGTCCGCGAATTGGGGCGTGAAAAAGGCAGGTATGAGGCGATTATGCGCCGCGTTTCTGCCTGAGCACGCGTGGTAAACGGGCCGTGCATCGCGCGCGTGCGCGCAATCGTTTGACAGGGCTGGGCGCGGTGGCGATAGTCGGACCGGGAGAGGGACAATGCCGCAACGCCAGGTTCTGCTGATCGAGGATGAACCCCATATCGCCGAGGCGATCCGCTTTATCCTGTCTCGCGCGGGATGGGGTGTGTCGGTGCTTGCGGATGGTGCGCAAGCGATGGCGCAGATCGTCGCCCAAGCGCCCGATGCGGTGATCCTTGATCTGATGCTGCCGGGGCGCTCGGGTTTGGAAATTCTGGCCGCGATGCGCACCGATCCGGCACTTGTCGCTCTGCCTGTCTTGATGCTGAGCGCACGCGGGCAGGGACGTGATCGCGATGCGGCCGAGCGCGCGGGTGCAACCGCTTTTCTGGCCAAACCCTTTGCCAATTCCGATGTGCTCGCCCATCTTGAGGCGATCACGGGCGGCGGGGCTGGCGCGCATTGGGAGCCTGCGTAATGCCGCAACCGGGTCAGCCGTTATTCCTTGCCCGGCGGTCCTATCGGCGGCGTCGTCTGATGGATGCGGCAAGGTTGCTGCCGGTGCTGGGCGTGGTGATGTTCGCGCTGCCCGGCCTGTGGCACCCGGCCGAGACCCTAACCCCCGATACCGGACGCGGTGGGCTGTATCTGTTTGCGGTCTGGATCGCGCTGATCTTTGCCGCCTTTTTGATTGCGCGCGGGCTGAGCCCGGTTCTGGATGCCGAGGAGATGCCCGAAGAGGGTGGCCCTTCGGCACAGGAGCCCGACTAGCATGGGGTTCAATAGCCTTGTTGCGGTCTGTGTAGGCTATGTGATCGTGCTGTTCGGGGTGGCGTTTCTCGCCGAGCGACGGGCGCGGCGCAACCGCCTGCGATTCTTGCGCAGCCCGTGGATTTATACGCTCTCGCTGTCGATCTATTGCACGGCCTGGACGTTTTACGGCGCGGTGGGCTATGCGGCGCGCTCGGGGCTGGAATTCGTTACGATCTATCTGGGGCCGACGCTGGTTTTCATCGGCTGGTGGTGGGTGCTGCGCAAGCTGGTGCGGATCGGGCGCACGCATCGGGTGACCTCGATCGCCGATCTGATCTCTAGCCGTTATGGCAAATCCAACACGCTGGGTGTGATCGTGACGGTGATGTCGGTGGCCGCCGCCACGCCCTATATCGCGCTGCAATTACAATCTGTTACGCTAAGTTTCGGGGTCTTCGCCTCGGGCGCGCCCGAAGGCTGGGCGTTGCCCGATCAGGGCGCCACGGCTTTGTGGATCGCGGGCGGGCTGGCGCTGTTTACCATTCTTTTTGGCACTCGCAATCTCGATGCGAATGAGCGCCATCATGGCGTGGTCACTGCGATCGCCCTTGAGGCGGTGGTCAAGCTGGTCGCGCTGGTGGCGGTCGGGGTGTTCGTCGTTTGGGGCTTGGGCGGTGGGCCGATGGATATGCTCGCACGCATCGACGCCTCGCCGATATCGGAGTGGCAGTTGCAACCGGGCCGGTTTGCCGGGCTGACCTTTGTCTCTGCGGCGGCGGTGCTGACCTTGCCGCGGATGTTTCAGGTGCTTGTCGTCGAGAATGTCGATGAGCGCCATCTGGCCACTGCAAGCTGGGCGTTCCCCGGCTATTTGATGCTGATGAGCCTGTTCGTGTTGCCAATCGCGGTGATGGGTCTTGAACGTATGCCTGCAGGATCAAACCCTGATCTGTTCGTGCTGACGCTGCCGCTGTCGCAAGGGCAGGACAAGCTGGCGCTGCTGGCGTTCTTGGGCGGGTTTTCCTCGGCCACGTCGATGGTGATCGTGGCGGCCATCGCGCTGGCGACGATGGTAAGCAACCATATCGTGACGCCGCTGTGGCTGGCGCTGCGCCGCTCGGCCACGCGCGAAGCGGGGGATGTGCGCGGGCTGGTGCTGGCCTCGCGTCGGCTCTCGATCATCGGCGTGCTGAGCATGGGCTACATTTATTATCGCCTGTCGGGCGGGTCTGAGGCCCTGGCCTCGATCGGTCTCATTGCCTTTGTTGGCGCGGCGCAGGTCTTGCCCGCGCTGCTGGGCGGGATCTTCTGGCGTGGCGCGACTCATGTGGGGGCGACGACGGGGCTTCTGATCGGCTTTGCGATCTGGGGCTATACGCTGTTTCTGCCCTCGGTCGGAGATGCGGGTCTGTTGCCGCAATCGGTGCTGGATGCCGGGCCGCTTGGCCTTGGCTGGCTGCGCCCGCATGCGCTGTTTGGCATTGAAGGGCTGGACCCGATCTTGCATGCGCTGTTTTGGTCTTTGCTGTTTAACACTTTGGCGTTCCTGATCTTTTCGATGGCGTCTTTCCCCGGCCCGATGGAGCGGCTGCAGGGCGTGGCCTTTGTAAACGTGTTTGACCAAAGCCCCGCCGCGCGGTCTTGGGCGCAGGGCGGGGCCGAGGCCGAAGACCTGCTGTCGATGTCACAGCGTATATTGGGGGCGCAAGAGGCGCAGCATTTCTTTCAGGCGCAGGCCGCAGCGCAAGGCAAGGTGGGCTTCCTGCCTGATACAACGCCTGCGTTCACCGCCCGGCTAGAGCGCAAAATGGCCGGGTCCGTCGGCGCAGCGACAGCGCATGCGATGATCGCGCAGCTGACCGGGGGCAGCTCGGTGAGCATGCAAGACCTGATCGCGGTGGCGGGCGAAACGGCCGAGGCCAAGGAATATTCCGCCCGACTTGAGGCGAAATCAGACGAGCTGGCGCGTGTTGCGCGTGCGCTGCGCGAGGCCAATGACAAGCTACGCGATCTGTCGGTGCAAAAGGACGCGTTTCTCAGCCAGATCAGTCATGAGCTGCGCACGCCCATGACCTCGATCCGGGCGTTTTCCGAGATCCTGATGGAGCCCGATCTGCCCGATACCATGCGCGCCCAATATGGCGAAATCATTCACGAAGAGGCGCGCCGCCTGACCCGGCTACTCGATGATTTGCTTGATCTTTCTGTGCTGGAAAACCGCCGTGCGCAGCTCGATATTTCGGTGATGAACCTGCATGATCTGATCAATCGCGCGGTACAGGCGGCCTCGGCCTCGCGCCCCGAGCGCGCCTTTCGCATCGAGCGCGATTTCCCCACCGAACATATGCCCGTCTTCACCGATACGGACCGGCTGGTGCAGGTGTTCATCAACCTGATTTCCAATGCGCGTAAATATTGCGAGGCAGAGCGCCCGGTGCTGCGTATCGAGGTGAAGAAACGGGGCAAACGGGTGCAGATCGACTTTATCGACAATGGCGCGGGCATTCCCAAGCAGTCGCAAAAACTGATCTTTGAAAAATTCGCCCGTCTGACCGATCAAAGCCGCGCGGGCAGCGCCGGGCTGGGCCTTGCGATTTGTCGTGAGATCATGGCCAATCTGGGCGGCACAATTGATTATCTGCCCGGTCAGGGGGGGGCTGCGTTTCGCGTCAGCCTGCCGTTGCGCCGTCAGGGCGTGCGAAGCGCAAGCGCCACCTAACTCCCCGGACTTATACTAATTGTAAACCTTGATCTGCGAAGTTTCAGGCAAGGCTATGTCAGATTTCAAGTGGATGGAGGGTATGGCACCAGAGCAGGGCAAATCGGTGCTGCGCAAAAAGGCCGAGGCGGGGCGTCCCGTCGCGGACGGCGCTGTGATGTCCGCCGAGCGCGCGATTTCCTCGGGTTTGGCGAAGGTGGCGCAGGATATGCTGACCCTGCCGTTGCGCGTCACCGCGCTTGAGGAAACGCGACGCAGCCTTGCTGATCTGCCTGAAACGCTTGAGGATTTATCGCTTTTGGCGCTGATTGAGGGGCCATCGGAGGCACTTGGGCTGATCGCGTTGCCCCCCGCCACTTTGCAGGCCTTGATCGAGATGCAAACGATGGGTCGGCTCAGCAAAACCCCGCCCGGCCCGCGCAAGCCGACGCGTATTGATGCCGCGATGGCGGTTGATTTCATCGATTCTCTGCTGACCTCGATCGAAACCTCGCTGATTGAAGATGATGCGATTTCTTGGGCGGGCGGGTTTCGTTATGCCTCTTATCTGGATGATCCCCGCCCGCTTGGCCTGTTGCTGGAAGATGTGACGTTCCGGGTTTGGACGGTGCAGTTTGTCTTGGGCGAAAGTGGCGAGCGCGAGGGTGCCTTTTTATGGGCTGTGCCGCAAAAGGGCCGGGGGGCGCATCTCAAACGCGACCCCAGTGTGGCTTGCACGGGCGACGAGGCGGGCGCGCATAAGACCCTTGCCGCCCTTCTTGTGCCACCTTGGGAAGAGCAGATCGAGCGCACGGTGATGAGCACGCCGGCGGAACTGACAGCGGTGTTGCATCGCATGACCCTGCCGCTTTCGGCCGTTTTGAATTTCAAACCGGGGATGGAACTGCCGCTGCCCGCTGATTCGCTCGAGCAGATCACACTTGAGGCGCAGGGGCGGCGCAAACTGTCTTTCGCGCGCCTTGGCCAAAGTCGGGGCAATCGCGCATTGCGTCTGACGGGGGCTGAACGCGCCGCAACCGATCACGAAGCGCCTGACGATACGCTGAGCGTGGGGGCAAGCCCGTTTGAGGCGAGCGGTTTGCCCGAAGCGCCTTTGGGCGGTTTGGGGGACCCGATGAATACGGCCTATGATGACGACGCCAGCGTCGATCTTGACGCGTTGGGCGGTTTTGGCGCAGCCGATGATCTGCCCGATCTGGGTGGGTTTGCCCCCTTGCCCGAAGCGGAAACGGCGACAGATGACCTGCCGCCGCTCAAGATTGGATCGGGTTTCTAAAGGCGTCTCAGCGTGCCGGGGCGCGACTGTCGCGGGCGAGGGCGCGCTCTTCCTCTGGAATGTTTTCGCATGGCGGCACTTCCAGCGTCGAGCGATCAAACACTGATAACCAGCCCTTGACCCGCGGCGCCAGCGCCATGCCTACCCCCATCGCGATGATAAACAGCCAGCCTTCCCAGCCGTTGAAACTCAGCGAGCCCATTGCCGGACCCGGGCACAACCCCGCCAGTCCCCAACCCGCACCAAACAGCAAAGATCCCAAAACCAGATTGCGATCGACAAGGCGGGGAAAAGGCCCGGGCATCGGAGAGCCGAGCACCGATTTTTCGCGCTTGCTGGCGAAAATCCAGACAAAGAACATCACGCCCACCGCGCCGCCCATCACGAAGGCCAAGGTCGGGTCCCAATTGCCAAAAATATCAAGCCATCCCTGCACCTTGGCGCTATCGACCATGCCCGCGACCAGCAGCCCCGCGCCAAACAGCCCGCCCGAGAGGAAGGCAAAGAAATTGCGCATCAGATCACTCCCAGTATGTGGCGAAAGACGACCAGCGAGAGCGCCCCGCCAAGCAGGTAAAACGCAGTCGCAACAATGCCGCGCAGCGAGAAACGCGAGATCCCGCACACGCCATGACCCGAGGTGCAGCCATTGGCGATTCGCGTGCCCGTTCCGACCAGCAGCCCTGCCAGAATAAGCACCCAGATCGTATGGCTGACATGGGTGTCGACGTTGCGATACAAAGGCACCAGAAGCGGCGGCACGGCCACGAGCCCGCCCAGAAAGGCGATGCGTTCTGACACGGTATCGCGCCCCGAACCGTCGATCAGCCCGCCAATAATGCCGCTCGCACCCATGATGCGCCCGTTAATTAATAGAAATACTCCGGCCCCTGCGCCGATCATCAGACCGCCGACGAGCCCCCAAATCCAATCCTGATGCATGAGATCTCCCTCGTGCTCTGTACGCATAATATGAACAACGCATTGCTCTCCCAAGCTTGCGGGTTCTCCCAAACCTACGGGTTCTCCCAAACCCGGCGTCGATGTATGTTAGGGCGTGCTTGCGATCATACGCAAGTATTTTGATATGTTGATGTACATCATTGAGCAATGTGGCGCGCAGTGCTGTAGTTGAGCAAATGGAGGATGCGGAATGAAAAGCGATAAACTGCGCCGGGCTGAGATCGAAGAGCGCAAAATGCACTTGCTGGAGCGGATCGAAGAGATTGATGCCGAGCTTGACAGCCATGTCGAGCAGGATTGGGAAGACGCCGCGAGCAAGCAGGAAGATGACGAGGTGCTTGACGAATTGGATATGGCAGCGCGTCAGGAATTGCGTGTGATTGAGGCTGCGCTGAACCGTCTGGATGCGGGCGAATATGGGTTTTGCGTCACCTGTGGCGAGCGCATCGACGAGGCGCGTCTCGACCTGTTGCCCGCGACCCCGTTTTGCCGACTGCACGCGCCGGGGGCAAGAAAGCCGGCCCAATAAGCCTGTGAGATGCGCATTGTGGCGGGGCCGGAACCCGCCCAAGGCGCAATTTAGCATTGTTTTGCAGCGCTTTGCCCGTAAACTCACATCGAAGAATAGGTTTGTGAGGCAAGTGTGATTATGGCGAGACGCGTGAAAATCGCACAGCGTGACGGGCTGGCCTGGATCACCTTGGCCGCCTTGGATGAGCAGGGCGCAGAGGCCGGGTTTGACCCCGATCTGCGCGTGGCGCTGCACAATGCGCTTGAACTGGTTTTGAATGACAAGGCGTTGCGCGGGATCGTGCTACGGGGCGGCGCCATGGGGTGGCCCTGCGCGCCCGACCCGCTGTCGGATTACGCCCATGATCCCAGCGCCCCGGATTTGGGGGCGTTATGCGCGGCTTTGGCGGGCGCGCGCATGCCCGTTTTGGCTTGCTTGAAAGGGCGTATTCAGGGCGGGGCATTGGCGGTGTCGCAGGCGGCGTCCTTGCGCATCGCGACCGAAGATACCTGCTTTTGCGCGCCTGAATTTACCTTGGGTGCGCTGCCTGCAGCGGGTGGGCTCGTACGTTTGGCGCGCCGTCAAGGCGGGGCGGCGGCACTGCATTTGATCGCGCCTCCCGGCCAACTTGACAGTGAACGCGCGCTTGCGCTGGGCCTGTGCGAGATGGTCTTGCCCGAAATCACTCCCGCCCAAGCCATTGCTGCGCTCGATACGCTGATTGCCGAGGGTGGGGGCTCTGCGGATGCGGCGCTGGATGATCCCGCGGCCTATTTCGCCGCTCTTGAGGTTCCCAAAGCCGATCTGATCCGCGGCCCGCTTGCCTCGGTCGCGCAGCGCGCAGCCGAGGTGGTTGAGGCCGCGGTGTTGCTGCCCCTTGAAGAGGCGCTCGATTTTGAGGCGGTGGCGTTTGACGATCTCAGCGCCACGCCGCTTGCCAAGGCGCTGCGCCACGCCCGCGCCGCAGAGGTTGCGGCAGCGCACTTGCCCGGTCAATCGGCAGATCACACGTCGCCCCCCCAGCGCCGCATCGGTCTGTGGGATCAGCCCGCCGCCTTCGCGGGCGCGCTTTTGGCGGCAGGTCATGAGGTGGTTTTCGGGGCCAGCCAAGCCAAACACATACAGACCGCTTTTTCAGCTATTGCGCGCGCGCAAGAAATATCGGTGCAAAAAGGCGCGCTTGATCCCGATCAGCGCGAGGCGGACTGGGCCCGCCTTGGCGCGGCCACCGATCCGGCGGGATTGGCCGATTGCGCGCTGATCATTGCCCAAGCCGGGGTGGTGGGCTTGCCAGATGCAGGTCTTTGCGTGTTGGAAAGCCGCGATCATCTTGATCCGCCCGAGCGCGGCATTGCTCTGACCCGCGAGGGCGATGTGGTCGAGCTGGTGGCCGGGCCTGACTGTTCGCGCGCGACCGTGCACGATCTGGCAATGGTGCTGCGCCAAGGCGGGGCGCATTTGGTTTTGGGCGGTTCCGGGGCGGCGGGGATCGTCGAGCATCTGCGCCTGAGCCTGATCACGGCAAGCGGGCGCACGCTGTTGGCGGGGGCCTCGCGCGATCAGATTGATCACGCCTTCGCGCAGGCCGGATTTGTGAAATCACCGCTGCGCCTGATTGAAACTCTTGGTGCCCCGGCGCTGAATGCGCGTCGCGCCAAGGCGGGCCTTGCGCCCGATCTGCTGTTGATGGCGATGGAGACGGCCGATCTTGCCCTCTATCAATCCAAGGATAGCGAGCCCGACTGGCTTGACACCTTGCGCCGCGAGGCCGGGATCGTGGCGCGCAAACTCAGCGCATCCGAGATCATGGCCCGCGTGTTGGCCGAGATGGCCAATAGCGGGGCGTGGCTGTTGCAGCACGCTCAGGCGCATCGTGCCAGCGATATCGATCTGGCCGCAATCCGGGCATTGGGATGGCCACGCGCCTTGGGGGGCGTGATGTTCGGTGCCGATCAGGCGGGGCTGGTGGCAATGCGCAAGCGTTTGCGCGCCTTGCACGAAGAGGGCGCCAGCGCCCCGGTCACGCTATGGGATGTGCTGATCCGCAACGGCAAGCATTTCGGCGATCTTGACGGGCGCTAAGGCGGAGGTCAGCCAAGGAAAATCCCAACCACGACCATCATCAGGCCGATCACCGACACGAACAGCGCGGCCATGTTGATCACCACGACGTGCTGCAGGCGCGCCCGCAAGGCGGCATCGTCAAGGCCTGCGCGTTTGGCTTGGGCGACTGAGACGATGCACCACAAAATGCCCAAAAGCCCGACGACCGACACCGCAGCCCCTGCCCAGATCAGATATTCCATGCCATCCTCCGTCAGCGCCGCTCGGTCGGCGCGGCCTTGCCCTAGCGGCTCTGCGCCCATGTGGCAAGCGAAACGCGCACGACCTCTTGATGCGGCGCACGCAGCGGGCTAGTCAGGGCCTCGATCAGAGCAGGAGAAAACCATGCCCAGCGATGCCGCCTATAACGTCGCCGCCGACGAGCTGCGTCAATTCATCGAACAATTCGAAAGCCTCGAGGCCGAGAAAAAAGACATAGCCGAGCAGCAAAAAGACATCATGTCCGAAGCCAAGGCGCGCGGTTATGACACCAAGGTGCTCAAGAAAATCGTTGCGATGCGCAAGCGCGACAAGGACGATCTGGCCGAGGAAGAGGCAATCCTCGATCTGTATAAATCCGCGCTGGGCATGTCGTAAGACCCGCCCGGGCCTTAGGGGGCGATGAATTCGACCCCCGGCAGCCGCGCAATCGAGGCCACATCGGCGTCATATTGCGCGGTGATTTCTGCGATCAACTCGTCGGTCCAGCCCGGCAGCGGGGCGTCCATCTCGATCTCGTCGGGCTGGACGTATTTGCCCAGGAAGGCGGCGGCGATCTTGCGCCGTTGCACGACTGATTTCACCGGATGGCTCTTGAGATAGGCACGCAATCTGGCGCGCCCCTCGGGCAGCATGATCTGGTCGAGAATCAGCATATCCCCCATCAGCCCCTGATCCTCGGGCAGCCCCGAAACTGCGCGCAACACTTCGGGCCAGATCAGCGGCACGTCTTCGTTGCACCACAGCACCAACCGACGCCCCTGCGCCGCCTCGCGCATGTCGCGCACCACTGTTTCCCAGCGCAAATCGCGCGGATCAAGCCCCGACATCAGCTGTTCATAGCTACGTTTTGGCAGGCGCTGGGCGAGTTGCAAGATCAAGGTGGCGGGGTTGATCAACGCCATGTGAAACTCTGTTTCGTCCTCGGGAAACAGGTTCGCAAGCGGGGCAAGCTTACTGGCCGCGCGGGTGTAAAACCCATGCTCGGTGATCACGCGTTCAGGAATGCATAGGAAGAATTCATGGCTGAAGATCAGCCGGTCCATATCGTGCTGATCCGAGCAGGCCTCGATAATTGCATCCTGCACCTGCAGCGGCGCGGGCTCGCCATGCAGCGACACAAGCGCGTCGCGCAGCACCATCCGATATTTCTGCGGTGGCGGCACTACGATTTTGAATTTCTCTAACACCTTGGGGTTGTTCGCCAAAACGCGAACGATCCGGTCCTCATCGGTCGAATGAGCCCCTAAGTGAAAAACGACTTTCATCTGCTCGACCCCGCATGTTTCAACGGCCTTGGCGGCGCGCTTATGATTATGGCGCACTCTAGCGGTTGAAAACTGGACAGGCAAATGCGTTTCAGTCTAGAAGGTGTTATGCGATCTGACAAAAATACTCAGGAAATAAACGGCCCGCGCCGCGTCGCGCAATTTGCCTCTAATCGCCGGGCAAATCGCGCAGGCGGCGCGCTGTGGTCGCTGGGCTCTGTCATGATCGCAGCGCTAGTTCTTGCCCCAATTCTGGCCGTTGTGGCGATGGCGTTTGATCCGCGTGAAAACATCTGGCCGCATCTGATGGCTACGACCTTGCCGCGCTATCTTGGCAACACCGCAGTGATCGCGATTGGCGTGGGCGGGATCAGCGCCGTGATCGGGGCGGGGGCTGCGTGGCTGGTGGTGATGCATCGCTTTGTCGGGCGGCGAGTGCTGGAATGGCTGTTGCTGTTTCCCCTCGCAATCCCGGCCTATGTCGGGGCCTATGCGCTGAGCGATTTCCTCGATTATTCCGGCCCCGTGCAGACCGCGCTTCGGGCCAGTTTCGACTGGGCCTCGGCGCGCGATTACTGGTTTCCCGAAATCCGTTCCCGCGAGGCGGCGGTCGTGGTGCTGTCGGCCGCGCTTTACCCCTATACCTACCTGATCACCCGCGCCGCCCTGCGCGAGCAATCGGGTGCCAGCTATGAGGTCGCGCGCGCACTTGGCGCGGGGCCAGTGGCGCTGTTCTGGCGCGTCGGCCTGCCGCTGGTGCGCCCAGCGATTGCGGCCGGAGCGGCGATCGCGATGATGGAGAGCGTGGCCGATTACGGCGTCGTTGCGCATTTCGGCGTGCAGACCCTGACCACGGGCATTTTCGCGACGTGGCTGGAGGGGGGCAATGCGGGGGGGGCGGCCCAGCTGGCATTGTTGATCCTCGGTGTGGTCTTCGCGCTGTTTGCGCTGGAAAAAATCTCGCGACGCAAGGCGCGTTACTATCAAAGCGCGCGGCATTCGCGCCCGGTCACTCCGGTGACGCTGCGCGGCTGGACGGGCTGGCTGGCGGCGGGGCTTTGCGCGTTGCCGGTGATGATCGGGTTCATTCTGCCGGTGAGCGTGATGGCGGCCCATGCGCTGGCCAGCCCCGAGCCATGGTTCGGACGCGGACTTGGCCTCGCGTTGTGGCATACGCTCAGCACGGGGGGCGCGGCGGCGGTTTTGACGATCACGATGGCTCTGTTCATGATCTATGGTGTGCGCATTTCGGGCCGCTGGCTGCCCAAAGCGCTCCTGCCTGTCACGACGCTGGGCTATGCGGCGCCGGGGGCGGTCTTGGCGGTAGGGATCATGATCCCGCTGGCGCGCCTTGATCACGTAATTGCCGATGCGATTGAGGCCATTTCGGGCCATGATCCGGGGTTGCTGCTGACGGGCTCGGCGGTGGCGATCGTGCTGGCCTATGTCGTGCGGTTTTTTGCAATCGCGCAGGGGGCGGTGGACGGGGCGTTCGCGCGCGTGCCGCCCTCGCTGCCCATGGCGGCGCGCAGTCTGGGGCGCGGGGCAGGGGGCGTTTTAAGCGCGCTCTACCTGCCTTTGATGCGTGGCTCGATCGGCTCGGCGCTGCTGCTGGTCTTTGTCGATTGCGTCAAGGAACTGCCCGCCACCCTGCTGCTGCGCCCATTCAATTACGAAACGCTCGCCACGCGGGTGCAGGAAAAAGCCAGTCTCGAAAAACTGGGCGAGGCTTCGCCCGCTGCCTTGCTTGTCTCGGCCGTGGGTTTGGTGGCGGTTCTGGTTCTGGCACGCGCAAATTTGGGCAAACGCATATGATCGCACGTCTTGCACGCGCGCGCGTGCCGCGCTATTGCGGGGCCAGTAGGCCGGCGTAGCTCAGTTGGTAGAGCGTCTGATTTGTAATCAGGGGGTCGGGAGTTCGAGTCTCTCCGCCGGCACCATAAATTCAATCACTTGATGAATGAACGGCCCTGCAATGACGCGGGTTTTTGTTTTTTGGGGAACCCCACGCACCGGGCCATGATCGACTCGGATCAAGGTTCGCAGTTCACCAGCCGCGAGTGGCAAACGTTTCTGCACCAGCATAACCTCGAACCCAGCATGAACCGGCGGGGGAATTGTCATGACAACGTCGTGGCCGAGAGCTTCTTGCAGTCTTCGAAGCGGGAACGGATCCGCCGCCGGACATAGCCCACATGCGAGGCCGCAAGGCAGGATGTGTTCCCTTCTCGCGCATGCGAAGCATACGCTGCCGGGCAGCGAATTATATAGAGATGTTCTACAACCCAAAAACGCAAACACACGAACAAGGGCATGCTGTCGCTCCCTCACGGTGATTGCCTGCTGTCACCTGCTAGCGATGGTTGACTTCGAAACCAGACAGCAGAAACTGAACGAGGCGGGTGTCTAGGAAACTAGGGGCACCTCGCCGAATTTTGCTCCGCCCGCAGCAGGACTATCCCGCCGCTAGCGTTGTCCAATTTTGCACCGCCGTTCTCATCACCTGGCGCGTCCTTGAATTCGACCTAGGCGCCGATTTCGAGGGCCGCAATTTGTGCAACACGTGCGGCATTGTCCGGGGCGATGCGACCATCGGCCATTTGAAGCGCGTTCTCAAACCCGACCCTTGCTTTGCCGCCCATACGCAGCGCGGCCTCTAGGCAAGCCGTTTCCCCTTGCCCAAACGCACAAAGCGCCCAATCCGGTGCGATCGCGATGTGCGCCATCCAGTCGATGAAGGGCGTCAGCATATCGGGCGTTGAAACCTGCCCCTCAACATAGCGCCCGAGTACGAAAATCAGCTGCAAATTAGGGCTGTGCAATAAGCGCGCGGGGAGCACCTGAGCCAGCGATTCTGCATCTTCGCGCGCATATAGAATGTGCTGAACGGCAATGCCTTGCGCGTCGGCCTGCGTGTAAAACCGGGTTGCGAGCGCGCTATCATCGCGCAACATTTCCCGCGTTGAGACCGACACCATATCCGCGCCGGAGTTCAGCGCGACATAGCGTTGATGTCCGGGAAGATAGAGCCCCGCAGCCTCGGTCGTGATCTGGATTGCCATGTCGCCAAGACGCGGGCGCAGATGGGCCAACGCCTCGCGGTAAGCGCCGCTATCCAGAAGATGCCCACCCGCATCATCGCGCAGATGCAAATGCAATGCGCCCGCACCTTCCGCGCGGCAGGCGAGCGCCGTGTCGGTGATCTCATCAAGCGTGATCGGCAGCGCCGGATGATCGGCGCGGGTTTTGCGGGCCCCATTGGGGGCAACCATGATGCGCGGCAAGCTCATCCCAGCACGCTCCGGATGGCCGTGTCCAATTTATCGATCAACTCGCCAATCTGGTCGTCGCTAAGAATGAAGGGCGGCGCGAGCAGAATGTGATCGCCGCGTTGTCCGTCGATTGTGCCCCCCATCGGGTAGCAGATCAGCCCGGCCTCAAATGCCGCGCCCTTGATCTGTTTGTGCAGGGCACGGGCGGGATCGAACGGCGCTTTGGTTGCGCGATCCGCAACGATTTCGAGGCCGCGAAACATGCCGCGCCCGCGAATGTCACCGATATTGGGATGCTCGCCGAACGCCGCGCGCAGCGCCGCATCCAGCTTTTCGCCTTGGGCCGCCGAGCGCGCGACCATCCCGCCCTCGGTCAGCTTGGTAAGCACCGCATCGGCGGCGGCGCAGGCTGTCGGGTGGCCGATATAGGTGTGGCCGTGCTGGAAAAACCCCGAACCCTGCACAAAAGCGTCATAGATTTCACTGGTGCACAGCGTCGCGCCAATCGGCTGATACCCTGCGCCCAACCCCTTGGCGATGGTGACTATATCGGGCGCAATCTCGTCTTGCTCACAGGCAAACAAGGTGCCGGTGCGCCCCATCCCGCACATCACTTCATCAAGGATCAGCAAGATACCATATTGATCGCAAATCTCTCGGATGCGCTTGAAATAGCCCGGCACCGGGGGCACCGCGCCCATCGTTGCCCCCACCACCGGCTCGGCGATGAATGCGATCACATTTTCTGCGCCGAGGCGCTGGATTTCCGTTTCAAGTTCATTGGCTACGCGCAGGCCATAATCCTCGGCGCTCTCGCCGTCTTCGCGCCAGCGATATTCATGCACGGGGGCAATGTGGCTTACGTCGATCAAAAGCGGATTGAACTTCGCGCGACGCCATTCGTTGCCCCCCGCCGCCAGAGCGCCCAGCGTGTTGCCATGATAGCTTTGGCGGCGTGCGATGAAATGCTTGCGGCTCGGCTCGCCCTTCTCGACAAAATATTGCCGCGCCATCTTGAGTGCGGTTTCCACTGCCTCCGATCCGCCCGACAGAAAATAGACCCGATCCAGGGTGCCGGGCGCGTGAGCGATCAGGCGATCTGCCAGCCGTTCCGCAGGGTGGGAGGTGAAAAATCCGGTATGCGCGAAGGCGAGTTGATCGAGCTGATCCTTGATCGCGCCGATCACATCCTCGTCAGAGTGACCAAGGCACGAAACGGCCGCGCCGCCTGAACCGTCAAGATAGCGCTTACCTTGGGCATCGATGATGTAGGCCCCTTCACCCCTTGTGGCTATGGGCAAAGTCGCTTTGGTGTGGCGCGGAAATACATGGGTCATGTCGGTCCCCCCTTTGGGACAAGAAAGCGTGAAACTCGCTTATACGGAAATGAAACATATGGATCATGAGTTGACAATAGATGAAACAACTGAAACGCTCACCGCAACGAGATTAATGGTGATGGAACCTGGGGAGGGGCATTGTCGGGCAGCTTCGAACAGCGATTGGCCGCGCAATACGGCAGTCTGAGCACACGTTTGCGTCAGGCTGGCGATTATATTGCCGACAACCCGATAAGCATCGCGACGCGGTCGCTGCGGGCGCTGGCGAGCGATTCAAAACTGGCCCCTGCAACATTCACGCGCCTTGCCCATGCGCTACAGTATGAAAACTTTGAGGCGCTGCGCGAAGTCATGCGCGACCAGATCGGGCGTCGGGTGCTTCCCTTTGCGGATCGCGCAGATCGGTTGCAAAAAGATTCGCTGAACCCGGAGGAAAGCTTTCTGACGCTTTATGGCGCTGCGTGTCAGGACAATATTGCAGCCCTCTCAGCCGCGATCGAACCGGAACAGCTTGAGCGCGTGGCGGACCGGCTGGCGCGCGCGCGCCGTGTGGTTTTATTGGGCGCACTCGGATCAACCGGGATCGCCGAATACACCGCCTATATCGCGAATTTTCTGGGTGACAACTGGGAGATCGGCGCACGGGCAGGGGCCTCTCTGGGCGCCACCTTGACCGGGTTGGACGAGCGCGATGCGGTTCTGGTCATCACCAAACCGCCCTTCGCGCGTTCCTCGATCCGGGGTGCCATTTTGGCCCATGAACAAGGTGCCTATGTCACATTGATCACCGATAGCCGGGCCTGCCCGGCGCTGCATGCGGCCGATGACAGTTTTATCGTGCCCACCGACAGTCCGCATTTCTACACATCCTATGTCGCCACCATGTTTCTGCTAGAGGCTATTCTGGCAATGGTGGCACGCCGCGCGGGACCCCGCGCAACCGAACGTGTCGCCGAGGTGGAGCGGCGCAACCGACTTCTTGAAGAAGTCTATGTGCGCTGAGCCGCCCGGTGTGATCGTAACCCAAGACTGAAAACGACCAACGGGAGTCAAATATGAAGAAGTTCCTCAAACTCGGCCTTGTTGCCGCGGTCGCAGGGGCGCTGTTCGCCCCCGCCGCGCAGGCACAGAACAAGGACCAGTTCATCACCATCGGCACCGGTGGCGTGACCGGGGTCTACTACCCCACGGGCGGCGCAATCTGTCGTCTGATGAATAAAAATCGCAAAGAATACCACGTTCGCTGCTCGGTCGAATCCACGGGCGGCTCTGTTTACAACCTCAACACGATCCGTGACGGTGAACTGGATTTCGGCATCGCTCAGTCGGACTGGCAGTATCACGCCTACAAGGGTGACTCGAAATTCGCGGAAAAAGGCCCGTTCGACAAGTTGCGTGCCGTGTTCTCGATCCACCCCGAGCCCTTCACCGTGGTCGCGCGCGCCGATAGCGGCATCAAGAACTTTGCTGATCTCAAAGGCAAACGCGTCAATATCGGCAATCCGGGGTCTGGCCAGCGCGGCACGATGGAAGTGCTGATGGATGCGATGGGTTGGAAAAAGTCCGACTTCGCGCTTGCGACCGAGTTGAAAGCCTCTGAGCAGTCCAAAGCCCTTTGCGACAACCAGATCGACGCGATGGTTTACACCGTGGGTCACCCCTCGGGTTCGATCCAAGAGGCGACGACCTCGTGCGATGCGGTGTTGGTGAATGTCACCGGCCCGGCTGTGGATAAGCTGGTCGCCGATAACCCCTACTATGCTAAGGCGACGATCCCGGGCGGCATGTATCGCGGCAACCCTGATGACACCCAGACCTTTGGTGTGCGCGCGACGCTGGTGACTTCGGCAGACGTGTCTGACGATGTCGTTTATGCGCTGACCGCTTCGGTGTTCAATAATTTCGACGAGTTCAAGAAACTCCACCCGGCCTTTGCCCATCTCAAGCCCGAAGAGATGATCTCGGCCGGTCTGTCCGCCCCGATCCATCCGGGTGCGCTGAAGTATTACAAAGAACGCGGCTGGATTAAATAAGCTGCGCATAACTTGGGCGGGTGCGTTTGACGCGCCCGCCCTTTTTAGACTTTTACGAGACAAACAAGCCGCGAATATGCGGGTGGCCAGCTAAGGCTGCAGGGGGAACGGATGGCGGAAAATCGCGCCTTGAATGAACAAGAGTTACAGGAATTGGTGCAAAGCTCCGATAGCGGAGCACGCAACCCGCGCGGCTGGGTTGGCATCATGGTCGCCGTGGTCGCGCTGAGCTGGTCGATCTTTCAGATCCTGCTGGCGTCACCAATCGGTCCCTACGTGTTGCCGGGCAATATGATCAACAACGCCCGCCAGATTCATCTGGCCTATGCCATTTTCCTGTCGGCGATGGCCTATCCGTTGTTCAAATCAGCCCCCAAGAATTACGTGCCTTGGTATGATTGGGTGCTCGCCATCGGCGGTGCTCTGGTGGCGATGTATGGCTATTTCTTCTACCAGAAGATCGTCAACAACGGCGGCTTGGCCGATACGCAAGACACCTATGCTGCCCTCGCCGGTATCTTCCTGCTATTCATCGCAGCGTACCGCACCCTCGGTCCGGTGATGGTGGCGCTTGCGGTCGTCTTTCTCGCCTATGTCTTCTTCGGCTCTTCTGAGATATTCCCCGAACAGATCCGCTGGGCCGGTGCAAGTTTGCGCAAGGCGATGAGCCATATGTGGATCACGTCTGAGGGCGTGTTCGGGATTGCGCTTGGTGTCTCTACGAAGTTCGTCTTTCTCTTTGTGCTGTTTGGCGCGTTGCTGGAAAAGGCGGGCGCAGGCAATTACTTCATCCAGATGGCGTTTGGCGCGCTGGGGCATTTGCGCGGCGGTCCGGCTAAGGCTGCTGTTGTTGGCTCGGCTGCGACGGGTCTGATCTCGGGCAGCTCGATTGCCAATGTGGTCACGACCGGCACGTTTACCATTCCGCTGATGAAGCGCGTGGGCTTTAGCGCCGAAAAGGCTGGCTCGGTTGAGGTCGCCTCGTCGGTGAACGGGCAGATCATGCCGCCGGTCATGGGGGCTGCGGCCTTCTTGATGGTGGAATATGTGGGGATTTCGTATCTTGAGGTGATCAAGCACGCCTTCATCCCTGCGGTCATCTCGTATATCGCGCTGTTTTACATCGTCCATCTTGAAGCGGTGAAAAACAAGATGCCGACCATCGGGGATCGCGTGGTCTCGGTCTGGCGCACGGCCTTTGGCATGTTCATGTTTTTCGCAGGCTTTGCGGCGCTGTGCTATGTCACACAATATCCGGTACGCCTCATTTCCTCGCTGGTCCCGGAAGGGGCGGCATGGGTGCTCGCGCTGTTAGTGCTTGCGGCCTATGTGGCGCTTGTTTGGGTGGCGGCCAAGGTGCCCGATCTGGAACCCGATGATCCCACATCCGAGATCGTCAAACTTCCCGAAGTGAGCAAAATCTACAAAGCGGGGCTTTACTATCTGCTGCCCATCGTGGTGCTCGTCTATTTCCTGATGATCGAGCGTAAATCACCGGGGCTGTCAGCGTTCTGGGCTTCGTTCCTGCTGTTTGCCATCCTGCTGACGCAAAAGCCGCTCAAGGCGATGTTCCGAGGCCAAAGCGACACGATAGCGCTGCTGCGTGAGGGGCTTTCCGATCTGATCGGGGGCATGATCGACGGGTCGCGCAATATGATCGGCATCGGTCTGGCAACCGCAACGGCTGGCATCATCGTGGGCACGGTTTCACTGACCGGGATTGGTCAGGTCATGGCCGATTTCGTCGAGTTCCTCTCGGGCGGCAACCTGATCTTGATGCTGATTCTGGTGGCGATCTTGTCGCTCATTCTTGGGATGGGCTTGCCGACGACAGCCAACTACATCGTCGTCAGCTCGCTGATGGTCGGGGTGGTTGTGCATCTTGGCGCCCAATCGGGGCTCGTGGTGCCGCTCATCGCAGTCCACCTGTTCGTGTTCTATTTCGGGATCATGGCGGATGTCACGCCACCCGTGGGACTAGCGAGCTTTGCCGCCGCAGCGATCTCGGGGGGCGATGCGATGAAAACCGGCTTCATCGCGTTTTTCTATAGCTTGCGCACCGTCGCGCTGCCCTTCGTGTTCATCTTTAACACTGATCTGCTTTTGATTGATGTGACGTGGTACAAGGCCATTGTGGTGTTCATCGTCGCGACGATTGGCATTCTCGTGTTCACGGCGGCAACGATGAATTTCTTCATCACCCGCTCGCGGATCTGGGAGACGGTGGCGCTGCTTCTGATCGCCTTTACCTTGTTCCGTCCCGGCTTCTTCATGGACAAGATCGAGGCACCCTATCACGAAGTGCCCCCCGCACAGATTTCTACGCAACTTGACAAGGCACCGGTGGGCAAGGAGTTGCGACTGGTCTTCTCGGGGCCAGATTACGACACCGGCAAACCCAAGGATCTGACGGTCTTGGTCAAGGTGCCCGCAGGGGCAGACGGTCAGGCGCGGCTTGATGCGCTTGGGCTGTCCATTACCGATCAAGACGGCAAGGCCGTGGCGGATGAACCGATGTTTGGCTCGGAGTTGCAGAAGAAACTCAGCGGCTTTGACTTCTACGGGGATACGCCGGTCACGCTTTCGACGGTGAAACTCCCCAATGAACAGACGCCCAAGGAGCTGATGTTCATCCCCGCCTTCCTGTTGCTCGCCCTTATCGCCTTCTTGCAATATCGTCGCAAAGAAGATGATGACGCCACTCTTGCTCAAGGAGACCTGGCATGACCGATACGATTTTATGCGCGATCGACGTGAACCGCCCCGAACCAGAGCGCAAAGTTCTGAAATGGGCTGCACGTCTGGCTGAGGTGGAAGGGGCGCAGCTTGATGTGATCACCGTTATCCCCGATTACGGAATGTCAGTCGTGGGCGGCTTCTTTTCGGGCGATCACATGAAAAAGGCGCGCGCCCAAGCCCATGAGCTACTCGAATCCTATGTCGGCGAGGTTTTGGGCGAGGAAGTGAACGCCAAGGTTCGCCACATCGTCGGCGTCGGCACCGCGTATCACGAGATTCTCTCGGTCGCTTCAAAGGACGGCGCAGATATGATCGTGCTGGGGGCTCATCGCCCCGATCTCAGCGATTATCTGCTCGGCCCCAATGCCGCACGCGTCGTGCGCCATTCGAGCTGTTCGGTCCTCGTGGTGCGTTAGAGGACCCGAACACCCGGTCGAGGTAATCGTCTTCGGTGACGAGGAGGAGCTTTAACGACATGACCGCCCCCGGCGGCATCGATGCGCCAAGATGGGGCTGCAACGATCCACAAAGGGGGACGGTCATGTCGGAGATTACCACGGTCGGGCTCGATCCGTTGGCTGACAGGCGAATGCGTAGCAATCGCCGATAGGCTGGCGAAGAATCTGTTTCAGGTTCATGAAGCCGATGGCGCAGGTCGAGCGGTCTTGCGCAAGAAACCGCTGCGAGCGAAACTGATCTTGTCACGCTTGCGTTCCGGTTTACTCACTCATTTCGGCTGCCTTTCGTTCGAAGGCTAAGGGAGTTTTCCCACCCAGCGATGAGTGCCACCGCTGTGGATTATAGACCCCATTGATATACTGGAAGATCGCTCCTTCTGCTTGGCGTCTGGTTGCCCAGCGGTTGCGCCAGATCAGCTCTGCCTTGAGAGATTTGAAGAACGTTTCGACCCTGGAATTATCGTAACAATTTCCCTTGCCGCTTATGGAGACTTCGAAGCCATGCTTTGCCAGGCGTTTTGGGTCGTCATGTGAACGGTATTGGGCTTTGCGATCGGTGTGGTGAGTGCACCCATTTGGAGGTTGTCGCAGCGCCACAGCCATACCCAAAGCGCGGATTGCCAGATCCCGTTTCATGCGATTGCGAACGGCCCATGCTGTTACCCGGAAGGGATTTGCGTGCAAATCACGCAGAGCAATGACACGGCGGGAATATAGATCCAAGATACAGCCAGCCCACTTCTGGTTCGGCCCATCCGCAGAGAAATCCTGATCCAACAGATTAGGGGCGCTATTGAAAGCCTGCTTGCTGTCTGTTGTGACGATGTTGTTCTCGGATAGGTGCCAAAATCACCATATCATCGCGTTGTCGTCGGCTCTTTGGTCGAGCCCTCCATGCATGAAAGCCACGCGATGTGACCTGCATAACTCGGCACAGAAATGCGACCGGCCAGTCTTTCTTCCAGATGTCGATGATCGCAAATCTCACCGGGTTTGGCCTGCAAAGAAGATCGCCGCTTTTTTAGCACTTCGCTCTCCTCGTGCAGCAAGCGGACTTCCTTGCGCAGGCGCTCGTTCTCTTGCCCAACATCTTCATGCCGCCCAGACATCAGATCGTCATGCGGATGCTTGTGGACCCACTTGTTCAGCGTCGTAAGGCCAACATTCAAATCAGATGAAACCTGGGGGCGTGTCAGGCCGTTCGTGGTGGCGATGCACACCGCGTCACGGCGAAAATCGTCTGTGTATCGTGTTGCCATTCCTTGCCTCTTTCATAGCAAACATTGCTCGATAAAGACCGGCACTTAACCGTGACAAGACCGGTTCAAACGCGCAGCAATTCTGAGTGTGAAAGATCGGGTTCTGATAAAGACACCGTTTGTTGCTGCACGATTGTAAAAGTGCTTCGACCACAGCGCCTTGGTCGAATGCTAGATCAAGCGGCCTAACCTGATGTTGTTTCGTTCAGCTGTTTGGGGCTTGCAGCGCATGGCCCAGCCGCTTGGCCGCATCGACCGCCGCCGCGCCGCGCAGTGGCCATGCCTGCGTTAGCCCTTCGATGATCACCAGAAGCGCGGTGTCATCGCCACCAAGCCCACATGCTGTTGCGGCCCGTGTTGCGACCTCTGCCTTATGGCGCTCAAGAAGAGCGCGCAGGGCAGGGCTTTCTGGATCAGCGGCCACAGCCGCATGAAAGAGACAACCATGGGAGGTCTCAGTCGCCATCCAATCTCCGACGCGGCTCAGGATCGTGTCGAGCGCGACGTCAGGCTCCTCCGGCAAGCCGTCGAAGACACGATGAAGGTAGCGCTGCTGCCGGTTTTCCAGCGCGGCCAGCACCATTTCAGCGCGCGAAGGCGTGTATTTGTAAAGCGTGCGCAGGCTTACACCGGCGGCGTCCCGCAGGTCTTCTACGCTGGGCTCAGCAAAGCCGCGACGCGCAAAAGCACGCTCGAGCCCATCGGATATTTTGCGCATCGTATCTGTCATACTTGACGATGTAGAATGATCCCTCTACCTACGCAAGTAGAGAGATCATTCTACACGGGAGCATGCGACAATGACCCTTCCTGCAACGATGAAAGCTGTCCTTTTGACGGGCCATGGTGGGCTGGACACGCTTGAATGGCGCGAGGATGTGCCAGTTCCGCGGCCGGGCACAGGTGAGGTGTTGATCCGCGTGGGCGCCGCGGCGGTGAATAACACCGACGTCAACACCCGCACGGGCTGGTATTCCAAAGCCGTGCGGGGCGATACCGGCTCGGCGGCGACGCAAGGTTATGCTGGTGCCTCGGACGCCGATGGGGGCTGGTCCGGTGCGCTCAGCTTCCCGCGTATCCAAGGGGCCGATTGCTGCGGTGAAATCATTGCGCTCGGCAAGGGCGTGGACGCCGCGCGATTGGGCGAGCGCGTATTGGTGCGACCGATGTATCGCCCCGAGGGCGGGGACCCCGACGCGCTTGAGACCTTCGGCTCGGAACGCGACGGCGCGTTTGCCGAGTTCACGACCGTGGACTCCGGACATGCATTGCGGATCGACAGCGCGCTCACAGATATCGAACTTGCCTCTTTTCCCTGCGCGTTCTCGACCGCCGAGGGGATGATTCAGCGCGCGCGTTTGGGCCGAGAGCGCGTGCTGATCACGGGCGCATCCGGGGGTGTCGGATCCGCGGCGGTGCAGCTTGCCAAGCGGCGCGGCGCGCATGTCACGGCTGTGACCAGCCCGGCCAAGATGGATGCGCTAAAGGCGCTTGGGGCTGACGCAACGTTGGAGCGCAACGACGCATTCCCCGAGGATGCCTTCGATGTGGTGCTTGATCTTGTGGGCGGAGCGCGTTGGCCCGACCTTCTCAATGCGCTCGCACTCCGGGGCCGCTATGTGACCTCGGGCGCCATTGCCGGACCGATTGTCGAGCTTGACCTGAGAACCCTCTATCTCAAAGACCTGACGCTGATTGGAAGCACGCGACAGGACCCACGCGTCTTCACCGACCTGATTGGCTATATCGAGGCTGGTGAAATCCGGCCCGTTATCGCCGAAACCTACCCGCTAAACGAGCTACGAGCGGCGCAAGAGGCGTTTCTTGGGAAGTCGCATATCGGCAAAATCGGGATCCAGATCGCTAGCTGACGGTCCCATAGCCATTGTCACGGAAAGGCGCAGTCATCTGGAACTCACTGCGCCCTTCCACTCGGGCAGAGCGAAGGCCGTGTCGTCGCCGAGTGGTTTCCTCAATGGCAGGCGCAAGGCGTCAACGGATAGAAACGCTCTAACAGGCGCGGGCGCTGTCACCCAGCCGTTACATCGCTTGAATATGTCCTGTCCGTGACAATCGGACCGGACAATGCTCGAATTTAACAAACGCCAAATCGATCGCCAACCAGAGGCCAGAGCCGATGGCGCAATACCCAGCGCTATTGCGGTCAGGGCCCTGCACCTCAACTATGGCGCGGCACAGATATTGCGCGGCATTGATCTGACGATCCAACCCGGCAAGGCGCTGGCGCTGCTGGGCCCGTCCGGCAGTGGCAAGACGACGCTGCTGCGGGTTCTGGCGGGGCTTGAGACGCCCAGTGCGGGGGAAGTGTCCGTTCACGGCAAGTGCGTGGCCGCGCCTGCGCAAAACCTTTTCGTGCCGCCCGAACGGCGCGGACTTGGCATGGTGTTTCAGGATTACGCGCTTTGGCCGCATATGAGTGTGGCCCGCAACGTCGCCTTCCCGCTTGAAATGCAGGGGGTCGGGCGCTCTGAGCGCGAGCAGCGTACCAAGGACGCGCTAGATCAGGTCGGGCTTGGGGCTTTGGGTGCGCGCCGTCCCTCGGCACTGTCAGGCGGGCAGCAGCAACGCGTCGGGATCGCGCGCGCGATTGCTTCGGGTGCGAAAACCATCCTCTTCGACGAGCCACTGTCGAACCTTGATCGCGAGCTGCGCGAAAGCATGGTCGACGAGATTGCCAGCCTCGTCGCGGATCTCGGTCTGACGGCCCTTTACGTCACCCATGATCACGCCGAGGCCTTTTCGCTGGCCGATGAGGTCGCGATCCTGCGCGCAGGCCAGATCGCGCAAAGGGGGACGCCAGAGACACTGGTAAACGAACCTGCCACGCCTTGGATTGCCGAGTTCTTGCGCCTTGGCGCGGTGCTGCCAGTCGGGGCCAACGGGGTGCTTTTCGCGTATATCACCCTGCCCGAGGGCGCGACCAGCGTTCTACTGCCCCGGCGTGCCTTGAGCATTTGCGCGCCCGCAGAGGCGGTCTTTTCTGCGCATGTGCTGCGCTGCCTGTATCGGGGCGAAGATTACCAGGTCACGGTCGCTTTGCCCGGCAACGTAGAACTCCAGATCGCTTCGCCGCGCCGCGTCGCGCGCGGCGCGCAACTCAATCTGCACATCGCCCCCGAGGCGCTGCGCTGGTTTCACACGCCAAACGTTAACTGACGTCCCGATCCAACGGAGAGATACCGATGAAAACGACCCTTCGCAGCGGCCTTCTGGTCCTCACGCTCAGCCTTGCGGGCGCTAGCGCCCAAGCCGATGTCACCGTCTACACGGCGGGGCCTGCGGGGCTTGCCAAGGCGCTTGCGGTAGATTTCACCGCCCAATCGGGCATCAAGGTGAACCTCTATCAGGCGACCACCGGCAAGGTCATGGCGCGCCTCAAGGCGGAAGAATCCAATCCGCAGGCCGATGTTCTGATCTCGGCTTCTTGGGACACCGCGACGTCATTCGCGAAACAAGGGCTGCTGCTGCCCTATACCTCGCCCAACGCGGCCAAGGTTCCCGACTTCCTGAAAACCGACACCGCCGTTGCGCAAGGCGCAGCCGCGCTTGCGATCGCCTGGAACCCGAAATCGGGCACGCCCAAGCCCGAAGATTGGTCCGATCTTGCCAAGCCCGCCTATAAAAGCATGGTGACCATGCCCGATCCGGCCCAATCGGGGTCGGCATTTGAGCTGGTGGCAGCCCTTTCGGGCGCTGGTCAGGACGCGCTGTTTGGCGATCTGGCATCCAATGGCGCGCTGGTGGCGGGGGCCAACAAGGCCGCGCTTAATCCGGTTCTGCAAGGCGCCAAGGCCGCAGTCTTTGGGGCGGTCGACTACATCGCGCTTGGGGCCAAGGCCAAGGGTGAGGCGATTGACGTGATCTTTCCGAAATCGGGCACTGTCGTCGCACCACGCCCGATGATGATCCTGAAATCGACAAAGAACGCTGAGGACGCGAAGAAGTTCATCGATTTCGTTCTGTCCGAGAAGGGTCAGGAAGAGGTCGCCAAGACCTACCTGATGCCCGCGCGCACCGACATCAAGGCGCTGCGCCCGACGATCACGGAACTCAACTTGCTGCCCGGCGATGACGCGGTTTATGCCAAGCGTGGCGCAATTCTCGACAGCTTCGCCAAGGCCTTTGGGAAGTAAGCGATGCAAGGGGGGCAGGCACCGCGCGGCATTCTGAGACCGCTCACGGCTGCGGCCCTGATCGTCGTCGTGGTCCTGCCCTTCGTCTTCATCTTGCTTCAGGCGATCTTTCCCGAGATCGGGGCCGGGTCTTTTGCCCGGCCTTTCGATCATCTGCACGCCACGCTCGGCTCGGAAGATTTCACCCGCCAAGCGCGCAACACCCTGCTGCTGGGCGTCGGTGTCGTGCTCGCGTCCAGCGTGATTGCCGTGCCCCTTGCGGCGATCCGCGCGCTTTACCGACTGCCCGGCGCGCTGATCTGGGATCTGCTGTTTCTGGTGCCGTTCATGATCCCGCCCTATATCGCGACGCTCGGCTGGATCCTCAGCTTGCAACCGATGGGCTATTTGCAACAGCTTACCGGGGTCAATCTTGCGCCATTCCTGTTCTCTTATCCCGGCATCGTCTTTGTCATGGCGCTGCATTCCTTCCCGGTGATCTATTTTGCCGCCTCGCGCAGTTTCGCGGCAATTGGGTCGCGGTTCTCGGATGTAAGCCGCGTTTTTGGCGCTGGGCCGGGCCGGGCATTTTGGCGTGTCACGCTTCCCCTTGCCACGCCCGCACTGGCGGCCAGCTTGCTGCTTGTCTTTGCGATGTCGATTGAGGAATACGGCACGCCGGCCGTGCTGGGCGCGCAGTTTGGTTTCGAGGTTCTGGTGACCGGGATCGACACGTCGATCTCGGACTGGCCGATCGATCTGCCCAAGGCGGCTCTTCTGTCGCTTGCACTGATGGCGATCTCGCTTGTGGCGTTCGCGATGCAAAAACGGATTGCGACGGCGCGCGATTTTGATGTGGTGGGCGGCAAAACCCCGCGCGCCCCGACGCGCAGTCTTGGGGTCTGGCGCGGCCCGGCGCTTGGCGCGTTCGCGCTTGTTGCGTTCCTGTCAACCGGCGCGCCGCTGCTGGCTATTCTCGCCACCGCGTTAAGCCGCACGCTGTCCGGTGGGCTTGCGGTGTCGAATATGGGCCTGCAGAACTTCGAGGCCGTGCTGAGCGACCGGTCCGGCGCGCTGTCCGCGATGGGCACAAGCCTTGGTCTCGGGGTGATCGCAGCGTTGCTTGCAGGACTTCTTGGGATTGCCATCGCCTATGTGACGCGGCGTGGCCCAAAACCCGGTGGCGGCGTGATCGAAGCACTCGCCATGTTGCCCAATGCCGCCCCCGGGGTGGTGGTCGCGCTGGGTCTGATCTTGCTGTGGAACCAACCTGCGCTGCCAATCACGCCCTATAACACGCTGGCTATTCTGGTGCTCGCCTATGTGTGTATCCTGCTGCCCCAGCCGGTGCGCTACACGGTCGCGGCTTTTCAGCAGGTCAATCCGTCGCTGGAGGCCGCAGCGCGGGTGCATGGGGCGAGTGCCGCTCGTACGGCGCAGCGCATCCTGATGCCGCTGGTCGCCCCGAGCGTTCTGGCCGCGATGCTGTTGGTCTTTACGGTGGCCGCGCGTGAACTTGTCGCCTCGCTCCTTATTGCCCCCGTCGGCACCGATACGATCGGCACCTATATCTGGCGCCAGTTCGATCAGGGATCAGTGGGCGAAGGCATGGCGGTGGCCTTCCTTGCCATCGTCGTGACGACACTCATCCCGCTCGCAATCCTGTCCGCGATCCGCAAATTCGAACGCTCTGCCTCAGCTCAGCAGGCTGCTTTTTGAACCGTCTGAATTCAGGATGCCCCACGCTGTCGCCCGATGTCTGGACGTTCGCCCAATTTAGCGCAACGCGATGTTTGAGACGCATTTGGAGCGGAGCGCTTTGAGAAGAATTTGAGAGGGAAAAGCGTCACAAAATGGAATCACAATCTCGTTATGAAAAGGTGATCGCAACCAATCAAGGACCAGCTATGTCGCTTCGTTCCGCTCTTCTTCAAGCCACCGCCATTGCCCTACTGCCGCTAGCGGCTCAAGCAGGGGATCTGTCCTTCGCGCCTGTGCCTTTTGCCAAGGATGACGCAGCCAAACGTGCCGCTATCGCCTCTGAAAAGGTCACCGTCGACGGCAAGGATTACGCCATTGGTTATCATGTGATGGCGCGCTCGGGCGACAAGATCGGCGATCACACATTCGCCCTGCTGACCGACAAGGACGGCAACCCGATCAAGTCCGCCGACGGCTCCGAGCATATCTCGGAAGACGCGGATTTCACCTCGTTGCTCCGTCAGGGCGACAAGCTGTATTCGGTTACGAATTTTGAATCGCGCCCCGGTGCGATGTATCTCAGCGAGGTCGAGCAGGATGGCGAGGGCAACCTCAAGCTGATCTCGACCAAGCCGATCAATTTCGCCGAATTCCACGGCCTCTGGGTGCCTTGCGCAGGCTCGGTGACCCCGTGGGAGACCCATCTGGGCTCTGAGGAATACCCCGCCGATGCACGCGTCATCGAAGCGGCCACCTCGCTTGATGAGATCGACGATTATGATTTTCCGATGGTGCGTTATGCGGGGCTGAACCCCGAGGATATGACGCTTGATCAGTTCCGCGACGCCTACAAACCCTATCGCTATGGCTTCCCAACCGAGATCGCGATTTCCGATGACGGCGAAGGCACCGCGCATAAGCATTTCTCGATGGGCCGGGTGGCTGTCGAGCTGGCCTATGTCATGCCCGACCGCAAGACCGCCTATATCTCGGATGACGGCACGAATGTGGGCCTGTTCCGCTTTGAGGCAGATAAGGAAGGCGATCTTTCGGCAGGCACGCTTTATGCCGCGAAATGGAACCAGACCTCGGATCAGGACGGCGGAGCCGCCGATCTCGAATGGGTCGATCTGGGCCATGCGGATGATGCGAGCGTTCAAAAGGCCATCGAATCCGGCATCCAGTTCTCGGATCTCTTCGAGACCGCCGAGATCGGTGATGACGGCACATGCCCCGAGGGATTTTCGGCCACGAACGCCGAAGGCAATGCCGAATGTTTGAGGGTCAAAGACGGCATGGATATGCTGGCGTCGCGTCTGGAAACTCGCCGCTACGCCTCGATGAAGGGCGCGACGACCGAGTTCCGCAAGATGGAAGGCATTACCTACGATCCCGACAAGCACCAGATGTATCTATCGATGTCGGCGGTCGAGAAGGGCATGGAAGACGGTGCCAAGCAGGACAAGGGCGGCATGAACGCAATCCGTCTGCCCAAGAACAAGTGCGGCACGGTCTATTCGCTCTCGCTTGATGACAAGTATGACGCGACGAAGATTATGGGCTTCATTTCGGGCAAGCCGCTGACCGAAGAGCGCAAGGCCAGTGCGATGGATGCGAACTGCGATCCCACGCACGATATGTGTGGCGACACGGCTGAACTGAACTCCTGCGATATCAACGGCATCGCGAACCCCGATAACATCACCTATATCCCGGGCTATAATACGCTGATCATCGGCGAAGATACCGGCTCGGGCCACCAGAACGATGCGATCTGGGCGATGAACACCGACACCAAAGAGCTGACCCGTATCCTGTCCACGCCCTACGGGTCCGAGACCACCTCGACCTACTGGTATCCGAATATCAAAGGCCACGGCTACCTGATGGCGGTGATCCAGCACCCCTATGGCGAAAGCGATGAGGACAAGTTGACGGACCCGGCTCAGGCGCGCGCCTATGTCGGCTATGTCGGCCCGTTCCCACCGATGGATGAGGCCGCCAAGACCCACTGATTGGGCCTTCCACATGGCATTGGCGAGGCTCGGGCAACCGGGCCTCGCTTTTTCGAACGCGAACAGGACGAAACCCGATGCTGCGTATCTCGATATTGGCCTTGCTGGGCTCTGCCACAATGGCCGGGGCGGTCGATCTGAAGACCACGATCCTGGGCAATCCAACGGCCTATATCCCCTCGCAATGCTACACCAAGACGCAGGACGAGGTGGGCAATGCGCATAACCCGTGCCAGACCTGTCACACCTATCCGCGCAGCCCCAATTACGTGCGCGACGCCGATCTTCAGACCGAATACGCCTTTCCCGCGCCTGCGCTGGAAAACCCTTGGACGAATCTTTTCGTCGACCGTCGCGCCCAGATCGCCGCGACCGAAAGCGCAGAAATCCGCGCCTATGTGCGCCAAGACAATTACCACGACGCGCAAGGCGACATCGCGCTCGCTGCGAAACTGGCCGTGCCGCCAGCCGCTTGGGATGTCGATGGGAACGGCGCATGGGATGGCTACACGCCGGATGTGCAGTTTTCCTTAGACGACGAGGGCTTTGACCGCCGCCCCAATGGTGCGCTGACGGGGTGGCGCGCCTTCGCCTATCAGCCGCTGCCCGGCACGTTCTGGCCCACCAATGGTTCGACCGATGATGTGCTGATCCGTTTGCCCAAGGCCTTTCGCGAGAGGGTAGACGGCACCCCCGATTTGACCATCTACAAGACCAATTTCGCGATCATAGAGGCGCTGATCACCCGCGAGGACGTGGCGATCGCGCCCACCGACGAGAGCGCCATGGGCGTTGATCTCGACCGTGACGGCGTGATGGGCACCGCATCGCTCGTGAAATTTGCCTTCGCACCGCTCGACGGCATCACCATGCACTATGCGGGGCGCGCCGGGGCCGAGGGGGCAAAGCTGGCCGCCGGGCTTTATCCCAAGGGCACCGAGTTTGTGCATACGGTGCGTTATATTGACCCGACGCCAGCGGGAATTGCCATGGCGGCGCGGCTGAAAGAGCTGCGCTATATGCGCAAAAAAGACTGGATCACCTATGCCGCGCTTGAGGAAACCGCGCTGGCCGAACTGAAAGAAGACAGCGCCTTCCCGGATCGCACGAAACAGTTTTTCGGCAACTCCGAGACCGGTATCCCCAACGCCTTCGGTTGGCGCCTGCAGGGCTTCATCGAGGATGTCAGCGGCGACCTGCGCCCGCAGAGCTTTGAGGAAACCGTGTTTTGCATCGGCTGCCATGGCACCTTAGGCACGAATGACGATTCCACCTTTGCCTTCGCGCGCAAGCTGGGCAATGGCGCGTTTCGCGACGGCTGGTATCACTGGAGCCAAAAGAGCCTTGTCGGTACACCAGATCTGATCCGCGCCGACGGTACGGGCGACTACGCCCATTACCTCACGAGCAACGCCGCCGGGGACGAGTTTCGCGCCAATGCCGAGGTGATTGAGGCATGGCTTAAGAATGGCGAACTGCCGCCCGTCCGCGCCGCCGCGTTGCGCGACAATATCGGCGCACTGATCCTGCCCTCACCGGAGCGCGCCGATGCCCTCAACGCCGCCTATCGTTTGATCGTGCGCGAGCAGAGCTTTGTGAAAGGCCGCGATGCGACGATTGCCCCAGTCGAGAGCACCGTCTGGCGCAAGGTGGAACAGGATCAGCCCACAGGCATTCAAAAGCCGCAGCAACCTTGGTTTGAGCGTCGCTAAACCGCCGCATCCGTCAAAGACAGGCGGTGTGAAAGGTAGATCATCGGCGCAAACCCGGCTTTGACGCGCCCCTGCGGGCCTTGCGCAAGTGGACTTTCATGCACAGCGCAGAAATCACCTTGGCTGAGGGCAGTTATGCGGACAAATCGGACCTTGGCTTATGCGAACCAAGGCTTTCATCGTGAATGGTTCCTAGATGCCATTTCTTCCCTGTACTGCCGATCTGTATCGGCACTTCGCGGCGGACGATGCGGATCACCCGCGGTAAGGGTGAATAGATCGGATGCAACGGTGAGAGGGCCAAGTACGTCGGTGTTTAACGTTTCATTAAGATCACCGCCCAGCACCACAGGCAGCTTTTCGGTCTTGCGAATGTCAGCGATCACTGAGCTGCTCTCTGTCCTTCGAACAGCTTACGACGTGATTTAGGCTTCTTTTTGCCGCCGCGTTCAAGGATCGCAGTGTGGCATCAACGGGTGAAGGGCGTTTTGGAAAGGATCCAGTGGATCGCTTCAGCCCTGAACAGGAGGAGCCTCGGGTCGAAGGCCCCATCCATTGCCCGGCAGGCGAATGCAAAGCAATCGGCCGAGAGGGCTCCGTCACCAAGGACCTTGATGTCGGTGCTGTCTGTCACCCAGCAGGGCACCAGTAGGTTGAGGGGCCCCGGCGTCCGACGGTTCGAGATCCTAACAGTGATGTTCTTCTATTTGCGGGGGGGGGCGGCCAATCCAGCCCAGCCAAAGTCAGGATGATCGACACCATCCGGTCGTTTGCCAAGTCGACATTGCTGTTCGGACCAATGGCGCTTCAATGCCGACCGGAAGCAAACGCCAACGCTGGCTTAAGCTTCTTCTCGGGCTAACCACGGGGCAAAGCAGACGTCTATGCTACGTGCAGCGATAGTCCAGTCTGCGCCCGTCATGGTCTGGACGGAGCCTTATGCTGCGCAAGGTATGAATGTCGTGTTTGGGCTGGTAGCGGTCAACCGGGGCGACACCGATGACCGGCTGGCGGTGGCCGAAAGCGACTATCCGAGTGTTGCACCTCCGCTAAGCGGCTATGGTCCTGAAGCGGGCCTCGCTGGTTTTACGATGAGAGATTGAGACATATCAACGACACTGCGGCATGTCTGGCGATAATCGAACCAGACTGTGCGCATTTCGTGCTTGCAGGCCGTATCATGGAGGTCCGAAACAATGCCGACCCAGAAGAAAGATCGAGAGGAAAACGTGCTTCCAGCCACCGGGATGCTGGCGAAATCCCGCGAGTCTCTGCGCAGTGCCTGTGAGCGGCTCAGCATCCACCCCGATGTGTTCGAAGAGCTGAAATGGCCGCGCGAAACGCTGGCCGCCACTCTTTTGATCCGGATGGACGACGGGAGCCGAAGGGCCTTCAAGTCTTGGCGGTGTCGCTACAATGATCGGCGTGGACCAACCAAGGGCGGCGTCCGATTTCATCCAAACGTCTCGCTCGACGAAATCGAGACACTTTCTTTTTGGATGACGTTCAAATGTGCCGTCGCCAACCTGCCGTTTGGCGGCGGGAAGGGCGGGGTTTGCGTGGACACCAAGGCGCTTTCGGCCAATGAGTTGGAGCGGTTGAGCCGGGCTTATATCGAGGCATTCGCCCCGTTCATTGGCCCCGATCGCGATATTCTGGCGCCGGACATGTATACCAATGGCATCGTCATTGCTTGGATGGCGGACGAATACAGTTCGATTTCAGGGCAGGCGTCTCCGAGCGCAATTACCGGCAAGCCGTTGGCCTTCGGTGGCACGAACGGACGCGTCGATGCGACGGCGCGCGGTGGATATTATACCCTGCGCCATCTGGAATCCTCGCTTGCGCTCGATCCCGATACCGCCACCGTGGCGATCCAAGGGTTTGGAAATGTCGGCTATCACTGCGCCAAGCTCCTTCATGCAGACGGATATAAAATCATCGCCATCTCGGATTCTGGCGGCGGCATATACGACAAAAGCGGTTTGGATCCGCTGGCTGTCATGCAGCACAAGCATGAGACAGGCGGCGTGAAAGGGGCAAAGGGTCAAGGTAAGACGAAGGAGATTTCAAACGCCGAGCTGTTGGAGCTTGAGTGCGACGTGTTGGTGCCCGCCGCATTGGAGCGACAGATCACGCTCGACAATTGCGACAAGATCAACGCCCGCATCATTCTTGAAATGGCAAACGGGCCCGTGTCACCCGAGGCCGATCGAAAGCTGAGCGAAGCAGGGCAAATCATCGTGCCCGATATCCTCGCGAATTCTGGCGGGGTCACGGTTTCGCACTTGGAATGGGTTCAAAACAGGTCCGGTTTCTATTGGGACAGTTCGCGTGTCCGCGATCACCTGAAACAAACGATGGAGACCGAAACGCAAGCGATCTGGGCTTTGCACAACGAAATGGGCCTGTCGATGCGTGATGCGGCCTATACCCATGGCCTTCGTCGGATCGCGGAATCCGTGGAAGCCCGTGGCACCCCCGCTTATTTCGAAGGGTCGTAGCCGCGCGAAGACGTCAAAGCTCACGCCCGGGGCCTATGGACGCAGCAGAAGCGGCTCCACTTCGTCGACGGTGATGAGGATAGGTTCATACCCATCGCGGCTCATGCGTTTGACGACGCGCATGCGCTTCCCGACATCAATCAGACGCATGAGAATGCCTAGGCGCTCCTTGAGGCGATGTGTGGCGTTGCGCAAATTTGACCATGCATAGGGGCGTAAACGGGTTCCGCCCCCGTCAAGGGTTTGTCGATGCAGTGGCGCTTAGCTCGGATATTCCACAACGGCTTGTGGTCAGCGCGTCCCAGATGCGGTGGGGAAATAGCCATACAGCAAATGCTGACCACAGTCTGGCTCTTCTGAGGGTGGCGGCGCCGGGCATGACGCGAGAGAAGGTTTGTTACGGCTGCACGCAAGAGCCTGCGCCGGCAGTTGGTCTCCTGCTCGGTTCGGCAGACAATGGCAGCGCAACTCGTCCGTCTGTGCTAGCCGACGCATATCCTTGTCACAAGCATCGGGGACTGGGATGTATAGGGCAGCTCACTATGTTCTGGGGATGCTGGGGGGCGGCGATTTTGATCTCGCACACGTATAGGCGGGCTTCGCGCGCTCATGCGGTGTTTTCGCATGTGACAGTTGCGACAGCCCGGCCATTCGATGCCGGGCTACCGTTACGCATCTTCTGCGCCCTGTTAATCGAGCCCGTTTGCGCGGGCCACGAAATCCGCGAGGTGCGGCACGTAATCTTCGGAGCCGTCGCCGCCTGTGGCCATCGCCATCGCGAAGGCGTTCTTGACGGAGCTGGTCAGCGGGGTGGCAACCGTGGCGGCGTTGGCCATCGATTCGATGTAGCGTAGGTCCTTGTAGGCATTAGACAGCGTGAAGCGGTGCGCCTCGCGGTTGCCCTCAAGCGCGTAGCCCATGAAGGTCTGATAGAAGCCGCAATCCATTCGGCCGCCGCGGATCACCTTGTCGAATTGCTCGATAGGTATGCCGACTTTGCGCGAGAGCGCGAGCGCCTCGGAATAGAGCGCGGCATAGCCAAGTGAGATAAAGTTGTTGAGCAGCTTCATGCGGTGCCCGTCACCCAAGCCGCCCACGCGCACGATTTTGCCAGCCCAGGTGTCGATTACCGGCTCGAGTCGCGCGAACAAGTCTTCGTCCGCGCCGACCATGCAATCGAGCGTTCCTTCCCAGGCTTCTTTCGGGGTGCGGCTGAGCGGAGCGTCGGCATAGGCCACGCCGATCGCTTCCATGTCCTGCGCAAGCTTCATCGTCACCGTGGGCTCGCCCGTCGAGCAATCCACGATCACGCTGCCGGGCTGCAATCCGGGCCGCAATTTTGCCACCGCCTCGGCAGCCTCGGGGGCACCGGTCAGGCACAAGAAGATGATTGAGGAACGGCTGGCAAGCTCTTCGTAGGAGCTCGCCTCGGTCGCGCCGCGCGACACCAGATCCTCGATCGGCTTGCGGTTGCGATGGGCAATCACGGTAAGCGGAAAGCCTTTCTCGACGATGTTTTTGGCCATGCCATGGCCCATCAGGCCGGTGCCGATGAAGCCGATGGTTTCTTGGGGTTTAGTCATTGGATACTCCGCTAAGGTCGATGGGTCAGAGATTGAAACGTGCACGCAAGTCAGAGACCTGCGCCGGGGTCAGCGGGCGGATGGCGTGCCCTTGCAACGCGAGGAACAGCTTGGAGGTCTCCTCCAGCTCCTCGGCAGCATATTGTGCGTTTGACAGGCTGGTGCCAGCGACGACGGGGCCGTGATTGGCCAGCAGGACCGAGTGATGGGCGCTCGCAAGGGAGCGCACGGCCTCGGCCAGTTCGGGGTCGCCCGGCGCGTAATAGGGCACCAGCGGCAGCTTGCCCACGCGCATAATGTGATAGGCGGTCAGCGGTGGCAATACGTCCTCGGGGTCGATGTCGCGCAAGATCGAGACGGCAGTCGAATGCGTTGAATGCAGGTGGATCACCGCCCCGGCGTCGCGGCGCTCGTCATACATCGCGAAATGCAGGAAGGATTCCTTGGTCGGCTTGTCGCCCGAGACGAAGTTGCCATCGCCGTCGAATTGCGAAATGCGCGCCGGGTCGAGCGTGCCGAGGGAGGCATTCGTGGGCGTCATCAACCAGCCGCCATCGGGCAGTCTGGCAGAGATATTGCCCGAGGAACCGGCGGTCAGGCCGCGATCAAAGAGCGAACGCCCGATGGTGCAGATTTGGTCGCGCAGGCGGGTTTCGTCAGACATGTTCTGCCTCCGGCTCCAGCAGGTCCCACGCCTTGAGGAAGAAATCCTCGGAGCCGAAATTCCCCGATTTCAGGGCCAGCGCGAGGTGCGGTTCTGACAGGCTCGCCGTCCAGGGCACACCGGGATCGATTTCGGGGCCGATCTCGAGCAAGCTGACGCCAAGGGCTGCGGTGACCGCCCCCGAGGTCTCGCCACCCGCGATCAGCATGCGGGTGAAACCTGCGTCGCTCAGGCGCTTGGCGACAGTCGCGAGCGTGTCCTCAACCAGCGCACCTGAGGCCTCACGGCCCAGACGGGACTGGATTTTGGCAAGCTGCCCGGGCTCGGCGCTCGAATAGATGAGCGGCGTGCTGTCGGCAGGCTGCGCGATTGCCCAGTCGGCGATCTCAGATGCTTCCTGTAGGCCCTCGCTTAGCGCGTTCACATCAATCGCGTAGCTCGGCAGACCCGCGGCCTGCGCGGTCGCGATCTGGCCGCGCGTCGCAACCGAGCAGGATCCCGCAAGGATCGCTGTGCGACCCGCCGGTGCGGGCATTCGGGTCGGGGCAGGGCGCGGATCGGTCTGTGCGCGCAGCGCGGCGGCCAAGCCCAGCCCGATCCCCGAGCCGCCTGTGATCAGCGGCATGTCGGCGCAGGCCGCGCCGAGAACCATCAGGTCCGTTTCGTCGAGCGTGTCGGTGACAACGATACGCGTGCCAGCTTTGCGCGCCGCGTCGAGGGCCGCGCGCAGCGCCCCCTCTCCCTGCCGGATCGTCGTGATATCGATGCAACCGACCGGGAGTCGGGTCTGCCGCCCCAATACCCGCACGAGGTCAGAATCGCGCATCGGCGTGAGCGGGTGATCCTTGAGCGGGCTTTCCGAGAGCAGCCGGTCACCCACGAAGAGATGGCCCTTGTAGACTGTGCGCCCGGTGGCCGGGAAGGCGGGGCAGGCGATTGTCTGCTCCGCGCCGGTGAAGTCCATCAGCGCCTCGATGACAGGGCCGATATTGCCCGCATCGGTTGAGTCGAAGGTCGAGCAATATTTGAACATGAGGCGCTGCGCCCCGGCATCGCGCAGGGCTTGCGCGGCTTGCAGCGACATCTCGACGGCCTCTGCGGCGGGGATCGTGCGCGACTTGAGCGCTACCACCACCGCGTCGGCGCCCGACAGGTCCGTATGCGGCCCGGGCAGGCCGATCACTTGCCGGGTCTTCAGCCCGCTGCGCGACAGCATCAGGCACAGGTCCGTGGCGCCGGTAATATCGTCGGCCACCGCTCCTATCAGCATAAAATTTCCCCCCTCAATGCATGCCTCACTGGTCGCCCCGATAGCTCGGGGCGGTGATTTCACATAGCCCTTGCAATGCCATCATGGCTCGGGCTAACGATGTAATGACAACGCTATCATTCCAGCAATGCAAGCGCAAGAACGACGCTGGAGGGGTGCGGGATTGAGATAAAAAATCGGCTATTGAGAGGTATTCTGGATGAAGTCACCCCATGAGACGAAGGTCTGCGTTATCGGTCTGGGATCGATGGGATTCGGCATGGCCGAGAGCTTGCTGCGCGCTGGGTTCGCAGTGACGGGCGTCGATGTGAATGTCGAAGCGATGGAGCGATTCGCAGCCCTGGGCGGTGCCGTGGCGCCCGATCCCATGACCGGAGCGCAGGCTGCGGACCTTGTGATCGCGGTGGTCGTCAATGCCGATCAGACCGAGCAGGTGCTGTTTGGCCCGCGCGGTGCTGTCGCGGCTATGGGGTCGGGCGGCGTCGTGATGTCATGCGCCACGATGGCCCCTGACCGCGCGCGCCAGTTTGCGGCGCGTTGCGTCGAGGCGGGGCAGGATTTTCTTGATACGCCAATCAGTGGCGGGGCCCTGCGTGCGGCAAGCGGCGAGTTGACGGTCATGGGCTCGGGGCCGTCCGAGGTCTTCGCCCGGATCCGCCCGGTGCTCGATTGCGTCGCGGCCAAGGTCTATGAACTGGGCGAGGAGGCCGGCACGGGGGCTGCCTTCAAGGTGGTCAATCAGCTTCTTGCCGGGGTGCATATCGCGGCCGCCTGCGAGGCGATCACCTTCGCCAAGGCGATGGGTCTCGATCTTGAGAAGGTCTACGAGGTGATCACCGCCTCAGCCGGAAACTCCTGGATGTTTGAGAACCGCGTGCCGCATGTGCTTGAGGGCGATTACAGCCCGCGCAGCGCGGTGGACATCTTCACCAAGGATCTCGGGATCGTCGCCGATATCGGACGGCACCTGAAGTTCCCGACCCCGATAGCAAGCACCGCCTTGCAGATGTTCGTCATGACCGCTGCGGCCGGGATGGGGCGCGACGACGACGCGTCTGTGGCACGGATGCTGGCCAATATCGCGGGGCTTGAATTGCCCGCGGCGGGCGGCTTGGTGGGCGAGGGTTGAACGATGCCGAAATTTGCCGCCAACTTGACGATGATGTTTACCGAGCACGATTTCCTCGACCGGTTCGGGGCGGCCCGGCAGGCAGGGTTCGACGCGGTCGAATACCTGTTTCCCTACGATCACCCGCCGGAGGCGATTGCCGAACGCTTGCAGGCCCATGGGCTGACGCAGGCGCTCTTTAACCTGCCGCCCGGAAACTGGGCGGCGGGTGACCGGGGGCTGGCCGCGCTTCCCGAGCGAGCCGAGGAATTCCGCGCGTCGATCGATACCGCGCTGCGCTATGCTGAGGCGACCGGGGTCGGGCGGGTGCACATGATGAGCGGCCTCGCGCCGCGCCAAGAGCCAGCGGCGCAGCAGGCTTATCGCGAGGCGCTGCGGCGGCTTTGCGATGCGGCTGGCGCGAAGGGGCTTGATGTGGTGATTGAGCCGATCAACAGCCGGGATATTCCGGGCTATTTCCTGAATGATTTCGCGTTCGCTGCCGAGTTGATCGATGCATTGGGCCTGCCCAACCTCAAGCTACAATTCGACATCTACCATCGACAGATCCTGCATGGCGACGTGCTTATGGGGCTGCGAGAGTTGGCGCCAATCATCGGGCATGTGCAGATCGCGGCGGTTCCCGACCGGCACGAGCCGGGGAGCGGCGAGCTTGATGACATACGGGTGCTGCGCGCGCTTGATGCGCTGGGCTATGACGGCTACGTGGGGTGCGAATATCATCCTGCGGGACGGACCGAGGACGGTCTGGGTTGGATGCGCGCCTTCGCCTGAGACGAAAGCGCGCCCGACCTTAGCTGCCCATGTAGTCGCGATGGAGCGCCCAGTCACCCGGGCTGAACCGACCCGAAGCGAATTGTTGCTGGTGCCAGTAAGGGTAAATCAGCGGCAGTTTGCTGACCTCGTGCAATCGTTTCAGCTCGTCCTCGCTCAGTTCCAGATCCACGGCGCGGAAATTGTCGCGGAACTGCTGTTCGTTGCGCCCGCCGATCACCAGCGAGCTGACCGCGGGACGGGTCAGCAGCCAAGCCAACGCGACCTGCGCTGCCGAGACGCCATGCGCATCGCCGATCTCGACCAGTGTATCGACAATGTTCCACAGTTTCTCCTCATCGCGGATCGGCGGTTCGGTCCAACCGGCGAACTGCCGCGAGCCTTCGGGTGCGCCCACGCCCCTACGGTGTTTGCCCGAGAGCAGGCCCGCGGCCAGCGGGCTCCAGACGAGTACGCCAAGCCCCTGATCGACCGAGATCGGCAGCAGTTCGTATTCCGCCTCGCGGGCTTCCAGCGTGTAGTGGATCTGTTGCGCCACGAAGCGCTCGCGAAAAGCGCGGTCGCTGACGCCGAGCGCCTTCATGATGTGCCAGCCCGAGAAGTTCGAGCAAGCGATGTAGCGCACCTTGCCTTGCTGCACGAGCGTGTCGAGCGCTGAAATCATCTCCTCCATCGGGGTCACGCCGTCCCATTCGTGCATGTGGTAGATGTCGATCCGGTCGGTGCGCAGCCGCTTGAGCGAGCGTTCGCACTCACGGATCAGATGGTAGCGCGAGACCCCCTCGTCGTTGGGCCCGTCTGCGATGCGCATCCGTGCCTTTGACGAGATCAGCACATCGTCGCGCCGCCCGTCGAGTACCTCGCCGAGGATCTCTTCCGAGAGGCCCGTCGAATACATGTTGGCCGTGTCATAAAGGTTGATCCCGGCGTCGATGCAGGTGTCGACCAGACGCTTTGCTTCGGGCACGCCTTGGCTGCCGACGGCCTTGAAGGCCCCCGCGCCGCCGAAGGTGAAAGTGCCCATCGTGAGCACCGAGACTTTGAGGCCCGATCGTCCGAGTGTTCTGTATTTCATTGCTATCTCCTCCTGTTGGATGTCTTTTCGCCGGCCGGGATCAGCGCGGCAGAATTTTTGCGATATGGGCGATACCGAGGGCCGGGCTTGTCAGCACTGGCGGGCCGTTCGGGCGGGGTTCGAGCCGGTCGAGCGCGCGTGCCATCGAGGCTTGCGCCAGCACCACCACGTCGCTTTCGAGGGCAAGTCGGGCGATTCCCTCGGCCACCTGCGCGTCGTGCTTTTCGCGGTCGCCCGACTGCAGCGTCTCGAAGGCGCCCTCGACCAGTTGGCTCGTTACCGTGCAGGACGCGCCGGTCTCGCGGGCCACTGCAGCGATCAGGTCGGCGGTGGGCGTCAGCGTGGTTTGCAAGGTGGCGAGCACGCCAATGCGACCGCCATTCGCCACCGCCGCCTGCGCCATCCCGGCGTCGATCCGCAACAGCGGCACGGGGCAGAGCGGGGCGATCATCTCGACCGCATTTCCGAGGCTCGAGCAGGTCACAAGCACTGCGTCGGCCCCGGCGTCGACGGCCGACCATATCATCCCTGTCAGTCGGCGCGCGGTCATTTCGCTGACGGCGCCGTCGCGGATCGTTAGGCGCAGCAGGCTTTCGTCGAGCATGTTGAAGACCTGCCATTCCGGCAGGTGTTTCCGGGTCAGCGCCTCAAGATCGGGAATCAATCCCGCGACGGTATGGATCATTGCCAGTTGGTTCGGTGATTCGTGTCTTCGTTCGGGCATGGTGTGGCTCCTGTCGGGCTTGCGGTGGCGCGGACACCCAGTAAGGCATGACAGCGCTGTCATTTTTGTCGATTATCATCACGGAGATGCTCGGATGACAAGCCCAATGTCCCGAAAGCCTTGTATGAAACGCCTTTAGCGGCCTCTGAGCCGCGTTCCGGCAACGGGCAGGTGGCCTTGCGGTGCGCCTGTGAAGTCAAGTTTTTGCTATTTGCTAATTGACAACTCTATTATGTCCACCGCAGTATGACAGCGCTGTCACAAAAGAAATGGCAGCGCTAGCATTTCGGATAATTCCTCGTCCGTCCCTCCAGTCCCCAACCGATACGTTCGGCTCTGGGATTTGTGCGGAGAGCGTCGGGGAAGCCGAGAAGGGAGGGGCGTTTTGGCACTGTCTGATAATTCGGTCGCGCCGACGGAAAGGAAATCCATGCGAGTTCTGCAACAATTGCTTCAACTGCGGCAAATGCGCGAATTCAACGTGCTGATCGCGCTGGTCCTAATGGGAGTGCTGATCAGTCTGTTCACGCCGTATTTCCTTACCGTGTCGAACCTGATGGGGGTGTCGCGGGCATTCTCGCTCACCGCGATCATGAGTATTGGCATGGTGATGGTCATCATCACGGGCGGGATCGATCTGTCCGTCGGCTCTGCTATGGGGTTGGCGGGATTGATTACCGCGCTGTGTTTCGATGCGGGTTTTTCGCAATATGTCGCGGTCGCCGCGGGGCTTGGCGTTGGGTTAGCCTTCGGCTTGACCAACGGGCTGCTGATCACCGCGATTGGCTTGCCGCCCTTCATCGCGACGCTGGGCACGCTCAGTATCGGGCGCGGCCTGATGTATATGATCACTCACGGGGTGCCGCTTACCCCCGACACCCCCGAGAGCTTCAGCGTGCTGGGGCAGGGCTATGTCGGACCGGTCCCGGTGCCGGTGGTGATCTTGCTGGTGCTGACGCTCGTGTTCACGATCATCATGACGCGCACCCGCTTTGGTCGCCACGTCTACGCGACCGGCGGCAACGAAAACGCCGCGCGACTGAGCGGGGTCAAGGTGCAGCGCGTCAAGCTTGCGGTCTATGTCTTGTCCTCGACGATTTCCGCGCTTGCCGGGGTGATCGCCTTCTCGCGCTACCTGTCGGCAGAACCTGCCTCGGGCTTCGGTTCCGAACTTGAGGTGATCGCTGCGGCCGCGATCGGTGGGGCAAGCCTCGCAGGTGGGATCGGCTCGGTGCTTGGCGCGGTCATCGGCGCGGCCTTGATCGGCGAAATCGCCAACGGCGTCGTGCTTCTCAATATCAACACTTATGCCCAGCAGGCCATTACCGGCGGCGTGATCTTGATCGCGGTCAGCCTGGATGTGCTGCGCAACCGGATGGGTGGGCGCGGCTGAGCCGCCCTGCTCGGGAGAAATAAAGACCAAGAAGTCGGGCCGCGTCTCGCCAGAGGAGAGGGCGCGCGCGAAACCCGAACGACCACAAGGCCCCGGTGCGGGGTGTGAAACTGAAACTGCATCAACAACAGGGGCTCGCCGCAACAAAGGTCGAGTCCGGAGGAGGAAAAAAGATGCGTATTGGAATGAAAGCCGCCGCGGCGGTTATGGCCCTCGCAACGGGCATGGGGGCGGGCGCCGCGCTTGCCAAGGACATCACCGTGGCACTGGTGCCGAAGGTGGCTGTGCCGTTCTTTGATGACTGCAACACTGGCGGGGCCGAGGCCGCCAAGCAGATGGGTGTGAACTACCAGTGGGTGGTGCCCGCCAACACGCAAGGCGCGACCCAGGTCAAGATCATCGAAGATCTGATGGCGCGCCACGTCGATGGCATCGGGATCTCGGTCAATGAGCCGAAATCGGTCGAGGGCATCATCAAGCAGGCCACTGCCGCTGGCATCAAGGTCGTCACCTTCGACAGCGACAGCGCCAATAGCAGCCGCAGCATGTATATCGGCACGATCAACAAACAGGCCGGCGTGACCATGGGCAACACCATGGCCAAGGCGCTTGGCGGTAAGGGCGAGGTGGCGATCGTCACCGGTCAGCTTGGCGCATCGAACCTCAATGAGCGGATCGACGGCGTGAAGGAAGCGTTGGCGCAATATCCCGACATCAAGTTGGTCGCAACCGAGGGCACCGAGGACGATCTGGCACGCGCCGTCTCCGTCACCGAGGCGCTCCTGCGCGGCAATCCCAACCTGTCGGGCATCTTCGGCATCAGTCAGGTCGGTGGTCCGGCTGTGGCCAAAGTGCTTGCGCAGCAGGAATTCAGCGACATGAAGGGAAAGATCAAGGTCTTTGCCTTTGACGATCTGCCCGACACGATCAAGGGCGTGAAGGAAGGCTTCATCGACGGCATCATGGTGCAGCGCCCGATCACGATGGGCAAGCTGGCGGTTGAGCATCTCGTGGCCCAGATCAAGGGCGAAGAGACCGATCCCCAGAACGTCGATACCGGTGTGACCGTCGTGACGGCCGACAACCTCGATAGCTACACCAAGTAAGCTCTGACAAGATCTGGGCGGGGCCGAAAATGGTCCCGCCCAATATTCCCCATGCCCGAGGCTGCGATGAAACCGTTTCTCGAAATGACCGGCATCTCCAAGACCTTTCCGGGGGTCAAGGCGCTCGACCGTGTCGACCTGCATCTTAACGCCGGGGAGGTGCATGTCCTGGCCGGTGAGAACGGGGCCGGCAAGAGCACTCTCATGAAGATCATGACCGGGGTGCTGCGCGCCGATCCGGGCGGTGAGATCCGGGTCGATGGCGAAACGGTCGTCATCAAGAACCCGGTGCATGCCCGCGCGCTCGGCATCTCGATCATCTACCAAGAACTCGCGGTGGTGAACAATCTTACCGTGTCCGAGAACGTCTTTCTGGCGCGTGAGCCGCTGGGACCGACTGGCCTGATCAACCGGAAACGGATGAACGCTGACACCCGTGCGGTGCTGGCCGAACTGGGCGTCGAGATCGACCCCGAAGCACTGGTCGGCACGCTCTCGATCGGGCAGCGCCAGCTCATCGAGATCGCCCGCGCGATTTCCTATAAATCCAAGCTCATCATCATGGACGAGCCGACCGCCTCACTAAGCCATCACGAGTCATCCACACTTTTGCGCATGGCGCGCAAGCTGACCGCGCAAGGTGTCGGCATTGTCTTCATCTCGCATAAGCTCGAGGAAATCTTCGAGATCGCCGACCGCGTTACCGTGCTGCGCGACGGGCGCACCGTGGATACCCGCCCGATCAGCGACATGACGAGCGACTTACTGGTGCGGCTGATGGTTGACCGCGAACTCGATCAGCTTTTCGGGCATCATCGCAGTCACGCCACCGACGAGGTGCTGCTGTCGGTGCGCAACCTGACTGAAAAGCGCGCGAAAGACGAAGGCGTCTTTGTGCGCGATATCGAATTTGATCTGCATCGTGGCGAGGTGCTCGGCTTCTTCGGGCTGGTCGGTGCGGGTCGGACCGAGGTGATGGAGATGATCTTCGGGAGCCGGCCCTATAGCGGTGAGATTTCCATCAACGGCACCCAGGTGCGCATCGGCTCGCCCTCGGATGCGATCACGCAGGGTATCGGTTTCGTGACCGAGGATCGGCAGTCGCGGGGGCTTGTCCTCGGCATGTCCGTGCGCGAGAACTTCTCCCTGACGCATTTGAGTGACTATTGCAGCCTGAACTTCGTGAACCGCAGCAAGGAGACCGCAGCCTGCGCCGACTACATCCGGTCGCTTGGCATCAAGACCCCGTCGCCCGAGCAGAAGGTGCTCAATCTTTCGGGCGGCAATCAGCAGAAAGTTGTGCTGGCGAAATGGGCCGCGCGGCGCCCGCGGATCCTGATCGTGGACGAACCCACTCGCGGGATCGACATCGGCGCCAAGGCCGAGGTTCATGCGCTGCTGGGCAAGATGGCCGAGGAAGGCATGTCGATCATCGTGGTCTCGTCGGATCTGCCAGAGATCTTGGCGATCAGCGACCGGGTGATTGTACTGAAAGAAGGACAGATCAGCGGAGAGCTACCCCGAAAAGATGCAACGCAGGAAAGTGTGATGCTGGCGGCGACCGGCTAAGGCCATCCCGCAAAACCTTAGAACCGAAAGAATGAAACGGAGACTGAAATGACCAAGCGCGTAGTGTTTACAGGCGGAACCGGCAAAGCGGGGCGTCATGCGGTGCCATATCTGCTGAGCAAGGGCTACGATGTGCTCAACCTCGACCTCAAGCCGCTTGATGTGCCCGGCGTGAATACGCTGATCACCGATGTGACCGATAGCGGCGCGGTGTTCAACGCATTGACCACGCATCACGACTTCGGCGGGTTCGAAAAGGGCGCGCCGCCCTCGGCCCCCGATGCGGTGGTGCATTTCGCCGCGATCCCGCGGGTGCTGATTGAGCCCGATAATGTCACCTATCAGGCCAATGTCATGAGCACGTATAACGTGATCGAGGCGGCGATGAAGCTGGGCGTTCGCAAGGTGATCATTGCATCCTCCGAGACGACCTATGGCGTGTGTTTCGCCGAGGGCGACAAGGATTTCCATTCCTTCCCGCTCGAAGAGGATTACGATAGCGACCCGATGGACAGCTACGGTCTCTCGAAGGTCTGCAACGAAAAGACCGCGCGTGCCTTCGCTGCCCGTTACGGTGCGGATATCTATGCGCTGCGCATCGGCAACGTGATCGAGCCCGATGAATACGGCATGTTCAAGAACTTCCTTGCCGAGCCGATGAGCCGCAAGCGCAATGCCTGGAGCTATATCGATGCCCGCGATCTGGGCGAGATCGTGCATCTGTGCATCGAGAAAGACGGTTTGGGCTATCAGGCGTTCAACGCGGTCAACGACACCATCACCGCCGATATGCCGACCACCGAGTTCTTGCAGAAATACTGCCCTAACACGCCGATCACGCGCGAAATGGGCCCCGACGAGGCACCGATTTCGAACCGCAAGGCACGCGAGGTTCTCGGCTTCAAAGAGGCCCATCCGTGGCGTAACTACGTCGATCTGTGATCGACGAGAGCGGGTCGGGACTTTCGGGTCGGACTTAGAGAGTCTAGGCAAACACGTCCGCAAGATGCATTGCTTGTCATCAACGGGCTTGTCCGAACCGAGCTGGAGGAAAGCGTCATGGGAACCAAGCAGCGATTGCCCGACCGCAAAAGCAAGATCACGGTGCGCGAGGTCGCGCGCCGTGCCAATGTCAGCGAGTCGACGGTATCGCGCATCATGCGCAACAAGGGGCTGGTCGCCGAGGCCACCCGCGAGAAGGTGATGGAAACAGTGCGCGCGATGGGCTACGTGCCCAACCGCATCGCTGGCTCGCTTGCCTCGCTTGACTCGTTCCTGATCGGCGTGGTCATCCCGTCGCTCTCCAATATTGTCTTTCCTGAGGTGTTGCAGGGCGTCCATGCCGGGCTCGAAGGAAGCGATCTGCAACCCGTGATCTCGACCACCGACTACGACATCGACCGCGAGGAGGTCGTGGTGCGCGGCATTCTTGCGTGGAAACCCGCCGCGATCCTGCTGGCGGGGTTCGAACATACCGAAGCCACCCGAAAGATGCTCGATCAAAGTGCGATCCGCGTCGTCGAGATGATGGATATTGACAGCACCCCGATCGACATCGCCGTCGGCATGTCCCATCACCGCGCGGGGCATGCGATCGGGCGCCACCTGATCGCGCGCGGCTATCGCCATTTCGGCTATGTCGGTCATGACTGGACTGCCGATCGCCGCGTCCGGCTGCGGTATGATGGGCTTTGCGAAGCGCTTGCCGAATCCGGCCTGTCAATTGAGTCCAAGGCAATGACCGATGGCGCCAGTTCGGTCGCAGAGGGCCGGGCGCAGACCGCACGGCTGCGCGCCCAAGCGCCGCAAATCGATGTAGCGGTCTATTCCAACGACGACATGGCGGTGGGCGGCGTGTTCCATTGTCTATCCGAGGGCATTCGATTGCCCGACGAGTTCGCCGTTTTCGGCTTCAACGGGCTCGATATCGGCAAGGAGCTTCCGCAACCTCTTTCGACCGTGCGCTCGAACCGCTATCTGATCGGCAAGAAGTCGATCGAGGAGGTTCTGGCCTCGCCCGAACGTCCGCCAAATCCCACAATTATCGACACCGATTTTGAGGTGTTCGCTGGCGCAACCGCCTGAGTGCGGCCCGCCGGTTCACCCGGATATCGATCAGAAAGGAGTTTCCCATGCATTCCGCTCTCGCCAATGGCAATGTCGCAGTCGTCACAGGTGGTGCTTCGGGCATTGGCCTTGCCGCCGCCAGCCACCTTGCGGGGCTTGGGTTGCGCGTCTGCATCGCCGATCTGCCGGGGCCTGCACTTGATGCGGCCGCAAGCGTCTTGATCGCACAGGGTGCCGCCGAGGCGGATGTGATGGCTCTGGCCACCGATGTATCGGACCGTGCAAAACTCACCGCGCTGGCCGATGCGGTCGAGGCACGCTTTGGCTCGGTCAACGTGCTGATGAACAATGCCGGGATGCAGCCGGGCAGCTCGATCTTCGACGCCGAGGGCAACTGGGACCGCATCCTGGAGGTCAATATGGGCGGGATCATCCGTGGCAGCCAGATCTTTGCGCCGCGCATGATCGCCTCGGGCGCGCCGGGGCTGATCATCAATACCGGCTCGAAGCAAGGCATCACCACACCGCCGGGCGACCCGGCCTATAATGTCTCGAAGGCCGGGGTAAAGGCCTTCACCGAGGCCCTGCAGCATGAATTGCGCAACCGCGAGGGGGCCCGCGTCGAGGCGCGGCTGTTCATTCCGGGGTTCGTCTACACGCCGCTTACCGCGAATGGCCGCACCGAGAAACCCGACGACGCCTGGACGCCCGAACAGGTCGTGGCGTTTCTCTTCGAGTCGGTCGAGCGCGGGGATTTCTACATCCTGTGCCCCGACAACGATGTCGATCATGCCACCGATGTGAAACGCATTCTCTGGGCCGCCGGTGACATCACAGAGAACCGCCCGCCGCTCTCGCGCTGGCATCCCGATTACGGGGATGCCTTCAAGGCTTGGCTGAAGAAATGAGCGCCGCGATGACGCGTGTGCACCGCATTGCGGCCATTCCCGGCGACGGGATCGGCCCCGAGGTTATCGAGGCCGCGCTGGACGTGCTTGACCATCTTGGCCGACAGAGCAACGCATTTCGGCTTGAGGTGGAGCGCTTCGACTGGGGGTCCAAGCGCTATCTGCGGGAAGGGGCGCTGATGCCCGAGAACGGAGTCGCGGCCCTGCGCGCCTTCGACGCGATCCTGTTCGGCGCGGTTGGTGCCCCCGATGTGCCCGACCATGTAACGCTCTGGGGCTTGCGCCTCGCGATTTGTCAGGGGCTTGATCAGTATGCCAACCTGCGCCCCACGCGGATCCTGCCGGGGCTGTCGAGCCCGCTTTCGGGCGTCGGCCCGGGCGATCTTGACTGGCTGATCGTGCGCGAGAATTCCGAGGGAGAATATGCCGGGCAGGGCGGGCGCAGCCATCGAGGCCAGCCCCATGAGGTCGCGACCGAGACCGCCATCTTTACCCGCGCGGGTGTCGAGCGGATCATGCGCGTGGCCTTCTCGCAGGCCCGCGCGCGCCCGCGCAAGCACCTGACGGTCGTGACGAAATCCAACGCGCAACGCTACGGACTCGTGCTGTGGGATGAGATTGCCGCCGAGGTCGCGACCGAGTTTCCCGACGTGACATGGGACCGGATGCTGGTCGATGCGATGACCGTGCGTATGACGCTCGATCCCGGTTCGCTCGACACGATTGTCGCGACGAACCTGCATGCAGACATCCTCTCGGATCTTGCTGCGGCGCTTGCAGGCTCTATCGGGATTGCGCCAACGGCCAATCTCAACCCAGAGCGCGCCGCGCCCTCGATGTTCGAGCCGATCCACGGCTCGGCCTTTGACATCACGGGCAAGGGTGTCGCGAATCCGATCGGGACATTCTGGAGCGCGGCGATGATGCTGGGCTATCTTGGTGAGACAGAGGCCGAGGCGCGCTTGATGCGCGCGATCGAGGTCGTCACCAGCGATCCCGAAAGCCGCCCGCGCGACCTTGGCGGGGCGTGCAGCACCGCGCAGGTGACGGCGCGGCTTTGCCAGGCGCTTGACGCGGAAGGGCCGACAGGCTGACGGTCCTTAATGTCCGGATCTGTCGGCCTGTATCCCGACGGACGCGCCAATAGATAGCGGTACGTCCGATGAGGGGGCCGGGATGTCGCCCGTTGAGACGACGCTGTAGTCATAACCCATGGTCTTGCCACTTGTCGTCTTCACCTTCGACCCAGCAAAGTCGAACGCAGTGACCTGATAGGGTCAGGTGCCGCAAGTAATGCGGTCCTTTCAAGAACCGCCAACGCGATATTCTGATAGCTTGGCTGTTAGACGATCAAGATGGTTCCAGCGCGCTTAGAAATAGCGAAAAGAGCTGGGCTTGGGACGATATCGACAGTTTGCGATACGCGTTCTTGCGATGGACCTTCACCGTCTCGTCGCTGATCGAAAGATGCGCGCCAATCGCTGCGGTTGAATAGCCGCGCAGCACCATGGCGATCACCTCGGTTTCGCGCGGGGTCAGCACGCCACCGGCGATCCGATCCAGCAGAATTTGCAGGGGTGGAAGGGCAGGGGCTAGCGGATTGGCAAGCGCGCCGCGCGCCGCCGCGCCCCTCCAATGCGCGCGCATCAATGCTTCAATCACCGGGCCCACCACGGCCAACCGTTCGCGCTCGCGCGCGCTGAACACCGGTTCCCCACGTTCGCGCGCAAAGCTGATCACGGCCACCCGGCGCGGGCCGATTTCGGCAAAGATACCGATTTCGTCACGAATACCCGTGCGACTGTAATGCTTGGCGTAATATTCCGACTGAAAGAATTTGTCCGGCGCCATCTGTCGCAACCCGACCATCCCCGAGCAGCGGCCCGCCTCGGTCTGGGCATAAAACGGGTCCAGCAAATAGGGACCCGTGCAGTAATCCCATATGACGATCTGCGCCGTCTCGGGCGGTAAATTGTGATACAGAGATTGCGGGGTCGCATTGCCTTCATAGGCAAAGATCATGCAGATTTTATAGCCAAACAGCGCCTCTGTCGCCCGATCGAGCGCGCATGCGAAACCCTCCGTTCCCACGGCGGTAATCGCTTCGGCCAAGCGCTCGTTCCAGTCTGACATCGTTTTGGGTCTCGCTTCGTTGCGGGGCCAAGCCTTTGGGGAATGCTCTACCCCTCGGGGGGTATTGGTGGGGGCGCGCAATTCCCTAAGCTGAACCGTATCAGGAAAAAATGGAATGCGCCCGAATGCAAGCCGATAGCCCAAATGACAGCGATATGCACGAAATGCTCGACCGGATCGGCGCGCAGCATGTTCATATCGGGATTTTCGATCAGGACGGGATGTTCCGCGTCAAACGGGTGGCGCGCGCCAAGGCCGAAAAGCTGGCGCAAGGCGGCTACCCGTTTTGCGACGTGCTTTATAAATGGGACAGCGCCGAGGAAACCTATGGCGGGGGCGATTATATCGATGTCCCCGCAAAAATTTTCCCCGATACGGTCCGGGCTTGGCCTTTTGAGGGCGATCAGGCGATCTGCATTGCCGATTTCGCGATGCCCTTCGGAGAACACTCGGCGCGCAACCAGCTGATCGGGCAGATCAAGAAGGCCAAGGATATGGGGTTCTCGGTCCATTCGGCGTTCGAATTTGAGTTCAACCTGCTTGATGAAACCGCCGCGAGCCTGCGCGAGGGCGGCTTTGCCGCGCCGAAACATTACGCGCTGGGCAACAGAACCTATTCGCTTGAAACGCTGGCCAATGAACATGCGCTTCTGACGGGTCTCGAGGCGATGATGGATCGGCTGGGGATTGGCATGGATGCGCTGCATACCGAGCTGGGTCCGGGCTGTTTTGAGGTGCCGCTGACCCATGCGCAGGGGGTTAAGGCGGCCGATGATGCCGCGCTGTTCAAGAACTTTGCCAAGACCTATTTCCGGCGCAACGGGCTGACCGCCTGTTTTATGTCGAAGCTGAATGAAAACCTGTCGGGGCAGTCCGGCCACCTGCATGTCTCGCTGCGCAACTTGGCCGATAACAGCCCCGCTTTTGTTGATCTGAACGATACTGACGGTCTAAGCCGCACCGCGCGCCATTTCATTGGCGGGTTGGTCACCTTGATGCCAGAGATGCTCGCGATGTGCAGCCAGACGGTGAATGCTTACCGTCGGATGGTGCCGGGAATGTGGGCGCCGATCTCGGCCTCGTGGGGTATCCAGAATCGCACGGTCGCAGCCCGGGTGATGAATGACAGTCCCGATGCAACGCGGGTGGAATTTCGCGTCCCCTCTGCAGATACCAACCCGCATGTTGCCTTGGCGATGTGTTTGGGGGCCGGCCTTTGGGGGATCGAGAACGAAATCGAACCGGGGGCGCCCATATGCGGGGATCAATACCTTGCCACGCCCGCGCCCGAGACCCGCTTCCCCACCGATCTCGGCATGGCCGCCGATTGGCTGAATGAGAGCAAGGTCGCCCGGGCGATCTTTGGGGATGTCTTTATCGACAGCTTCGTGCGCGCGCGCCGACACGAGTATGCTGCTTTTGCGCGTCATGTAAGCGCTTGGGAGCGTGAACGATATCTAGAAGTCGTCTGAAATAGAAAAAAGATAACAGGCGCTTATCAATCCAACCGGGAGTAAAGAAAGATGAAGAAAACCAAGGGAATACCGATGTTCTCTCCGAACCGCCGCACCTTCCTGCAAGGGATGGGCGCGGCTGGTCTGGCGGGGGCTGGCCTTGTGCCGGGGCGCGCCGAGGCCGCGACCTCGATGAAATTCATGTGCTGGGAGGGCTATGACAGCCCGGCAATCATCAAACCCTTCGAGAAAGCCAATGATGTTTCGGTCTCGATCGACCTGATCACCGACAGCCCCGGCGGGTTTGCCAAGCTGGCAGCAGGTGCATGGCGCGATTTCGACGTGGTGGCGACGGACAGCCCCTGGGTGCAGCGGATGGGACCGGCCGGGATCGCTGAATTCCTTGATGATGGCGAATTTGCCGATGTTTACGAGGACTTCTATCCGCAGTTCCGTTCGCCCTTCGCGCCGCTTGAATTCGAGGGCAAGACGACCGGTCTTCCCACCCGCTGGGGCTGGGTCGGACCGACGGTTAACACCAAGTTCGACAAGCTGGAAACGTGGCGCAGCTATGCGCCTTGCTTTGATCCGGCCTATCGGGACAAGATCTGCGTGCTTGATTGGGGCGACTGGCCGATCATGCCGATGGCGCTGTATGCCGGGATCGACCCCTACAAGGAACTGGATGACAAGGAGCTGAACGAGATCCGCCTCGTGTTGCGCGCGCTCTTCAAGAATACCCGCGCGGTCGTGGGCGATCTTTCGGTCGCGCAGAAGGGGCTTATGGATGGATCGTTCCGCACGCTGATCGGGGGCGGCACCTACTGCACCTCGGCGCTGCGCAAGGATGGGCAGAAAGACATCATGTCGATCGTCCCCGAGCCGAAGGACGGTCTCAATCAGGGCATCATCTGGATGGAAGCGGGCGGCGTGGTCAAGGACCCGGTCGATGGCGCCAAGGCCAATGCATTGCTACGCACGCTGACCTCGCCGGAGGTGGCGGTCGAGCTGGCCTGGACCGAAGCGACCTGCAACCTCGTTCCCTCGCAAAAGGCCGAAGCGCTGTTCACAGACGAGCAGAAGGACGTTTTGCAAATGGATTACATGTGGGAGGCCTGGGACAAGTCTCACTTTCATAATGTTGCGCCCAATATGGACCAGATGCTTGAAATCTGGTCGCAAGAATTGGCTGCTGCGAATTGATCCTATGCGTTGCAGGGGCGGCGCGTGCCGCCCTTGCTCCCTTATCTGAGACAGGAAACACGCCTTGGCTTCTCCCATCATCCAAGCCACCGGAATCGAAAAATATTACGGCACCTACCGCGCCCTGACCAACATCTCGCTGAGCGTGGCCAATGGCGAGTTCCTCGCGCTGGTCGGGCCCTCGGGCTGCGGCAAGACCTCGCTGCTCAAGATCCTTGCCGGGTTCGAGGATTTGTCCGGCGGCAGCCTGATCATCGACGGGCAGGACATGGCGGGCATGCCGGCCTCGGCGCGCCCGACACGCATGGTGTTTCAAAAGCTGGCCTTGTTCCCGCACAAGACCGTCGCGCAGAATATCGGCTTTCCGCTGCATCTGGCCAAGCGCCCCAAGTCTGAGATCGACACTGCTGTGCGTCGGATGCTTGAGCTGATGCATCTGAAGGAAAGCTATCTCAACCGCTACCCGCATGAGCTGTCGGGCGGCGAGCAACAGCGTGTGGCACTGGCGCGCTCGATGATCTCGCAACCGCCCGTGCTGCTTCTTGATGAGCCGATGAGCGCGCTCGATGCCAAGCTCAAGAAATCGCTGCAGGCAGAGTTGAAACACTTGCACCGCCATGTCGGCACCAGTTTTGTTCATGTCACCCATGATCTGGAAGAGGCAATGATGCTGGCCGACCGGATCTGCGTGATGCGCGCGGGCAAGATCGTGCAGATCGGAGAGCCGTCCGAGATTTACTACCGACCGGCGGATGCCTTTGTCGCCGGATTCATTGGGGACACGAACCTTCTGCCCGCCAAAATCACGCGCGCGGGCGAGGGGTTTGAGTTCTCATGCGATAACTTGCAGTGCAGCGCGCCACGACTTGGCGCCGATCAGGTTGCCGCGGGGGTTGCTGCCGGGGCAGATGCGCTGCTGATGATCCGCCCCGAGATGCTGCGGCTTCTGGCGCCGGGTAAAAGCGCCGATTGCACCCTTGCGGGCACGGTGAGCGAGTATTTCATCCGTGGTGCCTCGATCCAGTATCGCATCACAGTCGCTGACACCGAGATCGTGATGGATGTTCCGGGCACCTCCGTTCTACCCGCCAAGCAGGGCGACGCGGTGCAGCTTGGTCTTTCGCTGAGCGATCTGTTCGCTGTGGAGGCCTGAGCCATGGCCGAGATGCAGAAATCGTGGCGTGATGGAGCTTTGCGGCTCTCGACCTTGCCCTTGCTTGTGCTTATGGGCCTGTTCTTCGTGATCCCGCTGATCATGACGGCACTCCTTAGCTTTCAGGGCACGCAGTATTACCGGCTTGTCTGGACTTGGGATCTGAACGTCTGGACCGATGTGTTCAGCCAGATCCACTATTGGAAGATCATGTGGCGCACCTTGACGATGGCGCTGGTTTGCACGCTGCTCTGCACGGTGCTGGCGATCCCGATTGCCTATGGGATGCTGCATCGCCTGTCGCGTTGGTCCGATCAGATCACGCTGCTCATGGTCTTTGCATTCCTGACCGATGCGGTGTTGAAAACCTTTGGCTGGGTGCTGTTTTTGGATCGCTCCGGCGTGCTTAACGGCACGCTTGAGTCGATCGGGTTTCCTCCCGCTGCGGTGAATGTGCTGTTTTCGCCAGATGCGACGATGATCGGCATGGTTTACAACCTGTTGCCCTACACCATCTTCACCACGGCGCTGTCGATGGCGCGGATTGACCGCGATCTGGTTCTGGCGGCGCGCGATGCCGGTGCGACGCGGCTGCGGGCCTTTCTCGAAGTGACCTTGCCGCTGGCCAAACCCGGCATCTGGGCGGGCGCGGTGCTGGTGTTTGTGCTCAGCCTTGGCGTGTTTCTGGAACCCAAGGTGATGGGTGGGGGCACGTCGCCGCTTGCGGCCGAACTGATCCGTCAAAGCTTTGAGACGCGGGTGAACTGGCCTCTCGGTGCGGCGCTGACGCTTGTTCTGATCGTGATCGGGGCCGCGGTTCTGGCTGTGGCCGGGGCGCTGGCTTTCTGGCAGGCACGGAGGGGCTCCAATGACTGATCAGATGGAAAAACGCCTTGCGGATATCGTCCTGTATGGCTCGGTGATCGCGGTGCTGATCTTCTTCTATATCCCGATCGCGACACTGATCCTGTTCTCCTTCACCCAAAGCCGGTTCCTGTCCTGGCCGATTTCCGAGTTCTCAACGCGCTGGTATGGCGCGTTGCTGGCGGATCGGGATTTCTGGTCGTCGCTGGGCAATTCCGCTTTGTTGGCGGTGCTTGCGACCGTGTTCGCTACACTTCTCGGGATTGGCGGAGCCTTTGCTTGGAGCCGCTACAAGTTTCGGTTTCAGTGGGGCTTCCGCATTCTGACCTTCGCGCCGCTCCTGTTCCCGCAATTGCTGCTTGGGGTTGTGATGCTGCTGTGGTTTTCCGTGCTGGCGGGGTGGCTGAACCTGTCGCCGGGGCTTTGGTCGGCGGTGATCGGCCATGTGATTTACATCACGCCGTTCTGCATCGTCATCATTTCGGTTCAAATGCAGGGCTATGACGACACGCTTGATTACGCCGCCGAGGATGCGGGGGCGACGCGCTGGCAGATATTGCGCGAGATTACCTTGCCGCTGATCTGGCCCGGAATCTTCTCGGCCGCGATCTTTGCCTTCCTGCTGTCTTGGGGAAATTTCTACATCACTTACAGCCTGTCGGGTTCGACACGCACGCTGCCCACTTTCGTGTTCTCGGGCATCGCTGTGGGATCGTCGCCGATCTATCCGGCGCTGGCCACGTTGACCTTTCTGCCAGCCTTGGTGCTGATCTTTGCCGTCGGCAGTCTGCGCAAACGCGCCGCCCGCCGTCGCCTGATCAAGATCGCTGAGGGCTGATCCATCCAACGGAGTTTGTCCGATGACTGCACATGACTTTACGACGCTGAAAACCCGCTGGAGTTTCCCGACGCTGGTCTGGTTCGGGGCAGGGCGGTTGGCCGATCTGCCCGCGGGGCTGGCCGAAATTGGGGCGCGCGCACCGCTGATCATCAGTGATCGCGGGCTTGCGGCCTCGGACATCGTTGCGCAGGCGAAGGCGGCGTTTGAAAGTGTCGGCATTGCGCCCGGCCTGTTTTGCGATGTGCAACCCAACCCGAGCGTTGAAAACGTCATGTCCGGTCTCATGGCCTTGCGCGCAGGGGGGCATGATTGCGTGATCGCGCTGGGCGGCGGCTCGGCGATGGATGCGGCCAAGGCGGTCGCGATGATGGCCGGGCAGGATCGCCCATTGCTGGATTTCGAGGATGTCGGCGACAATTTCCGCCGCGTCCAAACCGAAGGGATGGTGCCGGTGATCGCCATTCCGACCACCGCCGGGACCGGTTCTGAATTCGGGCGCTCCTCGGTGATCACCGACACGGACAGCCATCGCAAGGTCATCATTTTTCACCCCGAGATGCTTCCCGAGCTGGTGATCCTCGACCCGCAGGTGACGGTCGGTCTGCCGCCTCGTTTGACGGCCGCGACGGGAATGGATGCGCTTTCGCACGCGCTTGAAGCGCTCTGTGCGCCGGGCTGGCATCCGATGGCAGATGGTCTGGCGCTGACGGCGCTAAAGATGATCGACGAGTCCTTGGCGACGGCCTATTCGCAGCCGGGCAACCTTGGCGCGCGTGCCAACATGCTGGCCGCCTCGGCCATGGCTTGCACCGCTTTGCAAAAAGGGCTGGGGGCAGTTCACGCGCTGGCACACCCGTTGGGCGCGCGCTATGGTGCCCATCACGGGATGCTCAACGCCGTGCTGATGGCGCATGTGCTGCGCTTCAATCTCTCGGCGGTGGGCGCGCAGATGGCGACGCTGGCACATGAATTGCGGCTGGAGGGCGATGATCCCGGTGCGGCTGTGCTGGACTGGCTAGAGTCGTTGCGGGCGCGTATCGACATGCCTTCGACGCTTAGCGGCATGGGCGTTGACGTAGCCGAGTCCGATATTGCGGCGCTGGTGGCCGATGCCTTGCGCGACCCGTGCGCGGGCGGAAACCCCGTTCCCTTGACGGCGGGTGGGGTTGAGCAGATTCTGCGCGCCGCACTTTGAGCCAGCTTGATCCGGTCCGCGCGGGGCAGGCAAATCAGCGCCAACAGGAGAACGCCATGAAACTCGCCCTCGTTCAGCCGCAGCCGCTTTCTTCTGACCCAGCGCAGATTCTGTCGGTCATAGAGGTTTGGGTCAAAGGGCTGGCCTCGCTAGGCGCCGATCTTGTGGTGCTGCCCGAACTGATCCTGCCCGGCTATAATCGCCCCGAGGCCCATCACGCAGAGGCCCAGCCATTAGACGGAGTCTGGTGCCGCGCCATGGGAGAGATCGCGCGCCAGACGGGGTGTGCGATCTGTTATGGCTGGGCCGAACGGCTGGGGAATCAGGTTTTGAATGTGGCTTCGGTGCTGGATGAGACCGGCGCGCGGATCGCGCATTACCGCAAGATCCAGCTGTTCGGGGCTATGGAAAAGGCGAGTTTCGCCTTTGGCACCCAAGCGCCGCCCGTCTTTGAGCTGAACGGCACACGGATGGGACTGTTGATCTGCTACGATATTGAGTTTCCCGAACACGCGCGGGCGCTCGCGCGAGCGGGATGCGAGCTGATCCTCGTGCCCACGGCGAACCCGGTGGGCTACGATCATGTGCCCGATCTGCTGGTGCGTGCACGCGCGAATGAGAACGCCGTGACGGTGGTCTATGCAAATTATTCAGGGCCCGATGGCGGTATCAGTTTCGGAGGGAGGTCAATTATTGCCGGGCCAGATGGGCTGCCGTTGGCGCAGGCCGGCACAGGGCCCACAATGCTCGTTGCAGACATCCCGCACCGGGCTGAGTATCCGCCAGAGGTGATGTCGCTCCAGTTCAAAGATCTGCGCCAGTACTAGGATAAATATCTTTACCTGATGCCATGTCGCCACCCGCGTGCGTGACGCTATTTCGATCAATCTAATCCGCAAAAATGGGCGGGCGTGGAAGGACGATTGCCCGGTTGCACGGGGTCGAAACGAAGCCTTGCGTGCCACCCGGCACTACGTCTGGACGTGCAGGACAGGACCCCACGCTCGAAGTCGCATCGAAGCGAACCCTTTCATGGTTTGCCATCTAGAGCGAGAGTTGAGGGAGTGGATTTCTCGTCATGGCAGAGCTCTGCGCCGCTCGGTAAGTTAGCATCTGATGCAAAGATAGCCATACCAGCTTAAAAATTATGCAATTGCGCTGATTTCTCTCATGCAGGGTCACCTTGCATACAGGTTTGTGATTTTGCCCCTTGTTTTGAAACGTAGCGAAATGGCACGCTAAAGACACATCGGAAAGGTCCGAACGGCATTTGCGCCTCGCTTTGACTCCGCTTTTCAGCGGTCGGTCAGCGGGGCGTTTTGCATTTTTGGAGTTTCGACAAGTCGAAGGAACGTCATGAAAGAACGCATTGAACTGGGTTTGCTTTACTCGAGGTCGGGAAGCTATTCGCTGATCTCCGAGGCCTGCCGCAGCGGCGTATTGGGCGCGATTGCCAAGATCAACGCCGATCCCGACATGCCGCTTAGTTTCGTTGCTGTCGAGCGCGACCCGCAGGGCAATGCCGATGCTTACGGCCCGCTTTGCGAGGAAATTTTGAACCAAAGTTCGGCGCGTCATGTGATCGGCTGCGTTACCTCATGGAGTCGCAAAGAGGTCATCCCGACGCTCGAACGCGCGGGCGGCACGCTGTGGTACACCATTCCTTACGAGGGGTTCGAGGCCTCCGATCACGTGGTTTACACCCATGCCTGCCCGAACCAGCACCTGTTGCCGCTGCTGGGCTGGGCCTTTGCGCGGCTGGGGCGGCGGGGCTACCTGATGGGGTCGAATTACATCTGGGGCTGGGAGATGAACCGCCTCGCCCGCGAGGTGATTTCGGGTGCGGGTGGCGAGGTGCTGGGCGAGCGTTACTTGCCGCTTGGCGCGCTGGAAATCGAGCGCCTGATTGCCGAGATCCGCGCCACACGTCCTGATTTCGTGCTCAATAACCTGATTGGCCCGTCGCAATATGCGTTCCTTGAGGCCTATCACCGTCTGGGTCAGGAGGATGCGCATTTCCGCCCCGAGACGTGCCCGATCCTGTCGTGCAACCTGACCGAATGCGAATTGCCCGCGATCCATCCCGATGCTGCCGAAGGGCTGGTGGCGGCGGGGCCTTATTTTCGTGGTGTGCAGGGCTGGCCCGATGGCGGACAGAATTTCGGCTCCTCGCATGAGGCGGCGGCCTATTCAGCGGTGCATCGACTGGCGCGCTTGCTGTCGGGGCATGCAGGGGCGGCGCGGGAAAGCCTGTCGCAGCTTCTGGCTCATGCGCCCGGTGGCAGCGAAGGGATCGATCTGGCCACCCATCACACGCAGCTTCCCGTGCTGATCGCGCAGGTCGAAAACGGCGCATTCGTCCCGCGTGAACGCTTTGCGCCGGTGGCGGGCGATCCCTACCTCGCACATGGGCGCGAGGCGATCTTGCAGGGGGCTTCCAGCTTACGGGTGGTGTCATGACAAGGCGCATTCGCATTCCCGTTTTGGGCGGTGCGCGCGTCTATGTGCTGCACCGTCCTCATCCCACGCTGCAAGCGCTGGATCGGCAATTGCGCGCAATCGGGTTGGATGTGGTTCAGTGCTGGCCCGAACTGCCCGCCGAAGCGCTGTCGGGGGATTTCGTCTTTTTTGATGCCGATCAAGGGTATGACGCGCAATTTCCCTGGCCTACCGGGCAAAGCCCAATGCCGATGATTGCGTTGATCGGCTCAGAAGCGCCCGGACGCATCGAGTGGTCGCTTGAGACGGGCGCGCATGCGCAACTGCTCAAACCTGTAGGCGATGGTGGGGCCTATTCGGCGCTCCTGATTGCCCGCATCGCCTTTGAGGCGCGCCAGTCCTTATCCGCCGAGATCGCCGATCTGCGCCGCCGCCTTGATGAGCGCCAAACTGTCGTGCGCGCGGTCACGTTGCTTGCCGCGCGCGGCAAATCCGAGTCCGAAGCCTATGACCAGCTGCGCCAGATGGCGATGGCGTGGCGGGTGAGTTTTGAAGATGGCGCGCGCCGCGTTGTTGCCAGCCACGATGCGCAAGGGGGTACAAATGACCGATCTGACCTTGGCTAAGGGTGCGACTGGCCCGCAAAGCGCTTGGCGTCGTTTGCTGGGACGCAAGCTGGCCCTGTTGGGGTTGGCGTTGATTGCGGTCGTTGTCGGCGGAGCGATATTTGCGCCCTGGATTGCGCCCTATCAGCCACAAGAGCAAATGTTTGACGGGCTCACGCTGGAAGGCGCGCCGATGCCGCCGGGGGCACAGTTTTGGCTGGGCACCGATTTGTTGGGGCGCGATCTGTTCTCGCGCATCCTGTATGGCGCGCGCACCTCACTGATTATCGGGGTGGTCGCCAATGGACTGTCGCTGATTATCGGTACCTTGATTGGTGTCACGGCGGGATATTTCCGCGGTTGGATTGGCGCGGTGCTGATGCGCTTCACCGATCTGATGATGGCATTTCCCGCGCTATTGCTGGCAATTTGTCTTGCAGCGATTTTCACGCCTTCTCTGTGGATCGTGGCGATGGTGATCGCGCTGGTGAACTGGGTGCAGACGGCACGTGTGGTCTATACTGAAACCTCGGCGCTGGCCGAGCGCGAATTCGTCGCGGCTGAAAAGACGCTGGGCGCGGGAACGGCGCGCATCCTGTTTCGCCATATCCTGCCCCATCTCGTGCCGATGATCATCGTTTGGGGCACGCTGGGGATTTCGACCACGGTGCTGCTGGAGGCCACGCTCAGCTACCTTGGCGTCGGCGTGCAGCCCCCAACGCCAAGCTGGGGCAACATCATCTTCGAAAACCAGACCTATTTTCAGGCCGCACCTTGGCTCGTGTTTATTCCGGGCGCTGCGATCTTGTTGCTGGCGCTGGCCTTCAACCTTGTGGGCGATGCGCTGCGTGATGTGCTCGACCCGACGCAAAGGGGGCGTTCGTAATGCTGGCCTATCTTGCCCGCCGCCTGATTCAGGCCGCGCTGATCCTGCTGGGTGTGTCCTTCATCACCTTCTTCCTGCTCTACGTACTGCCCGCCGACCCGGTGCGTCAGATTGCGGGACGGTCCGCCACCGCGCAGACGGTCGAGAATATCCGCCATCAGTTGGGGCTCGATCAGCCGTTCGTGGTGCAATACTGGCGCTATCTGGTCGGATTGGTGCAGGGCGACATGGGGCGCAGCTACCTGCAAAAGACAGATGTCGCCACGCTGATCATGGCGCGCTTGCCTGCTACGCTGCTGTTGATGCTGGGCGCTATCGTGGCCGAGTTGGTGATCGGTTTGACACTGGGCATCATCGCCGCAATCCGGCGTGGCGGCGCGTTGGATCAGACGCTGATGATCACCTCTTTCGTAGCGGTGTCTGCGCCGCAATTCGTGGTAGGCCTGCTGCTGCTCTATGTCTTTGCGGTCAAGCTAAGCTGGTTCCCAATCGGCGGCTATGGCAGCTTTTCCAACCTTGTGCTGCCCGCACTGACGCTGGGGATCATGGGGTCGGGTTGGTATAGCCGGATGATGCGATCAAGCATGATCGACGTGCTGCGCTCAGACTATATTCGCACCGCGCGCGCCAAGGGGCTGCGCCGGTCGCGCGTGCTGGTGTTGCACGCCATGCCCAACGCCATTTTGCCCATTATCGCGATGATCGGCATTGATATCGGCATCTTCATGTCGGGCATCGTCGTCGTCGAAAGCGTCTTTGGCTGGCCGGGCATCGGCCAGCTCGCCTGGCAGGCGATCCAGCGCGTGGACATCCCGATCATCATGGGCGTCACGCTGGTTTCGGCCTGCGCCATCGTGCTGGGCAACCTGATTGCCGACATGATCACCCCCTTCATCGATCCGCGCATCAAGCTGCGCTGATCGCAACCAGACCCCCGGCCAAACGGGGCAAGACTGCAAGAAACGTTCAACAGACGGAGAGAAAAATGAGCCTGATGAAAACCATGCTGACGACAAGCGCGCTGGCGGTGTCGCTGTCATTCGCCGGTGCCGCGCTGGCGCAAGATTACCAGCCCGACCCCAATGCCAAGCCCGGCGGCAATATCATCGTCACCTACAAGGATGACGTGGCCACGCTTGATCCCGCGATCGGCTATGACTGGCAGAACTGGTCGATGATCAAATCGCTGTTTGACGGGCTGATGGATTACGTCCCCGGCACGACCGAGCTGCGCCCGGGGCTGGCCGAAAGCTATGACGTCTCTGATGACGGGATGACCTTTACCTTTCACCTGCGTCCCGGCGTGAAATTCCACAATGGGCGCGAGATGACCGCCGAGGATGTGAAATACTCGCTTGATCGGGTCACCAACCCGGCCACGCAATCGCCCGGCGCGGGCTTCTTTGGCTCGATCATGGGCTATGACGCGATGGCGGATGGCTCGGCCAGCGAACTTAGCGGTGTCGAGGTGGTGGATTCTGCGACCGTCAAGATCACGCTCAGCCGTCCCGATGCGACCTTCCTGCATGTGATGGCGCTGAATTTCGCCTCGATCGTGCCGAAAGAAGCGGTCGAGAAATGGGGCGCCGATTTCGGCAAACACCCCGTTGGCACCGGCGCCTACAAGCTGGCGGATTGGACCATCGGGCAGCAGTTGGTCTTTGCCAAGAACACCGATTACTGGCGCGCGGGCGTACCTTATCTCGACCAGATCACCTTTGAAGTCGGTCAAGAGCCCATCGTGGCGCTGCTGCGCTTGCAAAAGGGCGAGGTAGACGTGCCCGGCGATGGCATTCCGCCTGCGAAATTCGAAGAGGTCATGAACAACCCCGCCGAAAAAGCCCGCGTGGTCGAGGGCGGTCAGCTGCAGACCGGTTATATCACGCTCAATGTCAAAATGCCGCCCTTTGACAATCTCAAGGTGCGCGAAGCGGTCAATATGGCGATCAACAAGAAGCGCATCACGCAGATGATCAACGGGCGAGCGATCCCGGCCAATCAGCCGCTGCCGCCCTCGATGCCCGGCTATATCAAAGATTACAAAGGCTATTCCTTTGACGATGCCGCCGCCAAAAAACTGCTGGCCGAGGCCGGGTTTGCCGATGGATTCACGACCGAGCTTTACGTCATGAACACCGATCCCAATCCGCGCATCGCGCAGGCGATCCAGCAGGATCTGAAGGCGATTGGTATTACCGCCGAAATCAAATCGCTGGCTCAGGCCAATGTGATCGAGGCGGGTGGCGCGGGCAAAGCGCCGATGATCTGGTCGGGCGGCATGGCGTGGATTGCCGACTTCCCCGATCCCTCGAACTTCTACGGCCCGATCCTGGGCTGTGCGGGCGCGGGCGAGGGCGGCTGGAACTGGTCGAAATTCTGCGACCCCGAGATTGACGCCGAGGCCACCAAGGCCGACAGCTTTACCGATCCCGCCGATCCCAAGCGTCTTGCGATGTGGTCGGATGTCTATGCCAAGGTGATGGAGCAAGCCCCATGGGTGCCGGTCTTTAACGAGCAGCGCTACACCATGAAATCTGAACGGATGGGCGGGGCAGACAACCTCTACGTCGATCCGGTCTCGATTCCGGTCAACTATGATTATGTTTATGTGACGAAGTGAGAGAACATGTGCAAAGCCTGTGACTACACGATCCATGGCGCACAACACCATTTCGGCTGGGACAATTCGCTTGTCCCGGCCGAGACGGTAGCCCCGGGATCGACCATCGAATTTTACTGCCATGATAGTTCAGCCGGTCAGCTTGGCCCGTCCTCGACCGTGGCCGATGTTGCAACGCTGGATTTCGGCAAGATCAACCCGGTCTCCGGGCCGATCTATGTTGACGGCGCTATGCCCGGTGATGTGCTAAAAGTAACGATCGACAGCTTCACCCCGCGTGAGGCCGAGGGGTCCGCTTGGGGCTGGACGGCCAATATTCCCGGCTTCGGGCTGTTGGCCGATCAGTTCACCGACCCTGCGCTGACGATCTGGAAATATGATGCCGCATCGCCTGATAAGGCGCTGTGGGGACGCGAGGGCAAGGTGCCGCTCAAGCCGTTTTGCGGCACGATCGGGGTCGCCCCTGCCGAGGCCGGGCTGCATTCCATCGTGCCGCCCCGGCGCGTAGGCGGCAATCTTGATATCCGTGATCTGGCGGCGGGCACCACGCTTTATCTGCCCGTCGAGGTCGAGGGCGCGCTGTTTTCGGTCGGCGATACCCATGCCGCGCAGGGCGATGGAGAGGTCTGCGGCACCGCGATTGAAAGCCCGATGAACACCGTGCTCAGCTTTGATGTGATCAAGAACGAGCCGCTGAAATTCCCGCGCTTCACCACGCCGGGCCCGGTTACGCGTCATCTTGACGGCGCGGGCTATGAGGTCACGACGGGCATTGGCCCCGACCTGATGTCTGCGGCGCGCGACGCGGTGGCAGGTATGGTCGATCTGCTCTGTGCGCAGCGCGGCATGGCCCCGGTTGATGCCTATATGCTGGTCTCGACCTGTGGCGATCTGCGGATCTCCGAGATCGTCGATATGCCCAACTGGGTTGTCAGCTTCTATTTCCCGAGATGTGTCTTCGAATGAACCAGAACCCTACAGTTCAGTCTGGGGCCGTGTCGGCCCCAGATGTCGCCCCGACCGTTCTTGAGGTTGCGGGGCTGACGATTTCCGTGCGCGCCGAGGGCGTCGAGCGGGCCTTGGTCAGTGATCTGAGTTTCACCCTTGCGCGTGGCGAAACCATCGCCATTGCGGGTGAAAGCGGCTCTGGCAAGTCTTTGACATCGCTCGCGATCATGGGGCTGTTGCCGCCACCTGCGCTGCGCGTCAGTGCCGGGGCGATCACGCTCAATGGTACCGATCTGACGGCGCTGCCCGAGACCAAGATGCGCGCCATTCGCGGCGATCGTATCGCGATGATTTTTCAAGAGCCGATGACCTCGCTCAACCCTGTGCTGAGCATAGGGCTACAACTGACCGAGGCCATTCGCGCCCACGAGCCGATCTCCAAGAGCGAGGCTGCGGCACGAGCACTTGAGGCGCTCAAAGCGGTGCGCATTTCCGAGCCGGAACGCAGGATGACGCAATATCCGCATGAATTGTCTGGCGGAATGCGTCAGCGGGTGATGATTGCAATGGCGCTGGCCTTGCGCCCGGATGTGCTGATTGCGGACGAACCCACAACCGCGCTTGATGTAACCGTGCAGCGCGAGGTGCTAGACCTTTTGCGCGATCTGCAACGCGAAATGGGCACCGCGATTATCCTGATCACCCATGACATGGGCGTGGTGGCCGAGATGGCCGAGCGGGTGATTGTGATGCAGCAGGGCCGCGCTGTTGAACAGGGCGCGGTGAACGATATTTTCGCCACCCCGCGCGCCCAGTATACCCGCGATCTTTTGGCTGCCGTGCCGCGCATGGGCGATGGTAGCGGGGCTAGTTTAGACGATGCGCAAACGGACATCGTGGCCAGCCTGCGCGATGTGCAGGTGCGCTTTGACATTCGCGGCGGAATCTTGTCGCGGGTCACGCACCGGGTGCATGCGGTCGAAAATGTCAGCTTTGATATCCGCGCGGGCGAGACGTTTTCGCTTGTCGGCGAGTCTGGCTGTGGGAAATCCACCATTGCCAAAGCGCTGGTCGGGCTGGTGCCGCATCAGGGCCGCATCGAGGTGGCGGGCCATACGCTTGGTGGGTTAAACGGCAAGGATATGAAAGCGTTACGGCGCGATGTTCAGATCGTTTTTCAAGACCCGATGGCCGCGCTAGACCCACGTATGCGGGTGGGCGATCTGGTGGCAGAGCCGCTGGTTATTCACGCGATCGACACACCCGAGCAACGCCGTAATCGCGTGGCGGAACTGTTCGAACGCGTCGGACTGGCCCCCGATCACCTTGATCGCTATCCCCACGAGTTTTCCGGCGGCCAGCGCCAGCGCATCTGCATCGCGCGCGCCCTTGCGCTGCAACCCAAGCTGATCATCGCCGATGAAAGCGTCTCGGCGCTGGATGTGTCAGTGCAGGCGCGGGTGCTGGATCTCCTTGATGCGCTCAAGGGTGAATTTGGCATCGCCTATCTGTTCATCAGCCACGATATGGCGGTGGTCGAGAATATCTCGGACCGGGTGGCGGTGATGTATATGGGCCAGATCGTCGAAATGGGCACACGGGCGCAGATTTTTGGTGATCCGCGCCATCCCTATACCAAGCGCCTTATGGCGGCAGTTCCGGTGCCCGATCCGACCTATTCCCGCCCGCCCGTTGCGCGTCTTGCCTCAGAAATCCCAAGCCCGATTTACAAGTTGGGTGCCAGTCCCGCGCGGATGGCGTTGCGCAATGTCGGTGACGGGCATCTGGTCGCTGACGCGTTGTCACTGGCTAAGTAAGCGTTCGGGTTTAATGACGGCTCTTTGAATCTGCTGATTTGGTGGGGCGCATTATGTTGGCGCGGCTTGGCCAAAACGGGGTGTGCCCCGCCATATGCCCAATAGCGTCAATCGTGACTGTAGAAGTCCGTCCACTTTCTGCACGGGTCTTCGCGTTTCAGACGCGAAGGCCTTAAAAATCTGGCTCCTAGCGAGGTAGCAAGGCGTTCAGATCGTTGCGCAAATCCCGCAATGCCTGATCCTGATGCTTACTGTCGGAGGCGATGAACTCGATGAAGCGAGCGTTTTGCAAGTTGAATAGCGCCCAACCGAGATGGATCGAATTGGTGTCGTCATCAAGCCTCCCTGCCGCTTTCATATTCTCAATCTCGCGGATCAAAACCGAGGCCAGACGGTGGTCAAGCTCACGGTAAAGCTTGCTGAAACGAGGCTCGGTTCCGCTGATGGACGCCGAAATTACCTGTCGCCAAACAGGTTTATCGAGATGCGTCAGCGTGTGGTCGCAGATGAGCGTAAAGAACCGCAGCACAAGATTAACCAGATCGGGCGGTGGGTCCGCCAGATTTCGATCAAGCGTTTCAAGAAGCTCGCGGTCACTTTCGGCGACCAGTGCAAGGAGCACGCCTGATTTGGTGCCATAGTAATTATGCACCGTGACGCTTGAGACACCGGCAATCTCGGCAATCGCTTCGATAGTGATATTGTCCAGCCCAGCCTCAACGAAAAGGCTTTTGGCCGCGGCGATGATGCGCGCGCGTCTGCCCTCTTTTTGCCGCTCTCGCAGGCTCAATGTTTGTGATCGTTCCATAGGCGTATTTTCGAGATGTGCGGCGGGAAATGCAACCTAAATTTTAGTGATGTGAAATTTTTAGTAGACTAAAAAATTTTGTTGCGTATATTTTTTCGAGTAACCGCATCTGGGAGCTGATCATGCGTAAACTCACCTTCGCCCTGTCGATCGCCAGCGCCATGTTGGGCAGCGCTGCTGCTGCGCAGGCAAACGAAACCATCAATGTCGGAATCTGCGTATCTTGGCCGGGCTATGCCATGATGGACGTAGCCAAGCAGAAAAACCTGATTCCCGGCTATGACCTGAACATCGTGAACTTCGAGGATCCGCTGGGTGGGCACGCTGCGCTCGCGGCGGGGCAGATCGACGTCTATGGCTGCACGGCGGATTATATCCCCGTTGCCGTCGATGCGGGCCTGAATGAAGTCAACGTCGCCTATCTCAACCCGTCTTACGGTGTTGATCACGTGGTTCTTGCCGCCGGGATGACGCCAGAGACGCTTAAGGGAAAGAAGGTCGCCGCACCGCAAGCCTATATTGGTCAATTGCTGATGGGGCTGTGGCTGGACCGCGAGGGCATAGCGCCGGGCGATGTGGATTGGGTGAACCTGAACGCGGATGAGGCCGTGGGGCCGATGCTCTCGGGTGACCTTGCTGCGGCCTATATGTATGAGCCGTGGATCTCAAAGGTGATCGAGGCCGCACCTGGCACCAAGTCAATCGTCGACACCACGGATCCGGAAATGCTCAAGACCGGCATTTTCATGGATTCGCTTTTCATGAACAAAGACTTCATCGCCAAGAACCGTCCCGCGGCATTGGCCGTGCTGAAGGCCGAGTGGGATGCCCGCGCCTACTGGCATGCGAATGTCGAAGAGACCAACCAGATGATCGCCGAATATCTGCAATGGCCGGCTGCAGATGTGGCCTCGGTGATTGGCACCAATGGCAAAAGCCTTTCGGGCGGCATCTATATGTTTGATTTCGATGAATCGGCGCGCACCTGTGGCGTTCTTGATGGGGCGCCGCCTTTTGGATTGCCCAATGGCTCAATGGCCGGATCGGTGGCACTGACCAACGAATGGTGGATCAAGCTTGGCCTTATGAAGAACACGATCGATCCGGCTGTCGGCATTGATTGTTCCTTGATGGGCGACTTGGTCAAATCCGGCTATCGCCAGTCCTTCCAAGCGACTGAGTAACCCTTTGTCAGTTACCTCCCCTCGACTTCGGTCGAGGGGCCCTTGCGGGAGCCCATCATGCGGCAAAAGTTTCCAACCCGGCGCAAGCCCAAATTCTTACAGGTGCGCATGCCGGTGTCATCGCGCCAAATGCTGATCTCGGCGATCGGGATTTGGGCCGGGTTCTTTGGCATCTGGATCCTCGCGACCAGCTTGCATTGGGTGAACCCGCTTCTGGTTCCGGCACCCGGCGATGTCCTGAGTGCGACTGTTCGCCTGTTCGCTAGCGGTTTTGGTAGCGATGTTCTGATCTCGATGATGCGCGTTCTTGTGTCGTTTACGCTGGCCTGCCTTGTGGCCATACCGCTGGGGGTGGCGATGGGGGCCTTTCCGGCGGTCGATGCGATCTTTGCGCCGTTCGTATCAGCCTGGCGCTATCTGCCCGCGCCCTCGTTCATTCCGATCCTGCTGATGTGGTTTGGCACCGGTGAGGCGCCGAAACTGGCGCTGCTGTTTCTGGGCGTGATCTTCTTTCTCATCACGCTGATCGCGGATCACACCAAAGAAATTCGCAAAGAGTTGATTGAAACGGCTCTTACGCTGGGGGCCGGGCGGTGGGCCACCGTCTTTGGCGTGATGCTGCCCGCCGTTGCCCCCAATATCCTGACGGCGATGCGCCAGATGTTGGCCGTGGTCTGGACCTATCTGGTGATCGCCGAGATCGTCGCCTCAACCACGGGTATCGGCGCGATGATGATGCGTGCACGTCGCTTTCTGCATACCGACGAAATCCTGTCGGGTATCATCGTGATCGGTGTCTTGGGGCTTATTTTCGACAAAGCCTTCGCGATCCTGCACCGCCGCCTCTTTCCCTATCTTCAAGAGGTGCGCTGATGTCTCAACCTTTGCTTCAGATTAATAACGTCTCGAAAACCTTCGCCTTGTCCAAAGGGCAGTCTCTAACGGCTGTCGATAATGTTTCTTTTGCGGTTGAGAAGGGCTCGATCTGTGTCCTTCTGGGGCCATCAGGTAGCGGCAAATCAACCATTCTGCGGATGATCGCTGGGCTTGAGACGCAAAGCAGCGGGACGATCGCGCTGAAGGGGGCCGAGATTGACGGCCCGGCGCGCGAACGCGGGATGGTCTTTCAGGCTTACACGTCGTTTGACTGGATGTCGGTTGGCAAAAATGTCGAGTTCGGGATGAAGGTCAACGGCGTCCCGGCCAAAGAACGGCGCGAGCGTGCAGCCCATTTCATTGGTCTCGTCGGGCTGTCAAAGTTCATCGACACCTATCCGTCCCAGCTTTCGGGCGGGATGCGTCAGCGGGTGGCGATTGCGCGGACCTTGGCGAATGCGCCCGAAGTGTTGCTAATGGACGAACCGTTCGGCGCGCTGGATGCCGAAACGCGCTGGCAGATGCAGGAATTGATGATCGAGGTCGCCGAAGCCTCGGGAACGACGATGATCATCGTGACCCATGACATCGAAGAGGCGATTTTTCTGGCGGATAAAATCGTCTTTCTGTCCAGCCATCCGGGTCGGATCAAAGAAGAGATCATCCCCGATTTCAAACCGGCAGAACGACTGCGCAGCAAGGAAGAGTTGCTGGAATGTCCGGGGTATATCGACATTGAGCGCAAGATCATGCGGATGATGCGTGAAGAGGGGCAGCACGGATGACACTCTCATTCTCCGGACGCAGCGTTGTCATCACCGGCTCAAGCCGCGGGATCGGATTTGGCATCGCACAGGGCTTTGCGCAGGCGGGCGCGCAGCTACATCTGATTGCCGATGACGCCGCCATCCATGAGCGCGCGGCAGAACTGGGCGCGACATCGGCGCAGGCAGATATCTCTGACAAGGGACAGGTTGCCGAAGCGCTGGCTCCGCTTGGTCGGATCGACGTGCTGATCAACAATGCCGGCTTGGAGCTGATGACGCCCATCAGTGACGGTTCTGACGCGGTCAGCGATGCGTTTCGCCGGGTGATCGACATCAATGTCACCGGGACGGCATTGGTGACCGCCGCAGCCTTGCCGCGCATGGGCGCGGGGGGCGCGATCGTGAATACGGCTTCAATCTGGGGTCGGGTCGCCGAGCCGGGCTTTGGCGCCTATGTCGCCTCGAAACACGCGATCATCGGGCTGACCAAGACCTGGGCGCGCGAATTGGGGCCGCGTGGCATTCGCGTCAACGCGGTCTGTCCCGGCTGGGTGCGCACCGAGGCCTCGATGCGTTCTCTGGGCCGGATCGCTGCGGAGTCAGGGGAGGACGAGGCCGAGTTGTTGGATAGCATCGTTGCCGGGCAGGCTCTGCCGGGGCTGATGGAGCCACCCGATATGGCCCAGACCTATCTGTTTCTGGCCTCGGACTTGGCCAGCAATATCACTGGCCAGTCGCTGGGCGTGGACCGAGGAGAAGTGCCGTGGTGAAACCGTTGCAAGGCAAACGCGCGTTGGTCACGGGGGCCGCCAGCGGGATCGGGCGGGCCATCGCCTTGGCGTTGCACGATGCCGGGGCCAAGGTGATCGGGCTTGATCTGGTTGCGTCCGAGGGCGACATCGCGATCCTGCCCTGTGATCTTGTCAATGAGGCTCAGATCAAGACCACCATTGGCGAGGCGGCCCGACGCTTGGGTGGCATCGACATTCTGATCAACAATGCGGGCATCTTCGAAGAGCGGTCCTTGGCCGATCTTAGTGCCGATCATATCGACCGGATGACCACCATCAATCTGCGCGCGCCAATGCTGGTCGCGCGCGAGGTTTTAGCACATCTCCCCGAGGGCGGGCGGATCATCAATGTCGTATCGGAGCTGGCCTATCTGGGGCGCGCGGGGGGCTCTGTCTATGCGGCCACCAAGGCGGCGATGCTGGGGGCCACCCGATCTTGGGCGCGCGAATTGGCGCCGCGCATTTTGGTAAATGCAGTCGCGCCGGGCCCCACCGATACACCGCTGCTGGATTTCGAAAACCTCAGCCCCGAGGGCAAGGCCTTGGAAACCAACAACCCCCTTGGCCGCATTGGCCGCCCCGAAGAAGTGGCCGCGGCGGTGGTCTTTCTGGCCGGGCCGGGAGCCACCCTTTTTACCGGGCAATGCCTTGGCGCCAATGGCGGCGCGGCCATGACATAATGGATCAGAGTATGACAGATAGTGTATTTTACGCAGAGCTTCCTTGGCCCGATGTCGAGGCGCGCATTGCTGCCGGGGCGCCCGTTTTTCTACCCTTAGGCGCAACCGAGCAGCATGGTCGCCATATGGCGCTGAATGTCGATGTGGTGATCCCCACGGCGATTGCGGCACGTGCGGCGGCTGAACTGGGCGGGCTGGTCTTGCCCACCGTTGCTTATGGCAATCGCTCGCAGCCCAAGACGGGCGGGGGGCCGGGCTTTCCCGGCACGCTCAATCTGAGTGCGCATACGTTTTCGCTGATCGTGCGCGATGTGATCTGCGAGTTGTTTCGCCAGAACGTGCGCAAGATCGTCACCGTGAATGGGCATTACGAAAATATCGGTCCGACGATTGAGGGGATCGAACTGGCGCTGGATGCGATCGGTCGCGACCGCGCTGCGGACCTTGTCATTTTGCGCGTCGATCATTGGGATATGGTGCGCCCCGAAACGCTGGATCGCATCTTCCCCAATGGCTATCCGGGGATCGAGCTGGAGCATGCCTCGGTGCTGGAAACCTCGATGATGATGGCGCTGCGCCCCGAGTTGGTGGACCTGTCCAAGGCACGCCATGACGGCCCCGCCGCCTTCCTGCCCTATGATCGCTTCCCCAAACCTTGCGCCGAGGTCCCACCCTCGGGCGTGCTGTCGCTGACCGAAGGGTCATCGGCCGAGAATGGCGAACTGTTGCTCGCCGATTGCGTGGCGGGCATCACAGCCGCTGCTGCGCGAGAATTCAACTGAGGATATGCCCATGACGACCTTTCACCAGCCCGTTGACGCTGCAAAAGTTCCCCGCTTTGCGGGTCATTCGACCTTCATGCGCCTGCCTGCCGTGCCGACGGCCGAGGGGCTTGATATCGCGTTGGTTGGCATTCCGTGGGATGGTGGCACCACAAATCGGGCGGGCGCGCGTCACGGCCCTCGCGAGGTGCGCAATCAATCAAGCCTGATGCGCGCGGCGCATCATGCGTCGGGCATAGCGCCGTTCAGCATCGCCAATGTTGCCGATGTCGGGGATCTGCCGGTGAACCCGATTAACCTGCTTGATGGGTTGAATTTGATCGAGACGGGGATGGCGAAGATCGTGGCCAGCGGTGCGCTGCCGCTCTCGTGTGGCGGCGACCATTTGACGACGCTGCCGGTGTTGCGCGCCCTCGCCAAATCAGGGCCTGTCGGGCTGATCCATTTCGACGCGCATTCCGACACCAATGACAGCTATTTCGGCGACAACCCCTTTACTCACGGCACGCCCTTCCGGCGCGCCATCGAAGAAGGCCTGCTAGACCCGCATCGGATTGTGCAGATCGGCATCCGGGGATCGGTTTATGAACCGGGCGAGCATGATTGGGCCAAGGCTCAGGGCATCCGCATCATCTATATGGAAGAGTTCGTGCGTCGCGGCGTCGCCGAGGTGATGGCTGAGGCGCGTACCATCGTGGGGGACGCCCCGACCTATGTCACCTTCGATGTGGATTCGATTGATCCTTCGATGGCGCCGGGCACTGGGACCCCTGAAATCGGCGGGTTTACCACGCGCGAGGCGCAAGAGATGGTTCGGCTATTGGCCGGGGTGAACATCATCGGTGCTGATGTGGTCGAGGTCGCGCCTCCGTTCGATCTGGCGGGCATGACGGCGCTTGTCGGCGCGACGCTGATGTTCGAGTTGCTTTGCGTGATGGCTGATTTGGTGGATCGTCGCCGCTAAGGTCAATCTGCAATTTGCATTCGATACCGTAGCAAATGGCATCTCTGGGCAGTCATGTTTTCACCAACGAGAAATTGCGGTGACAAGGTTTCTCATGGCGACGGCTAGGCGTTGTGGCTCGGCGGGTTTTGATGGTCACGGCGCTTGCTTCACAGGCAGCGTGCCGTGCGCCCGTCCAGAAAATTGCGAAATCAGATGGGACACTTGGGCATCGCAGCCGACGCCATGTCGCCATTGATCTTGTGCAGCGTTCCACCCGCAATCCGGATTGGATCGAAGGGCACAAAATCCTGCACGCCCGCTGATACGCGCACGACATCATAACAGCCGGCATAGGCTTGGCGCGTGCCGGAATCCGAGAGGGTCTCGATCACCACGGGCACCGCGTAATGGGTCGTGCTCATTGCGGTGTCCGATGTCACGAAGCCCAACTTCAACCAGACATGCGCGGTATCGGAAAATCCATCGCGAAATTTCGCGTAATCCGCCGCAAGCGCGTTTGCGTCAAGCTCGGGCGTGCCGCGCAGTTTGTAGCTATAGGCGCGGGCATATTGCGACAGGTTGATGGCGTTGTAATAGGATCTGATCACATCAACCGCGCTGGAGCGATTGTCGGAATAATCGGGGCGGGTAAAGGGCTGGGGCGCTGATTGCTGCGCGTTTGCGCAAGACATACAGCTAAGCACGATCAGTCCGCCAAGAGCTATCCGCATGATGTTTCTACCCTTTTCGATCTGTCTGTGACGGGGGACGGGGTCTTGCGATTTTCGTCAGCCCCAAACCTATCCAGGTGAGGCTTTGGCAGCAATGCACGCAGCGCGCGCCTCACGCGGAAGTTGGTTTTTGCGCGGCGCGCCGCCAGAAATGCGGGGTCTTGGGTGCCTGTCGCCACACTTGCCCCCGCAGCGCTTCCGTGGTGTTCTCAGCGCAACCCGTTTGTCCTTGCGCGCGCTGCACCCCTTTTCTTGCACATCGGCCAATGCCAAACGCCAAATCCCCGGAGGCCCCATGCGTTGGATCGTTCGCGCCATTGCTCTTATCTTGCTGCTTGCACTGACGGCCGGGGGGGCGCTGCTGCTGATCCCGTCGAAAAAGATCGCCCAGATTGCCGAGACCCAGTTTGAGGCCGCGACCGGGCGCAAAATGACTCTGACGGGCGCGGTTCATGCAACGCTATGGCCGCAGTTGGGGGTGCGCATGGGGCCGGTGGAAATCGCCAATGCGTCTTGGGCCAAGGACGGGCCGATGCTGTCTGCCAAAGAGGTCGAAATCGGGGTTGAGCCTGCGGTGCTGTTTGGCGGGGAGATCCGCGTCTCCAAGGTCAAGCTGCTGGCGCCCCAGATCCTGCTTGAGCGGCGCAAAGATGGCACGGGCAATTGGGAATTTACCCCCCCGGCCAAGCCCGCCAGCACCGACCCCGCCGGGAAGAAGGTCCCGAGCGCGGGCAGCGTGAGGCAGGCTTTCAGCTTGGATCAGGGTATCATCAGCGATGGGTCGCTGACTTGGATCGACCAAGCGACGGGCCAGCGCATCGCCCTGTCCAAGATCGACGCGACGCTGGAAATCCCGTCCTATACCGGCCCGGCCAATTTCAACCTCAAGGCCGAACTCAATGGCCAGCCGATGACCCTGACGGGCACGCTGGCGCAGTTTGCGGCGGGCTTGACGGGCAAGGCGGTGCCAGCGGATGTGACGGTTGGGGTAGGGGCTTCAAACGTGGCGTTTAAGGGCAATCTGGGCACGTCGCCACTGGCTGCGCAGGGCAAACTGGTCGCTACTCTCAAAAATCCAGCGGCGCTGGCGGCCCTTGTTGGCCAGTCGATATCTGATCTGCCCCAAGGGTTGGGCCATGACAGTATCACCGCCAAGGGGGATGTGACGCTCTCGCCAAACGGAGCGCTAGACCTGACGGGAGGTCAGATTACGCTCGATAGCAATGCGATGCGCGTGGCGGGCGCTCTGACATTTCCCAAGGGCAAGCCCAAGATCACTGCGCAGATTGATGCGGATGCGCTGAACCTGTCCGCGCTGGCGGCATCAAACGGGGGCGGCGGAGGTGGAGGCACGGGCTCTGGCACCAAAGCGGCCAGCGGCTGGTCAACCGCGCCCATTGACCTGAGCGCCTTGCACATGGCGGACGCGCAGATCACGCTGAACGCCCCCTCGATCGACCTTGGGGTGAGTAAGCTGGGCCAGACCCGCGCGCAGATCACGCTGGAAAATGGCCGCGCAGTGGCCGATCTGCGCCAAGTGTCGGCCTATGGCGGCGACATCTCGGGGCAGGTGGTGGCCAATGCGCGCGGCGGGCTGTCAGTGGCGGCTAATCTGGTGGCCAAAGGCGTTTCATTAGAGCCGCTTCTCAGCGATCTGGCCGATTACAAGCGCCTCGATTCCGAGGCCGATGTGACGGTAAAGCTGCTGGCCTCGGGCAATAGCGAGGCGGCGCTGGCGCGCTCGCTGTCGGGCTCGGGCAATTTCACGCTGGGAAAGGGCGCGTTGCAGGGGCTTGATTTGGTGGGCATGCTGCGCACGCTGAACCTGAACTATGTGGGCGAGGGGGCGAAGACGATCTTTGATCAGATCAGTGCCAGCTTCACCATTGATAAAGGGGTGCTGAGCAATGATGACCTAGCGCTCAAGGCACCGCTGCTAAGCGCGGCTGGCAAGGGGCAGGTGAATGTCGGCGCGCAGACGCTGAATTACACGCTGACACCCACCGCGCTGAGCAAGGCTGATGGCAGCGGCGGCGTGCAGGTGCCGCTGACAATCACCGGACCCTGGGCCAAGCCGAAATTCGGCCTCGATATGAATGCGATCACCGGCGACAAGGTCGATGCGGCCAAGAAAGACCTTGAAAACAGGGCTAAGTCCGAGGTTGCCAAGAAGCTTGGGATCACGCCTCAAGACGGCCAGAGTGCGCAAGACGCCGTGCGTCAAAAGCTGGAAGACGAGGCCAAGAAGGGGCTTTTGAAACTGTTCAAGTAATGCGTTGCAGGCAGGGCCGGTTCAGGCCTGTCGTGCCCAGCCCACGCATCTTTCGAGACGTTTTGGCGTGAAAGGCAGGCACGGGCCGCGCAGTGTTTTGGGATGGGTATGCGAGGGGGCGGTGGCGTTGGCACCCAGTCAAAGGCCGGAGCTGGATCCGCGTCTTCTGCGCTATCTTGAAGCGACCGAAGCCGTCTTGTGGCAGGGGTATCCGAAAGCCGGCAGCTTCTTGCCGCGGGCACAAATTGCCAGCGTCGTCGCCCTTATTTTGCTGTCGGTCTTTCTTTGTTTTGGCGCGATGGGCTTGGTCGGTCGCACTAGGATCTGGCTCATTGAGGTTCAAAGCCAGTAGATGACGGTTGCCGCGAGGGCGATGGCCGAGAGGAAGACTTTTGGGCATCTGTCGTATCGGGTTGCGACGCGCCGCCAGTCCTTGAGCCGACCGAACATGATCTCGATGCGGTTGCGTCGTTTGTAGCGGCGCTTGTCGTATTTCACGGGCGTATTGCGTTGCTTTCGGCCAGGGATACAGGCGCCTATCCATTTGTCTTCAAACGCTTCTTTGAACCAATCGGCGTTATAGCCGCGATCTCCGAGTAACCAATCCACGTTTGGCAGGCTGCTAAGCAATGCCCGCGCTCCGATATAATCACTGACCCGCTGCCCGGCAGGCGACGCAAGCATCGCCGAGAGGGGGCCCTGCGGTCACGAACAGGTTGAGCGGGCGCCCCTGGCTGTCGCAGATGGCATGCAGTTTTGTCCCTCTCGGGCCATTGCTGCGCAATGCCCTGCCGGGCAGTGGTTCATCCCGCCCTTGGTTCGGCCAATCAGACGGCCACGCCCCCCTTTTTCGCGCCCATACTGGCCGCTGTTCGGTGGGCCTTGAGGTAGGTCGCGTCAATCATGACGGTCTTCTCCTCGCGGTGCTCCGCTGCGAGGCCGGCCATGATCCGGGCAAAAACGCCCTTTTCACTCCATCGCTTCCAGCGGTTATATAGCGTCTTGTGCGGGCCGTATTCCGCAGGCGCATCTCGCCAACGTAACCCATTGCGATTGATGAATATAATTCCACTCAATACTCTGCGGTCATCGACCCGTGGCTTGCCATGGGGCTTGGGGAAGTAGGGCTCAAGACGCGCCATCTGCGCATCGCTCAACCAGAAAAGATCAGACACGGCACTGCTCCGTTTGCGGCGTCGTGATTCACGCAGCGAGCCTGAAATCAATGGGTCCAGACCCTAGGAGGATTGCGAAATCTTTGGGTTCAAAATTGTGGGCGAGGGGGGCGACGCATGGAGGGGCTTGCGGCGTTGGTCCATGATCTGGGCGCATAGGCGGCTGTTCAAGCTCGCGATCCGCTCTATCTGATTGGCGCAAGACTGAACGCCATCAAGGAGCCTTGCCCATGCGCCGCGCTGTCGCCCTTTTCTCCGCCTGTCTTCTGCTTGCATCTCCGGTCTTTGCTGACACCCAAGGCAGTGCCGCCTCGGCCTTGCCCGATCTCGGCGTGGTCGGTGCGAGCCGCGCCAAGATTGCGGCCGCTCAACCGGTGACGGCCAAACATGCGATGGTGGTCACGGCGCAGCATCTGGCCACCGATATTGGCGTCGATATCCTGCAGGGCGGGGGCAATGCGGTGGATGCGGCGGTCGCGGTGGGCTACGCGCTGGCGGTGGTGCATCCGTGTTGCGGCAATCTTGGCGGGGGCGGCTTCATGACCGTTCATCTGGCCGATGGCCAAAACCTGTTTCTCGATTTTCGCGAAAAGGCGCCGTTGGCGGCGACGGCGGATATGTTTCTGGATGCACAGGGCAATGCCGACCCCAAGCTGAGCCGGGATTCGTGGCTCGCAACGGGCGTGCCGGGCACCGTGATGGGGATGGAAGAGGCGCGGGCTAAATATGGTACGATGACGCGCGCGCAGGTGATGGCCCCGGCGATCAAGCTGGCGCGCGACGGGTTTGTGCTCAACGCGGCGGATGTGAAATTGATGGAGCTGCGCACCAAGCTATTTGCCAGCCAGCCCAATGTCGCGAAAACCTTTCTGCATCCCGATGGCACGCCTTATGTCGCGGGCGAGCGGCTTAAGCAGCCCGAGCTTGCCAAGACGCTGGAGCTGATCTCAGACCAAGGGCGCAAGGCGTTTTACGACGGCCCGATTGCGAAGGCGATCGTGGCCGCCAGTCAGGCGGGGGGCGGGCTGTTCACGATGCAGGATTTCGCCCAATACACCGCCCCCTGGAGCGCACCTGTCAGCTGTGACTATCGCGGCTATCAGGTCGTTTCGGCCCCGCCGCCCAGTTCTGGCGGCACCACGGTGTGTGAGATCATACAGATCATCAAACCCTATCCTTTCGCGAAATGGGGCTATGCCTCTGGCGAGGTCACCCATGCGTTGGTCGAGGCCGAGCGGCGTGCTTTTGCGGATCGCAACACCTATCTGGGCGACCCGGCCTTCGTGAAAAACCCGGTTGAAACGCTGATCTCGCCCGAACATGCCGCCGGCCTGCGCGCTACGATCCAGCCAGATCGCGCCACGCCGTCCTCGCAGATCACGGGCAGTCTGGGGGCGAATGAGGGGCAGCACACGACGCATTATTCCATCGTGGACGCCAAGGGCAATGCGGTGGCCGTGACCTACACGCTCAACTTCTTTTTCGGGACCGGCAAGATCGCGGGCGATACCGGGTTTTTCCTTAACAATGAGATGGATGATTTCACCGCCAAACCGGGTGTGCCCAACGCCTTTGGTCTGGTGCAGGGCAAGACCAATGCAGTCGCGCCCGGCAAGCGCCCGCTGAGTTCAATGACGCCCACGATTGTGCTCAAGGATGGCAAGCTGTTCATGGTGACTGGCAGCCCCGGCGGCTCGACCATCATCTCGACTGTGCTCGAAAGCATCCTGAACGTGGTCGATTTCGGGATGAACATGCAGCAAGCCGTCGATGCGCCGCGTGTCCATCATCAGTGGTTGCCCGATCTGGTTTCTGTCGAGCCCGGCTATCTGACGCGCAAGACGCAATCCGCGCTAGAGACGATGGGCTATACGTTCAAAGAGCGCTCGCCTTGGGGCGCGGATGAGGCGATCTTGGCCAATCCCGCGACCGGGCTGCTGGAGGGGGCAAATGACAACCGTCGACCCTCTGGTCTGGCGAAAGGGTATTAAACGCGCGGCGGGAACATCGCTGTTCAAAGCTTTGGCCCGGCTGCAGAATTTTGGCGCGATGCCCGAAAATGCGATGTCTGCAAGGGCGCGATTGAATTCGCGCTGGCTCTTGCCGGGGTCCGGTATTTCTGAGGGCTAAAGACAGGCCGATCTTTCTTGCGCGACAGAAACAGGGCGGATGACATATGAAAGACCTGTCATATGATGTCAGTGCTGGCTTAACCTTCCCAAGAAAGCCCGAAAAAGGAAGCCCATGAAGAAACCGGCTCAGTTGCAAGACCGTTTGAAAACGGCCCTGTTGGTCATCGCGGCTCTCGGGCTGTTCGCGGGTTTGGGGGTCATGTTTGCGGGCAAACCCGATCTGGCGACGCTGATTTGGTGGGGCGCTGTCGTGCCCGTGCTGATCGGCCTTGTGGTCGAGATAGCGCAGTCTTTGGCCAAGGGTGAGGTTGGGCTCGACATTGTGGCCGCGCTGTCGATGTCTGCAGCGCTGCTGTTTGGCGAGGAACTGGCGGCGGCGGTGGTGGCGCTGATGTATTCCGGGGGCACGTACCTCGAAAGCTTTGCCGAAGGCCGGGCCCGCCGCGAGATGAGCGATCTGCTCGCGCGCGTGCCACGCAGCGCCACGCGACACCGCGAAGGCGCGCTGGACGACGTGCCTCTGGACGAGATCGTGCCGGATGACCTGTTGCTGATCCGGCAGGGCGACGCGGTGCCTGTCGATGGCACGCTTGCGACAGAGTGGGCGATGCTGGACCAGTCCGCGCTGACGGGCGAGTCGATGCCGGTGCGGATGCAGCGCGGGCAAGAGATCATGAGTGGGGCCACCAATGCGGGCGATGCGTTTGATCTGCGGGTCACGCGGCGGGCGGCGGATAGCACCTATGCCGGGATTGTCCGGCTGGTTGAGGCCGCGCAAGCCTCAAAGGCTCCGATGGCACGTCTGGCGGATCGCTATTCGCTGCTGTTCCTGATCGTCACAGTGGTGCTGGCGACGGCGGCGTGGTGGTTGACGGGCGATCCGATCCGTGCGGTGGCCGTTCTGGTGGTCGCAACGCCTTGCCCGCTGATCCTTGCGGTTCCGGTGGCACTTGTCGCGGGGCTGTCGCGGGCGGCGCATTTCGGCGTGTTGATCAAAGGGGCCAAGCCGCTTGAGGCGCTGGCGCGGATCAAGACGCTGATCCTTGATAAGACGGGAACACTGACCGACGGGCGCCCGCAAATCGTGTCCATCGAGGCGTCGGGGGAGCTGTCTGAAGACGAAGTTTTGTATTTCGCAGCCGCGCTCGATCAGGCCTCGAAACATCCGATCGCGCAGGCAATCGTTGCTGCGGCCCATGCACGCGGGGCAGAACTGCCGATCCCGCAAAACGTGCTTGAGACACCGGGCGAAGGCGTGGCCGGAACCGTTGACGGCCGTGCGGTTGTGGTGGGTGGCGCTGCGTTTGTCGCCACGCAGACCGGAGCCCCGGCGCTGGAGCGCACGATTATCGAGGCCGGGTCGGTGGTCGTGTCGCTGGCGGTTGACGGCAAAGCGGTGGGGCATCTGGTGATGGCCGATGCGCTGCGCGCAGGCACGGGGGATCTGCTGGCGGGGCTGCGCGCGCTCGGGATCGGGCGCGTCTTGCTGGCCACCGGTGATCGCCAAGCGGTGGCCGCGGCGGTGACAAAGGGGCTTGGGCTGGAGGGCGTGCGCGCCGAGCTGACCCCGGATCAAAAGGTCTTGCTGGTGCTAAGCGAGCGCAAGAACGGCCCGGTCATGATGGTCGGCGATGGCGTGAACGACGCGCCCGCTTTGGCCGCCGCCGATATTGGCGTGGCGATGGGCGCGCGTGGGACTGCGGCCTCGGCGGAGGCGGCGGATATCGTCTTGCTGGTTGACCATCTCGACCGCCTGTTGGCGGGGGTCGAGATTGCGCAGCGCGCGCGCCAGATCGCGCTGCAAAGTGTCGTGGTCGGGATCGGGCTTTCGGTGCTGGGCATGATCGCGGCGGCGTTTGGCTATCTGACGCCGGTTGAAGGTGCGCTCTTGCAAGAACTGATCGACGTCGCCGTCATCTTGAACGCCTTGCGCGCGCTCAGGATCGTGCCCAACCGATCCGGGCAGAGCGCCCAAGGCCAATAGTCTTGCGTTGGTCTGATGGGGCTGCTCTCAAGTGGGGTGAAGGCGTCGATCACGCTCTGCGCATGACGATCCGACCACGGTCAGGCCTGCGCGCGGCGATTTCGCGCGTCGAATTGCGCGACCCTTGCCAAGGGGAAGTGTTTCCGCAATCTTGCGCGATGACAGTGCTTTGATGCACGACACATCCGGGGGAAGACAGCCATGACCATCACGCGCCGCGCGGCCTTTATGGGGGCGGCCGCCCTTACGCTTTGCAAGCCTGCTTTCGCACAAGCCGCATGGCCCACCAAGCCGCTGCGCACCTTCGTGGGCTTTCCTGCGGGCTCCTCGCCGGACTTGTTGGCGCGGATCGTGACGGACCCTCTCGCCACCGCTTTGGGCCAGCCGATCGTGATCGAGAATAAACCCGGCGCGGGCGGTGTGATCGGTATTCAGCAGATGCTGAACGCCAAGGACAAGGACTACACGTTTGGCACCACGATCAACGGGCCGATGACGACCGCGCCGCGCCTGATGCCGAATCTGGGCTATGACGTCGCGACCGACATCATGCCCATCGTGCTGGTCGCCACCTCGCCGCTGGTGCTGGTCGTGGCGGCGGATTTCCCGGCCAGCGATCTGGCGGGTTTCATCGCCGCTGCGGGCAAAGAGCCAGAGGCGCTTAGCTATGGCTCGGTCGGCAAGGGATCTGGCGCGCATCTGACGGCTGAACTGTTCTCGGATCGCGCGGGCGTCGAGATGCTGCACGTGCCCTTTACCTCGTATGCTCAGGTCACCACCGCGATCATCGGTCATGAGATCGACGCCGGTTTCATGGCCCCCTCGGCGGCGATGCAATATGTCAAGGCGGGCACGCTGAAGATCCTCGGGATCACCTCGCAAAAGCCCTTTGCCCAAGCCCCCGGTGTGCCGGTGATGGCCGGGCAGGCCGGGCTGCCCGCCGATTTCCGGGCGGAATTGTGGAACGCCTTCATTGCCCCCACCGGAACCGATCCGGCGATCATCAAAACGCTCAACACCGATATCAATACGATCCTCGCGGATGGGGCGGTGCAAAAGCGTCTTGAGGATATGGGCTGGCAGGCGGCGGGGGGCACGCCCGAGGATCTGCAACAGCGGATTGCGCAAGACACCAAGATCTGGGGGGCCGTGCTGGACCGGATCGACGCGAAAAACTGATCGATGAAGCACGATATCCACGATCTGGCGAGCGGCATTCTTCTTGCCGCGATCGGCCTGTTTGTCGCCCTCTATGCTGTTGGCCATTACGATATCGGCTCGCTGCGCCGGATGGGGCCGGGGTTCTTTCCGGCAATTCTGGGCGGCGTGCTGGCGGTGCTGGGGCTGATGATCGCGCTGCCCGCTTGGGCGCGCGCAGGCCATCGGGGGCGCATCGCGTGGAAAGAGGCCGGCGCCGTTCTCGCCGCGATCCTTGTTTTCGCGGCAGGGCTGGAACCTGTGGGGCTGGTGCCGGTGACGCTGGCGAGCGTTCTTATCGCCTCGATCGCCGCGCCTGATCGCCGGGTCGGCTGGCGGCTGGCTTTGGCGCTGGGCATCACCGTGCTGTCGGTCGTGGTGTTTCATTTCGGACTGAAAATGACGGTCCCGCTTTGGCCGGGGCAAGCATGAGCGGCTGGGACGGCTTTCTGCATGGCTTGAGCGTTGCGCTGCAACCGGGCGTGCTGATCTATTGCGTGCTGGGCGTGGTGCTGGGCACGTTCGTGGGCGTCTTGCCGGGGATCGGTGCGATGGCCACGATCTCGCTTTTGCTGCCGATCACCTATTACCTCAGCCCGGAGGCGGCGCTGATTATGCTGGCGGGGGTCTATTACGGCTCGCAATATGGCGGCGCGGTGGCCTCGATCCTGCTGCGGCTGCCGGGCACGCCGCAATCGGCGGTGACCACGCTGGATGGCTATCCGCTGGCGCAGCAGGGGCGCGCGGGTGTTGCGCTGTTCACCTCGATGATCTCAAGTTTTCTGGGCTCGTTCTTTGGCATCTTCGTGTTGATCTTGCTGTCGGGCATCTTGTCGCGCGCGGCCACGGCTTTTGGCGCGGCGGATTATGCCGCGATGATGCTGCTGGGGCTGGTTGCCGCCTCGACCATCGGTGCCAAGCACCCGGCCAAAGGCTTTGCGATGGTGGTGCTGGGGCTGATTTTGGGCTGCGTTGGCACCGATGTGAACTCGGGCGAGCAGCGATTTACCTTTGGGCAGACCGAGCTGATGGACGGTGTGAACCTTGTGGCGCTGGCGATGGGGCTGTTTGGCGTGGCCGAGGTGATTGCCAATATCCACGTCGCCGAACGCACCGGCGTGCCGCGCCGCATCGCGCTGCGCGAGTTGCTGCCCAGCCGGGCCGAGCTGCGCCGCATTCCCTTTCCGGCGCTGCGCGGCGCAAGCCTAGGCAGCTTCTTCGGCGCGCTTCCGGGCACCGGCTCGACGATCTCGTCGTTTCTCGCCTATGCCGCCGAGCGCCGCATCTCGCGCCACCCCGAACGGTTCGGCAAAGGAGCGATCGAGGGCGTTGCAGGCCCCGAAGCCGCCAATAACGCCGCTGCGATCAGCGCCTTTGTCCCAACACTCACGCTGGGCATTCCGGGCGATCCGATCATGGCGTTGATGCTGGGCGCGCTGGTCATTCACGGCGTGCAACCCGGTCCCCTGATGCTGGCAGAGCGCCCCGACATGTTCTGGGGGCTGATCGCGAGCTTCGGGATCGGCAACCTGCTGTTATTGGTGCTGAACTTGCCGCTGATCGGCATCTGGGTGTCGATGCTGCGCATCCCGTTTCGCTGGCTCTATCCGGCGATTCTGATTTTTGTCTGCCTCGGCGTCTATTCGGTGCGCGGATCGAGCTTTGACATCTTCGCGGTCGCGCTGATTGGGGCCATCGGCTACGCGCTGTCGCTGGCGCGGTTCAACCCGGCGTTGCTATTGCTTGGCTTCGTGCTGGGGCCGCTGATCGAGACCAATCTGCGCCGCGCCCTTCTGATCTCGCGCGGCGATCCGATGGTGTTCCTGCACCGCCCCATCGCGGCCGCTTTCGTGCTGGCCACGGCGGCCCTATTGGCAATGTCGCTCCTGCAAGCCATCCGGCGCAAATCGCGCGGGCCAGATCGGGCCGCGTCGGTCAATGGCGAGGCCGAGTAGGCGCCACAAGTCACGGGAATCGAACAAAACCCACAACGTAGCAAGTCGTGGACCAATCCTGACGCGTTCGCGCAGGGTCTTAATTTCATGGGATTTATCAGAAAAGTGGCAGCCCGTAGGGGAATCGAACCCCTCTTTCCAGGTTGAAAACCTGGCGTCCTAACCGATAGACGAACGGGCCACTTACGACGATCAAGCGCTTGGCTTGTCAGCGTGGGCGGTGTTTAGGCCAGAGCTTGGTGACTCGCAAGGGGGTTTTTGATGTTTTTGCGAATCTTTCGCATCGAGATCGAATCCGCGCCGAATGCGGTGTGAAAACAGCGGCTTCAGGCGCGCGCTGCATCTTCAAGACGCAGCTGCACCTTGTTGCGCCCGCCCCAGGAATTGATCTCAAGACGACCAGCCAGATGAAAGCGCTGTGCGCCGCGTTCGCTGAGCGCGGGGCCAAGCGGGCCGTCGAACGCGCCAAAGTTTATCGCCTCGATTCGTGCGCCCATCCCATCGCCAAACATGAAACGCAGATGGCTTTCGCCGATCGGACGTGGCGAGACGATTTCCATATTGGCAAAGGCAAATCGCGGGGCGGGCGCGCCTTGGCCGAAGGGGCCGGCGCGGTCGATATCCTCGATCAGTTGCGGGGTTGCGGCGCCGGGCATCAACAGCCCATCAAGTCGCAAATCGCGCGGGCCCTGCGTTCCAGCCCCTTGCTTGGCCAGCAACTCGGACAGGCGCGCCATCGCGGCCTCCAGTTTGCCCTCTTCAACAGTCAGCCCGGCGGCCATGCGATGTCCACCGCCCTTGAGCAGTAACCCTTCGGCGGCGACGCGTTGAATGGCCGCGCCAATATCGACGCCATTGATCGAGCGCGCCGAGCCTTTGCCAATGCCGCCCTCCAGCCCGATCACCACGGCGGGGCGGTTGCTGGCCTCTTTGAGCCGCGCGGCCACGATGCCGACCACGCCGGGATGCCAGCCTTCACCCGCCGCCCAAACGAGCGGCCCGTCCAACCCGCGTTGCTCGGCCTGAACCAGCGCCGAGGCGCGCACCGCGTTCTCAACCTCGCGACGTTCCGAGTTGAGCACATCAAGCCGCTCCGCCAGAGCCAGCGCTTCGTTGGGATCATCCGTGGCCAAAAGCCGCGCGCCCAAATCGGCGGCACCGATCCGCCCGCCCGCATTGATCCGCGGCCCCAGCACGAAGCCCAACGAATAGGCGCTTGGCGCGCGATCCAACCGGGCGACATCACACAGCGCCACAAGGCCGGGGCGTTCGCGCCGCGCCATAACTTTGAGCCCTTGGCGCACCAGCGCGCGGTTGCAGCCCTGCAGTGGCGCGACATCGGCCACCGTCGCCAGCGCCACCAGATCAAGCAGCGCCATCAGGGGCGGGCCCTGCACATCCTGCGCGCGCAATTGGCGATTGGCCTCGACCAACATCAAGAACACCACCGAGGCGGCACAAAGATGCCCCAGATCGCCGGTTTCATCGAGCCGATTGGGGTTCACGCAGGCCAGCGCGTCGGGCAGGGGCTCGCCGCCTAAGTGGTGGTCGAGAATGATCACATCGGCGGGTTTGGCGGCCGCAACCGGTCCGTGGCTAAGCGTGCCGCAATCGACGCAGACGATCAGCGAATGATCGCGCGCCAAGGCCTCCATCGCGGGCTCGTTGGGGCCATAGCCCTCGTCAATCCGGTCGGGAATATACAGCGTCGCTTGGCGGCCCATGCCGCGTAACCAATGGATCAAAAGCGCCGCCGACGAACCGCCATCCACATCGTAATCGGCAAAAATGGCGATGTTTTCATGCGCATTTATCGCTGCGAGAAACCGCGTCGCGGCGCGCTCCATATCCTTGAGGCTGCGCGGGTCGGGCAGCAGGTCGCGCAGGGTCGGCTCAAGGAACCCCTCGGCCTCCTGCGGGCTGACGCCACGCGCCACAAGGATGCGTGCAAGCGGCAGCGGCAGGCGGGTGGTTTGCGCCATCGCCTCGGCAAGACGGTCGGTCTCGGGGGTGGGACCAACCCAACGCCGCCCGCTCAATGAATGATCAACGGAGAGAAAACTGCTCATGCAGTGTTCATAGCCAAATGCAGGCGTCCCCGCCAGAGGGCGCAGAGTGCGGCTTGGCATGCGAAAGGCGCGGGCATGACGGGATATCCGTGCGCCATAAATATCCATTTTTCGATGTTTTGAGACACTCGGGCATCGTAATCTATCCCAGAGCGTCCTTTTATCGACATTACAGCGTTGTAATCCGGCTGCGTATTTGAACGGGTGCAAATCCGAAACGCGCAGGGTAAACTTTGCTGCGCAGAGTCAGATCTGGGATGGTATGGATAAACCACTTTCACTTTGGTCGCGTATCGCGCAAGCCTTGTCCGCCCTTGGGCGGGGCGAGGGGCTTTCGAGTGTCTTTGACAACCTGCGCGAACCGCCAGAACGCTCGGTTGCCTTCACCATCGCGGTGATTGCGCTGGGGGCCAAGATGGCCAAGGCCGATGGGCAGGTCACCCGCGATGAGGTCGCCGCGTTCCGGCGCATCTTTCAGATTCCGGCGGGCGAAGAGGTCAACGCGGCGCGCGTCTTTGACATGGCGCGCACCGATGTGGCGGGCTTTGACGCCTATGCGCGCAAGATCGCGCGGATGTTCGGGCCCGGCGCGGATGTGCTTAAAGATGTGCTCGAGGGGCTGTTCTTTATTGCGATGGCCGATGGCGATTACCATGAGGGCGAGGATGCGTTCTTGCACGAAGTCGCGCGGATTTTCGGGCTGGAAGAGTGCTGTTTTCGCGCGATGAAGGCCGCTTTCGTGCCCGATTCCGCGCCTGATCCGTGGTCGGTACTTGAAGTGGCGCCCGGCACGCCGATTGCCGAGGTGCGCAAGATTTGGAGCGCCAAGGTGCGCGAGGCCCATCCCGATCGCGCGATTGCCCGTGGCCTGCCGCCCGAGGCTGTGCAACTGGCCGAACAACGCTTGATTGCACTCAATGCCGCGTGGGAAGAAATCCGCGATTCTGCGGCGCATCCCTGATGCGGGTGGCCACCTGGAATATCGAGTGGTTCACCAACCTGTTCGACCGCAACGGTCATTTGTTGGAGGATGGCGAATGGTCGGCGCGCTATAGTGTGACGCGTGCCGAGCAGATCGGGGCGATTGGCATCGTGCTGAGCGCTTTGCAGGCCGATGTGCTGCTCATCGTCGAGGCACCTGACGACAATCGCCGCCACAAGACGGTCGCGATGCTCGAAGAGTTCGCGGCGAAATTCGAGCTGCGCCAGCGCAAGGCGCTGATCGGGTTTTCCAATGACACACAGCAGGAAGTTGCGTTGCTCTATGACCCGGATGTGGTGCGCGCACGCCATGATCCGGGGCAAAGCGAGGCTTGGCCGCGCTTTGATGGTGTGCTGAAAATCGACCTCGATATTGATGCGCAAATGGACACGGTGACCTTTTCCAAGCCGCCACTTGAGGTGAGATTGGAAACAATTGCAGGTCGCGTGATTCATCTGATCGGGGTGCATATCAAATCCAAGGGGCCCCATGGTGTGACCAGCCGCGAGGCCGCGATCCGGATCGGCATCGAGAACCGGCGAAAGCAGTTGGCGCAATCAATTTGGCTGCGCGGTCGCATCGAAGAGCATCTGCGCGCGGGCGATAGCCTTGTTGTGCTGGGCGATTTCAACGACGGTCCGGGGCTGGATGAATATGAAAAGCTGTTTGGACGCTCGGGCGTGGAAATCGTGGCGGGCGAGGGCGGGCCGGAGGCGTGGCGCTTGCACGACCCGCACGCGCGCCTGAGTGCCGCCCATCAAACCTCTGCCGCGCCCAGTTCTGCGCGTTTCTATCTGGTTGAGCAGAAACAGTATTTCTCGGCGATGCTGGATTTCGTGATGCTCTCACCTGATCTGGTGGCGCAGGCGTCAGCGTGGCGCATTTGGCACCCGTTTGACGACCCGGCAATCTATCGCGTGCCCGAATTGCGCGAGGCGTTGCTGCAAGCTTCGGATCATTTTCCCGTCTCGGTCGATTTGCAGTTCGGCCCTGTCGAAGAGGCGTGATTTTTGTCGTTTCTCGGCGTAGGCTGGAAGCTATGAAAGCATTTACGGTTCCCATTTTGATGGCCTGTCTTGCCGCGTGCCCAGCGCAGGCGCAGACGCCCGAAAGCGATGCCGATCGCGGATTTTCGCTGCTTGAGGAGGGCGCGCAACTGCTGTTTCGCGGCATCATTGATCAGATGCGTCCCGAATTGGAAGACATGCAAAAAGGGCTGGGCGATGCGGCCGAGCAATTTGGCCCGAAGCTGCGTCAATTCATGGCGTTGATTGACGATGTGAAAAACTACGAAGCCCCCGAGCGGCTGGACAATGGCGATATCCTGTTGCGCCGCCGTGCCGATGCGCCGCCACCACCGCCACTTATGACCGAACCGCCCGAGGCCCCGATTCCGAACACGCCACAGCCGAAAATGCCGCGTCCGGGTCGGCCAAACTTGCCGCCGGGCCACCCGCCAATTCCCAATAACGGGATCGAGCTTTAGGACACTTTCGCCTCGGCCTTGAGCGCGCTGGCAAGCGAGCGGAACCGCGCCTCGGCGACCTCGCCAAACAGCGCCTTGCCGCGTTTGGTTAGCTTGAGCTCCAACACGCCAGCCTTGGACGAATAAGACAACTCACCCGCATCGGCCGGGCTGTGCGTGGCAAACATCGCGCCAAATCGCATCGCTTTGCCCAGCACCTCTGCCTCTTGCAGACGTTCCTCAGAGAGCAGGCCAAACAGCGGTTCAAGCTGCGAGCCAGAGCGCGAGTTTTTGTAGCGGTGCAACAGCGCAAGGCCCAGAAACACCCGCTCGGTATGCGACATCGCCGAGTAATTCGCGCGCGTGACATTTTCAAAACAGGCCTCGGCGCGGTAATCTGGATGGGTGCGCCATGTGGTGTCGTGCAGCAGGCAGGCGGCACGCACGAGGCGGAATTTCTCGGGTGGCAGCGGGCCAAAGATCGGCTCGATAAAGGCGTGCAGTTTCTTGCCAAAACCGGGCATGCGCGACATCAGGCGTTCGGTGTGGCGACAGGCCTCGACCAGCGGATCGCGCCGCCGCAACCGTTCGGGCATCTGCTCATACAGCAGGCCCTCGCGGATGCCGTAAGCCGAGACGTCGATCTCGCGGGGCTGGAACTGTTCGATCAACTCGCCCAGCACCTGACTGGCCAGCGGCACAAGCTCCATCCGCGCCGAGGAGGTGCCGGTTTTCGCGCGCAGCTTGTCCATGTCGGACTTGGCGATCCAGTCGATCGTTTCGCGCAGATCATCGGGGCTCATGCGGTATTCGTGGAGCACCAAAAGCGGATATCCGCGCCGCTCCATATCGAGTCGGGCAATCGCGCGCCACGATCCGCCCACCAGATAAATCCGGTCGTGATTGGTGCCAACTTGGGCGGCCAGATCGGCAATCGTGTCGCGGATATGCGCCGCGAGCGCCTTTTTGCCGCCTTCGACCATCTGCAAGCGAAAGGGACCAAGTTGCGAGGTGGCCCGTCGCCAGACCTTGCCGTTCTTGATCTCTGCCAACTCCATCGAGTTGCCGCCGATATCGCAGACCAACCCCTCGGCCTCGGGCCAGCCCAAAAGCACGCCCTGCGCGGAAAGCCGCGCCTCTTCGATACCGTCGATCACATGCAGCTTGAGGCCGGTTTCGCGCTCGATTTCGGCGTGAAATTCGGGGCCATCCTCGGCGTCGCGCATGGCGGCGGTGGCGACGCAGGTCAGCGGGCCGATCTCCATCCCCTCGGCGAGCGCGGCAAAGCGTTTGAGCGCGGCCAAGCCCCGCACCCGCCCGTCAGCGCTCAACTTGCCGGTTTCGGCCAGACCTTGGCCCAGACCCGCCATCACCTTTTCATTGAAGAAATAGGCCGGGCTGCGCGCGGCCCCGTCAAAGACCACCATCCGGATCGAGTTCGAGCCGATATCGACCACACCGACGCGGCTGAGCGCACGCACCGACGGGTCATCGAAAAGCGGCTGGCCAAACGGGTCCCAATCATCATTGCCTTGGGTGGTCGGCTGCGCACTATTTTTGGATTTCATCGGCCCGTCCGGTTGAGTCGTCTTATGCGCACGCTAGGGCTAGTCGAAGCTATGAGCAAGTTTTGGAACGTCGCTTGCCCCTGCGGAACCCCGCCCCGAGAGTGAGGGGAATTCCATGAAGAAGCGGTGGCACGAGAACAGCTTTTCGCGATCTTCGGGCAGGTGGCGGATGAATTTGCCATCGGGCTGCAAGATCCAGCTTTGCGCCTCATCGGCCATATTCGCGGCCATGATCTGGCTGACGATCTGGGCTTTGACGGTGGGGTTTTTCGCCTCGACCAGCGTTTCGACGCGCCGGTTGAGGTTGCGCCCCATCCAATCGGCCGAGGAAAAGAACACCCGCGCCTGATCTGAGGGCAGGCCGTGGCCATTGCCAAAACACACGATGCGGGAATGTTCCAAGAACCGCCCGACGATGGATTTCACCCGGATATTTTCCGACAATCCCTTGATGCCGGGGCGAATGCCGCAAATGCCGCGCACCACGAGCGAGATTTTCACCCCCGCCTGCGAGGCGGCATAGAGCGCGTCGATCACCTCGGAATCGATCACCGAGTTCATCTTGGCCCAGATCGAGGCTGGCTTGCCCGCCTTGGCAAACGCGCTTTCGCGCGCGATCATCTCCAGCAGGCGCGGTTTCAGCGAAATCGGCGAGATCGCAAGGTTTTCAAGCCCTTCGGGCTGCACATAGCCCGACAGGTAGTTGAACACTTTGGTCGCATCGCGCCCCAGCGCCGCGTCGCAGGTGAAAAAGCTGAGATCAGTGTAAATCTTGGCGGTGATCGGGTGATAATTGCCGGTGCCGTAATGGGTATAAGTCACCAGATTCTCACCCTCGCGGCGCACCACGGTGCTGATCTTGGCGTGGGTTTTGTAGTTCATGAAGCCATAAACAACATGCGCCCCCGAGCGTTCCAACCGACGCGACTGGCGGATATTGGCGGCCTCGTCAAAGCGCGCTTTCAGCTCGACCAGCGCGGTGACGGATTTGCCCGCCTCGGCCGCCTCACAGAGCGAGGACACGATCGGGCTGTCTTTCGAGGTGCGATAGAGCGTCTGTTTGATCGCCAAGACATTGGGATCATTGGCCGCCTGATCGAGAAAGCGCACAACCAGATCGAAGGTTTCATAGGGGTGGTGCAGCAAAATATCCTTTTGCTTGATCGCGGCGAACATGTCGCCCTCGTGGTCTTGCACGCGCTCGGGCACGCGGGGCGTGAAAGGCGGCCAAAGCAGATCGGTGCGGTTGTTGAGCACCAGTTCCTTGACATCGGCGATGCCCACAAGGCCCTTTTCGGCGACCACCTCATCGGGATCGACATGCAATTCGCGCATCACCAGCGCTTGCAGATCGGCGGGCGCGCCGGCGGAAACCGACATCCGAATGACTTGACCGCGCCGACGCCGCTTGAGCGCGGTTTCAAATTCGCGCACCAGATCTTCGGCCTCGTCTTCAACTTCAAGATCGCTGTCGCGCAGCACCCGAAAGCTGCACGATCCAACGTCGCGATAGCCCGGAAACAGCGATCCAAGGTGGATCATTAGCAACTGTTCAAGCGGCAAGAACCGCGCCTCGCCGGGCAGGCGCACGAAACGGTCGATCTGCTGAGGGATCGGAAGCAGCGCCTGCAGGCGGCGTTTGTCGGTGTCGCGCTCCAATTCCAGCGCAAGACAGAACCCGGTATTGGGGATGAACGGGAACGGGTGGGCCGGGTCGATCGCCAAGGGCGAGAGCACCGGGAACACCTTGTTGAGAAAATGCTCGGAGAGATAGTTCAGATCGGCCCGGGTCAACCGAGAGCGCGACACAACGGTGATCCCTTCGCGCTCCATCTCGCGCTTTAGCGCGGACCACGTCGTTTGCTGCGTGTCCATCAGCTTGCGCGCGTCGGCGTTGATCCGGTTCAGCTGCTCGGCTGGGGTCAGCCCATCATCTGAGGGGTTGATATTGCCCTCACGCACCAGCTCCATCAGGCCTGCGACGCGCACTGAATAGAACTCATCCAGGTTGGTTGCCGAGATCGACAGGAACCGCACCCGTTCCAGCAGCGGCACACGCGGGTTGCGGGCCTCTTCGAGCACGCGCCAGTTGAAGGCCAACCAGCTCAGTTCACGGTTAAAGAACCGACCTGGCCCCAAGATTTCCTCTTCGGGCAGGGTAACGGGCGCAGGGAACGGGGTCTTGAGGAAATCGGCTTGGGTCATGTCCGCGCTTATCGTTAGGGTTTGTAAAGGCGCTGTGACAGTGTGCGCAGCTTAGTCCAGACTGTCCAGCACCTGCGCCGCTAAAGGGCGCGTAATGGCGCGTTTTTCGGCCAGTGCGCGGGCATCGAGCGCGACAACCAGACGGCGCGCGGTCGAAAGCGAGCGATCCATGCGCGTCACCAGCCACTCGATGAGCATGGGCGTGACGCTGAGTTGGCGGTCGTCAAACAGTTTGACCAGAACGGCGGCCAGAAGCGCGTCATCGGGGGGCGTGATGCGCACCGTGGCGCAGGCCTGCATCCGGCTGATCAGATCGGGCAGGCTTAGCCCCCAATCGCGCGGCGGGGTGCGTGCGGTGATCAACAGCTTGCCCCCTTCGGCCTGCATCAGATTGTGCAAATGAAACAGTGCTTTCTCGCACGTCGGGTTGTCGCGAAGGTCATCACCATCCTCAACCACAGCCGCGCCCTGGGCGGAAAGACGCGGGGCGTCGGCATCGCTCAGATCGGCGGCACGGATGGTTTGCGCGCCCTGTTCCTGCGCCCAGATCGCGGCGAGATGCGTTTTTCCCGCCCCCTCTGGGCCGATCAAGATCATCCGCCCGTTTGGCCAGCTCGCTGGCGCATCAAGCGTGCTGAGCGCCAGCGCATTCGCCGGGGCGATAAAGAAATCCTCTCGCCCCTGCGCCGAGCGGATTGGCAGGGGAAAGATCAACTGCTCGGCCATATGTCAGCTCTCGTTGTCCTCAGGGTCGCAGGGCAGGATTTGCCCGACTACGCCGCCATACAGCGCCCCATGCAGATATTGATTGATCAGGAACCTTGCAACCACCCCGATCACCGCTGCCACCGGCACCGCGACCAACATCCCGACAAAGCCAAACAGCGTGCCAAAGGCCGACAGGGCAAACAGCAACCACAGCGGATGCAACCCAACGGAATCGCCGACCAGCTTGGGGGTGATGATATTGCCCTCCATGAACTGGCCAAAGGCAAAGATCCCCGCAATGATCCCGATCTGGAGCCAATCGCCCCAAAACTGGAACAGCGCCAAGCCGATCGCCAGAGTGCCCCCGATGATCGCGCCGATATAGGGAATGAAGGTCAGCGCACCCGCGACCGCGCCCACCAATAGCCCAAGTTGCAGCCCCGCCAGCATCAAGGCGATCGCATAGAACGTGCCCAGAATCAGACAGACCGTGACCTGTCCGCGCACAAAACCCGACAGCACCCGATCAATATTATGTGCGATTTCGCGGATGGTGGGGGCGTGATCGCGCGGCAGCCAACTATCGACCTTGGCCACGATCCGGTCCCAGTCCAGCAGCATGTAAAACGCCACGACCGGCACCACGACGATGAAGATCACCAGATTCACAACCGTCATCGCCGAACTCAGCAGCGTGCTCGCCAATTGACCGCCCTGCGCCTTGATCGCGTCACCCACTGCGGTGAGCGTGTCACTGACCACCGAATTTTGCACCAGATTGGGGAAGCGATCGGTCAAAAAGGCCTGGAACGATGCCAGCAAGTCCGGAGCGAGCGCGATCAACTGCCCTAACTGGCGCACCAGCATGGGCAGGACCGCCAGCGACAACACGACAAAGGCCAGCACCCCAACCAGTGCAATCAGAATGGTCGAGACGGCCCGGCTTAACCCCAGCCGTTCAAGCCAGTCGGCAAGCGGGTCCAGAAAATAGGCAATGGCGCCGCCCATGATGAAGGGCAAGATCACATCCCCAAGGCGCCACAATGCAAGAACCAGCACCACAGCGGCGAGGGTCCAATAGATCATTTGCTGTCGAACGGGCAGGGCCATCGGGGCTCCTTTTCAAAGCGGTCGTCTTAACGTGGCGGATAATCGGGGGAAATCAAGCACTGCCTGCTTGGATCAGACCCAAACGGGGCGCAAGGGCGCTGTTGTTTCGCAAGGGGCTTGTGCGTAACCGCCATCTTGCCCACGCCCCCCATTTCCTCTAGGCCATTTGCCAACAGATCACCCAACGCCCAAAGGACCGCACATGCGCCTGTCCCGCTATTTTCTACCCGTTCTCAAGGAAACCCCCGCCGATGCGCAAATCGCCAGCCACCGGCTGATGCTGCGCGCGGGCATGATCAAGCAGCAGCAGGCCGGGATTTATTCCTGGCTGCCGCTGGGCTTCAAGGTGCTTAAGCGCATTGAGCAGATCGTGCATGAGGAACAGGTGCGTGCCGGTCACATCCCGCTGTTGATGCCCACGCTGCAACCTGCCGATCTGTGGCAGGAATCGGGGCGTTATGACGCTTATGGCCCCGAGATGCTGCGCATCAAGGATCGCCATGGTCGCGACATGCTGTATGGGCCGACCAACGAGGAAATGATCACCGATATTTTCCGCTCGCATGTGGAAAGCTATAAATCGCTGCCCCTCACGCTGTATCATATCCAGTGGAAATTCCGCGACGAGGTCCGTCCGCGTTTCGGCGTGATGCGTGGGCGCGAGTTCCTGATGAAGGACGGGTATAATTTCGACCTGACCAAGGAAGATGCGCTGCACGCTTATAACCGCCACATGGTCAGCTATCTGCGCACTTACGAACGTATGGGGCTGACGGCGATCCCGATGCGCGCCGATAGCGGCCCGATTGGCGGCGATGATACGCATGAATTCCTCGTGCTGGCCGAGACTGGCGAATCCGAGGTGTTCTACGATGTGCAAGTGCCCGATCTGAAACTGGGTGAGCGCCGGGTGGATTACGACAATCGCGATGAAGTCGCTGGTATCTGCGAAGAGTTCACGACCCTTTATGCGCGCACCGATGAGACCCATGATGAAGCGCTGTTCAACGCCATCCCCGAAGAGCGCCGCCGCGTGGGCCGGGGCATCGAGGTCGGCCAGATCTTCTACTTCGGTACCAAATATTCCGAGGCAATGGGGGCCAGCGTCAACACCCCCGATCAGGGCAAAGTCCCGGTGCATATGGGCAGCCACGGCATTGGCGTCAGCCGCCTTGTCGGCGCGCTGATCGAGGCCAATCACGACGACAAGGGCATCATCTGGCCCGAGGGCGTGACGCCGTTCCATGTCGGCATCGTCAACCTCAAGCAAGGCGATGTCAGCTGTGACAGCGCCTGCGAGGCGCTTTATCGCGCCTTTGTCGAGGCCGGGCTTGAGCCGCTTTATGATGATCGCGCGGAACGCGCTGGCGCGAAATTCGCGACGATGGATCTGATCGGTCTGCCTTGGCGCATCACCGTTGGCCCGCGCGGGATTGCGTCGGGCAAGGTCGAACTGACCTCGCGGCGCACCGGCGAAAGCGAAGAGATGTCATCAGAGGAGGCGGTCGAAAAGGTCGCAGCGATCTATGCGGCGCTGTAATCTGATGCTGGCAGCCGCGCTTGCGCTGGTCGCGCCGATGGCGCAGGCGGCGGGGCTGGTGGCGTGGTCCAGTGACAGTCTCGGGATTGCCGCGCAGGTGCCCGAAGGCTGGCCCTCAGCGCAGATGTATGGCGGTGGCTATCTGTTCACCGCTCCGGGGTTTGAGCGCCATGTCGCCCCCCATGTCGCCTTGCGCGCCCATCCCGATAGCGGGGCAGATTTGGGTGCGGCGCATGATCAGATGCTGCAGTCTTTGCTGCTTGATGGCGATCAGGTGATATCGGATCAGCATGACAAGGCGGGGTTTGACCTGCGCTCTTTGACCGCGCTGGGCAAGGTCGAGCTGCGCAAGACCGTGCGTCTCAATTGCAAGGGCGGTCCGATCTTGGCCGAGCTGCGCATTGATTACATGCAAGACCAAAGCGCCGAGATGGCGCCGCTTCTGGCCGACATCCCGGGTTCATTGGCCTGTAAATAAGCGCGGTTCTACGGTTGATCAGCTTAGCCGGGCAGGGGCTTAGCCGGGCAGGGCCGCGACCAGTTCGGCGAAATGCTCGCCGCGCTTTTCGAAATTGGGATATTGATCGAAACTGGCGGCGGCGGGGGCCAGAAGCACCGTGTCTCCCGCCTCGGCATCGCGTGCGGCTGCGGCCACGGCGGCTTCCATCGTTTCGCAGATTTCATGGTTTAACGGCGCAAGTTCAAGGGCGAAATCGCGCGCCGAATGTCCGATGAAATAGGCCTTCTTGACGGACCCCAGATGCGGTTTTACGCTTGAAACGCCACCTTCTTTGCCCAAGCCCCCCGCGATCCAGAGGATATTGTTGAATGCTTGCAGGGCCTTGGAGGCACTGTCGACATTGGTCGCTTTGGAGTCGTTGACATAGCGCACGCCGGCTTTGTCCGCCAAGGTCTGGCTGCGATGGGGGAGCCCGCCAAAGCTGTGAAACGCGGCCTCGATCTCGCGCGGGGCGACCCCAAGCGCGCGCACGGCCGCGTAGGCAGCGCAGGCGTTTTGGTGGTTATGCGCGCCCGGTAGTCCCGTCACGTCGCGCAGATCAATCGAGGCGATCTGGCGGCCCTTGCGCCACTCGCTCAAGAAACCCTTGCGCGCGAAAACCGACCAGCCCCAATCGCCCAGCTTGCGTCCGGCCGACACCCGGATCACGCGATCATCGCTGCGCGATACCGCCAGTTGATTGGCCAGATAGGTGCCCTCGGGCTCATCCACGCCAATCACGGCGCGGTCCGGCCCGCCCTCGGAAAACAGGCGGCGCTTGGCGGCGAAATAGCCCCCCAAACCGGCGTGACGATCCAGATGATCGGGCGAGAGATTGGTGAACACGGCGATATCGGGGGTCAGCGCGCGCGCCAGATCGGTTTGATAGCTCGATAGCTCCAGCACAACGACCTCACCCGCTTCGGGCGGGTCGAGATCAAGCACGCCGCGCCCGATATTGCCCGCCATTTGCGACGACCGCCCGGCCTCGGTCAGGATGTGGTGGATCAGTGCTGTGGTGGTGGATTTCCCGTTCGATCCGGTGACACAGATCGTGCGCGGGGCAATGTCGAAATTCTCCCATTCGGGCGTGGCCCAAGAGGCAAAAAACAGCCCGATATCATTATCGACCGGCACGCCAGCCGTCATCGCCGCCGCGATCACTGCGTTGGGGACGGGGTAAAGATGGGGGATGCCGGGCGAGGTGATCAGCGCGGCAATATCGTCAAACGCGCCCTGTTTGCTCAGATCGGTGCAGGTGAAACCCGCCGCTTGCGCGCGCGCGCGCCCTTCGGGGCTGTCATCCCAGCAGATTGGGTCTGCCCCGCCTGCGCGCAGGGCTGCGGCACTTGCCAGACCCGAGCGGCCCAAACCCAGCACCGCCACTTTTTGCCCGTCATAGCCCTGAACCGGTATCATGCGTGTCTCCTGCGCCAAGCGGGGGCCAGCCCCCGCACCCCCGGGATATTTGAACCAAGGGGAAGGGGAAAGGGATTTCCTGCGCGATCGCGCCAAGAAGCGCCGCGCGATCCCCTTCGCCGCGCGCCCTTTCTTCTAGCCAGCCCAAGCGATTTCGGTTAGAGTTTCAAGCAGACCCGGCAAACGGGCGATTTGAGGCAGAGACGGCGGTATTACCGATGACAGAGATGGCCTTTGGCACTGTGCCTGTGCGCGCAGGGGAGCCTGTTCTTCCGAAATGGTGGCGCACCATTGATAAATGGGCGCTTTCAGCGGTGCTGATCCTGTTTGGGGTTGGCATGTTGCTGGGGCTGGCGGCCTCGGTTCCGTTGGCTGAGCGCAATGGGCTGGAGCAATTCTACTATGTTAAACGGCAGGCGGTGTTTGGCGCTATTGCGCTGATCATCATGCTGGGCATTTCGATGCTGGACCCGCGCCAGATCCGCCGGCTTGGCGTGATCGGCTTTGCGGGCGCGTTTGTTGCGGTGATGTTCCTGCCGATTTTGGGCACGGATTTCGGCAAAGGCGCGGTGCGTTGGTATAGTTTGGGATTTGCGTCGATTCAGCCTTCGGAATTTCTCAAGCCCGGATTTGTGATCATCTCGGCTTGGTTCATGGCGGCGGCGCATGAGGTCGGCGGCCCGCCCGGTCGTGCCTATTCGTTCTTGCTGACCTGCGTGATCGTGGTGGCGCTGGCGCTGCAGCCCGATTTTGGGCAGGCCTCGTTGGTGCTGTTCGCCTGGTCGGTGATGTATTTCGTCTCGGGCGCGCCGATTGCGCTGTTGACGGGCATCGGCGGGCTGGCGATCACGGGGGGCTTTTTCGCCTATAACTTCTCGGATCACTTCGCGCGCCGGATTGACGGGTTTCTCTCGACTGATGTCGATCCGCGCACGCAGATCGGCTATGCGACCAACGCCATTCAAGAGGGCGGGTTCTTTGGGGTCGGCGTGGGGCAGGGCTCGGTCAAGTGGTCGCTGCCAGATGCGCATACCGATTTCATCATTGCCGTGGCGGCCGAGGAATACGGGCTGATCCTAGTGCTGTGTATCATCGCGCTTTACGCCACTGTCGTGATCCGCTCGATGTTGCGCCTGACGCGCGAGCGCGACCCGTTTACACGGATTGCGGGCACCGGTTTGGCCTGTGCCTTTGGCATTCAGGCGATCATCAATATGGGTGTTGCAGTGCGGCTGTTGCCTGCAAAAGGTATGACCTTGCCGTTTGTCAGCTATGGTGGCTCGTCGGTGATTGCCTCGGGGATCGCGGTGGGCATGTTGCTTGCGTTGACGCGCACGCGACCGCAGGGGCAGATTTCTGATATCCTCGCGCGGCGTGGCCGCTAACCCAGGAGGGTGACATGGCCAAGGATAAAACTCCGTTATTGTTAATCGCTGCAGGAGGCACGGGCGGGCATATGTTCCCCGCCCAAGCCTTGGCCGAAGCGATGGTGCGTCGGGGCTGGCGGGTCAAGCTGTCAACGGATGCGCGCGGCGCACGTTACGCAGGTGGATTTCCGCATGTGGTCACGATCGAGCAGGTCAGTTCAGCGACCTTCGCGCGCGGTGGCGTGTTGGCGAAACTGACCACCCCGTTCAAGATTTTCGGCGGCATACTCTCGGCCATTTTGCGCAATGTCTCTGATCGCCCCACGGTGGTCGTCGGCTTTGGCGGATATCCGACGATTCCAGCCCTGGCCTCGGCCACGTTCTTGGGGCTGCCGCGCGCCATTCATGAACAAAACGGTATTATGGGGCGCGTGAACCGGGTGTTTGCCAAGCGGGTGAACCGCTTTGCCTGCGGCACTTGGCCCACCGATGTGCCCGAGGGCGTGCAGGCGGATTATACCGGCAATCCGGTGCGTGGCTCGGTGCTGGAGCGCGCAGGGGCTGCCTATATTGCGCCCGGCGATTACCCGATGTCGATCCTAGTAATCGGCGGCTCGCAAGGTGCGCGGATCCTGTCTGATATGGTGCCCGAAGCCATGGCGCGCCTGCCCGAAAACCAGCGCGCCAATCTGCGCGTCGCCCATCAGGCGCGGGCCGAGGACTTGGATCGTGTGAACAAGGCGTATCAGCAGGCCGGGATCGACGCCGAGGTCGCACCGTTCTTCAATGACGTGCCCCGCCGCTTGAGCGAATGCCAACTGGTGATCTCGCGCGCCGGAGCCAGTTCAATCGCCGATATCACCGTGATCGGGCGTCCCGCCATTTTGATCCCTTATGCGGCAGCTGCGGGCGATCATCAGGTTGCCAATGCCAAGGGGCTGGCCAAAGCAGGCGGCGCGATCACCATTCCCGAAAGCAAACTCGACCCCGACACGCTGCGCGATCAGATCGCGCTGGTGCTGGACAATCCCGATGGTGCGCTGCAAATGGCGCTCGCCGCCGTTTCCTACGGCGTTCCCGATGCGACCGAGCGGCTTGTGGCGCTCGTGCAAGACCTAGCAGGACAGAATACATGAACGCGACCAAACTGCCCGGAGAACTCGGCCCCATCCATTTTGTGGGCATCGGCGGGATCGGCATGTCCGGTATTGCCGAGGTGTTGATGACCCAAGGATTCACCGTGCAGGGATCGGATGCGAAGGCGTCCAAGATCACCAAACGGCTCGAAAGCCTTGGCGCTACGTTCTTCGAGGGTCAGCGCGCCGAAAATCTGGGCGAGGCGGGCGTTGTCGTGATCTCGACCGCGATCAAACGCGGCAATCCCGAACTGGAAGAGGCGCGCCGTCGTGGCCTGCCCGTGGTGCGCCGCGCCGAGATGCTGGCCGAGCTGATGCGGCTCAAATCCAACATCGCCATCGGTGGCACGCATGGCAAGACGACCACCACGACGATGGTGGCCACGCTGCTTGATAAGGGCGGTTTCGACCCCACCGTGATCAATGGCGGTGTCATTCATGCCTATGGCTCGAATGCGCGCGCGGGCGAGGGCGAATGGATGGTGGTGGAGGCCGACGAGAGCGATGGCAGCTTCAATCGCTTGCCCGCGACCATCGCCATCGTGACCAATATCGACCCCGAGCATATGGAGCATTGGGGCGATTTCGACGCGCTGCGCAAAGGGTTTTACGATTTCGTCTCCAACATCCCGTTTTACGGGCTGGCGGTGTGCTGCACCGATCACCCCGAAGTGCAGACGCTGGTCGGCAAGCTCAACGACCGCCGCGTGGTGACGTTTGGCTTCAACGCGCAGGCCGATGTGCGCGCGGTGGGCCTGCATTACGACGCGGGCGTGGCCCATTTCGACATCGCGCTGCAAGGCGAAGAGGGCAAGCCGGTGATCGAGGGCTGCACCCTGCCGATGCCGGGCGATCACAACGTCTCCAACGCTTTGGCGGCTGTGGCCGTCGCGCGCCATCTGGGCATGAAGCGCAGCGAGATTCGCGCGGCGCTGGCGGCGTTTGGTGGCGTGAACCGGCGCTTTACCAAAGTGGGCGAGGTGCTGGGTGGCGTCACGATCATTGATGATTACGGTCACCATCCAGTTGAAATCGCAGCCGTTCTTAAGGCTGCGCGGCAATCTGTGAAACCCGGCGCGCGCGTCATCGCGGTGCATCAACCGCACCGCTATTCCCGCCTGCATTCGCTGTTTGACGATTTTTGCACCTGTTTCAACGAGGCCGATGTGGTTGCCATCGCCGAGGTTTACGCCGCAGGCGAAGACCCGATCGAAGGTGCGTCGCGCGACGATCTGGTCGCAGGGCTGATCGCGCATGGCCACCGCCATGCGCGCGCGATCCTCTCTGAGGATGACCTTGCCCGGCTGGTGCGCGAACAGGCGCGTCCCGGCGATATTGTCGTATGCCTTGGCGCGGGCACGATCTCGACCTGGGCCAATAACCTGCCTGAACAACTGAAAGCGTAATATGACCACTCCCTTGACCCTCGCATGTATCTGGGCACTGGCTGCCAGCCTTGCGGCGATGGCGCCGGGGCGCTTTCATTGGCCTGCCGCTTGGGTGCTGATCGTGCTTGGTGTGCCGTTGCTGGGCTGGATCACCTTCGTGCATGGGCCGGTGGTCGGGCTGTTGGTGCTGGCGGGCGGAATGTCAGTTCTGCGCTGGCCGGTGATCTTTCTCCTGCGCGCGCTGCGCCGCGTCGCCACTTCGACAGATCGCCCCTAGTCTCTTGCCTGATTTGCGTGACCCCGCTAGGAGAGCGCCCATGACCAACCCGTCCAGCTATACGCCGCGTGGCGCGCTTACGCAGAACCGGCCCTTGGCCGATCTGACATGGCTGCGCGTGGGTGGCCCGGCGGATTGGCTATTTCAGCCTGCAGATGCCGATGATCTGTCCGATTTCTTGCGCGCACTACCAGACGATGTGACGGTATTCCCGATGGGCGTGGGCTCAAACCTGATCGTGCGCGATGGCGGGTTGCGCGCGGTGGTGATCCGGCTGGGGCGTGGATTTAATGCGATTGAGATCGAGGGCGCGCAGGTCACTGCCGGGGCGGCCGCGCTGGATGCACATGTGGCGCGCCGTGCCGCACAGGCCGGGCGCGATCTGACATTTTTGCGCACCATTCCGGGCAGTATTGGCGGCGCGGTGGTGATGAATGCGGGCTGCTATGGCGCCTATGTCGCCGATCACCTGATTTCGGCGCGCGCCGTGACCCGCAGCGGCGAGATCGTGACCTTCACGCCTGCAGAGCTGGATTTCGGCTATCGTCACAGTGACTTGCCCGAAGGTGCTGTGCTGATTGAGGCGGTATTTCGCACCGATCCCGGCGATCCTGCGGCGCTTGAAACGCGCATGAACGATCAGCTTGCGCGTCGCGACGCCAGCCAGCCGACTAAGGAGCGCTCGGCCGGTTCGACCTTTCGCAATCCAGCCGGATTTTCCTCGACCGGGCGCGAAGATGACGTGCATGATCTCAAGGCGTGGAAATTGATTGACGATGCGGGGCTGCGCGGCGCGCGCCTTGGCGGGGCGCAAATGTCAGAAAAACATAGCAATTTCTTGATCAATGCGGAGCAGGCAAGTGCTGCTGATCTGGAAAACCTTGGTGAAGAGGTGCGCAAAAAGGTTTTGCACAATAGCGGAATTTCGTTAGAGTGGGAAATCAAGCGCGTGGGCGAATTCGGGACGTAAGATCACCGGCCTGCGACGTGGATACCGAATAAGGTTAGACGGGGGATAACCCCCGCAAGTGGCGAAAGTGGCGGGCATGTCGAGCAGGGCATCCCAACGTGTGGCAGTGTTATTGGGCGGCCCTTCTGCAGAGCGGGAGGTGTCTTTGTCCTCTGGGCGCGAATGCGTCAAGGCACTGCGCGCGGCGGGATTTGAAACAATCGAGATTGACGCGGGGGCGGACCTCGTTGAGCGTCTTTTGGACGCGAAGCCCGACTGCGTTTTCAACGCGTTGCATGGCCGTTGGGGCGAAGATGGCTGCGTTCAGGGCATCCTTGAATGGCTGCGTATTCCCTATACCCATTCGGGCGTACTGGCCTCGGCGCTGGCGATGGACAAGGCGCGCACCAAGCAGATTTATGCCAATATTGGCCTGCCGGTGGTGCAATCTGTGATCGCCTCCAAGGCCGATGTGATGGCGCGCCATGTATTGCCTGCGCCCTACGTCGTGAAACCCAATAACGAAGGCTCGTCTGTCGGCGTTTATCTGGTGATGGAGGGGGCCAACGACCCGCCGCAATTGTCCGATGAAATGCCCGATCAGGTGATGGTGGAAACCTATGTTCCCGGCCGGGAACTGACCTGCTCGGTGCTGGGGGATCGCGCGCTCTGTGTGACCGAGCTTATCACCTCTGGCTGGTATGATTACGCTGCAAAGTATCAGGTCGGCGGGTCGCGCCATATCTGCCCCGCCGAGCTACCCGACGAGATCACCGAGGCTTGCCTCGATTATGCCCTGCGCGCCCATGACGCATTGGGCTGCCGTGGCCTCTCGCGCACCGACTTTCGCTGGGATGATACACGCGGGCTGGCTGGCCTCGTACTGCTGGAAACCAACACCCAGCCGGGCATGACGCCGACCTCGCTTTCCCCCGAACATGCCGCCACCTGCGGAATGGATTTCCCCGCGCTGTGTGCGTGGTTGGTGGAGGATGCCTCATGCGATCGTTGACGCGCTCGCCGCTGTTTGCGGCCGCCGATCACCGAGGCGGGGTGGCTGCGCATGTCTATCAACGCGCGCGTCGCCCCGGCACGCGCGACCCGGCCCCCTCGAGGCTGTCCTTCCGGCTGCAGCGGCTTTGGCTGACGCCCGCCGTGCGCGCGCTGACGCGGATCGGTGTGCCCGTGTTCATCGTGGTTTTGGGGCTTGGTATCTGGCTGGGCGATCAGGGGCGGCGTGCCGATCTGATCGCGCAATATCAGGACCTGAAAGACAAGATCGAGCATCGCCCCGAGTTCATGGTCTCGCTGCTCAAGATTGATGGCGCAGGCCCCGAAGTGTCGCGCGCGATCCGCACCATGCTGCCCGCGCAGCTGCCCGCGTCTAGCTTTGATCTCAACCTTGATGCCTATCGCGACACGATCCGCAAGCTGGATGCGGTGGCCGATGTGACGCTGGTGATCCGTCCCGGCGGCGTGCTTGAGGCCGATGTGACCCAGCGCGTGCCCGCCATTTTGTGGCGCAAGCCGCAAGGGATCGAGATGCTGGATGTGACCGGGCATCGCGTCGCCACGCTGCTGACGCGTGAGGCGCGCCCGGGTCTGCCGCTGATCGTGGGACAGGGCGCAGACAAAGCGGTGCCCGAAGCGCTGCGTCTGATCGCGGATGCCGGGCCGATTTTGCCCCGTTTACGCGGTCTGGAACGGGTCGGTGAGCGGCGCTGGGATCTGGTGCTTGATCATGACCAGCGCATCATGCTGCCCGAGGCCGATCCGCAGGCAGCCCTTGATCGCATCCTTGCGCTCAATACCGCCGAGGATCTGCTCGCACGTGATTTCACCGTGATTGATTTTCGAAACAAGGACCGCCCGACGATCCGCCTGAGCGAACACGCGCTTGATGCGTTCCGTCAGGTGCAATCCGACAGTCTCAAAGTAAGGGCCAGCCAATGACCGATTTGTATGAGTCCCAGCGCGCGATGCGTAACATGCGTAAGGCGGCGATGCAGCGCGGGGTGATCGCGCTGCTGGATATCGGCACCTCCAAGATTGCCTGTCTCGTGCTGCGCTTTGACAGTCCCGGCGGCACCGAGGGCGAAGGCTCGCTCGCCGGTCATGCGGCGGCGCGCGTGATTGGCGCGGCGACGACCCGCTCGCGCGGCGTGCGCTTTGGTGAGATCGACGCGATGGCGGAAACCGAGCGCGCCATTCGCACAGCCGTTCAGGCCGCGCAAAAGATGGCCAACACCCGCGTGGATCATGTGATTGCCTGTTTCTCGGGCGCTCAGCCGCGATCGTACGGCATTGAGGGCGCGATTGAGCTACAAGGCGATCAGGTCTCGGAGAGCGATGTCGGCCGGGTGCTGGCCGCCTGCGACATGCCCCCGATCGGACATGGCCGCGAGGTGTTGCACGCGCAACCGGTGAACTTTGCGCTTGATCATCGCTCGGGGCTTAGCGATCCGCGTGGCCATGCTGGTGCGCGCTTGGCCGTCGATATGCATCTGCTGACGGTCGACGACACCGCTATTCAGAACCTGATTTACTGCATCCGGCGCTGCGATCTGGAACTCGCCGGGATTGCCAGCTCGGCCTATGTGTCGGGCATTTCCAGCCTTGTTGAGGACGAACAGGAACTGGGCGCGGCCTGCATCGACATGGGCGGTGGCGCGACGGGCGTCTCGATTTTCATGAAAAAGCACATGATCTATGGCGATGCGGTGCGGCTGGGGGGCGATCACGTCACCCGCGATATCGCGGCCGGGCTGCAAGTGCCGATGGCGGTCGCCGAGCGGATCAAGACCTTCCATGGCGGCGTGCATGCAACGGGTATGGATGACCGCGAGATGATCGAGTTGGGCGGAGATTCCGGTGATTGGGAAAAGGATCGCCGTCAAATCAGCCGCGCTGAACTGATTGGAATTATGCGTCCACGGGTCGAGGAGATCCTTGAAGATGTGCGCGCGATCCTGGATGCGGCAGAGTTTGAGCATCTGCCAAGCCAACAGATCGTGCTGACCGGTGGCGCAAGCCAGATACCGGGTCTGGACGGGCTGGCAGCACGGATTTTGGGGCAAAATGTGCGTCTGGGACGGCCCATGCGGGTGCAGGGTCTGCCACAGGCTGCGACCGGGGCGGGCTTTTCCTCGGTGGTTGGCTTGGCGCTGTTTGCTGCGCATCCGCAAGATGAATGGTGGGATTTCGAAATTCCCGCTGAAACGATGGGCGGACGCTCAATCCGTCGGGCGATCCGGTGGTTCCGCGATAATTGGTGAAATGTTGAAAAAGTGAAATTTCGGGAAACACGCAGCGGGATGTCATTTTCATGATGTAGCGCAGGGGCAGCATCATGCCCGCTAACACCCACAATATTCAGCGCAATGCGCGAAATACCGCTTGTCACGGGAAAGGGAACTCCAGATTTTGTGTCTTGGGGTCAGTTTTTGCGTGACGCTGAAGCGATTCAAGGCTAAATTAGACCTAATTTCTATTCATTACGGTCTGGGACAGGGCCGGGCAGCAGCAACAGGCGGATAAACCACATGACGTTGAATCTCATGATGTCAGAGCATCAAGACCTCAAGCCTCGGATCACTGTTTTCGGTGTTGGGGGCGCAGGCGGAAACGCGGTCAATAACATGATCGAACAGAAGCTGGAGGGCGTGGAGTTCGTGGTCGCCAATACCGATGCACAGGCGCTGCAACAGTCCAAGTCGCAATCACGCATCCAGATGGGTGTGAAAGCGACCGAAGGCTTGGGTGCCGGCGCGCGCCCCTCGGTGGGTGCGGCCGCTGCCGAAGAGAGCATCGAGACGATCGTTGATCACCTCGCGGGCGCGCATATGTGCTTTATCACTGCCGGTATGGGTGGTGGCACGGGTACGGGCGCTGCGCCGATCATCGCGCAGGCTGCGCGCGAATTGGGCGTGTTGACCGTGGGCGTTGTGACCAAGCCGTTCCAGTTTGAAGGCTCCAAGCGGATGCGTCAGGCCGAAGAGGGGCTTGAGGCGCTGCAAAAGGTCGTCGATACGCTGATCATCATCCCCAACCAGAACCTGTTCCGTCTGGCCAATGAAAAGACCACCTTCACCGAAGCCTTCGCGCTGGCCGATGACGTTCTGTATCAGGGCGTCAAAGGCGTGACCGACCTGATGGTGCGTCCCGGCCTGATCAACCTTGATTTCGCCGATGTGCGCGCCGTGATGGACGAAATGGGCAAGGCGATGATGGGCACGGGCGAGGCAGATGGCGATGACCGCGCCGTTCAAGCCGCCGAAAAGGCGATTGCCAACCCGCTGCTGGACGAGATTTCTCTGGCTGGCGCGAAAGGCGTGCTGATCAACATCACCGGTGGCTACGATCTGACCCTGTTCGAACTGGACGAGGCCGCAAACCGGATCCGCGAAGAGGTCGATCCCGAAGCCAATATCATCGTCGGCTCGACGCTTGATCCCGACATGGAAGGCTCGATGCGCGTTTCGGTGGTTGCCACCGGTATCGACGCCGTTGTCGCCACGACCGATCTCCCGGTGCCGCGCCGCTCAATGGCGCAGCCGTTGAAGCCGGCCGCTGAGGCGATCGAAGCTGCGACGCATCACGTCGAAGATTACGCCCCGCAGCAAGCCTATGAGCCCGCTCCGGCCCCCCAGCCTCAGGCGCAGCAGCCTCAGCAGCAGCCTGCGGCCTTGTCGGCTCAGCCGGCTGCGCGCCCCGCGCCGCAGCCGCAGATGGCGCAGCCCGCGCCTCAGCAGCCCCAACAGGCCCCCGAGCGCGCCACCGAGCGCACGCTGTTTGATGCCCCCGCCGCGCGCGCAACCGCCGCACAAGCGGGCGACGACCTGCCGCCCCCGGCCTACAGCGCCCCGCGTGAGCCCCAGCCCGATCTGTATGTTGAGGATGAGGCACAGGGCTATGTCGCCCCGCGTCCGCGTCAGCCCGGCACGCCGTCCCCCGAAGCGCTGCGTCGTCTTGAAGCGGCCGTGGGCAAGGCTCCGATGTCGCAGCGCCCGATGGCAGCAACCCGCCCTGCGCATCCCCAGGATGCGCCCCATCCGCAGGCCGATAAGCCGCGCTTTGGGATTAACTCGCTGATCAATCGGATGACCGGCCACAGCGGTGAGGGCCATGCTGCCCAACCCCAAGCTGCGCCGCGCGCGCAAGCCCCTGCGCAACCGCGCGCGCAAGCCCCCGCGCAACCGCGCGCCGAGGTCTATGACGACGAACAAACCGACGAACAGGATCGCGTTGAGATCCCCGCCTTCCTGCGTCGTCAGGCAAACTAAAAAAAACGTCATCACAAAACTGTAACAAGGGCCGGATTTTTCCGGCCCTTTCTTTATAAAAAACAATATCTTAAATGGCTCTGAGCGGTGTTTTGCCCCGGCCATGCCTCATTGTTTCACTCCGTTACAAAGAGTGAGTTGAGATGCGGCGTCCACCTGACTAACTGAGACTGCGGTACCGGGAATTGATATTTCGTTACCGCCAGAGATAAAAGTTGTGAGGTCACCCCGTGCAGACAACCCTTGCCAGATCCGTGCGCTTTTCGGGCGTCGGGCTCCATTCCGGGGCTGCGGTCGAGATGTGTGTGCATCCCGCACCCGCGGGCAGTGGAGTTGTGTTTCGCCGCACCGATGTGACCGGTGTGAACCCGCGTATCCCGGCGCTCTGGAGCAATGTGCCCTCGGCTCAACTTTGCACCAAGATCGAAAACGCCGATGGCGTTCAGGTGTCCACGATCGAGCATGTGATGGCGGCGCTTGTCGGCTCGGGGGTGCATAACGCGCTGGTCGAAATCGACGGTGCCGAAGTCCCGATCCTTGATGGTTCTGCCGCGCCCTTCGTAGCTGCGTTCTGCGCGGCGGGGCTGCGCCAGTTGAGCGGTGCGGTGCGCGCGATCCGGGTGCTCAAATCGGTTGAAGTGCGTGAGGGGGCTGCCGTGGCCCGGCTGGAACCGGCCGCAGCGCTTGAGATCGACTTTCACATTGATTTCAGCGATGCCGCGATTGGTGTGCAGCGCAAACGGTTGAAAATGTCGAACGGGGCGTTCGTGCGCGAGTTGATGGACAGCCGCACATTCTGCCGTCGCGCCGACGTGGATATGATGCAAGCCAATGGCCTTGCGCTTGGCGGCACCTATGAAAACGCAGTTGTGATCGAGGGCGACAAAGTACTAAGCCCCGGCGGTCTGCGCCATGTCGATGAGGCGGTGCGCCACAAGATGCTCGACGCGCTTGGCGACCTCGCGCTGGCAGGGGCACCGATTCTGGGGCGCTACACCGGAACGCGTTCGGGCCATGCACTAACGAATAAACTGTTGCGTGCCTTGTTTGCGGATCCCACCGCCTGGACGTGGGAAGAGTGTTCGGACGCGCAGGCCTATAGCTTGCCGGGTGCCGGTGTTTGCCCAGCAAAGGCGCTGGTTTCGGCCTGATTTGCTCTGCGCCAGTCGAACCGGTTTGTCACGCTACGCAACCTTGGGCAAAAAGGCATCAAAGGCATTTTGCGCCCCGGATTTTTCTGTGCTAGGACAACCCAAACCCCCCGCGCGAAGCGGGTGTCAGGATACGGGTCCGGGGCCTTTCCCCCGGTAGTGAAGAGGAATGGGGCAGGGCATGGGGCGCGGCAAAACAGCGGCAGCGAAACTCGGGGCTCTTGGTCTTGTGACCGTTTTGGCCGCGTGCGGTGGAAATTCAAAGGCAACGCCCAATCTGGAAAACTTCACCGCGCAACAAATCTATGAGCGTGGCGAATATGAGCTAGAGGTCGGCAATCCGCGCCGCCCCGCCGATGCGCTCAAGTATTTCTCCGAGGTCGAGCGGCTTTACCCCTATTCACAATGGGCCAAGCGCGCGCTGATCATGGAAGCCTATGCCCAGCATCGCGCGAAGAAATACGAAGAGGCACGGGCCTCGGCGCAGCGCTTCCTTGATACCTATCCGGGCGATGAGGATGCGGCCTATGCGCAATATCTTCTCGCGCTGTCCTATTACGATCAGATCGACGAGGTGGGCCGCGATCAGGGACTGACCTATCAGGCGCTGCAGTCGCTGCGTGATGTGATCGAGAAATATCCGAACTCGGAATATGCGCAATCCGCGATTCTGAAATTCGATCTCGCCTTCGACCATCTGGCGGGCAAAGAGATGGAGATCGGGCGCTATTACCTCAAGCGGGGTAATTATACCGCTGCGATCAACCGGTTCCGCGTCGTGGTAGAGCAATTCCAGACCACCGCACACACGCCCGAGGCGCTGGAGCGTCTGGTCGAGGCCTATCTTGCCCTTGGCATCAATGATCAGGCACAGACCGCGGGCGCCATTCTGGGCCATAACTTCCAGTCATCGCCCTTCTATCAAGACGCCTATAACCTGCTTGAGAAAAAGGGCCTCAAGCCCGAAGCCAAGGGGGATGGTTGGCTGGCGAAGGTCTATCGGCAGGTGATCAAAGGCGAATGGCTCTGATCGCATGCGAGGCTGGCTGACATGCTGCGTTCGCTCGAAATCCGCGACATCTTGATTATAGACCGGCTCGAACTCAGTTTCGGAGCCGGTCTGAACGTGCTGACCGGTGAGACGGGGGCGGGCAAGTCGATTTTGCTCGACTGTCTGGGCTTTGTGCTGGGGTGGCGTGGGCGCGCGGAATTGGTGCGCCAAGGGGCCGATCAGGGCGAGGTCACGGCGGTGTTCGAACTGCCCCTGACCCATCCTGTGCGCGCGATCTTGGCCGAGGCGGGTTTGCCCTGCGAAGACGAGCTGATCTTGCGCCGGGTCAATGCGCGCGATGGCCGCAAAACCGCCTGGATCAATGATCGGCGCGCCAGTGGCGAAGTGCTGCGTCAGGTCTCGCAATCGCTGGTCGAATTGCATGGTCAGCAAGATGATGGCGGGCTTTTGAACGAACGCGGACACCGCGCACTGCTGGATCTGTTCGCCGATCATCCCGCGCTACTGGCTGCGAGCCGGTCTGCATGGAAAGCGCGCTCAAGCGCGCAGCGCCAGCTGGACGCCGCGCGCGCCGATCTTGAGGCAGTGCGCCTTGAAGAAGATTTCCTGCGCCATGCCGTCAAGGAACTCGACGCGCTTGATCCCCAGCCCGGCGAAGAGGGCGCGTTGGACACTCAGCGCCGTCAGATGCAGGGGGCTGCAAAAATTCGCGACGATGTGGCCAAGGCCGCGCAGGCTTTGGGCCCCGAGGGTGCTGAGGGTGCGATGCGCGATGCGGATCGCTGGTTGCAGGGGGCGGCCGCGCGCGCTGAGGGGCGTCTGGATGGCCCGCTTACAATGCTGGAACGTGCGCTGTTTGAACTGGGCGAGGCGGCGCAGGGGGTCGACGACGCGCTGGAAGCGCTTGATTTTGATCCCCGTGCGCTGGAGGCCTGCGAGGAGCGCTTGTTTGCGATCCGCGCGCTGGCACGCAAGCACGGCGTTTTGGCCGATGATCTGGGCAGTTTTGCTGCGGGGCTGCGTGATAAGCTGGCGGCCCTTGATGCCGGGGCTGAGGGGATCGAAGAGCTGGAGGTCGAGTTGGCCCGTGCCGGTGCTGAATTCGAACGCGCAGCCAGTGATCTGAGCCGCGCGCGCCTAGCCGCCGCCACCCGGCTTGATGCTGCGATGGCGGGTGAGTTGGCCCCGCTCAAGATGGAACGCGCGCTGTTTGAAACCCATATCACGCAAGGCGATCCGGGGCCGGATGGGCGCGACACGGTGGCCTTCACTGTTGCCACGAACCCGGGTGCGCCCGCAGGTCCGCTGAACAAAATCGCCTCGGGGGGCGAGTTATCGCGCTTCTTGCTGGCGCTCAAGGTGGTGTTGTCACGCGGGGCCGATGCGCTGACGCTGATTTTTGATGAAATTGATCGCGGCGTTGGCGGGGCGACGGCGGATGCTGTGGGTCGTCGGTTGGCCAAGCTGGCCGAGGGCGCGCAGGTGCTTGTTGTCACCCATTCCCCGCAGGTCGCCGCGCGTGGGGCCACCCATTTCCGGGTCGCAAAATCGGTGCAAAATGAGATGACGACGTCGCAAGTGCGCGCCTTGCCCGAGGCCGAGCGCATCGACGAGATCGCGCGCATGATCGCAGGTGCCGAAGTGACGGACGCCGCGCGCGCTGCTGCGAAATCACTGCTGGCAGGCTGACGCGGCGCGGGCGATTACACTGCGGGTTCGACCACGAATTGCGCCGCCACGATCTGCCAACCCGCGTCCGACAGCCCCATCGTCGCGGCCAGCACGGCCCCGACACGGCCCGCATCCGAGCCATCCGCATGCACGATTCCCGATAGCACAAAGCGCTGGATCACCACGCAGGCCTCTGATCCGATAGGGCGCATCTTGACGCGCCCCGTCACGAGGCGCGCGCGCGCGAACGCCCCGCTTAACTCGCCCGCCAGCAATTCGGCGATTTCCTCGCGCCCGACCGCTGCGCCGCCGGTGAGCGATAGAAAATCTGCATCCGGCACGAAATAGCTCGCCAGCGTCAGCGCATCGCGCGCCCCCCAAGATCGTGCGAAGGCGCGCGGCAGATCATCGGGCGTCTCAAAGCTCATGCATTTTGCTCCACCAGCTTGCCGGGGTTGAGGATGTTTTGCGGATCAAGCGCGGCTTTAAGCGTGCCCATCACATCCCAGCCCGCCCCGTGTTCGGCGCGCATATAGCCGATCTTGCCCATGCCGATACCGTGCTCGCCGGTGACCGTGCCGCCCATCTCAAGCGCGCGCTTGGCCATCTTGCCAGCCACGTCCTTGGCGCGTTTGAATTCGTCTTCATCATTGGGATCAAGCAGCATCACCGAGTGGAAATTCCCGTCGCCCACATGGCCCACCATCGGCCCGATCAGCCCCGCTGCCGCGATTTCATCCGCCATCTCGGCCACGGCCTCGGCGAGCCGCGAGATCGGCACGCAGATATCGGTCACCAACCCCATGCAGCCGGGCCGATGCGCGATCGAGGCCGGATAGGCGCCATGACGCATCCGCCAAAGCTTGTTGCGATCCTCGGTCGTGGTGGCCCATTGGAAATCGGCCCCGCCCATATCTGCCACCACCTCGCCAAAGCGTTCCGACGCCTCGGCCACCGCCGCGTCCGAGCCGTGAAACTCGATCATCAGATGCGGCTTGGCGGGGAAATTAGTGCCATTCGCCTCGTTGAAAATCTCGGCCGTGAGTGCGTCGACAAATTCGATCCGCGCCATCGGAATGCCCATCTGGATCGTCAGCTGCACGGTTTCGACCGCCGCCTCCAGCGTCTCAAAGGCGCAGACCGCCGATGAGATCGCCTCGGGCTGACCGTGCAGGCGCAGGGTCAGCTCGGTGATGATGCCCAAAGTGCCCTCGGATCCCACCATCAGCGCGGTCAAATCATAGCCAGCGGCAGATTTCTTGGCGCGGCTTCCGGTGCGAATGATGCGCCCGTCTGCCAGCACGACCTCAAGCGCCGCCACATTGTCGCGCATCGAGCCATAGCGCACCGTCGTTGTGCCCGAGGCCCGCGTCGCCGCCATTCCGCCAAGCGAAGCATTCGCGCCCGGATCGACGGGAAAAAACAGCCCCGTCGCGCGCAGATCGTCGTTCAGCGCCATACGCGTCACGCCGGGCTGAACCCGCACCTGCATATCCGCATCCAACACTTCGAGCACGCGGTTCATCCGGCTCATGTCCAGACTGATCCCGCCGCACAACGGCACTGCATGCCCCTCAAGCGAGGTGCCTGTGCCCCAAGGCGTAATCGCCACATCATGGGCGGCACAGATTTTCACCAGTTCCGCGACCTCTTGCGTGGTCTCGGGATAGGCCACGGCATCGGGCGGGCAGAAGGGAAACCAGGTCTCATTGCGCCCATGCTGATCGCGATCCCCGGCCGAGCGATTCAACCGTTCCCCCAACAGCGATTCGAGCGCGCTCAACGCCTCAGAAAATGCCATGTCCCAGTCTCCTTTAGATGCTGCCCAAGTCTTAGGCGTCTGCGCTTGCACTGGGAAGGGGGGCTGGAAAAACTCGGCGGTTTTTGTCTCGGATCAAGGATTTGTCACGGTTTAGGGGCTAGGTGAAAGCAGCGCGACCCGTCAAGGTGGGCGCGCCGAAAAGGAACAGGAGACCGCGATGATTTTGGAAAGCCGGAAATGGGATGAGATGGAGGTCGGCCAGAGCGCAGAGCTGAAACGGCTGTGCACGGCGGATGACTTTTACGTCTTTGCCGCGGCTTCGGGCAATCACAACCCGGTCCATCTTGAGGCCGAGGACGGCGATGGTGACGGGGTGCGCGAGGCCTATGCGCCGGGCATGTTCGTGGCCTCGCTGATCACGGCGGTGCTGGGCAATCTGCTGCCCGGTCCCGGCACGCTCTATCGCTCGCAGATGCTGAACTTTCATGATCACGCGATGGCAGGCCAAGAGCTGTGCGCGCGCGTCGAGGTGGTGGAAAAACTGGCCGATGGCGCGGTGCGCTTTGCCACGCAGGTGACGCGCGTGTCCGATGGCGCGCTGATCGTGGATGGTATGGCCGAGGTGTTCGCCCCCAAGAAGCACCTGAAATTCGACGCGCTCGAAGTGCCCGGCCTGATCAGCCAGCGCCATCGCCATTTCGAGAAACTGCTTGAGCGCGCCGAGCCGCTGCCCGATCTGGTCACCGCCGTGGTCTGTCCCGAGGAACCCGCCTCGCTGGAGGGCGCGATTCTAGCTGCTGAGCGGCGCATCATCGAGCCGCTGTTGATCGGGGATCCTGAACGGATCATGCGGGCCGCAGCGGATTGTGGACTTGATGCGACCCGCTTTGAAATTCTTCCCGCCGAGAACGCCCGCGACGCAGCGCGCCTTGCCGTGCAACTGGTGCATGAGGGGCGTGCGGGGGCGATCATGAAGGGCCATCTGCATACCGACACGCTGCTCAAGCCGATGCTGGACAAGGCGACCGGGCTGCGCACGGGACGCCGCTTTACCCATGTCTTCGTGATGGATGTGCCCGGTATCTCGCACCCGCTGATCGTCACCGATGCCGCCATCAACATCGCGCCCGATCTGGTGACCAAGGTCGATATCGTGCAAAACGCAATCGATGTGGCGATCTCGATCGGCATTGCCGTGCCCAAGGTGGGCGTGCTGAGCGCGGTAGAGACCGTAACGCCCTCGATCCCGTCCTCGCTGGATGCCGCCTTGCTGTCCAAAATGGCCGAGCGCGGGCAGATCACCGGCGGTGAGGTGGATGGTCCTTTGGCGATGGACAATGCGGTGGATCTGGGGGCCGCGCGCATCAAGGGGTTGCGTGGTCAGGTCGCTGGTCGCGCCGAGGTTCTGGTCGCGCCGGGCATTGATTCCGCCAATATGCTGGCCAAGCAACTGGCCTATATTTCGCATGCCGAAGGAGCGGGGTTGGTGCTGGGGGCAAAGGTGCCGGTGATCCTCAATTCGCGCTCAGATAGTGCTATGGCGCGGCTGGCCTCGGCGGCGGTGGCCTCAATCCATTACCACCGGATGCGGGGGGAACAGGAATGACGCGCGCTATTCTGACGCTGAATTCGGGGTCTTCCTCGCTCAAGCTGGGGCTGTTTGACGAAGATCTCAATGCGCTGGCGATGGGCCATGTCGATCGGATCGGGCGCCGTGAGGCGGCGATGAAATTGACGGGATCGGATGGCGCGCCGCTGCCGCTGCCCGAGACCGCCCCCGAGGCCTTCGCCACAAACGCCGCCGCGCTAAAGACCGCGCTGGCCGCCTTTCACGCCGATTTTGAGCGCCTCGAAATCGTCGCGGTTGGCCATCGCGTGGTGCATGGCGGGATCGATCACGCCGCCCCCGAAAGGGTGACGCCCGCGCTGATCAAGGATCTTGCGCGGCTCGCCCCGTTTGCGCCCTTGCACCAACCCCACAACCTCGCCGGGATTCGCGCCGCAATCGACGCCTTCCCCGGGGTGCCCCAGATCGTTTGCTATGATACGGCCTTCCATCGCGGCCATCCATTTGTGTCGGACGTCTACGCCCTGCCGCGCGCCTATTATGACAAGGGCGTGCGCCGCTACGGGTTTCACGGGCTGAGCTATGACTATATCAACGGTGAATTGGCGCGTCGCGAACCGGGGCTTCATGCGGGGCGCGTGGTGGTGGCGCATCTGGGATCGGGCGCGTCGATCTGCGCGCTCAAGGGCGGTAAATCGATCGCCTCCAGCCTTGGGTTTTCGGCGCTGGATGGTCTGCCCATGGGCACCCGCTCGGGCGAGTTGGACCCGGGCGTCGTACTGTATCTTATGGATCAGGAAGGGATGAGCGCCGCTGATATTTCGGACCTGCTCTATAAGAAATCAGGGCTGCTCGGCCTGTCGGGCATCTCCAATGACATGCGCACGCTCGAGGCAAGCGATCATCCACATGCCGCCCAAGCCATCGCCTATTTCGCGTTCCGCATCAAACGCGAGATCGGCGCGATGGCGGCCGCCTTGGGCGGTCTAGACGGGGTCGTGTTTTGCGGCGGGATCGGGGAAAATTCGGCGCGGCTACGCGCTGAAGTCTGCGCGGATATGGGCTGGCTTGGAATCGCACTTGATCCTCAAGCGAATGCGCAAGATGCCCCCGAGATCGGATCTGATCGGGTCCGCGTCTTGGTGATCCCGACGAATGAGGAAATCGTGATCGCGCGCGCGGCGCGTCAGGTGCTGAGCCAATAACTGATGCGGCTTGGGCCGACCTCCGGGACGCTCCGCGGGGAGTATTTAATGGCTAGATGAAAGCGACCTCCCTTTCATCTAGCTAGAAATACTCCCGCCGGAGGCATCCGAGATTTTCAACGCAGGGCCGCATTTAAAGCGGCGCGCAGGCGCTCTCCAGCCAGACTTTCGCAGCCGCGCTGACATGCGGGCCAATCTGATCAAGCACTTGCGCATGATAGGCGTTCAGCCAGATGCGCTCATCTGGTGAGAGCAGGCCCGAGTCGATCAGACGGCGCTCGATGGGCACCCAGGTGATCGTGTCAAAGCTGAGTTGGTCGCGATTGTCGCCTTTTGCGGGCGCAATCTGTGTGACGATCAGGTTTTCGATGCGGATGCCGAATTGTCCTTCGCGGTAATAACCGGGCTCGTTTGACAGGATCATGCCGGGTTCCAACGCGATTTCGGAGACCCGTGAGATCCGCGCGGGGCCCTCGTGCACACTTAGTGCTGCGCCCACGCCATGACCCGTGCCGTGATCGTAATCCCAGCCCTCGGCCCAAAGCGGTGCGCGGGCCAGAGCGTCAAGATGCGCCCCCGCGACCCCGCGTGGAAACCGCGCGCGCGACAGAGCGATCATGCCTTGCAGCACACGGGTGAAGGGCGCGCGAGCCTCGGGCGGCACGTCGCCCACGGCCACGGTGCGGGTGATGTCGGTCGTGCCATCGACATATTGCCCGCCCGAATCCACCAGCAGCAATTCGCCGGGGTTGACGGGGCGGTTGGTGGCCTCGTTGACGCGATAATGCACGATTGCGCCATTGCCGCCTGCGCCGCAGATCGTATCAAAGCTGATATCCAGCAAGGCGTTGGTATCGCGGCGGAACCCCTCTAGGGCGGTGACGACGGCAATTTCGTTCAGCTTGCCTTTGGGGGCCTCGGCATCCAGCCAAGCAAGAAATTCGACCATCGCGCAGGCATCGCGATGATGGGCGGTCTGCATGCCTGCGATTTCGGTCGCGTTCTTGCGCGCCTTGGGCAAAATGCAGGGATCGCGCGCCCATGTGATGTGGGTGTCGTGATCGGCCAGCCGCAGGCTGACCGCAAGGGGGGCTGTATCGGGATCGACCAGCACCGGGCCTTCGATCGCCTCAAGCGCCGCTTCGAATGCATGCGGGGGCAGAATGGCAATCTGATCGCCCAGATCGGCGCGCAGGCTGTCGTCGAACTTTGCGGCATCGGCAAACAGCTTGACCCGGCCATTGGCAAACAGCACCGCGAAGGCCTGCACCACCGGGTTGCGCGCAATATCGCTGCCACGAATGTTCAACAGCCAGCAGATCGAGTCGGGCAGGGTGAGGATAGCCGCTGCGACACCTTGGGCGCGCAAATCGGCGGCCAGACGCGCGCGTTTGTCAGCAGCCGTTTCGCCTGCGAATTCCGGTGGATGGAGGCGTGCGGGCTGGCTGGGCGGGGCAGGGCGGTCGGTCCAGATCGCGTCGATCAGATTGGCGCTCTCAATGAGGGCGATGCCGCTGCCTTCCAGATCGGCGCGGATCTTGGCGATCTCGGATTGGGTGTGCAGCCAGGGATCAAAGCCCACCGTCGCGCCCTCGGGCAGGTGGTCACGCAGCCAAGCGCCGGGTTTGACCTCGGGCCAGTTGACGGGGCTAAAATGGGCCAGATCGACCTCGGCGCGCACTTGCACGCGGTAGCGGCCATCGACGAACACGCCCGCCTGATCGCGGGTGGCGATGCAAAATCCGGCCGATCCGGTAAAGCCCGTCAGCCATGCCAAACGCGCATCGCAGGGGGCGACATATTCGCCCTGATGGGCATCGGCGCGGGGCACGATGAACCCGTCGAGATCGGCTTTGGCCATTGCGGCGCGCAAATCGGCCAGCCGGGGCGGGCCAAGCTCGGGGCGCGACTGCACCGAGAAATCCTGAAACATCACATTGCCTTTTTGATACCCAGCAGGCGCGCGCGCGCCCGCGGATCGCTGTCAAACAGACCGGCGAGTTGCTCGGTCATTGCGCCGGCCAATTGCTCGACATCAGTGATCGTGACGGCGTGCTGGTAATAGCGCGTCACGTCATGGCCGATCCCGATGGCGATCAGTTCGACCGCGCGGCGTTTTTCCACCATTGCGATCACGTCGCGCAGGTGTTTTTCAAGATAAATCGCGGGGTTGACGGACAAGGTTGAGTCATCCACCGGCGCGCCATCGGAAATCACCATCAGAATTTTGCGCGCTTCTGAACGCGCCATCATCCTGCGATGTGCCCATTCCAGCGCCTCGCCGTCGATGTTTTCCTTCAGCAACCCTTCCTTCATCATCAGGCCCAGATTGGTGCGCGTGCGGCGCATCGGGGCATCGGCGCGCTTGTAGATGATGTGACGCAGGTCGTTCAGGCGACCGGGCGATTGCGGGCGCCCATCAGCGAGCCATTTCTCGCGCGATTGCCCACCTTTCCACGCCCGCGTGGTAAAGCCGAGGATCTCGACCTTCACGTCGCAGCGCTCGAGGGTGCGCGCCAGAACATCGGCGCAGATCGCGGCAATCGAGATCGGGCGGCCCCGCATCGAACCGGAATTGTCCAGCAGCAGCGTCACCACGGTGTCGCGAAACTCGGTATCCTTCTCGACCTTGAAGGACAGCGGCATCGTCGGGTTGGCAACCACGCGCGCCAAGCGGCCCGCGTCAAGCATGCCTTCTTCGCGGTCAAACTCCCACGAGCGGCTTTGCTGGGCTTGCAGGCGGCGCTGCAACTTGTTGGCGAGGCGCGACACGGCCCCTTTCAGCGGTTCCAACTGCTGATCGAGATAAAGACGCAGGCGTTCCAACTCGGCGGGTTCGGCCAGATCCTCGGCGGCGATTTCCTCGTCGAACGCGGTTGAATAGACCGTGTAATTCGGATCGGCAGCGGAATGGGGCGGCGGCGGCGGGGGCTCCAGTGGCGCATCGGCCTGAGGCATGTCCACCTCGTCGCCCATCTCCTGATCGGCGAGATCGTCGGAACTGACGGTCGTCTGGCTTTGATCTTGCTGGGTTTCCTGACTGGATTCAGGCGCGGCGTCGGCGTCGTCTTCCTCGCTTTCGTCGCGGCCCTGATTGTCGCCCTGCTCGTCGTCTTGCTGGGCTTGATTGTCGTCCTCGCCCTCGTCCCCGGCCTCTTCGTCGGGATCGTCACCCAGTTGATCGCCATAGCCCAGATCGGCGATCACCTTGCGCGCCATACGCGCGAACGCCGCCTGATCTGAGAGAACGTGATCGACGCCCTCCAGATCATCGCCTGCCGATTGCTCGATGAAGGGGCGCCACAGATCAAGCACATTTGCAGCGCCTGCGGGCAATTTGCGCCCCGTCGCCAATTCGCGCACGAAATAGCCCGCCGCGACCGACAAGGGGGCCTCTTCGGGAGCGCGAATCTGGGCATAGCCCTTGCGCTCGGCCTCATGTGCGATCTTGGCGTCGATATTGGTCAGCGTGCCGGGCATGTCGCGCGCGCCCAAAGCCTCGCAGCGCGCGGTTTCCATCGCCTCATAAATCGAGGCCGCCAGTTCGCCCGTGGGCGCATAGCGGGCGTCGATTTTCGCATTGTGGTGGCGACGGCGCATCGCCAGCGCATCTGCGGTGCCGCGCGCCAGCAGCACCTCGTCGCGCGTCATTCGGCGCGACACCTGCGGCAGGCGCATCGTGTCAGAGGTCATCCCAGAAGGGTCGACCGAATAGCTCACCGTCAATTCAGGCGCATCGGCCATCGTTTTGGTGGCCTCGGCCAGCGCCTTCTTGAACGGATCAGCGGGGTTATCGGAGGGCTTGCTCATATCCCAGATAAAGCACCGCTCGGGCGCGCCCGCAAGAGGGGGCAAGGGTTCCCTGCAAATGCGCGCGCTCCCGGTTCAGGGGCGCACAGTCTGCGGGGTTGGAACGTGGCCTGCTAAACCTAATATCTTGTTTGAGAATTTCGCCTGCCGTCCCGCGCAGGCCAGAGGCAAAACAGGAGAGCGCTATGACGGATAAACTCAAAATCGGGATCGTTGTGGGCACCACGCGCGACGGGCGCTTTGCTGATCGGGCGTTGGAGTGGTTCGAGGGCAAGATCGCGGCGCGCGATGATCTGACCTATGAGGTGTTGGATCTGCGTGACGCTGCCTTGCCGTTCTTTGATGAGGTCGCTCCGCCTGCTGCCAAGCCCGTGACCAACGTCGCCGCGCAGGCGTGGGAGAAAAAGCTTGAGGAATGCGATGGCTTCATCGTGCTCACGGCGGAATATAACCACTCGATCCCGGCCACGATCAAGAACGCCTTTGATTATGCCTTCAAGGGCTGGCATCGCAAACCGATTGGCACGGTGGGCTATGGCGGTGTGGGCGCGGCGCGCGCGGTCGAGCATTTGCGCCTGATCGCGGTGAATTTCGGCATGGTGCCGGTGCGCGGCGCAGTCACGATTGGCGGCGCGGATTTCGTAAAGGCCAGCCAAGGCACGCCGATTGGCGAGCTGGGCGATCACCTGAACGGACCCACCAAAGAACTGCTGGACGATATGGTGTTCTGGGGGCGCGCGGCGAAATGGGCCAAGGCCAACGTCTGAGGTTAAACCCGCCACAGTATGAAACGCCCGGTCGCAAGGCCGGGCGTTTCGCACATTGTCGCGAGTCTAGCGGTCGAAAATCTGCTGACAGATACCGGGAATGAAATCCGGGCCCAGCTTGCTTGCATCAAAGGCGCGCAGGTCTTGCTGGCCTTTTTTGGTCTGGCTATCGAGCGTGATCTCATAGCCGCCCGTAAGCAGATTGACGTCGCACGCGCCCTGAGATTCGGGGTCGATACGGTCGTAATATTGATAGCTGTAGCCCGAGACGACGAACTGCTCGTCGCGCCAAGCAATGGAAAACGTGGATTCCCAAGGTGTGCGGCCAAAGCCGATCTGTTCTTGGTGCAGCGAGAAGGTCGAGGGCGAGAGCGCGGCCAAACTGGGGGTCTGCCCGCCACCCTGACCCGAGAACACCACGCGCGTGAGCGTCAGCGCAGGCTTCAGGCCATAGACCGCATCGCCAAGGTAGATCGTCAAATCGGCGGCATCGCTATCATTTTGCGTCAGCGTGGCGGCATCAGGGAGCCCGTCGCCGTTCCAGTCGCCCGACAGCGCCGCGATCAGATCGCCCGGTTTGGCCGGGACACTGGTGTCTTGCGCCGCCGCAAGAGCAGGGGCGAGCCCCAACACCAGTGCCGCCAGCGCCCGGATCACTTTGCCATCGCAGCCGCAGATTCGGGCAGTTCTTCGTCAAACAGGCGCTGGTAGAACTCGGCGACGGTCTGGCGCTCCAGCTCGTCGCATTTGTTCAGGAAGGACAGGCGGAACGCATAGCCGATATTGTTGAAGATGCGCGCGTTCTGCGCCCATGCGATCACCGTGCGCGGGCTCATGACGGTGGACAGATCGCCATTCATGAACGCCGTGCGCGTCAGATCGGCGACGGTCACCATCTGGCTGATCGTCTTGCGCCCGGTCTCGGTGTTGTATTGCGGGTTTTTCGACAAAACGATGGCGACCTCGGCGTCATGGCTGAGATAGTTCAGCGTCGACACCAGACTCCAGCGGTCCATCTGGCCTTGGTTGATCTGCTGTGTGCCGTGATACAGGCCCGTCGTGTCGCCCAGACCCACGGTGTTGGAAGTCGCAAACAGCCGGAAATAGGGGTTCGGCGTGATCACCTCGTTTTGATCCAGCAGCGTCAGCTTGCCATCGGCTTCCAGCACGCGCTGGATCACGAACATCACATCCGCGCGCCCCGCGTCGTATTCGTCAAACACGATCGCGGTCGGGTTGCGCAGCGCCCAAGGCAGGATGCCCTCGTGGAACACCGTGACCTGCTTGCCATCGACCAGCTTGATCGCATCCTTGCCGATCAGGTCGATCCGGCTGACATGACTATCAAGGTTGACGCGCACGCAGGGCCAGTTCAGCCGCGCAGCCACCTGCTCAATATGGGTGGATTTGCCCGTGCCGTGATAGCCCTGAATCATCACCCGGCGGTTATAGGCAAAACCTGCCAAAATCGCCAAGGTGGTGTCGGGATCGAACTTATAGGTGGAATCGATGGCAGGCACGCGCTCGCTGGTTTCGGCGAATGCCTTGACCTTCATATCGGACTCGACGCCGAAAACTTCTCGGATATCAACCTCTTCAGTCGGTTTGGCGTTCTGATCGAGCATCTCGGGCGTCCTTTCCTTGCTTGACGCGATTTGTGGACCATCAGCGAGAGGGGTTCAAGAGCCGCAATTGTCTCAGTTACACGCGGCTCGGCCCGTTCCCGCCACCTCACGGGTGTTTCGGTTGACCGGGATTGCGCATGCGATAGAAAGACCCCCAAGCAAAAGGTGGCCAAATGCAACATTTCGAATACAAAGTCATTCCCGCCCCGGCGCGGGGAGAAAAAGAGCGTGGGCTGAAGACCGGGATCGATCGGTTTGCCCATACCCTGTCGGGTTTGATGAACGACATGGCCGTGCAGGGCTGGGAGTATCTGCGCGCCGAGACCCTGCCTGCCGAAGAGCGCACGGGCCTCACGGGCAAGACCACCGTCTATCACAACCTGCTGGTGTTTCGCCGCGCGCTGTCGCTGGAACCCGCGCAGGGGATCGGCGCACATCTGAGCAGCCATGACACGGCTGCAAATGTCGAAGGCGCGCCCAAGGTCGCCCCGAAAGTGAGCCTGATGGCTGAGGGCGAGAAACCGGCCGAGCGTAGCCTGAAGGCCGAAGCGCCTGAAGGGCGTGCGCCCAGCCTGCGCGCCAGCCGGTCCGAGGACGACAGCTAAGAGATTGGGCGCACGCGCTTGGGTGAGAGACGCCTGATAGGGTATTGATCTGGCAAGAAAATCCGCCTGTAAGGCGGTGGCTGGGCCTATTCTTGGGCCGCGCGCGTCGCTCCTTCGTCTTTCTTTGCAGGAAACAAGGGCGAACCGGGCGCGTCGAGGTGCAATTCTTGCGGATCGGCGTTTTTGTTTGGCTCAAAGGGCTCGCCCCCTTCCCTCAAGCGCTATTTCCACTAAACTGCGTGGCCCGACTCGGCGTGTAGGTCCACTCGCTTTCACCGAACCAGGCATCGGGCAGAACAAGAGGCAAGCATGAGCAAGAGCGATCCTTTCGGGTTCAATATTTCGGCCGCCGCCGACAAGAAGCGCCGCTCTAAGGGGCGCCGTGGCATGTCAGGCGCGTTTGAATCGTCCACCCGCGTGTGCGATCACGCAGGCTGCGAAGAACCCGGCAAATACCGCGCGCCCAAAAGTCCAAAAGTGTTGGATGATTACTATTGGTTCTGCAAAGACCATGTGCGCGATTACAATTTGAACTGGAACTATTTCCAAGGCCAGTCCGAGGAAGAATTCCAGAATTTCCTTGATAATGCGACGGTGTGGGAACGCCCGACCAAGCCATTTTCCAAGGCCAAAGAGGAACAGGGCTGGGCGCGTCACGGCATTTCCGACCCCCATGAGATGCTGGGCGTGAATGCCACGCTCAATCCGGGTCGCTCGCTGGGGCGCAAATTGCCGCCGACGGAAAAGCGCGCGCTGGATATTCTCGATCTGCGCGACAGCACCACAAAGGCGGATATTCGCAAGACCTACAAGGCGCTGATCAAGGTGCTGCACCCCGATATGAATGGTGGGGATCGTTCTCAGGAAGACATGCTGCAAGAGGTGCTTTGGGCTTGGGAACAGCTTAAAGAAAGCCGCAACTTCAAGTAAGGTTCGGGGCTTGGGCCGGGTATGAAAAGGGGCGCCGTGTGGCGCCCTTTTTAATGCTTGGTGCGCAGCTATTGCCCGCTCGCGCCTTTGAAGATGCGGGCTCGTGACCGGGGGCTTACGTAGCCGCCTTATCTGCCTTCTTTTTCTTCTTCTTGCCGCTCGATTTCGGGGCGCTGCGCGCAGGATCGATCTGGGTGGCCAGCGCTTCAGGGGTGAGCCGTGACAGTGCGCTCATATGGCCTGCGACGGCATCCAGCACCTCGCACAGGGCCGCTGCGCGCGGATCGGCGCTGCGGGTTTCCAGCGCGGCCAACTGATCGCGCGCAGGTCCGATCACGCGGCGCGCGCGTTCGCCCAGCACCAGCCGTGCCAGTTCCCACGGATCGGCGGGGGCGACGAAAAATTCCTTGCGCGAGCCCGGCGTGCGCGCGCTTTGGATCAGCCCGGCCTCGCGCAGCTCTTTCAGCGCAACCGAGATGTTAGAGCGCGACAATCCAAGTTGATCGACCAGATCCTCGGCGCTGGGCGCTTGTGCGGCGCGCCAGATCGCCCCAAAACAGCGCCCCGCCGGACGGCTCAGCCCAAAACGCGGAGCAATTTCGCCAAAGCTGTCAGACAGATCCAGATCGGTCATGAGGCTGGCTCCCTTCAGCGGTTGCGGGCTTGGGCCAGCCCTGCGATCAGCGCGGCCTCACCATCGCCCAACGTGACCTGTGCACCTTGGCTTTGCAAGGCGCGCAGGCAAACCTCGCCCCAGCCCGGAGCGGTGGGTGAGCTGAGCGCCAGCACGGGCTGGCCAAGCCACCACGGGCGCGTTGCGGCCAATTCCAGCCCCAGAACCGCCCCCGCCGCGCGCTCTGATTGTCCGTTCAGCGCCAGCGCGCCAAGATCGCGGCTGGCCCGTTCGGGGCGTGACAGCGCGTCGCTAAGGGCGGCGTCAAACGCAGTCCCCGCGTCCAGTTCAGCGCCAAGCCCCGCCAGTATCGCCGCCGATCCGGCCCGCGCCGCGCTGACGACTTCGCCCGCCGAGATATGCGCCCAAAGCGCAGTTGCGCCGCAAATCCAGATCACCCCGTCAAATTGCGGTGCGCCCGCCAGAATGCCCGCGATGCGCGCAGCCTCGGGCGGGGTTATCGGGTCACGCGGCTGGGTTTGCAGCAAGCCGGGCAGGGCGGGCAGGGCGCGATCCGCGATTTCTGCCACGGGCCAAGCCCCCTCGGGCAGCGGCGTGCAAGGCAGCGCGCGCGTCTCAAGCCCGACAGAGGCGGCGGCCAGCACCACCTCTGTTTGGGGATCGGTCTGGGGCAAAAGCGGGCGCGGCGATGGGTTGGTGCGCGACCCTGTGATCGCGCCCGTGCCATCCACGCTGAGAGCACGCCAGCGCCCGGCTTCTTCTATTAATGCAATCCAATCAGTCATTGGATGCAGATGGCATGCCTACGCGGCCAGATCAATCCTGCGAGGACAGGCAGGTGGTGATCGTGTCGGCGGTCTTTTGCATCAGCGCTTCATACAGGCCCGGCCCATAGGTCAGCGAACTGCCCGAAGGATCCAGCGCGCCGCCCAGCTTGACGGGCGTGCCGTCGACCAGAATATCGACCATTTTGGGATCATGCTGTGCCTCGGGGAAGGCGCAATAGATCTTGGCCGCCGGGACGGTTGCTGTCGCTTCCTTGCGCAGGCTGATCATATGCGCCGCCCCGGGTGCGGTTGCATCACTGGGCGAAAGCGCCCCTGCCACGTTGAGTTCGTAGTGATCCGCAAGATAGCCATAGGCGGCGTGATAGACGAGAAAGGCTTTGTCCTGCACCGGGGCAAATTGCGCCTTGATCCGGGTGTCCATCGCACTGATGCGTTCCTGGGCGGCTTTGGCATTGGCCGCATAGGTTTGGGCATGTTCGGGATCAAGCTTGCCCAGATCCTGCGCGATCAGGCCCAGCCAGACCTTGGCATTGTCGGGGTCAAGCCAGGCATGGGGGTCTGTATTGGCATCGGTTTGCGTCGCCTCGGTGGCGTGTGTGTCATGCGCGTCGTGGTCTTCGTCCTCATCCAGATCGGCGCTGTGATCATGGGGGTCGGCGGCGCTGAACTGGCGGGTATGCGAGCCGGGCGCGCCCAGCAAAGTCAGGGCATGATCCTGCGCGTTGATCCCGTTCAGCGCGCGCTCCAGCCACGGGGTCAGGCGCGGCCCGATCCATACGATCAGGCCCGCATCCTGCAGCGCCCCCGCTTGGCTTGGCTTGAGCTGATAGTGATGGGCGTCGGAATTCTGGCCCAGCAGCACTGAAGGCGTGCCCAAATTGCCCATCACCTGCGCGACAAGCGACTGCACCGGGGGGATATCCGTCACCACTTTGGGCACCTCGGCCTGAGCGAGGCTCGCAAATGTGCCAAAGGCGGCAATCGACAACGGAATTATGAAGCGCATCTGTCTCTCCTGAACTTGATCTCGGCGTTGATAGATGTATGTTATAAAATCACACGTCAAGTGAAAATGTGATAAGGTAACATATCAGTGGCCCAGCCTTGCGACCCGAAATCCCATGCAAACAGCGCTTTCGCGCCCCATGATCATGCCGGTTGCGCCGCAAGCACGCTGCATCGCGCGCAAGAGGTCGCACAGGAAAAAGGGGCGCGGCTGACCCCGGTGCGCCAGCGCGCGTTGGAGATTTTGCTTGAGGAGCATCGCGCGATGGGGGCCTATGAGGTGCTGGATCGGCTGGCGGCAGATGGCTTTGGTAATCAGCCCCCCGTGGCCTATCGCGCGCTGGAATTTCTGGTCGAGAACGGCTTGGCGCATCGGGTGCGTCGGCTCAATGCCTTTGCGGCCTGCATGCGGCCGGGCGAAGATCACGCGCCGGTTTTCCTGATTTGTCGCGACTGTGGCGAGGTCGCCGAGGCGGGCGCGGATGAGGTGCGCAGCGCCTTGCTCGCCGCCGCCGCACGCCATAATTTCACCGTCGAACGCGCCACGGTCGAGGCTTTGGGCCTGTGCCCGCGCTGTGCGCAAACACCCGAGGCCGAGGCATGAAAGACCTGATCACCGCGCAGGATCTATCCGTGCGCCATGGCGCGACCGAGGTGCTCTCAAACGTCAATTTCACCATTGCCCAGGGCGAGATCGTCACCGTGATCGGCCCCAACGGCTCGGGCAAATCCACGCTGATCCGCGCGCTGATCGGGCTGCAGCCTGCGGCAACCGGGCAGGTAGTCCGCGCGCCGGGGCTGGCGATTGGTTATGTTCCCCAAAAGCTGCATATCGACGCCAGCCTGCCGCTAACGGTGCGCCGGTTCTTGTCGCTGCCCAAGCGCGTCTCAAACGCACAGGCCCAAGAAGCGCTGGAGCGCACGGGCGTTGCAGGCCTTGGCGCGCGCCCGATTGCGCGCCTCTCAGGGGGGCAGTTTCAGCGCGTGCTTCTGGCGCGCGCCTTGCTGGTGGACCCTGAAATCCTGATTCTGGACGAGCCGACGCAAGGGCTTGATCAACCCGGCACGGCGGCGTTTTACAAGCTGATTGAAGAGGTGCGCGCGCAGACCGGGGCGGCGGTGTTGATGGTCAGCCATGATCTGCATGTGGTGATGTCGGCCTCGGACCGGGTGATTTGTCTCAACGGCCATGTCTGCTGTCAGGGCGCGCCCAAGGTGGTGGCCGAAGCACCGGAATATCGCGCGCTGTTTGGCATGGGCACGCGCGGGGCCTTTGCGCTGTATCAGCATGATCACGATCACGGGCATGAGGCGGGCGCCGAGGGTGCTGCTTGCAGCCATGAAGGGCATAAGCACGAACATGTTTGACGATTTTCTGATCCGCGCGGGGCTTGCCGGGATTGGCCTGACGCTGGCAACCGGGCCGCTGGGCGCATTCGTGGTGTGGCGGCGCATGGCCTATTTTGGCGATGCGACGGCGCATGCTGCGATCTTGGGCGTGGCGCTGAGTTTCGCCTTTGGTACCTCGGTTTATCTTGGCACGCTGGGCGTGGCGCTGGCGATGGCGCTGACGGTGGCGCGGCTGTCGGGGCGGGGCCATGCGATGGATACGATGCTGGGCGTGCTGGCCCATTCGGCGCTGGCGCTGGGGCTGCTGGCGGCCTCGTTCCAGACGGGGTTGCGCGTCGATCTGAGCGCGTGGCTGTTTGGCGATATTCTGGCGGTGTCGAAAACCGATCTGGTGATCGTGTGGGGCGGGGCGGCGGTGGTGCTTGCGCTGCTGGCATGGCGCTGGCAAGGGCTGCTGACGGCCACAATCAATGATGAATTGGCGATGGCCTCGGGCATTAATCCCAAACGCGAGCAACTGGTGCTGACGGTGGCGCTGGCGCTGACAGTAGCGGTCTCGATCAAGATCGTGGGGGCGTTGCTGATCGCAGCCCTGCTGATCGTGCCAGCCGCCAGCGCGCGTCAACTTGCGCGCAGCCCCGAGACGATGGCGGCGGGCGCGACGGGTGTCGGCATCGCGTCGGTGTTGCTGGGGCTCTGGGCCTCGATGCAGTTTGACACCCCCGCTGGCCCCTCGATCGTGTCCGCCGCGACGGTGATTTTCATGGTCTCGCTGCTGTTTCGGCGTCGCTAGCGATCAATGCGGGCGCGGATCTTGCGCGCCGGTGCGCCCGATTTGCGCTCGCGGTAAAACACATAAATTCCTGATGCGAGGATGATCGACGTGCCCAGTATCGTCAGCGCATCGGGAAAATTGCCAAAGACCAAATAGCCCACCAGCGTGGCCCCCAGAATCTCGAGATATTGCAGCGGAGCAAGTAGACTGGCCTCGACCTTGCTGAAGGCCAGAGTGATCAGCAAAAAGGTCAGCGCGATCAGCGCCCCCGAGGCAAATAGCGCCCCAAGCGCCCAGCCCGGCAGGGCCGATAGCGGCGTGGTGTGGCGCCCCATCAGCCCCAGCGCAAGCTGCGCCCCCCCGAGAATGGCCGCCCCCGACAGCGCCACCCCGATCTGAAACGACAGCGCCGAGCGGTGCTTGCGCGTAGCCTTGCGCAGCACGATCATATTGAGCGCATAAGCCAGCGCGCCAAGGGCTGGCAGCAAAACTACCGGCCCGAAAATCTCGAAATTCGGGCGGATTACGATCAGCGCGCCGATCAGCCCGATCGCCACCGCAATGTAGCGCCGCATCCCAGGTTTCTCACCCAGAAACGGGCCCGCGAGCAGCGTCAGCACCAAGGGCTCGATAAAGAAAATCGAGATCGCCGTGGCGATGGGCATGGTTCGATAGGCATAGATCAAGCATAGCGAGACCACCGCCACCAGCGCCCCGGACAGCACTGCAGGCCAAGACAGCACCGATCCCCGCAGCCCTTTGCGCGCCAAAAGCAGCAAGGGCAAAAACCAGATCGCCTGCGCCAATGTGCGCCAGACCGTTACGTCAAAGGGGGCGGCGAACCCGGTCAGCGTTTTGGAAATCGCATCGCCGATCGGAAGCAGCGCCATTGCTGCACACATCGCCATCATGCCGGCGATCTGGGAGGGCGCGGCGTCGGGCTGGGCGCTGAAATCGGCGTTGGACATTGAAACCTCCCGCAAATGCTCCGTGAAAACGGGGCAACATCTTTGATCCGGGCGTTCAGGATGGCTGTGAAACCTGCGGAGAGGCCGGGCGACGCCATCGCCCTTGCGGTCTTGGTTAGCGCCGGGTCGCGATTGCGTCAAGCCGGGCAGTCGGGAGCGGGCAGTCAGGGCAGGGGGCGCAACGCTCTGCGCCCCCAAAGCCTGGGTTAGTGATCGGTGACCGCTTTGCCGCCATTGGACAGCCGGTCGATGATCGTTTCGGTCGCCTGGTTCATGCCCACGACCTTCACATCGGTGCCTTGCATGCGGAACTTGCCCACCGCACGATCCAGTGCGGCCACCGAGGAAATGTCCCAGATATGGGCATGCGTTAGGTCGATCACGACGCGATCCAGTTTCTCGCGGAAATCAAAGGCGCGGTTGAATTCCTCGACCGTGGCGAAAAAGATCTGACCCTTGATGTAATAGGTGCGCAGGCGGTGTTCCTCGTTCAGACGCGAGGACATATCGGTCATCTTCGCGATCTTGCCGGCAAAGAAGATCCCCGACAGCAGCACGCCCACCAGCACCCCGATGGCGAGATTATGCGTGGCCACGACAAAGCCCACGGTGGCCAGCATCACGATATTGGAGGACATCGGCATCGTGCGCAGCTGGCCCAGCGAGGCCCAGCTGAACGTGCCAATCGACACCATGATCATGATCGCAACCAGCGCGGGCATCGGGATACGCCCGACCCATTCGCCCAGTACAACGCAAAAGATCAGCAGCGACACGCCCGCCACCAGCGTCGACAGGCGCTGGCGCCCGCCCGAGGTCACGTTGATCACCGACTGCCCGATCATCGCACAGCCCGCCATGCCGCCGACAAAACCGGTCGCAAAATTGGCGATGCCTTGGCCGTAACATTCTTGACGGCGATCTGAGATCGTGTCGGTCATCTCATCCACGATATTCTGCGTCATCAGGCTTTCGAGCAGCCCTACGACCGCCACGGCGACCGAATAGGGCAGGATGATTTGCAGCGTGTGCAGGTTGAACGGCACGTTGGGGATCAGGAAGGAGGGCAGCTCATCAGGCAACGCGCCCATATCCGAGACGGTGTGCACATCGCCCAAACCCAGCCCCATCGTGATCGCTGACAGCACCAAGATTGCGATCAGCGGCGAAGGGATCGCCCGAAACACGCGCGGCAGCAGATAGATGATCGCCAAGCCAGCCGCGACCAGCGCATAGGTGATCGGGGGCACTTTGGAGGGGTCCAACTCGGGCCATTGCGCCATGAAAATCATGATCGCGAGCGCGTTCACGAACCCCGTCATCACCGATTTCGACACGAAACGCATCACATGGCCCAAGTTCAGCAAGCCCGCGATCATCTGGATCACGCCCGCCAAAATCGTGGCCGCCAACAGGTAATCCAACCCGTGCTCGCGCACCAAGCTGCCCATCAACACCGCAGTGGCTGCCGTCGCCGCCGAGATCATCCCCGGCCGCCCACCGAAAAACGCGGTGATCGTGGCGATCATGAACGAGGCATAAAGCCCCACTTTCGGATCCACCCCGGCGATGATCGAAAACGCGATGGCCTCGGGGATCAGCGCCAGCGCGACGACAAGGCCGGACAGGATATCGGTGCGGACATTGCCGAACCATTGGGTCCGCCAGATTGAAAAGGTCATAGGACACTCCGGGAATGCAAAGGCCCGCAGCGGGGGAGGCGCGGGCCGAACGACGTCAATTTGAGGCTGGACATATCGCCGCAACGTCGAAAAGCCAAGCAAACCTTGGCGGATTTCAGAGAAACTTAAGGCCGGTTAAGCCGATGTGACGGGTTTATGCGCAAAATCTGCAAGGCTTGTGGCCAAATCGCCATAGCCAGTAAAGCGCCGTTCATAGCGCAGACCCAACCGCGCTGCCGCCTCGGCAGCCTTGGCATCAAGGGCTGGATCGTTGGTTTGCGCCTGATAGATCAGCCGGTCGTAATTGCCAAACATCATCTCGATCAGCTCGGGATGGCGATCAAACCCCATCGGGCGCCACACGAAAGCATCGAATTGGCGCACCAGAAAATCGGTGAGATAGAACGCGGTGATTTCATTCTCGGCAGTCTGGGCGAAGGCCTCATTTCCTTCAAAGAAGGAATAACAATGCGGCCCGGCGATCATCTCGACGCCCAGTTCCTTGCATTTTTCCAACAAGTGTCCGCCCGTGCCACAATCTGCGTAAACGACAAAAATATCATCGTAATCCGCGCGATGTTTGACCACCGCATCGGCCACCGCTTGGGTGATCTTATCGGGATACAGGTGGAGATTGGCGGGCAGGCAGGTCAGATCCAGATGATCCCAGCGATTGATCCGCTTGAGGTCCAAAATCTCTCGCGCCAACGCGCCACAGGCAATCAACAAAAGCCGACCAGAGCCTTGCGGGGCCAACCCGTCTTTGGACAGGATACTGTCCCCGGGAAGCTGGGTCATTCCACCCGTGCCATCAACCGCATCACACCCGCCGCAATCAGAACCATCAACCCCAGCGTCGCAATCGGCATGCCTGACATGGCAAACGCCCAAATCGTCACCCCGGCCATCACGATGACAAATACGATCAGCATAAGAAAATGTGGTAGCGGCATGCGCGGTCCCTCCATTGTTTTAAGTATGGGGCGCGCGAAGCCAAAGGAAAAGGCCCCGACGAAAAAAATCGGAGCCTTTTGTCAGGTCAAATGTCGCGGTCGCGCCGCGCAGGTGGGCAAGATCACGCCGAAAGTTGGTTATGCTTGCGTGCGATGAAATCCTTGGCCGTTTCCACCGCGACGGCAGCATCGCGGCAATAGGCATCTGCACCGATCGCGCGGCCGAATTCCTCATTCAGCGGCGCGCCGCCGACCAGAACGATGTAGTCGTCGCGAATGCCCTGTTCCTTCATCGTGTCGATCACGACTTTCATATAGGGCATCGTGGTGGTCAGCAGGGCCGACATGCCAATGATATCTGCGCCTTCGGCGGCTGCGGTCTCAAGATATTTCTCGACCGGGTTGTTAATGCCAAGGTCGATAATCTCAAATCCGGCCCCTTCCATCATCATCGCGACAAGATTCTTGCCGATGTCATGGATGTCGCCTTTGACCGTGCCGATGACCATCTTGCCCATGCGCGGGGCACCGGTCTCGATCAGCAGCGGCTTGAGAATTGACATGCCGCCCTTCATGGCATTCGCCGCCAGCAGCACTTCGGGGACAAACAAGATGCCATCGCGGAAATCATGCCCCACGATCGTCATGCCTGCGACCAGTGCCTTGGTCAGAATGTCATAGGGGGTCCAGCCACGATCCAGCAGGATATGGGTGGCCTCTTCGATCTCTTCCTTGAGACCGTCGTAAAGGTCGTCCATCATCTGCGCGGTCAGCTCGGCATCGTCGAGCTCGGAGAGGATGATGTCTTCGTTGTCTTCGGCCATGTGCCTGATCTCCTGATAGCCGCCTTGACCCTGTGGTGGGGCGCGTGGCCCGTCAAGTCTTGGCGAATTGCGACATACGCGGTGTTTCGTGCGACGTCACGCGCTGTTATGCGGTGGCGTCTTGGCAAACGTTCCTATTTCGTTCTAGATTGGCGGCATGAGTCTGCCATTCGATCTGCCGCCCACCGATCCCAACCTGCGACTGCGCGCGCGCGGTGCGGCCGCGCAGCCTGCGGGCCGGTTTGAACCCTATGCGCGGGCACCCGAGCATGACGGCTGGGACATCCCCGAGGAAGAGCGACTGGCGCGCACCGAGGTCAGTGTCGAGCGCCCGCGCTCTGTTATCACGCGCAACGACTCGCCCGATCTGCCCTTTGACCGCTCGCTCAACCCCTATCGCGGCTGCGAACATGGCTGCATCTATTGCTTTGCGCGCCCCAGCCATGGCTATCTGGGACTCTCGGCGGGGCTGGATTTTGAAACCCGGCTGGTGGCGCGCCCCGAGGCCCCGCGCGTGCTGGAGACGGAGCTGCGCAAACCGGGCTACAAGGTGCGCCCGATCGCGATTGGCACCAATACCGACCCCTACCAGCCGATCGAGCGAAAATGGGGTGTGATGCGCGGCGTGCTTGAGGTGTTGGCGGCCCATCGCCACCCCGTCGCCATCGTAACGCGCGGCTCGTTGATCTTGCGCGATCTGGATTTGCTGAGCGACATGGCTGCTGCTGGTCTGGTGCAGGTCGGTATCTCGATCACGACGCTCGATGCCAGCCTTGCGCGCGCAATGGAGCCGCGTGCCCCCAGCCCGCCGACGCGCATCCGCATGATCCGTGAACTCGCGCGCGCCGGTATCCCGGTGCGGGTGATGGCCGCGCCGATGATCCCCGGCCTCACCGATCACGAGCTCGAAGCGATTTTGACCGAGGCGCGCCGGGCCGGAGCCAAAGCCGCCTCGATGATGCCTTTGCGCTTGCCCCATGAGGTCGCGCCGCTGTTTGCCGATTGGCTGGAACGCCATCGCCCCGGTCAGGCCGCAAAGGTGCTTGGGCGCGTGCGCGATATGCGCGGTGGCAAGCTGAATGATCCGCGGTTTGGTACACGGATGAAGGGTGAGGGCGAGATGGCCGAGCTGCTCGCGCAGCGTTTCGCACTGTCGTGCAAGCGATTGGGGCTGGCGCGTGCCTTGCCCGATCTGGACTGCGCGCAATTCCACCTGCCCCCGCGCGCGGGCGATCAGTTTGAATTGTTCTGAAAGCACGGCCATGATCCAATCTCTCCCGCACCGAAGATTTCTGTCTTCGGTGGCCCGTTTCATCTGGCAAGAAATACTCCCGCCGGAGGCATCCTGCCCCCGCAACAGGCGCTCCGCTTAGCTGCGGCGGCGTCCACGCCGTTCGCGCTTAGCGCCACCTTCACCCAGCCCGTCATCTTCTGACGAGAAGCCGCCCAGCTTGGCGGAAATCTCTTCCAGCGTCGGGCGCTCGCCACGCGGGGTGTTTTCCAATGCGGCCCGCATCGCGCGCAGGTGATCGGGCATTGTGCCGCAGCAGCCGCCGATGATCGTGGCGCCGCAATCGCGCGCCATCACCGCATAGGCACCCATCAATTCGGGCGTGCCGTCATAATGGATATGGCCATCGACATATTTCGGAATGCCCGCATTGCCCTTGGCGATGATCGGGCGTTCGGTTCCCGTCGCGGCAAAGCCCAGAATCGTGCGCAAAAGATCCGCCGCGCCGACCCCGCAATTGGCGCCAAAGGCCATCGGCGGATGCGCCAGCTTTTCGACCATCGCTACCATCGCGGTCGAGGTCAGCCCCATCATCGTGCGCCCGGCGGTGTCAAAGCTCATCGTGCCACACCAAGGCATACCCGCCAAATGGCAGGCCTCGGCGGCGGCCTTGTATTCCTCGGGCGCGCTGATCGTTTCGGCCCAAAGCACATCCGCGCCGCCTTCTTTCAGACCCTCGGCCTGTTCGTGAAACATTTCCACTGCCAGCTCATGGGTCAGCGTGCCCATCGGCGCGAAAATATCGCCCGTCGGCCCGATCGAGCCCGCCACGATCACCGGGCGGCCCGCAGCATCCGCGACATCGCGCCCGATTTCGGCCGCCAGTCGGTTCAACTCGCGTACGCGGCTTTGCGCATCATGCAGTTTGAGGCGCGAGGCATTGCCGCCAAAGCTGTTTGTGAGGAAAATATCCGAGCCCGCATCAACCGCCAGCGAATAAAGCTGCTTGATCTTGCCCGGCTCATCGGCATTCCACAGCTCGGGCGCATCCCCCGAGGACAGCCCCATATTGAACAGGTTGGTACCCGTCGCGCCATCGGCCATCAGCCAATCGCGAGTTTCCAGAAGGCGGCTTAGCGCATCGGTCATCAGTGCCTCGATTCCATGGCGTTGTGGGGCGCGCGGTGGGGCGGCCCTTTTCTCTGTCCTGCCACGCTGGGCGACAATTGGCAAATTCCTTTCCTTCAAGATGATCTTGAGCAGGATTTGAACGGGGCGCGCGCAGGCGGATGAATTTGCCCCTCGTTTGGCTCGGAAACTGGCGTTTGGGAGGGGGCGCATAGGGCGGGTGGCGCATGGATTGCGCGCGCGATATCCGCCGCCCCGAGCATTAACGCCCCGCGTGAGGGCGCGGCGATGTAGCGCGGGCTCAGGCGGGGCGCAAAACCCATCTTGAACTGGCGCAGCCCAGCAGCGCTGGCGCCCTTTTCGGCGCGATCCCAGATCTTGCGCGCAGGCCCAGCGATATCGGCGGCGCGTGGGGGCAGGGCGGCCAGCGAAACGCGCGAAACACCGCACGCACGCGCGGCGTCAATCGCCGCCAGTATCAGCGCATGCATCGTGCCATCGGGCGCATCTGGGGCTGGGCGCATTAGGTCCAGAACCCAAGCGGCGTGACCGGTATGAAAGCTGGCAAATCCGATGATCGCGCCGTTGTGGCGCGCGACAATCACAGCCTGATCTGCGACATATGCGGCGCTGAAACGGCCCATCGAAAAGCCCCGCTCGGCCCCGCGTGCGTACGCCCAAACTGCCGCGATCCGTGCCAAATCACCCGCATCCGGAGCGGCCTCGAACGCGCAGCAGATCCCAGCCTTTTCGGCCTTGCGCAGCTTGCGTCGCAGACCGGCGCGCGCGGGCGTTGCAAGCTGAAACTCTGACAGGTCCAGCCAGCATTCCAAGGCCACGGGGGCCACATGCCAGCCAGATTTGCGCGCAATGCTGGCAGAGCGCGGGCCGAGTTTATAGGCGCAAGCGATCCGCCCTTCATCGCGCGCATTTTCGCGCAGTTGGGCCAAATGGGTTGGCATATCGACATCGCCAAAGGGGTCAAGAAGACCGATCAGCGCTTGGGATGTGCGCCCGATCATCCAGCCGCTGCGCGCATCAGGGCTTAGCAGCACCGAATGCTCGCCTTGACGTAGCAAACCAAGCTCTGGCTGATCCGATTGCCCGATCAGATGCGCCAAACGCGGTGTGAGCACGGGGGCGGGCGGCACGAGATGGGGGCGCAGGCGCGCGGGATGCGCGCGATCCGAGAGTGCAAGCGCCGCCATCGCCAAAAGGGCAGGCGCCCCGTAATAGACCAGCCGCCACGCAAGAATTGCCGCCAACAACGGAGCGGTTTCGGGCTGAGGAAGTAGCGCCAGAAGCGTCACTTCGAACGGACCAACCCCTCCGGGTGAGCCAGAGACAAACCCCGCCCCAAGTGCGATCAGAAAGGCCGGATACAGCGCCAGCGCGCCGATCCCACTGCCCGTAGGCAGCAAAAGCCACAGCGCCAGTGCCGCAAAGGCGGTATCGAGCAAGCACAGCCACAAAAGACGCCCCATGACGGGCAGCGTCGGCAGGCGCAGATGCCAGCGCGCGATTTTCATCCCCGGCTTCCATAGCGCCACTCCGGTCAGCACACCGCCCAACAGCAAAGCGATGCCCGCCATGGCGCGCACGGCCCAAGCCCCTTGGTCCGCCAATGGCACAGGCAGCGCGATCAGCACCAAGGCGCCAAGCAACGCCCAGGCAGCCAGAAAACTGGCCGCGACTGCGGCAGTCAGGCGCGACGCCTCGAGCAGCGACATTCCCGGCAACATCCGCCAGCGCACCAGCGCGCCCGAAATCAGGCCAAAGCCCACGGTTTGCGAAATCGCGATGGCAACCCAGCCGGCGCGGCGCGCCCGCTCGGGCGGCTGACCCGTGCCAAGCGCGCGATGCAACAGCGCGTCATAATTGGCCAAAGCCGCGAAGGAACAGGCGCTGGCGAATGCGGCGAGGGTCCATTGCAGCGGCGACACCTGCGCGAAAGCGGCCGCAATCGCGCCCCAGTCAAGCGCCGCAATCCGTTCGCGCAGCAACAGCGCAAAGCAAGCCAACAGCGCGATCACCACGATCTGACGCCTCAGCGCGCCCGCCCAACCGGGCAGGCGCATCTGGCGCGCTTGCACCGCCGAACGGGCGGACCCTGTTCGCGACGTGCTGGACTTGTGTTGCGCCATTAAATTGCTCCTGGCCGACCCCAACTTGTCGAACAGGCTAGCGCAGAGCCGTTCACAGGCGCTTAACGCCCACACAGCAAAACGCCGGGCGCAACGGCTGCGTCCGGCGTGAGATATCGGCGTGAGGCTGTGGGATCAGATTTCTTCGAGGACCTGACGACGGGCCTCAAGCATGCATTCCGCCATTTTGGCCCGGATCGCGGCTTCATCGGCTTTGCCATCCAGATCGGCGGCCAGCTTGCGATAAACGTCCTCATGACCGGCTTCTTCGAAATCGGCCGTCACGACGGAGCTGATATAGTCAGCCGCTGCCGGTCCGGTCTTACCCAAAAGATCTGCCGCCCAGACGCCGAGCATCTTGTTGCAGCGCGCATCGGCCTTGAACTGCAATTCCGCATCATGGGCGAATTTGTTCTCATAGGCGTTTTCGCGATCATCGAACGTGGTCATCGGCTGTTTCCCCCGAAGTAAGTTTTTCGTTATCTCTTGATATGCACACCCTTCCCCCACATCGCAAGAGGAACCGCGCGCGGGCGCATGAGAGTTTGCGCAGTTTGCCTTGCCCCAGCGGCGGGCCTGTTCTATAGGGCAAGCAAGGGTCTCCCATGCCGCCCGCGCCCGGGCTGACAGGGAGCGCAGCGAGAACGGAGACGCCATGGCACCGCGGCGCAAGAAAATCTACGAAGGCAAGGCGAAAACGCTGTATGAGGGCCCCGAACCGGGCACGCTTGTGCAGTATTTCAAAGATGACGCCACCGCGTTCAATGCTCAGAAAAAGGCAACGATCGAGGGCAAAGGCGTTCTCAACAATCGCCTTTCTGAGTATTTCATGACGGGTTTGACCAATATCGGCGTGCCAAACCACTTCATCAAACGGCTCAATATGCGTGAGCAGTTGATCCGTCAGGTCGAGATCGTACCGCTGGAAGTGATCGTGCGCAATTTTGCGGCCGGCTCAATTTCCAAGCGCCTTGGACTGGAAGAGGGCACGCCTTTGCCCCGTCCGATCGTGGAATACAGCTACAAGAACGATGATCTGGGCGACCCGCTGGTGCCCGAGGAATATATCATCGCGTTCGGCTGGGCCAATCAGCAGGATCTGGATGACATCGTGGCGCTGGCGCTGCGGGTGAATGATTTCCTGACTGGCGTGTTTTATGCCGTTGGTATCAAGCTGATCGATTTCAAAATCGAGGTTGGCCGCGTTTGGGAAGGGGATTTCATGCGCCTTCTGGTCGCCGATGAAATCAGCCCCGATAGCTGCCGTCTGTGGGACATGAAGACCGGCGAGAAGCTGGACAAGGATGTGTTCCGGCGCGATCTGGGCAACTTGACCGACGCCTATACCGAAGTTGCGCGGCGGCTGGGCGTATTGCCCACCAATACCGCGCAGATCAAACCGACCCTGATCAACTGAAAGGAGCCCCGGCGATGAAAGCGCGCGTGCATGTGATGCTTAAGGATGGGGTGCTTGACCCGCAAGGTGAGGCGGTGCGTCATGCACTGGGCCATCTGGGCTTTTCGGGGGTTGAGGGCGTGCGTCAGGGCAAGGTGATCGAGCTGGATCTGGCCGCAACCGATGCCGCAAGCGCAGAGGCGGAAGTGCAAAAGATGTGCGACAAGCTGCTCGCGAACACCGTGATCGAAAAATACACCGTCGAGATCGTCTGAACCCGCCGGGGCGCTGCTCCGAACCTCGGGATATTTCAAACACTTGAAAGCAGGAGCCGCTGCGATGAAAGCCGCTGTCATCACCTTTCCCGGGTCCAATTGCGACCGTGATCTGGCCGTGGGCTTTGAAAAGGCCGGCGCACAGGTGATCAAGGTCTGGCACAAGGAGACCGAACTGCCCGACGGGATTGATGTGATCGGCGTGCCGGGCGGGTTTTCCTATGGCGATTATCTGCGCTGTGGGGCGATTGCGTCGCGCTCTCCGGTGGGGCAGGCGATTGCCGATTTCGCCGCGCGGGGTGGCTATGTTCTGGGTATCTGCAACGGGTTCCAGATCTTGACCGAAATGGGCCTGCTGCCGGGCGCGTTGATGCGCAATGCTTCGTTGAAATATATCTGCAAGTCAGTCGCCTTGACCGTGGCCAGTGCCAACAGCCCCTATACCGAAAGCTACGGGGCGGGGGCGCAGGTGACCTTTCCGATTGCGCACCATGACGGCAATTACCAGATCGACCCCGAGGGGTTGGCCGCGCTGAAAGCCGAGGATCGGGTGGCGTTTCGCTATGTCGACAACCCCAATGGATCGGTTGATGACATCGCCGGAGTGCTTAGCGAAAACCGCCGGGTTTTGGGTATGATGCCCCATCCCGAACGCGCGATTGAGCCTGCGCAAGGTGGCGCCGATGGGGCGGCGCTTTTCCGCGCGTTGTCTGGGATCATGGCAAGCGCCTGAGAGCGCATGCTTGCCCGCGCTCATTGCACTGGCGTAAGTTGGCGCCATGTCTGATGAAACATCGCAAGATCTGATATTGCCCGAGGCAGACGAGCCCGCGCCCAATGCGCGCCGCGTGCGTGCCCGCTGGCTGATGCGGATCGCTGTGGCGGCGGTTTTGGTGCTGGCCGTGGCGGTGATGTGGGTCAGCAATCTCTGGCTGACGCAGCGCTTCACCGAAACCACGCGCGTGCGCGCCGAGTTGCGACTGGCCCTATATACCGGCAACATCATGTCCGAGTTGCAGCGCACCAATGTTGTGCCGCTCTTGCTGGCGCGTGACCCGCAACTGATACAAGCGCTTGATTCAAATGACTATTCTACGGCCTCGGCGCAGTTGATCTCAGCGCGCAAAGAGGTGGCGGTGGCCTCGATCCGCTTGCTGGACATGCAGGGGCGGGTGGTGGCCTCAACCAACCGCACGCAGATCGGCATGGGCTTTTCCACAGAGGCGTTTTTCGTCGATGCAACGCGCTCGCGCGATACGATCTTTTCGCTTAACAGCAATACGGCGGGGGGCGCGGAGTTCGACTATTCGCGCGCCGTCGTTCAAGACAATCGCCCCGTCGGGGTGATCGTGGTTGAGGCCGATCTTTCGAAATTCGAGCGCTCTTGGGCGGGCATTTCGGATGCGGTGGCGGTGACGGATAGTGCGGGCACGATCATTTTGACGACCGAGCCGCGTTGGCGCGGGTTGACGATGGCGCAGGCTTTGGCGGCGCGCTCGGCCCCCACGGCGATTCAGCGCGCGCTGCAAGCCACAGCCGATTGGGCCAATGAGGCCCCGGATGCCTATCTCAAGGGGCAGGCCGTGATGCGCACCGAGGCGCGCGTGCCGTTCCGCGGTTGGAAAATGATCGCGTTTACCAGCTATGATTCGGTCCGCGAGCGGGTGAATGCGGTGCTGGCGCTGGAAATCATGGGGTTCGCGATCTTGTTGGCGCTGGTGTTTTACGCGCTGTCGCGGCGTGCGCGGCGCCAAAGTCAGGCCCTGCGCGCCGAATCGGCAGAGCTGCGCACCCTGAACGTGCGCCTGTCGCGCGAGATTGCCGAGCGCGAGAAAGCCCAGATGGACCTTGCCGTGGCCGAACAAACCTTGGCGCAAAGTTCCAAACTCGCCGCTTTGGGCGAGATGTCGGCGGCAGTGAGCCACGAGTTGAATCAGCCGCTGGCCGCGATGAAAACCTATCTGGCGGGGGCGAAACTGCTGCTCCAGCGCGCGCGCACCGAAGAGGCGCTCTCCTCGTTCCAGCGGATTGACGATCTGATCGGGCGGATGGGGGCGATCACGCGTCAGCTGAAATCTTATGCCCGAAAAGGCGGTGAGGCGTTTGAGCCAGTCGATCTGCGCGCCGCGCTCTCTGAGGCGCTCGCGATGATGGAACCGCAGCTTAAAACCCGCAAATTGCACATCATCCGCACGATGCCGCGCGGATCTGTTATGGTGATGGCAGATCGCATCCGTTTGGAGCAGGTTATCATTAACCTGTTGCGCAATGCCTTGGACGCCACCAAGTCAGTGGCCGAACCCCAAGTCGAGCTGATGCTGACGGCGGGGGAGACTGCCGTTTTGAGCGTGCGCGATAATGGCCCCGGGATCAGCGATCTCGACAAGCTGTTCGAGCCGTTCTGGACGACAAAGAAACCGGGCGAGGGAACGGGGCTTGGCCTTGCGATTTCCTCGTCCATCGTGGCTGATTTCGGCGGTCGCATGACCGCGCATAATTCTGAGGGTGGGGGCGCTGTGTTCGAAGTGCAGTTGCCGCTTTTGTCGGATAAGAACAGGTCCATTAGGGCTGCGGAGTAAGATATGGCTAGAATGATGAAGGTCGCGATCGTCGATGATGAAGAGGACATGCGCCAATCGGTCAGCCAATGGCTGGCGCTGTCGGGGTTTGACACCGAGACCTATCCCACTGCTGAGGATGCGCTCAAGGAAATTGGCGCGGATTGGCCGGGCGTTGTGATTTCCGACATTCGGATGCCGGGGATGGACGGCATGGCGTTTCTCAAGCGGTTGATGGGCATTGATAGCGGTTTGCCGGTGATCATGATCACCGGGCATGGCGATGTGCCCATGGCGGTTGAGGCGATGCGCCTTGGCGCGATGGATTTCATGGAAAAACCCTTTAGCCCCGACCGGATGACCGAGCTGGCCAAACGTGCCACGCAAGCCCGGCGCACCACGCTGGACAACCGCGCTCTGCGTCGTGATCTGGCCAAGGGCGAAAAGGTGATCGGCAAGCTGATCGGCACCTCTGAACCGATGGAGCGGCTGCGCGAGGACGTGCTTGATCTCAGTCAGGCCGATGGTCATGTGCTGATTGATGGCGAGACCGGGTCGGGCAAGACCTTGGTGGCGCATGCGCTGCATGCCACGGGCCCGCGCGCGGGTAAGAAATTCGTCATGGTTTCCTGTGCCGCCTTCACCGAAGAGGCGCTGGCGGCCAAGCTGTTTGGCCCCGTCGAAGAGGGCGGTTTGCCCCTTGTCGAAGAGGCGCGCGGCGGCACCCTTTGCCTTGAGGATGTCGAGGCGCTGAGCCAACCGCTTCAGGCGCGGTTGCTGCAATTCATCAACGATCAAGGCACGCCTGCCGAGACCCGGATCGTGGCGATCTGCAACACCCATGGCGAGGGCAAGACGGTCGAGGATGCGCTGCGCCCCGACCTGTATTACCGCCTTGCCGCGTTGAAAATCACCCTGCCGCCGTTGCGTGCGCGCGGTGAAGATATTCTGACACTGTTCAACCGGATGTCGGAGCAATTCGCCGATGAATATGGCTGCGACGTCCCCGAGGTGACCGCGCAAGAGGCCGCGCAACTGCTGCAAGCGCCGTGGCCGGGCAATGTGCGCCAGCTCATCAACGTGGCCGAGCGTGCGGTGCTGCAATCGCGGCGCGGTTCGGGTTCGATTGCTTCGCTTCTGATGGCCGATGACGAAGATACCGGCCCGGCGGCGATCACCACCGAGGGCAAGCCGTTGAAAGAATATGTCGAGAGCTTTGAAAAAATGCTGATCGACAACACGATGCGCCGTCACAAGGGATCTATCGCGGCGGTGATGGAAGAACTGTGTCTGCCGCGCCGCACCCTGAACGAGAAGATGGCGAAATACGGGCTTCAGCGGTCAGATTATTTGTGACAGGGCAGCGGCGCGTCGGGCAGAAACTCGCCACGCGCCGCCCCCACCTGATCGGCGATAAAGCGCATCGTGGTGCGCACCCGCGCGCTGTCGCGTAAATCCTGATGCGCTACCAGCCAGAATGAACGCCGAATTTCGATCTGCTCGGGCAGAACGGCGATCAATTCGGGGCTGTGTTGAGCCATGAAATCGGGCAAAATCCCCAGACCTTTGCCTGCCGCCACCGCGCGCATCTGCGCAAACAGGTTGGTCGAAGACAGCTGGGGCACGTGATCGCCCATCACCAGTGACAGGTAATCCAGCTCGGGCGTGTAGATCAGCTCGGGGATGTAGCCGATCAGCAGATGCTGGCCCAAGGTTTCGGTATCGGTGACGGGATGAGCGTCTAGATAATCGGGCGCGCCATAGAGATGCAGCGTGTAATCGGTCAGTTTGCGCGAAATCAGCCGTCCCTTTTCGGGCCGTGACAGGGTGATGGCGATATCGGCTTCGCGTTTGGACAGGCTGAAAATGCGCGGCGTGGCGACCAGTTGCACCTCGAGGTCGGGATTGTCGCGCGCGAAATCGGCCAGCCGCGGAGCAAGGAAAAACGCACCGAACCCGTCGGGTGCGCCGATTCGCACCGAACCCGACAGCGCATATAGCTCGCCTGCGATATCGTCATGCACCTTGGCTGCGACGCTTTCGATCTGCTCGCCATGACGCAGCAGCCGCTCGCCCGCGCTCGTCAGTGCATAGCCGCGCGGGCTGCGTTCAAACAACTGCGCGCCAAGCTGTTTTTCCAGCGCCCCCACCCGGCGCGACACGGTCGCATGATCCGATCCGATGATCCGCGCTGCCGCCGTCAGACGACCCGCGCGCGCCACGGCCAGAAAATAGCGAAGATCGTCCCAATCGAAAGTCATAACATCTCCTGAACGGGTATGGGCATTTGCGCACATCAACTTCGCAAATCGTGGCATGGCCGCGCGGCGGCTCCCACCTATCCTTTAGGCCTAGATTGGTGATTGCTTGTTTTGCGTGTGATAACGCTATGTTGACTCTGAGTGAGGGTCGTGGCGGTTTATGCAACACGTGAACGTGTGAGTGCCGGTCTGGCAAGACTTCACGACGCACCCCATTGGAGGACGGGGCCGGGGTGTGTGAGGATGGCGCAAGAATTGCGTATCGCCCCCCAAGGCTGGGGCTCGCGCGATCAAGACGGATCCAAACGATGCCGCTTGCGGGTGGTTTCGGGCGGACAATAGACAACAATCAGGGAGGAAGATTCATGAAATCAACAATTTATGCAGGTGTGAGTGCCGCAGCGCTGATGCTGGCTGCAAATGGCGCGCTGGCGCAGGACGCGGTTTCGGACGGTGTCGTGAAAATCGGTGTGCTGGGCGATATGTCGGGCGTCTATTCGACCGGCTTCTCGGGCAAGGGCGCTGTCGATGCGGTGAACATGGCCGTGCGTGATTTCGGCGGCACCGTTCTGGGCAAGCCGATTGAAGTGATCTCGGCGGATCACCAGAACAAGGCCGATGTGGCCTCGGCGACCGCGCGTCAGTGGATCGACGAAGAGCATGTCGACATGATCACCGATCTCACCAACTCGGCGGTGGCGCTGGCGGTGCAGAAACTGGCCTCCGACAAGCATGTGATCACGATGGCAACCGGCGCGGCGTCTGCTGCGCTCACGGGTGCGGATTGCACGAAATACGGCATCCACTACGGTTATGATACGCACGCTCTGCCCGTGGGCACGGCGACGGCCGTCGTGAAAAACGGTGGCGATAGCTGGTATTTCATCACCGCCGATTACGCCTTTGGTCATGCGCTGCAAGACAACACCACCGAGGTGATCAACAGCCTTGGTGGCAAGGTTCTGGGCAGCTCGGACGTGCCGCTTAGCTCGACCGATTTCTCGTCTTACCTGCTGCAGGCGCAAAGCTCGGGCGCGAAGGTGATCGGTCTGGCCAATGCGGGCCAAGACACCGTGAACGCGATCAAGCAGGCGCATGAATTCGGTATCGTCGAGGGCGGTCAGCAGCTGGCAGGTATGCTGGTGCTGATTTCGGACGTGAAATCGTTGGGCACGGATGTGGCCAAGGGGCTGCAATTCACCAGCGGCTGGTATTGGAACTCTGACGACAAGTCCAAAGCGTGGAAAGCCGAATACGAGAAATTCTCGGGCGGTGAGGCTCCGACCTTTGTGCATGCGGCGGATTACTCGCTGACGATGGCCTATCTTGAGGCGATCAAGGCGGCTGGCACGGATGATCCCGACAAGGTGCGCGAACAGCTTGGCAAAATGAAGATCGACGATTTCTTCGCCAAGGGCGGTCAGATCCGTCAAGACGGTTTGCTGGTGCATGATATGTATCTGCTCAAAGTCAAAGACGGCGGCACCGACCCGTGGGATGTGGCCGATGTCGTGCGCACCATTCCGGGCGATGAAGCCTATGCGTCGCTTGCGGCTGGCGGTTGCCCGCTCGTCAATAAATAAGCCAATCAAAACACGGACGGGGGCGACCGACAGGCCGCCCCCGAACGCGTATCAGTGCGAAGGCCAGACCATGAGTGACATCATCCTCGAGGCCCGCAACCTGACCAAAAGTTTTGGCGGTTTTGTGGCTGTGAACGGGGTTGATCTGCGCATCCAGCGCGGTTCGATCCATGCCATTATCGGGCCCAATGGCGCGGGCAAGACGACAATGTTTAACCTGTTGACCAAGTTTATCACGCCCACTTCGGGCAAGATATTGTTCAACGACACCGATATTACCAATAAGAAACCCGCCGAGATCGCGAATATGGGCGTTGTGCGCTCATTCCAGATTTCGGCCGTGTTTCCTCACCTAACCGTGCTGGAAAACGTGCGCCTGGCGCTGCAGCGCGGGTTGGGAGTGAGCTATCATTTCTGGCGCTCCAAGGCGTTGCTGCATGATCTGGATGCGCAGGCGATGGCGCGTCTGGAACAGGTGGGGCTGGCTGATTACGCCACCCTGCGCGCGGTCGAGCTGCCCTATGGGCGCAAGCGGGCGTTGGAAATCGCGACAACGCTGGGGCTGGAGCCCGAGTTGATGCTGCTGGATGAGCCCACGCAGGGCATGGGCACCGAAGATGTGGGTGCTGTGACCGAGTTGATCGGGCGTGTGCGTGAGGGCCGCACGATCGTGATGGTCGAGCATAACCTTGGCGTCGTGGCCGAACTGGCCGACACGATCACCGTGCTGGCGCGCGGCGAGGTTCTAGCCGAGGGGCCATATTCCGAGGTGTCCAAGAACCCGCATGTCATGGAGGCCTATATGGGCGTCTCTGCCGATGAGCAGGAGGAGGCCGTATGAGCACGACAACCCTGATCAAACCGATGCTGAAAATCGAAAACCTGCATGCGTGGTATGGCGAATCCCATGTCCTGCACGGGGTCAATCTGGAACTGGGCGAGGGGCAGCTGATCACGCTGCTTGGGCGCAACGGGGCAGGGCGCTCGACGACCCTGCGTTCAATCATGGGGATGGTGGATCGCCGGACGGGTTCGATTGCGATCAACGGTCAAGAGTTCATCACCAAGCCCGCGCATCGTATCTCGCCCGATGGCCGGATCGGGTTTTGCCCCGAGGAGCGCGGCATCTTTGCCTCGCTTACGGTGGAAGAAAACCTGCTGCTGCCGCCAATGGTGGGCGCCGATGGTATGTCGATTGAAGAGCTGTTCGACATGTTCCCCAACCTCGCCAATGTGCGCAAACGCATGGGCACGCGTCTGTCGGGGGGCGAGCAGCAGATGCTTGCGATTGCGCGTATCTTGCGCACCGGCGCGCGGTTGTTGTTGCTCGATGAGATCACCGAAGGGCTGGCCCCCGTGATCGTGAAAACGCTGGGCCGGGTCATTCGCGACCTCAAGACGCGGGGCTACACGATTGTGCTGGTGGAACAGAACTTCCGCTTTGCCGCGCCCTTGGCCGATCGTCATTACGTCATCGAACATGGCGAGGTGATCGACACGATCGAGGCCGCCGATGTCGAGGCGAGCATGGACCGCCTCAATCATTACCTGAGCGTGTAAGGAGGGAGACCAAACATGGACCCTATGATCCGACTGATCCTCGCCCAGGGTATGCTGGGCCTAAATAACGGCGTGTTCTACGCGATGCTAAGCCTTGGCTTGGCGGTGATCTTTGGCCTGCTGAACGTGGTCAATTTCGCCCATGGCGCGCTGTATATGCTGGGCGCGTTTCTGGCGCTGATCCTGTATTCCTATGCCGGGGCATGGGTGGGGCTGGATGCGCTGCATATCGGCTTCTGGCCCGCGCTGATCCTTGCGCCACTGATGGTTGCGGGGTTCGGGATGCTGATCGAGCGCTTTATGCTGCGCCGTCTCTATAAACTCGATCCGATCTATTCCTTGCTGCTGACCTTTGGCGTCACACTGGTGCTGCAAGGGCTGTTCATCAACTTCTTCAACGCCTCGGGAACGCCCTATCCGGGCATGCCCGAAAGCCTGCGCGGGGTGGTGAACCTTGGCTTTATGATGTTCCCGAAATACCGCCTGTTCGTGATCATCTTCTCGATCATCGTCTGTTTCGTGGTCTGGTACATTATCGAGCGCACCCGGATCGGCTCGCGCCTGCGCGCCGGCACGGAAAATCCGGAACTGGTGAAAGCGTTTGGCATCAACGTGCCCTTGATGGTGATGCTGACCTTTGGCTTTGGCACCGGGCTTGCGGGGCTTGCGGGCGTGCTGGCCGCGCCGATCTATTCGGTGAGCCCGTTGATGGGGGCTAACCTGATCATCGTGATCTTTGCGGTGGTGGTGATTGGGGGCATGGGCTCGATTGCGGGGGCGGTGGTGACTGGCTTCTCGCTGGGTCTGGTCGAGGGGATCACCAAGGTCTTTTACGCACCCGCCGCCAATACCGTGATCTTTCTGTTGATGGTGATCGTCTTGCTGGTTCGGCCCAATGGGCTGTTCGGGCGTCAGAGTTAAGGGGTGCAAGATATGAGCGATACGACCACCGAAATCGGCGAGTTCGAGGAAAACACCGGAGAACCCGAACACCGCACGCGCTCGCGGATCTGGCAAGGGGTGTTCTGGGTCGCGTTGATCGGCTTCTTGCTGATTGCCCCGACGCTTTTCTACCCGGTCTTCGTGATGCAACTGCTGTGTTTCGCGCTGTTTGCGGCCGCCTTCAACCTGCTGATCGGCTTTACCGGGCTGTTGTCCTTTGGCCATGCCGCCTTCTTTGGCGGCGCGGCTTATATCGCGGGGCATGCGCTCAAGGTCTGGGGCTTTCCGCCGCTTTTGGGGATCGCTGCGGGCACGCTGTTTGCGGCTGCGTTGGGTTGGGCCGTGGGATCATTGGCGATCCGCCGTCAGGGGATTTACTTTGCGATGATCACGCTGGCGCTGGCGCAGATCGTGTATTTCTTCGTGCTGCAGATGCCTTTCACCGGCGGCGAGGACGGCTTGCAAGGCATTCCGCGCGGCCATCTGCTGGGCTTCATCGACCTCAACCAACCACTGGCGATGTATTACACGGTCGCGGCGATCTTCCTTGTCGGGTTCCTGGTGATCTATCGGATCATCCATTCGCCTTTCGGTCAGGTCTTGCAGGCGATCCGCGAGAACGAACCGCGCGCGCTGTCGCTGGGCTATAATGTGGACCGTTTCAAGCTGCTGGCTTTCGTGCTGTCGGCGGCGCTGGCGGGGCTTGCGGGCTCGACCAAGGCGCTGGTGTTCCAGTTCGCGTCGCTGACGGATGCGCATTGGCAGATGTCGGGTGAGGTGATCTTGATGACGCTTCTGGGCGGCATGGGCACGATCTTTGGCCCCGTCGTGGGCGCGTTCGTCGTGGTCACGTTGCAGCATGTCCTAAGCGGCATCGGGTCTTGGGTGCAGGTCGTGATCGGGGGCACCTTCATCGCCTGCGTGTTGCTGTTCCGCCGGGGTATCGTGGGCGAGTTGGCGCGCCTGCTCAAGATCAACTCGCTTTAAGTTTCGCGCCCGCGCGGCGCGCGAAACCTTGCAATCAGCACGCCCCCTCGGAGGACCTCCGAGGGGGCGTTGTGCGGTCTGGGCGGTGCGATTAACGCAAGCGCAACGAAAATTCGATTGTATTTCGGGCAAACGTGCCGCTATGGTCATAAACAGTCGGTCGCACTTTGGCACTGCCCTATGTGACCCACCGAAATTCGCTGATCTCCAAGCAGCCCCGATGCGCAAAATACGCGCAGGTGGCGCGTGTTTTGGATCAACCGATTGGCCGCAAGGCCGCTAGTTTGCCTCCCTCTGCCGATTTCAGGGCAAGGAGGTTATGAATGGGGTGCCGGAACAACCGTGCGCCTGGGAAAGAACCGCGATGATGCGTGTCGAGCTGAGGCAAATGATCAAGGGTGGGCCAGAAATGGCCGCGCCCGCTTGCCTGTGCCGCCCGCCCATCGCCTCATGGACACATCATGCTGCTTGTACGTTGGACCCTCCGGGTTTGGCGCCAAGGGCATGGGCAATGGAATTACATGGCAAAGAAGATGCTTATCGATGCAACCCACGCGGAAGAAACCCGCGTCGTGGTGGCAGACGGCAACAAGGTCGAGGAATTTGACTTTGAAACCATCAACAGACGGCAACTCGCCGGCAATATCTATCTGGCAAAAATAACGCGGGTGGAGCCTTCGCTCCAGGCCGCTTTTGTCGATTACGGTGGCAATCGTCACGGATTTCTCGCTTTTGCGGAAATCCACCCCGATTATTATCAAATCCCGGTCGCTGACCGTGAGGCTCTGATCGAGGAAGAGCGTCAGTTGGCTGAGGCCGCCGAGGCCGAAGAAGACAAACCCAAACCGACGCGCCGCCGCCGCTCGCGCCGTCCGGCCAAGGCCGAAAAGGCCACGAACGATGAGGCCGTCGTCAGCTCGGACGAAATTCCGGGCATGGCGATTGTCGATCACGAGGCCGACGACGCGCAGGATGGCGATGCGGCGCAAGCTGTGGCCGCTCCGGTCGGGACAGATGATGGCGCGCAAACCGTCGCAGCAGATGTCCCCGCCGAGGATGCGCCTGTTGCAGAGGCTCCTGTTGCTGATGAAGCCGACTCTGACGCCAGCGATGACGAGTCCAGCGATGATTCCGACGATGACACGCAAGACGATGACGACAGTGACGCCGCCGAACGCGCCGTAGACAGCGGCATTGAATCGATTGCCGATGAGGACGTTCAGGAAGAAATGCGCACGCCCCGCAAGGCCCGCGCACGCCGCTACAAGATTCAAGAAGTCATCAAAGTGCGCCAGATCATGCTGGTGCAGGTCGTCAAGGAAGAGCGCGGCAACAAAGGCGCGGCGCTCACCACCTATCTGTCGCTTGCCGGTCGCTACTGCGTCTTGATGCCCAACACCGCGCGTGGCGGTGGCATTTCGCGCAAGATCACCAATGCCGCAGACCGCAAGAAGCTCAAGGAAATCGCCAGTGAGTTCGACGTGCCCAAGGGCGCGGGCCTGATCGTGCGCACCGCTGGCGCGCAGCGCACCAAGACGGAAATCAAGCGCGATTACGAATATCTCATGCGCCTGTGGGAGCAGATCCGCGATCTGACGATGAAATCCATCGCCCCCGCGCCGATCTATGAAGAAGGCGATCTGATCAAACGCTCGATCCGTGATCTGTATTCGAAAGAGATCGACGAGGTGCTGGTCGAGGGCGAGCGCGGTTATCGCGTGGCCAAAGACTTCATGCGCATGATCATGCCGAGCCACGCCAAAAACGTGAAGCATTATCAGGAATCGCTGCCGCTTTTCGCGCGCTATCAGGTCGAAAGCTATCTGACGGGCATGTTCAACCCGACCGTGCAGCTCAAATCGGGCGGCTATATCGTGATCGGGATCACCGAGGCGCTGGTGGCGATCGACGTGAACTCGGGCCGGGCCACCAAAGAGGGCTCGATCGAGGAAACCGCAACCAAGACCAACCTTGAAGCCGCCGAAGAGGTGGCCCGCCAGTTGCGCCTGCGCGATCTGGCCGGTCTGATCGTGATCGACTTTATCGACATGGATGAGCGGCGCAACAATGCCGCGGTTGAGAAGCGTCTGAAAGACAAGCTGAAAACCGACCGTGCGCGCATTCAAGTCGGACGCATCTCGGGCTTTGGTCTGCTGGAAATGTCGCGCCAACGTCTGCGTCCGGGGATGCTGGAAAGCACCACGCAGCCGTGCTCGCATTGCCATGGCACGGGGATTATCCGCTCGGATGATAGTCTCGCGCTGTCGGTTCTGCGCGCGATCGAAGAGGAGGGCACGCGCAAACGCTCGCGCGAGGTTCTGGTGCGTGCGCCGGTGGCCGTGGCCAACTATCTGATCAACGCCAAGCGCGAACATATCGCCTCGATTGAGGCGCGCTATGGCATGTCCGTGCGCATCGAAGCGGCCCCCGATCTGATCTCGCCCGACTTCACGATGGAAAAGCTGAAAACCGCGACCCGTCTGGTGCCCGAAGTCTCCAGCGCGGTGGTGTCTGCCACGGCAAGCCTGATGGCTGAGATTGATCTGGATGAAGAGGATGAGGCCGTTGAAGAGGCGGAAATCGTTGAGGCCGAGGCCGAAACGCCCGAGCTGAGTGAAGACGATCAGCCCAAGAAAAAACGTCGTCGTCGTCGTCGTAAGAAGCGCGGCAATGGCGACGAGGGCGCGCAGAATGGCGACGAGGGCGAGAGCGATTCGCAAAACGCCGCTGATGCGGTGCAAGCGGACGGGGCGGATCAGCCTGCTGCGAGCCCGGTTGAGGCTGCTGTGAGCGAAGAGGCCGTTGAAGAGGCCCCCAAGCCCAAGCGTCGCACGCGGTCGCGCAAGAAGGTCGAAGCCCCTGTGACTGAGGGAGAGGCCGTTGCCGAGGCCGCGCCTGCGACTGAGGAGGCTGAACCGGCTGCCGAGGAAGAGGCACCTAAGCCGAAACGGCGCACCCGCTCGCGCAAGAAGGTTGAACCCGACGCCGTGGCTGAAGGCGAGGCTGAGGCTCCGGTGGCTGAAGAGGCCCCCAAGCCGAAACGCCGGACGCGCACGCGTAAAAAGCCCGAGCCGGTCGCTGCCGAAGCTGTTGAAACGCCGGATGTTCCTGCAACGCCGCAGCCCGACGCACCGGTTGAAACGCCGCCTGCGCCGCAGCCGGATGCGCCGGTCGAAACCCCGCCCGCACCCAGCGAAATGCCGGTGCAGGTGCCTGACGAAACCCCGGCAACCCCGCCAAGCGAAGCGCCGGTGGAGATGCCTCCCGAGGCACCGCCCGAGGCCCCCATCGAGATTCCGCAAGGCGACACGATGGTTGAGACAAAGCCCGAGCCCGCCAAATCCCGCCGTCGCGGCTGGTGGAGCCGGGGTTAAGATCGCGCTGTGAAACATGTAAAAGGCCGGGCACAGCGCCCGGCCTTTTTGCTATTGGGTGGGGGCACATGTCCGCCGTGGGCGGGGCGGCCTCAGCCCTTGCGCACCAAATAGACCTTCACGCCCTCCCAATCCTCGGCCGAGATCAGCGTATGGCCGCATTGGGCGCAAAAATGGGGTACGTCGACCCAGCTGGCGCCATCGGTCGCCTCAAGGCGCACCAAAGTGCCGGGGGCGCGCCCCTCCAGCGCCTTGCGTAGCCGCAAAACGGGCAGCGGGCACAGCAGGCCACGCGCGTCGATCTCTAGGGTATCGCTCATGAAAATCGCATTAGGCCGCGCGCGCCGATTTGTCCACGAGGTTGTTATCTCACGGACAGGTGACCGCGCCTGCGCGATAGGGTAAGGCTGTGGCATGTTTGGAATCGATCTTGCCAGTGCCGCCTTCCTGCCCGCCGCGTTTGTCGCGTTATCTGCGGGTCTTTTGTCATTTTTGTCGCCCTGTGTGCTGCCCATTGTGCCGCCCTATCTGGCCTATATGGGCGGGGTGAGCATGGGCGAGCTGCGCGAGGGGAAACGCTCGGCTGTCGTGCCTGCGATCTTCTTTGTGCTGGGCCTGTCGACGGTGTTTTTGTTCCTCGGCTTCACGGCCTCGGCTTTCGGGCGGTTCTTTTTGACCAATCAGGTGCTGTTCGGGCGTATCGCGGGCGGTGTGATTGTCGTGCTGGGCCTGCATTTCCTTGGCCTGTTCCGGATCGGATTTCTCGACCGTGAGGCGCGGCTGGACGCAGGGGATCGCGGCGGCTCCAGCTTAGGCGCTTATGTGTTGGGGTTGGCCTTTGCCTTTGGCTGGACGCCCTGCATCGGCCCGCAACTGGGTGCGATCTTGTCGATTGCAGCACAAGGCGGGGATATGGCGCGCGGCACCGGATTGCTGGCGGTCTATGCGCTGGGGCTGGGGATTCCGTTCCTACTGGCGGCGCTGTTCATCCAGCGCGCGATTGGCGTGATGAACCGCATCAAGCCCTACATGGGCATCATCGAAAAAACGATGGGCGCGTTGTTGGTGATTGTCGGGATTTTGCTGCTGACCAATGCGTTCTCGAACATTAGTTTCTGGCTGCTTGATACTTTCCCGGGGCTGGCAAAGCTTGGATAGTCGTTTGGGTTAGCGATAAAGGAAAAGGCCGCGCGTGATGCGCGGCCTTTTCGTTTGTATCGGGGGCGCGATCAGTCGAGCGCTTTGAAGTTCAGGCTCGCGCCATCCTTGATGCCCGAGAACCAGCGCGCCGTGACTGTCTTGGTCTTGGTGTAGAAGCGGAACGCGTCGGGGCCATATTGGTTAAGATCGCCAAAGCCCGACTTTTTCCAGCCACCGAAGGTGTAATAGCTCAGCGGAACCGGGATCGGGAAGTTGATGCCGACCATGCCCACATTGACCTTCGCGGCGTAGTCGCGTGCGGTGTCGCCGTCAGCGGTGAAGATCGAGGTGCCGTTGCCATAAGGGTTGTCGATCACCAGATCGAGCGCCTCTTCATAGGTTTTCGCACGCACCATCGACAGGACGGGGCCAAAGATTTCTTCTTTGTAGATGTCCATCTCGGGGGTGACGTTGTCAAACAGCGACGGGCCGACGAAATAGCCGTCTTCATAGCCTTGCAGGCTGAAGTCGCGGCCATCACAGACCAGATTCGCGCCTTGCTCGACGCCCGAGTTGATCAGGCCAAGGATGCGCTCTTTGGCGGCTGCGGTGATGACGGGGCCGTAATCGACATCATCGCCACCCGTGTAGGGGCCGACTTTGAGCTTTTCGATCTTCGGCACGAGGCGTTCGATCAGCGCGTCTGCGGCTGCGTCACCCACCGGCACTGCGACCGAGATCGCCATGCAGCGTTCGCCCGCCGCGCCAAAACCCGCACCGATCAGCGCATCGGCGGCCTTGTCCATATCGGCATCGGGCATGATCAGCATGTGGTTCTTGGCACCGCCGAAACATTGCGCGCGCTTGCCGTTATTGGCGGCGCGACCGTAGATATATTGCGCAATCGGGGTCGAGCCGACAAAGCCGACCGCCTGAACGGTTTCATGATCCAGGATCGTATCGACCGCCTCTTTATCGCCGTTGATCACCTGCAAGACGCCATCGGGCAGACCGGCCTCTTGAGCGATTTCAGCGAGCATAAGCGCCGTGCTGGGCGTGCGCTCGGACGGTTTGAGGATCATCGCGTTGCCCGAGGACAGGGCTGGGCCCATTTTCCACAGCGGGATCATCGCGGGGAAGTTGAACGGCGTGATACCCGCCACGACGCCCAGCGGCTGACGCATCGAATACAGATCAATGCCGGGGCCGGCGTCGCCGGTAAATTCGCCCTTGAGGAAAGCAGGCGCGCCCATGCAGACCTCGATCACCTCAAGACCGCGCTGCACATCGCCGCGTGCATCGGGCAGGGTTTTGCCATGCTCGCGCGAGAGAACTTCGGCGAGCTTGTCCATGTCGCGCTCGATCAGCGCGCCGAATTTCATCATCACGCGGGCGCGGCGCTGCGGATTGACCTTTTGCCAATCCAGCTGCGCCTTGGCGGCATCTGCGACAGCGGCGTCGATTTCCGCCGGAGAGGCCAGCGCTACGCGCGCTTGCACTTCGCCAGTGGCGGGGTTGTAGACATCGCTAAAGCGGCCCGACGTGCCTGCAACGCGCTTGCCGTTGATCCAGTGACCGATCTCTTCCATTGGGTTCTCCTCCAAAAGGGTTTGTGGTTTGGCATAACAATAGCCTTGCGAAAATGTAGATAAAAGGGGAAGTAACTCAAAAGCGTTTTGCAGTTTTGCAAAGGTGAGTGATGCTCGATTGGGATGATCTGCGCATATTTCTGGCTGTGGCGCGGGCAGAAAGCCTGTCGCGGGCGGGGCGCGCGTTGAAACTGGATGCCGCGACGGTGGGGCGGCGCGTCGCGCGCCTCGAAGAAGCGCTGTCGGCCAAGCTGTTCGTGAAATCGCCGCAGGGCTATGCGCTGTCCGAGGCGGGGGACCGTTTGTTGCCCCATGCCGAGGCCGCCGAGCAGGCCTTTGGGGGCGCGCAAGAAGAGCTGTCGGGCACCGCGGGCCAGTTGAGCGGGCAGTTGCGCATCGGTGCGCCCGATGGTTGTGCGAATTACCTGCTGCCACAGGTTTGCGCCAAGATTTCAGACGCCAACCCGGGGCTGGAAATCCAGATCGTGGCACTGCCCCGGGTGTTCAACCTCTCCAAGCGCGAGGCCGATATGGCGATCACCGTGTCGCGCCCGACGGCGGGGCGGCTGACGGTGCAAAAGCTGACCGATTATCACCTGCATCTCGCCGCGCATCGCGATTATCTGGCCAGATCGGCGCCGCTGACCTGTAAGGGCGATCTGCGCGCGCATCGCATGATCGGCTATATTCCCGACATGATTTTCGACAAAGAGCTTGATTACTTTGCCGAAACTGAGGCGCAGGTGGTTGGGCTGGCCTCAAACTCGGCCTCGGTGCAGACGCGCATGGTGCAAAGCGGGGCGGGGATTGGCATCGTGCATGATTTTGCCATTCCCTTTGCGCCCGGTGTGGTGCGGGTACTGGCCGATGAGGTCTCGCTCAAGCGTGCTTTCTGGCTGATCCGTCACGCGGATGACCGACGCTCGGAACGGCTGACGCGCTTTGCCGAGGCGCTGGGGCAGGGCTTGCGCGACGAGGTTTCCCGGTTGGAGCGTCGTGCAGCTGATACAACTCTGGCGACGCCGTGATCGCCTTTCCGTTGACAAACCGCTCTTCGCGGTGAGACGCTTGATTCAACGAGAAGTTTCAGGGAGACCGCCATGCAAGTGATGCAAATTTTAAAGGATAAGGGCCAAACATCGGTGATCACGGTGACGCCGGACACCAGTTTGGCCGATGTCGTGGCGACTTTGTCGGCCAAACGGATCGGTGCGGTGGTTGTGTTGGCCGATGGTCACAATGTCGCCGGTATCGTGTCCGAGCGCGATATCGTGCGCGAAGTGGCGCGGCGCGGTGCGGCATGCCTGACGCTCAAGGCCTCCGATGTGATGACGCGCGAGATCAAATGCTGTGGCCCGATGGACAGCACCGATGAGGTGATGGAGCGCATGACCGCAGGGCGTTTCCGCCACATGCCGGTGCGCGACAAGGGTGAGATGATCGGCGTGATCTCGATCGGCGATGTAGTCAAGGCGCGCCTGGCCGAGCTGCATATGGAAAAAGAAGCGCTCACCGGCATGATCATGGGCAACTGATGCTGCGTCGCGGCAACAATGGTCTTGCATTCGGGTGCGCAATATAGTTGCGTGCGCGCACCCGAAAACGGGGACTTAGAGGAGGGTTGCCATGCGCATCGGTCTGTATCCCGGAACATTCGATCCGGTCACGCTTGGTCATATCGATATCATCGAACGCGCCTTGGCGCTGGTGGACCGGTTGGTGATTGGCGTCGCGATCAACCGTGACAAGGGGCCGCTTTTCACGCTTGAACAGCGGGTGGCGATGCTCAAGGCCGAATGCGGCGCTATCACCGCGCGATGTGGCGGTGAGATCGTTGTGCATCCGTTCGAGAATCTGCTGATTGATTGCGCCCGCGATGTTGGGGCCAATGTGATCATTCGGGGGCTGCGCGCCGTTGCCGATTTTGAATATGAATTTCAGATGGTTGGGATGAACCGGGCACTGGATCCGCAGATCGAGACGGTGTTCTTGATGGCAGATGCGCGCCGTCAGGCGATTGCTTCCAAGCTGGTCAAAGAGATCGCGCGGCTCGGCGGGGATGTGTCGAAATTCGTAACCCCCGCCGTGCGCGAAGCTATTTCGCAAGCCTATTCAAAGGACTAAAGTCTTAGCCCGCTGTTTTGGCGCTTGGCGTGGTGGTTTGCGACGTTTGCGTGTTTCCGGCCTGTTGGGGCAGATCGTTCAGCGCCCATTGGTCAATCACCACGCCTTCTTCAACACCTTTGAGCGCAAGATTGGCCTCGTAATAGCTGCCTTTCTTGATCAGATTGGCGGCATCTTGCAGATGTGTCAGCGAGAGTTTCGTAGGCACCAATGCCGCGCTTAGCGAGACTGCGATATCGCCGGATTTAAGCGTCTCCGCAGCACCTTTCGCATCGCCTTTGGCCATCTGGTCATTGGCTTTGCTCACCGTTTTGGCGTTATCCGGCGTGACGGAGAAATCTTCACCCAGTGCGATTGAGCTGTCAAAGGGCACATAGGTGACGCCCTGTTTGCCCGCTTTCGATGTCACGCCCCATTTCGCCTCAGAGGCTTGGGCTGACTTCATCTTGGCGATCGCGTCATTGGTCATCTTGCCGGCCATGTCGGTATTGCCGTCAAACAGGGCAAGCCGCGCCGCGCGCACATCGCGCATCGACGTATAGGCATCATTGACTGTGGTCAGCAGTTGTTTGTTGGCCGAACTTGCGGTGGCTTTGGCGACAGAGTCTTTGGTTTGCGTGCTGGCGGCGGGCGTGGAGCCTGCAAAAGCGGGCGCGATATAGCTCATGGGCCCTGCAATAAGCGCCCCGGACATCGCCAAGGCGAGCAATGTGGTGTTCCGTTTCATGACTCAAATCCCTTTACAAAGATGGGTTACGTCCAAGGCAGCCCAGTGCCGCTTTGGATATTTGAGAAACGTCTGGGGCGGGATCTGGTTCGCTCAACCCTTTTCAAGCTGGGGGCATCGCGGGTGAGCAACCGTGCGCTACCTGTGAGGCGCGCGTGATGGGCAAAAAAGAGGGGGCCGCAACCGGGCCCCCTCATCGCGTCAGCTTGGTCCGGGGGCTGGCCCCCGGCTTGCTCAGATCAACTTGCCCATCGCGACGGCGGTGTCGGCCATGCGGTTGGAAAAGCCCCATTCGTTGTCATACCAGCTCAGGATCCGCACCATCCGGCCATCCATCACCTTGGTCTGGTCCATGTGGAAGATCGAGGAATGAGGATCGTGGTTGAAGTCGCTGGAAACATTGGGCTTATCGGTATAGCCCAGCACGCCTTTCAGCGGGCCATCGGCGGCCGCGCGGATCGCGGCGTTGACCTCTTCGACCGAAGTGTCGCGCGCGGCTTCAAACACCAGATCGACGACCGAGACGTTGGGCGTGGGCACGCGGATCGCGACGCCATCCAGCTTGCCTGCGAGTTCCGGCAGCACCAGACCTACCGCTTTGGCAGCGCCCGTCGAGGTCGGGATCATGCTCAGCGCCGCGGCGCGTGCGCGATAGAGATCGCTATGCATCGTATCCAGCGTCGGCTGATCGCCGGTATAGCTGTGGATCGTGGTCATGAACCCCTTGGAGATCCCGATTGCATCGTTCAGAACCTTGGCCACGGGCGACAGGCAGTTCGTGGTGCAGCTTGCGTTGGAAACGACCAGATCGTCGCTCGTCAGCACGCCGTCATTGACGCCAAACACGATGGTCTTGTCCGCGCCCGCAGCCGGGGCCGAAACCAGCACGCGTTTTGAGCCGTTTTCCAAATGGAAGGCCGCTTTTTCACGCGCGGTGAAGATGCCGGTGCATTCCAGCGCGATATCGACATCCCCCCAGGGCAGTTCCTTGGGGTCGCGGATCGCGGTGACCTTGATCGGCCCACGGCCTGCATCAATCGTGTCGGCGGTGGTTTTCACATCGACCGGAAAGCGGCCATGCACGCTGTCAAATTGCAGCAGATGCGCGTTGGTCTCCACCGGGCCGAGATCGTTGATCGCGACCACCTCGATATCGGTGCGCCCCGATTCAATGATCGCGCGCAACACGTTGCGCCCAATGCGCCCAAAGCCGTTAATGGCAACTTTGACGGTCATGTCCTTCTCCTCTGGCTGGCTGCCCTGCAAGGAGTTGCGCGGGCAGAAATCCCGTTGCGGTTAACAAACGCCTTTAAGGCGAAAGGTCAACCGGTCAGACGTGTATGCTAGCGCCAGAATGCGACATATTGAACGAGATCAGCGATTCTTCGGCCCAAAAACAGCAAAGCCTGCCCTTGGTTGAGGAATATATCCGCCAATATCAGCACTATCAGGATGGCCCCCAGCCAAAGCGCAATCCGATCGGTCATCACTGTCCCTTCGCGCCCCGATTGCCGAAGCGTCCCCTATGCCCGCCCCGTCTGCTGCGCCAAGGAGGCGCTGTGCGGGGTGGGTCTTTCTCTCTGAAAGAGCAGACGCGTGCGCAGCAATCAACCAAGCAAATCAGTCTGTTCTGATGTGACGTTAATAGATTGCGGCCAGCGAGAGAAGGGGTAGGCGGATGCGTGTGTCTAGGCCTCGTCCTCGGCGACAAGGAAGATTTCGCCAGCGGATTCCATTTCACGGATCGCCGCCACGATTTCGCCCATCGCCTCTTCGGAATCCTTTTCCTTCACTTTGCCCAGATTAGTCATCTCGTCGCGCAAGGATTGCGCCATGCGTTGGGACATATTGGTCAGGATGAACTCCGCCGATGCTTCGAGTGCGCCCTTGGCCCCTGCCAATGCGGTGACCAAACGGGCCTGATCGACATTACGCAGGATTTTTGGCACGTCGCGCGGATCAATCCGCGCGGGAATATTGGCGAATGTGAAGATCGCCTTGCGCACTTGATCGGCAAAAATCTGATCTTCCTCGTCAAGCCCTTTGAGCACCGAATCGCGGGTGCTGGATGCGGAATAGTTCAGGATCGCGCCGACGCGCTCCACTGGTCCAGTATCAAACGCCTTGGCGGGTTGCGCGTCCAGCTGTGCCGATAGCGCCTGCCCGATCCGGTGCACGGTTTCTGGCGCGACATTGCCGGTGAGAGAGACCGCATAGGCCACGCGCCGTGCCTTGTCGCCGGGCAAAAGCCCCAGCAATTCCGCAGCTTTCGCGACAGACAGCTTGGACAGCATGACCGCGCCAACCTCAACGCTTTCCTCTTCGAGAACGGGGCGGAGCAGTTCGGCGGAGAGGCCTGTGATACGTTCCCACGGGTCGGCGCGTGAACTGCCAGAGGCGAGACGGCGCAGACGTGTCGAGGCCGATGGGGAAAGCTGTCCGTCCAGCAGGGTCAGCGCACCATCAAGACCGCCGGGAAAGGCAAACCCAACCGCTTCCAGCTCGGCGCAGAATTCATCCACCACGGCGCTGAGAGTGTCGCGATCAATCAGGCGCAACCTGCCAACCGCCTCTGTCAGTTCGGTTTGGTGATCATCGCTCAGATCGCTGAGCGGCAGTTTCAGCCCCTCAGTGGCCAAAAGGCGCACCACGATGGCGGCCTTTTGCTTGCGTGTCAGAGTGGCTGGAGCGCTTGGAGCCATAAGTCCGGGTGCCCCTCCCATCCCTGCCAATTGGCCGAGAGGCTGCAATTTTGCGACTGCGTTCACCAACGTTCTCCGATTCCCTTGAATCTTTCGATCAAGGTGGCACAGGGTCGGTTAATGCCAGCTTAGCAAAACCGGAATTAGCTGGCTTGCAACACGCAGGACTTGGCGTCTTTGTCCCAGACATGGCCTTGCGGGCACGACATCGAGGCTTGATGTTCGCGCATGCAATCGGCGCTGGCCGCAAGCGGTGCAAGGATAAGGACGGCGGCGGCAAGAATCGTTCTAGTCATCACGGATCTCCCTTGGCTGATGACCCAGCGTAAGCCGAATCACCGCCTTGAGACCAGTGTCAGATCACGTAGTCGCGATTATTCCCCGAAAACGCGCTTGAAAATCGTGTCCACGTGTTTGGTGTGATAGCCGAGATCGAATTTTTCGTTGATCTCATCCTCGCTTAGCGCGGCGCGTACATCGGCATCGGCCAGCAATTCCTCGCGGAAATCAGCGCCCTTTTCCCAGACCTTCATCGCGTTGCGCTGCACCAGCTTGTAGCTGTCCTCGCGCGACACACCCGCCTGCGTCAGCGCCAGCAAGACCCGCTGGCTCATCACCAAGCCTTTGAATTTGTTCATGTTCGCCAGCATGTTGTCAGGATATATCACGAGGTTTTCGATCACGCCTGCCAGACGGTTGAGCGCAAAATCGAGCGTCACGGTGGCGTCAGGGCCGATCGCGCGCTCGACCGAGGAATGCGAGATGTCGCGCTCATGCCAAAGCGCCACGTTCTCCATCGCGGGCACCACGGCCATGCGCACCAGACGCGCCAGCCCGGTGAGGTTTTCCGTGAGCACCGGGTTGCGTTTATGCGGCATCGCCGAGCTGCCCTTTTGGCCCTTGGAGAAGAACTCCTCGGCCTCAAGCACCTCGGTGCGCTGCATGTGGCGAATTTCGATGGCGACGTTTTCGATGCTCGAGGCAATCACACCTAGGGTGGCAAAGAACATCGCGTGACGGTCGCGCGGGATCACTTGGGTTGAAATCGGTTCAACGCGCAGGCCGAGTTTTTCGCAGACATGTTCCTCAACCGCCGGGTCGATATTGGCGAACGTACCGACCGCGCCGGAAATCGCGCCGGTGGCCACTTCCCAGCGGGCCTTTTCCAGACGGTTCTTGTTGCGATCCATTTCGGCGTAAAAGCGCGCGAAGGTCAGCCCCATCGTGGTCGGTTCGGCGTGAATGCCGTGGCTGCGCCCAATGCGCACGGTGTCTTTATGCTCAAACGCGCGCTTTTTCAGCGCGGCAAGCAGGCGGTCCATATCGGCGAGCAGGATATCGGTGGCGCGCACCAGCTGCACGTTGAAGGTCGTGTCCAGAACATCCGAGCTGGTCATGCCCTGATGGACAAATCGCGCCTCGGTCGAGCCGATATGTTCAGCCAGATGGGTCAGGAAGGCGATCACATCATGCTTGGTCACGGACTCGATTTCGTCGATGCGCGCGACGTCGAATTCCACATCCTTGGCCTTCCAGACAGCCTGTGCAGATTCGCGCGGGATCACGCCCAGATCGGCCTGAGCGTCGCAGGCATGGGCCTCGATCTCGTACCAGATCTTGAACTTGCTGGCAGGTTCCCAGATATCGACCATCTCTTTGCGGGAATAACGCGGGATCATGGGCGCGGCCTTTCGATTGCAGGTGGTTTAGGCGGCTTGTTAGACTGTGCCTGCCTTTGGGGCAAGGGAGCGGTGATGATCAAGCTGTGCGATTTTGAAGGCGCGTGGGTGTTGCGGCGCCAGATCCGTCACAGCGATGGCCGTGTCGCGCGCTTACAGGGTAGGGCGGTGTTCACGCCGCGCACGGGCGGGCTGCATTATCGCGAGAGCGGCGATCTGATTTTGCCCGAGGGCACGCGGTTTCACGCAGAGCGCTGCTATCTCTGGCACGCCGATGGGGCTGGCATTGCCGTCAGTTTTGAAGATGGCCGCGCATTTCATCACGTCGACCCGGCTCGCCCAGAGGCCCAGCATTGGTGTGATCCTGACACCTATCATGTAACCTATGGCTTTGATCACTGGCCCCAATGGCAGACCGTGTGGCGCGTGCATGGCCCGCGCAAAGATTACGTAATGGAGTCGCACTACGCGGGCGAATGAGTGCGCAAGTGACGTGCGAAAAACACGGGCAAGCGGGGCGCGGCCTTAGTGCGTTCACTGTCGTGCCACAATTGCGTGAAATGAGTTATATTGTTGATTTAAAATGATATTTTTGTAAGAAAATCGCAAAAATCAAGGCTTACTTAACCACATTTGCCGCGAAAGAGGCGCAACATCTGTCCGCTTTGGCCACAGATTTGAACGATTCTCTAACCATAACGCATCGGTGAAGGGTGGCAGGAATAGCCCCCGCTGAGGTTAGGATTGGGACACAGGCCATGAGCGAATTCACCACCAATATCGCGCTGAAAAGCCAGACGGTTGTGCATGCGCCTTTTGCAGGTGCTGCGCCCTACCGTGCTGTTGGCAAGCGGATGTTTGATATCGCGATGGTTCTGGCTGTAATACCGGTGCTGTTGCCACTGATCTTGGTGCTGGCGGCTTTGGTCTGGCTTGATGGCGGGCCTGCGTTTTTCGCCCAACCCCGGATCGGGCGTGACGGTCGGAGTTTCAAAATGTGGAAACTGCGCACGATGGTGGTGGATGCCGAGGCAAAGCTGAAAGCGCTGTGCGATTCTGATCCCGCGATTGCCCAAGAATGGGCAGTGAACCAGAAGCTCGTCCATGATCCGCGCATTACCCGTATCGGGGCGTTTTTGCGCCGCACCAGCCTTGATGAGCTGCCGCAATTCTTCAACGTACTGTTTGGCTCGATGAGCCTTGTCGGCCCGCGCCCCTTCCTGGCCTCGCAAGAAGCGACCTATCAGGATGCGATGGGCCGCGCCTATTACCGGATGCGTCCGGGCATCACCGGGCTGTGGCAGGTGGTGGGTCGTTCCTCCAGCGCCTTCGTGGATCGTGTCCGCTTTGACGAGCGCTATTACGCGAAAATGTCGCTGATGAATGATGTGATGTTGTGCCTGATGACCGTCGCGGTGGTGTTCAAACAAACTGGCAAGTGATCAAGTGGCTTCCAAAGGATCACGGTCTTCCGGCGTGATTTTCCCTTTCAAGCGATCTGCAAGCGTCCCGATATTGGGGCGCTTTTGCATGTCATCCCTGAATGGTTAGAAACTTCAGACCATTGCGGTCAAACCATGCCGCGCTTAACCGCCCCGATTTGCTGGCCCCGGTATCAAGCGCCACACGTCCGCGATCGACAAAGGGCTCGGCTACCACCCAGTGACCATGCGCGATCCATAGCCCGTCGCGCCGCGGAGCTGTGCCAAACCGCGCATGCCCCCAAAGCAACGCATCGGGGTTTTGGCGTTCCAACGGGTGATAGGGATCGGCCCCCGCATGGGTCACCGCAAGCCCGCCTTCACGCCAATAGAGCGGGCGGGAATCGAGCCAGCTAAGCAGGTTGGGACCGATTGCGCGCGCCAGATCCATGCGCAACGCGTCCAGTGCATCCGTGTCGGGACGTGTCATATCCGGCAGGCTCAGGCCGTAACTGCGCAGGGTCGCCGCCCCGCCCAGTTTCAGCCAACGCACTGTCTGCGCATCTGGGCTGATCAGAAAATCCAGCATCATGCGTTCATGATTGCCCATCAGGCAGATCATGCGCTGAGGCGCGGCCCGTTGCGCGGCCTGCAACGTCGACAGCACCCGCGCGCTCTCAGGCCCCCGATCAATCATATCGCCCACCGTGATGACACGCGCGCGCTCTGATCCGGGCTGGTCGCTGATCCGCTCGAACATCGCGTCCAGCAAATCGGCACGCCCATGCAAATCGCCAATCACGCAGACCGGGTCTTGCGGGTGGGGCAGGCCGGGGGGCGCTGTGCTTTTGGCGGGGCGCGCGAACTTATTGAGCAATGTGGTGAACATGTCTGAAAGGGTCTCTCGCGCAGGGCTGGAATCCCGTGTGTTTTGGCGACATAACCATGTTCAGGATAAAGCGGAAGGGGCTCACGCAAAGGTGGGCAACAAACCGCTGCAAGCAAGGGGCGAGCAATGGCACACGAAACAGCGGGCAGGCGCGTTTTGATCGTGGTGGAAAACCTCCCCGTGCCGCTGGACCGACGCGTCTGGCTGGAGGCGACGACCCTGGCGGGCGCGGGCTATCAGGTGTCGGTGATCTGCCCGATGGGACGGGGGTGGGATGCGCCTTATGAGGTGATCGAGGGCATCCATATCTATCGCCATCCCGCCCCGCCCGAGGCGCATTCGGGCGCGGTGGCCTATGCGCGCGAATATGGCCACGCGATCTGGCACTGGTTTCGCCTTGCCCGCGTGGTGCGGCGCGAGCGTGGTTTTGACGTCATTCAGGGCTGCAACCCGCCCGATCTGATCTGGCTGCTCGCACTGCGCTATCGGCTCGCGGGCGTGCGCTATATGTTTGATCACCACGATGTCTGCCCCGAACTGTTCGAGGCGAAATTTAACAAAAAGGGCCTGCTTTGGGGCGTGATGCGGAGTTGGGAGCGTATCACATTCGCCTGCGCGTCCGTGTCGATGGCCACCAATGAGAGCTTTCGCAAGATCGCCATCGCGCGCGGCAAAATGGCGCCCGAGGATGTGTTCGTCGTGCGCTCTGCCCCGCGTGTTGAAACCTTTCTGCCCGGTCCGGGCGATGTTCGCTATCGCCACGGCGCGAAAACGGTGCTCGGCTATATCGGGGTGATCGGTCAGCAAGAGGGGATGGACCTTCTGATCGAGGCTCTGCAGATCCTGATCCGCGATCTGGGCCATTCGGATGTGCATCTGGTGATCGTGGGGTTTGGCCCCGAAGTGCCGATGGTGCAGGCCGATGTCGCTGCGCGTGGGCTGTCTGATCACGTCACTTTCACCGGGCCGCTTTATGGCGATGAGATGCTGGCGGCGATGAATGCGATTGATATCGGCGTCGCCCCCGATCCGAAAAACGCGATGAATGACATTTCGACCATGAACAAGGTCATGGAATATATGACGCTGGAAAAACCGCTCGTGCAGTTCGATCTGACCGAGGGGCGGGCCTCGGCGGGCGAGGCGGCGCGCTATGCCCGTGCCAATGATCCAAGTGATTTCGCCGCCCAGATCGCGGCGCTGATTGATGCGCCCGAGGCGGCGCGCGAAATCGGGCAGGCGGGGCGCAAGCGGGTGCTGGAATCGCTGGCTTGGGATTTCTCGGCCAAGCAGCTTTTGGCGGCCTATGATCGGATATTCTCCAAGTTTGGGAAATAATGCGCCCATTTCTGGGGTGATTGTTTCATAACGCGCGAGAAATTAGCCAAATATTGACGCATTTGTGCTTGATAGGTGCCGCAATCTAGACACAAATATTCCCAACGCGCCCCTGCTTGCCGGGGCATTTATCCGCTGGGGGGCTGATATGACGCGAAACAGACATATGGGCTTCGGGGCTGTTGCCTTGCTGTTGGGTGTCATTGTGGCAGGCACGGCGGGGGCGGGCGATTTGCGCCAGATTGCCCCCGTCGAGGTCGCGGATACGGCCTTGAACCAGATCACGGAAGAGATTACGGGGCGCGCCGCCTATGATCCGGTAGCCCATGCGCTGGCCATCGGGCTGACGCCTGAGCGCGCCGATGCGCTGGTGGATCAGGCGATGAAAGTGGCACAAAGCTGCCCGCTGGTCTTTGATACCCAGCAGTCGATCGCGCATTGCTGGGAGGCCTCAAGCGGGGCTGGCTCGTAACTCAATCTGGAACGTAAGCCCCTAGCCCGGGCAGGCTGTGCGCGATGAACTGCGTCAACCGCGCATCGGCCACCGACACGTTTTCGCCCGGGCCAATCGGCGTGACATAGCGGATCAGCGCGCCATCGGTGCGCCCGCGCGTCACACCATCGACAATCACCGACAGTTTCGCGCGCCAATCGTTGATCATCGCCACTCCACGCTCGTCAAACCAGTAATAGACAAGCTGCCGGTTCAGCCCCTTGGTGATCACCGCGCGATTGACCGCAAAGGACGCGCGATGGGGCAGGGTGAGGCTGCGCGGCCCGAAATTGCTCACCTCCCAGCCCCCGACGGGCAGACAGACCTCGGGCGAATGGATGCCCGCGCCCCCGGTCTGATCGGCATACCACGCCACGAACAAATTGACCGCTGCGCTGCGATCGGGGCTGGCATAAACGGCGTTCAGATAGTCGGTTGCGCCCAACACCTGCACGGTTTGCGGCTCAAGCGCGCGCATCTCGCCCTGCCAGCCCTCGATGCTGCGCGGAAAGGTCGAAAAGTCGCTGCGTGCGGGGGACAGGGCCTCGGGGCGGGGCAGGGCAAGCCAAGCGGCACTGGCCAGCGCCGCCAGCCCAAGCGCCACGATCAGCGCGCGCGACGGAGCGATCTGGGTCAGGCGACGTAGCTCGGGGGCGAAGCGGGTGTAGTTCAGATCAAGCGCCTCTGATAGCGGGCGCGGGTTGGGCGTCAGGCGCTGCAGCCCGACGGCCGTGAGGCTGAGGATCGCAATCGCCGCGCCGAAAATCACCCAGCCCTCGAACACATGCAAAAACCCTTCGGCCTGCCCGATCCCGTAGCTGTTGACCAAGATCGCCACCACGCCGATGCGTAAGCTGTTCAGACCCACCGTCAGCGGCGCGGCCATCGCAAACAGCACCGCCTTATGCCAGAACGGGCCACGATAGAGGATGCCGAACAGGTAGGAAAAACTGAGGATCGGGAACAGGTAGCGCAGGCCAGAACAGGCCTCGGCGACCTGCAATTTATAGACGCCCAGATCAATCACATTGCCCGACAGATAGACCGGAATGTCAAAGGCGCGTACCAGCGCCACGCCCAGTTCCGACGAGATCAGTTGCAACGCGATCGTCAGCTTCCAATACAGGATTTGGGGCAGCGGCAGCATGAAGATCAGATGCAGCACCGGCTTCCAGTGAAGCCGCCCCGCTTGCCAACCCATGACCAGTAACACCACGCCCATCAGCCAGCCGATCAGCGCATAGGTCACGATATCGGGGATCTGCGCAAGGTCGCCAAACGCCGCCACAGCCAGCGCGGCGATGATCACGACGACCCCTTGCCAGCGGGTGTGTTGCGGGCTGGAATGTGCCGGGGCGTGGCGCAGTTCGCGTGCGAAAAGATAAAGCGAAATCAGGGGGATCAGCGGGCCGTGGCTATATTCCGGCGTGGACCAAGCCGCGCCGAGGCTTTGCAAGCCCAACGCAAAGAATGGGGCGCAGGCCAGCGCCAGCGCGCCCAGCCCAAGAATGCCCCACGGCAGGCTGCGCGCGGCGCGCAGATTGGTGCTTGCAATGCTCATGACTGCTCTCATTGACGGGGTGTCTGATGCGCCCCTTTGATGTGATCATACCGCGCAACCGGGCTCAGCCAAAGACAAAACCGTGGCCAAGACAGGGCAAGCCTGCCGATCTGTGCCCTAATTCCCGCGCTTTGCGCTGGCGCGCAGCTTTGCCAATTGGGCAGGGGCGTCTTGCATTTGCGCGGGCAGATCAGCTCCGGCCAGATCAAGCGCCTTTTGCAACTGCGCTGCGGCGGTGGTCTCGTCGCCGCTGGCCAGCAGCACCATCGCATAGTGATATTGCGCCAGGGCCGTGTCGGGCAAACCCGCAGCGGCGGCCGCCAAAAGCGGCTCGGCCTGCGCGAAATTGCCCAAACGATATTCCGCCCAGCCATAGGTGTCTTTGAAGGCAGGCTCGGGGCTTTCACGAAAGCGCTGGGCGATGGCGGCGGCGCGCGCAAGGCTGGCGGGATCGTCGCGGTGCTGGCTGAGCAGGCTGGCAAGGTTATTCGCCAAGACGGCATTGTCGGAATTGCGTTGATATAGCGCGTCATAAGTGGCGATGGCGGCCTCATAATCGCCCGCTTTGTTCTGCGAGCGCGCGCGATAGAGCAACAGCAGCGGATCGGGGGCGTCGCCTTGCGCCTTCAGGGTCGCGTCGATGATCTGCCTAGCCTCTGCGTCGCGCCCGGCCGCGGCAAGCAGGCGGTAAAGTTGGCGTGCGGGCTGGCTGTCGGCGGGGCGCTCAGAGCAAAGCGCGCGCAGGCCTGCCTCGGCTTCGGACCCGTGCCCGGTGAGCGAGTCAAGATTGGCGCTTAGAAGACGTAATCCGCGATCTTTTGGGGCGGCGGTAAGCTGATCGGCAAGGTAGCTGCGCGCGGCATCCGTCCGTCCGGCGGCAAGCTGGGCCTGTATGACGGCGGCAATTGCACCGTTATTGCTGGTGCTGTCGGCCAGCGATTTCAGCGTGTCGATCGCCGCATCGCTTTGCCCGCGACCCAGCAAGATCGCGGCGCGAATGGATTGCGCCAAGGCTGATGCTTCGGGGCGTTGCAGCGTATCCAGATGCTCGGCGATGCGCTGGGCTTGCGCCCAATCGGTCTGGCTCAGCGCCAGATCGGCTTGGCGATGCAACAGCCCCGGATCATCGGGATTGTGCTGAATCGCCTCGGAAAGCAGCGCCGCAGCGGCGGTAGGACGTTTCTGATCCAGTAAGAAATCAGCGTAGTTGCGGGCCTCGGCGGCGCGACGATTGCTTGCCTCATAGGCTTGGGCCAGCAGTGTGCCGGCCAGATCGGGCGCACCCTCGCGCATGTTGGCTTGCGCCATCAGTGTCAGGGTGGGCGCATCTTGGGGGGCCTGTTGCAAGGCACGGCGCAGCGCCACGAGCGCATCCTCGGGGTTGTCGGCATCGATCAACCACTGGGCGCGCAGGCGCAAGGCTGGCACCAGATCGGGCGCAACTTTGAGAGCGGAGTCAAGCTGGGTTTGCGCTGCCTTGCGCTGTCCGGCGCGATCAAGCATCTGCGCATAGCTCACACGCAGCCGGTCGGTCTGCTCGCTTTCAGGCGCGTCTTGGAGCAGCGCTTTCATCCGCGCGAGCGCTTTATCTCGTTGGCCTGCGGTGAAATCCAGATCGGCCCGCATCGCGCCAAACAGCCGCGCATTGGGCGTGCCCTTGGCCTGCGCGATCAGCGTGTCCAATTCGGTTGCCGCCGCCTGCGCGCCCCGGCTTTGCGCCAGGAATTGCACCAGTTGCACATAGCCATCGCTTTCCGAGGCCGGATCGCCCGCCAGTTTGCGCAGGAAATTGGCCGCGCCATCGGGGTCATCGCGCAGCACATACCACGCGATCAGGGCGGTGCGGGTCTTGGGGTCGTCGGGAAACAGCTCTTGCATCCGCTTGAGCTGTGCGCCGATCTGATCGTTGCGCTTGAGCGCGGCCAGCAGTTCAAGCCGCATCACCTGCAACCGATATTGCGCAGGCTTTTGAAGCAGCGCCGTCTTAATTGCGCTGAGCGCGCCCTCTTGATCCCCCTGCGCATTCAACGTGTCAATCAGCACATGCCACGCGGTCGCGACATCGGGCGCGCGTTGCGTCAGGGCGCGGGCTTTGGCACCGATATCGGCGTAGGCCGAGGTTTCGTTGCCTGCCATTGCCGCGCGCAGTTGCAAGGCCAGCCCCACCGCCAGCGCGCCCGGATCATCGGGGGCCAAATCCAGCGTGGTGTTCATCTGGCGGCGCGCCTCATCCATATTGCCCGAGCGCAGCGATAATTCCGCCAGCAAGCGATGGGGATCGACCAGATCGGGATATTGCTCGCTCAGGCGCAGATATTGGCCATAGGCCTCTTGCACGCGCCCGGTTGCCAAAAGCAGATCGCCATATTCGCGTCGCGCCGCCTTATGAGAGACGTCGTATTGAAACACGTTGCGCAACTCGATCATGGCGCGGGGCACGTCGCCTTTTGCAACAAGCGCCATCGCCGACTGGTAATAGTCGTCCGCTTTTTCCTGTTTGCTCTTGCAGCCTGCCAATGCGAGTGCTGCACAAAGCAAGATCACGGCGGGTTTTGCCCCGATGTGTCGCGCCATCTGCCCTTGCCTCAATATTTACTCATGCGCTCTGAGTGGCGCTTTGCGACAGATTAGCCACAAATGGGTGATCAATAAAGACATTCTCGGGGCACAGGGTGGCACGGAGCCCCTTTGATACCCGTTTGGTACGAAAACTGAGGCCATTGCGCCGCATATTTCGCCGCTCATGCAAGCATTTGTTGCGAAATCCACCGATTTACGCTTCATTAAGCGCGAACGATAACGAGGCCAAAGGCCCGGATACAGGCATGGATGAGATTTACACCGATTTTTTCGGGCTGAAGGAGCGACCGTTTTCGCTGCTGCCAGATCCCGAGTTCCTCTACTGGTCGCCCGAGCATAAGCACGCGGCGACGATGCTCGAATATGGGCTGTTTTCGCGCGCGCCGATCACGCTGATCACGGGCGAAGTGGGGGCAGGCAAGACCACCTTGCTGCGTCATCTGATGGCCACGATCACCGAAAACGTCACGATCGCGCTGGTCTCTAATGCGCGCGGCACGCGCGAGGATCTGATCCGCTGGATCATGCTGGCCTTGGGTGAGCGGGTCGCGCCGGGCGAGGATTACGTGCTGATCTTTGACCGGTTCCAGCAGTTTCTGATCTCGGAATATGCGGCGGGGCGGCGCGTGGTCGTGGTGATCGACGAGGCGCAAAACCTTGATGCGGGTGTTCTGGAAGAGCTGCGCATGATCACCAATATCAACGCCGACAAGGATGAGCTGGTCCAGCTGATCCTGATGGGGCAGCCCGAGCTGCGCGATTTGATCGCCCAGCCACAGTTGCGCCAGTTCGCGCAGCGTGTCGGGGCAGGGTTCCATCTGGGGCCGATCGGGGCGGATTGCGCCCAGCCCTATGTTGCCCACCGCCTTGAGGTGGCCGGTGCCACGCATGAGATTTTCACCCCAGAGGCCGCGCAAAAAGTGCATGCCTATACCGGCGGCATCCCGCGGCTGATGAACCAACTTTGCGATCTGGGGATGGTCTATGCCTATTCGGCGCGCTCTGATCAGGTCAGCACAGAGATCATCGACAAGGTGATCGAAGACAACGTCTTTTATCTGCCCGTCGAGGCGCAGGGCAAACCCCGCGTGGTATCAGGTGCAAGCACATTCCGATCCGGGCGTGCGGCGGTGCAGGGAGGGGCGTGATGCAAGGCGCGCGTTTCTATCTCAACATGCTGCTGCGCCGCATTCACTGGCTGATCCTGCTGACGCTTTTGGGCACGGCAGCGGGGCTGCTGGTGGCGCGCTCCATCAACCCGATCTATGAGGCCGATGCGCTTTTGGTGGTTGAGGGCGATAGCATTCCCGACAAGCTGGCGACGAGCACGGTGCAGACCGACACCAACGCCAAACTACAGGTGATCCGCAAGCGCGTGATGTCGCGCGAAAGCCTGCTTGATATTGCCAAGCGGATGAACCTTTATTCGAACCTGCGCCTCGATTCTGGCGCGCGCGATGCCGATGCTGTCTTTGCCGCGCTGTCCAATTCGATCAAGATCGAGATCACCGGTCAGACCAAAGACCGCCGTGCGCCCGAACAGGCGACCTTTCTGACAATCGCCTATCTGTCTGGACGCCCCGCGCAGGCGGCGCAAGTTGCCAATGAGTTGGTGACCCGCGTGCTGAAAGAAGACAGCGATATTCGCACGAAATCTGCGCGCGACACGCTTGATTTTTTCACCCGCGAGGCTGATCGGCTGTCGGGGGAGTTGTCGAAATCCTCGTCTGCGATCTTGAAGTTCAAGCAGGAAAACGGCGAAGCCCTGCCCGAGCGGCTGAATATCATGCGCGATCAGGCGACGGAATTGCAGAGCGAGCGGGCCAAGATCACCGCGCAGAAAACCGCGCTGGAAGATCAGCGCGACAAGCTGATCCGACGCCATGAACTGTCGGGCGACAAGGTCAATCTGGATGCGATCTACCCGCCGCAGCTGCGCAATCTGGCGCAGTTGAGCGCGCAGCAACTGGCGCTGCAAGCCGTCTTGGCGCAAGACGACCCGAAACTGGCCGCGCTGGGGGCACAAATTGCCAGCCTGCGCTCCAAGGGGCTGCCCGCCATGCCGAAAAATGGCGATGCCTTTGACGCGCGGTTGCGTGAGTTGGAAGACGATATCTTTACCGCCGATGCGCAGATGCAGGCCAATCGCGAACTCTATAGCCGCATCCAAAGCGATATTTTGCGCGTGCCGGCGAATGCCGCGACGCTGGATGCGCTTCAGCTTGATCACGACAATTTACGCGATCAATACGACAAAGCGATCAGCGCGCGTGCTATGGCCACGACCGGCGACACGATTGAATCGCTGTCCAAGGGCGAGCGGCTGACGGTGATCAATCAGGCGGTTGCGCCAAGCGCGCCGGTCAAGCCCAATCGCAAGACGATCATGCTGGCGGGCTTTGGTGCGGGCTTTGTGCTGGGGCTGTTGGTGATCGTGGCGTTTGAGCTGCTCAATCCCGGAATTCGCCGCCCCGAAGACCTGACCTCCAAACTGGGCATCACCGCGTTTGCCACGCTGCCCTATGTCAGCACGGCGGCGGATAAGGCGTTGAAACGGCGTCGTCTGGTGCTGTCCTCGGGGGCGGTGGGATTGGCGCTGATCGCGGTGGTGGTGTTGGTGGGTGTGCTCTACAAGCCGCTCGATCTGGTGTTTTAAGAGAGGGGGCGGAGCCATGGTAGAACGACTGCGCGATGCGATCGCCCAAGCCCGCGCAAGCCGCGAGAGCAAACCTCTGAGCGAGCTGCGCCCACGCGCCAGCGAACGTGCCACGATGACGCTGCGCCCGGGCGTTTCGGGGGCGGCGTGGCAAGCGTTTGATCCTTGGGCGCCCTCGCCACGGCTGATGGAGGCGGCGCGGATCGTCACCACCGAGCCGCGCGCCGAAGCCGCTCCGTTTGATCTGATGCGCACCAAGATCTTGCAGCAGATGCGCGCCAATGGCTGGAAACGTCTGGCGATCACCTCGCCCTCGGCAAGCTGCGGGAAATCGACGATTGCGCTCAATCTGGCGTTTTCGCTGGCCCGTCAGGAAGAGCTGTTCAGCGTGCTGATTGAGGCCGATCTGCGCCGCCCCTCTTTGGCGCGGATGTTGCAGCTAGACAGTGGCGCGCAGGTGTCTGAGGTTCTGGATGGCTGTGCCGATCTGCGCGAGCATGCGTGTCGCTACGGGTCAAACCTTGCGATTGCGACGAATGCGCGGGCGGTCGAAAACCCCTCCGAGCTGATCCAGTCGCAGACCTGTGCGCAGGTGCTTGACCGGATCGAGGCGCTGTATCAGCCCGATCTGATGGTGTTTGACACCGCGCCCGTTCTGGTCAGCGACGACACGTTGGCGCTGGCGGCGCATGTGGATTGCGTACTGATCATCGCAGCCACCGAAGAGACGACGATCAAAGAGATCGACATTTGCGAACGCGAATTGGCTGAGCGCACCAATGTGATGGGCGTCGTGGTCAACAAGTTCCACTTTTCAGGGCCGCAATATGGCTATGGTTACGGCGCAGAGACTGGCCGTTAACGCCCGTTCGCATGGGGCACCCTCAGCCACGGCGCCGTGAAAACCCCATGCCACACAGGGCTTTTGACATATCCTCGGCGGTGTAGGGCTTGCGCAGCATCGCGCCGCTGGGGAAATCGGCAATCGCGCCTTCGACCTCGTCATAGCCGGTCGAATACAGGATCGGCACTTGCAGCCGCGCCAGCGCGAGCGCGGCGTCCAGCGAGGTCTCGCCCCCCAGATCAATATCAAGCAGCGCCAATGTCGGCACCAGCCCGCCCTCGATCAGGCGCAAGGCCTCGTCCAGTGTGCCACAGGTTTGCACCTGATGCGCGCCCAACTCATTAAGCATCTCTGCCGCGTCATAGGCCACGATCAGCGCATCCTCAAGAATCAGCGCCGTGCCATCTAGGTGGCGCGCGGCATGGCTTAATTCAGGTGTGCAATCATTCATAACACGACCCCGCACAGGCACGCCGCCCAGCCAAGGGCTGAGCGAACATAAAAAGTCTCAGCACATGAAGACGTCATCACAAACCCCCAAGACAGCAGCACGCCCCAATTTGGGAAATGATTTCCGCACAGTGGCCAATTTCTCGGCCCGTGTCGTTAATCTATGACATGAACGTCTCGCAAAAGCGACAAACGCCTGTTTGGGTTGCACAACCTGCGGATTTCCGCCGATCCGCGTCGCGATTCCGCCTAGGTAGGCCAAATCCCTCACGAAAGTGGCGCGGTTTTTAGGCAGGGAACCGCTTGAGCGATCCTGACGTTTAACATTTGACATACAATGAGGTTCAAATGGCCCGCAAATGTGACATCTGCCCCTTTGCCGAAAACCCCGGCTTTCAAGCTCCGTCCAAAGAAGACTGCGCCGTCGTCAAGATGCACCGGGTCGGTGAACTGCAAGTTGAGGCGGGGCGGCCGATCTTGGAGGAGGGCAGCGATCCGCAGCGGTTTTTCACTTTGCTGGAAGGGCAGGCGCTGCGCTATCACACGCTGGAAGATGGTCGCCGTCAGGTGCTGAATTTCCTGTTTCCGGGGGATTTGATCGGGCTGGAGCCGATCATGCTGGGGGCCTCAAGCCACGCGGTTGAGGCGCTGAGCCCGGTGACCCTGTGCGTCTTTGATCGCGCTCAGGTTTGGAAAATGTTTTCGCAAATGCCCGAACGCGCCTTCATGCTGACATGGCAGGTGGCACGCGAAGAGCATTTTCTGGGCGAGGCTCTGATCTCGGTCGGGCAGCGCTCGGCGCGCGAATCCCTGGCTTGGGCGTTTGTGTCGGTTTGGGACCGCGCCGGGCAGTCTGGCTTGGTCAAGGGGGGGCAAATGCCCTTTCCCGTGCGCCAACAGGATTTGGCCGATGCGCTGGGGCTGTCACTTGTGCACACCAATAAAACGCTTTCGCGGCTGCGCGCCGAAAATCTGGTCAAGTGGCGCGACGGCGTGTTGCGCCTGCCGGATCGCGACGCACTGGCTCGCGTCGGTTTGGTTGACGAAACTGTCATCAGAAAACGCATCTACCTGTAACGGTGAACGTACGGCGGAAAGGCTTGTCTGTCATCGCAGATGAGCCCCTGAATATGCGGGCTTTGTGTCTGTTTTCGCGAGGACGCGGCGCGAAGAGGTGCAAGCGGGAAATCTGCGTCACTTTGCTCCTTCATCCCTTTGAGAACGCTCAAATCTTCACGGAATGATCACGCCGAGATCACAAGGCAGAGAGTTTCGGCGCAATGGCCTGTATTTTTGCCCCTGATTTCAACCTTTCGCCCCTGAATTTGTTGATAAAAAAATTGAGTGTCGCAGGCGCGTGATAGGATTTGTTATTTAAAAACAAAAGGTTCCACGCTCAGGTGCGACATTTTGTCAAGTTTGATTGACCTGCGACAACCTGCCCTAGGTGACATTTCATCGCGCGTAAGACGGCTGTAAGACCGCCTTCAGATACGTGTGACGGAATGGGGAATAGAAAGGTATTCCAGGGTGTTTAAAAACTTGTACCAGCGCTCGCGCCACCTGACCCTTCCCGCCCTTTTGGCGGGTTCGGCTGTGTGGTTGTCGGGGTGCGCAGAGAATGGGGTCATGTCACCGCTCGGCCCCATCGCGGCGGCTGAAAAGTCGCATATGATTGTGTTCTTTCTCTGGATGCTTCCGGTGTGCCTGCCGATCCTGATCGGCCTGCCGTGGATCCTGATTAAATATCGCCGCAAGGGCGGCACCGGGGCTTATCATCCGGAATGGTCGCACTCGACCTTGGCTGAGGCCGTGATCTGGGGCGGCTCCAGTGTGGCCGTTGTCATTCTGGGCGTTCTTGTCTGGATGAACACGATCTCTGAGGACCCCTACAAGCATACGGGCGCAAACCCGATCAAGGTGCAGGTTGTCGGGTCCGAGTGGAAATGGATGTTCATTTACCCCGGCAAAATGGCGAGTGTGAACAAGGTCGTGCTGCCTGAAAATACTCCGGTTGAGTTTGACATCACCGCGACAGGCGCGATGCAAAGCTTCTGGATTCCGCGTCTGGCCGGGCAGATCTATGCCATGCCGGGCATGCAGACCAAGATGAACATGACCACCGGCGAACTGGCCCAACTTGAAGGCTTCAACAGCCAGTTCAACGGCGCCGCTTTCCCGCTGGACAAGTTCGAAGTCGACGTCGTGACCAAGGCTCAATATGACGCCTTCTTGCAAGAGCCGCGCAAGCCTTGGGCCGATCTGTTGACCCAGTTCAAAAAGGTCGCGACCTGGGACGGTCCGCAGATTTTTGACGCTCCGCCCAAAGGCTGGTGGGACAAGGCGTCGATGAACCCGGACCTCGCGAATGAGGGGGGGGCTGCAATTCTGCCCGACGCCGCGCCCGAGCAAAAGAAGATCGACGATGCCATTCGCAACGAGCTTCATATTTCCCAAAATCAATCCCAAGGGGACGCGCAATGAGTATTCTTGGTAGCCTCAAATGGGACGATATTTTTATCGTTCCCTTCTTTAAGGAGCCGTCGCTCTCGACCGGTATCGCGGCCGCCGCAGGCGGGATCGTGGTGCTGGGCGCGTTGGCGGTGCTGGTATTGCTGACCGTCAAGGGCTGGTGGAAGCCGCTTTGGACGCATTGGATCACCACGCTTGATCACAAGAAAATCGGTGTGATCTATATCGTACTGGCGGCGATCATGCTGATCCGGGGTATCCTGGAGGCGGTCGTGATGCGCGCTCAGCAGGTTGCGCCTGCACCGGGCTTTCTGTCGGTCGAACACCATGCCGAGCTGTTCTCGACCCATGGCACGATCATGATCTTCTTTGTCGCGATGCCGCTGTTGATCGGCTTGATCAACGTGGTGATGCCGCTGCAAATCGGCGCGCGCGATATGGAGTTCCCGTTCATGAACGCGATCTCGCTGTGGCTGTCGGTTGGCGGCGCGGCGCTGGTCATGGCCTCGCTGGTCGTTGGCCATTTTGAGACCGGTGGCTGGACGGCCTATCCGCCCTACACGGGCATCAAACTGTCGCCCAATGAGGGGGTGGATTACTGGATCTGGTCGCTGATGCTGACCGGTATCGGCACCACGCTGTCGGGCATCAACTTTGCCGTCACGATCTACAAGCAACGTGCCCCCGGCATGACGCTGATGAAGATGCCGATCTTTGCCTGGACGACGCTGTGCACCGCGATCCTGATGATCTATGCAATGGTGCCGCTGGCAGTCGCCTCGGTGATGCTGGCGCTGGATCGCCACGCGGGCTTCCACTTCTTCACCGCCACGCAGGGCGGCAACATGATGAACTTTGCCAACCTGTTCTGGCTGTTCGGTCACCCCGAAGTTTACATCCTGATCCTGCCGGCCTTTGGTGTGTTCAGCCATGTCATCCCGACCTTCTCGGGCAAGAAGCTGTATGGTTACACCTCGCTGGTCTGGGCGACAGTCGCGATTGCGGTGCTGTCCTTTACGGTTTGGGTTCACCACTTCTTCACGATGGGTCAGACCGCGCATCTCAACGCAATTTTCGGCATCGCTACGATGACGATTGGCGTGCCCACGGGTGTGAAAGTCTATAACTGGATGCTCACGATGTGGCGCGGCAAACTGCGCTTCTCGACGGCGATGCTGTTCTCGGCGGGCTTCATGTTCACCTTCGTGATCGGCGGGATTACGGGCGTCATGCTCGCCAACCCGGTGATCTCGTTTGCAGCCCATAACTCGCTGTTCTTGGTGGCGCACTTCCACAACATGCTTATTCCGGGCCTGCTGTTTGGGATGTTCGCGGGTATCAACTACTGGTTCCCGCTCGCGTTCGGCTTCCGTCTGGACGAAACGTGGGGGCGTCGCAGCTTCTGGCTGTGGATGGTTGGCTTTTACCTCACCTTCATGCCGCTCTATGCGATCGGTCTGATGGGGGCGCCGCGCCGGATGGCCTTCTTTACCGACCCGGCCTATCTGCCGTGGCTGTTAGTCTCGATGGTTGGTGCGCTTGCGGTGCTGGGCGGTTTGACCTCGCAGGTCATTCAGGTCTGGGTGTCGATCAAGAATCGCGAAAGCCTGATGGTGCCCGCGGGCGATCCGTGGGATGGCCGGGGTCTGGAATGGTCGCTGGGTTGCCCGGTGCCCGAACATGACTTCACCACGATCCCTAACATCACCTCCCGTGAGCCCTGGGTCGAGGCGAAAGAGCGCGGTTTGCGCGTCATGGAGCCGACCGAATTCGTCGACATCCACCTGCCCAAAAACACCTCCATGGGGTTCTTGGTCGCGATGGTGGCAACCGTTGGCGCCTTTGGCCTGATCTTTGAAATGTGGTGGCTGGGTGCGCTGTGCTGGATCGCGATGTTCGTGCTGGTGCTGATCCGCTCCTATGACACGGATTGGGAAAAAACCGTCACCGCCGAGGAGCTGCGTGCCGATTACGAGCGTCACAAGCATGTCGTCGAGACGACCCCCAAAGTCAGCCTTGATGACGAATTCACCACTAAGAACCGTGGCTTGGTCTTCGATATGGAGAAAGCAGTATGAGTGCGACAACCACCAATCTGGGGGCACATGCCCCCAGCGATCAGGGTCACGACCACGGCCACGCCCATGGTCATGACAAATCGGGGACGGTGATCTTCGGCTTCTGGATTTTCCTGATGTCCGACCTCATCGCGTTCTCGCTGTTCATCGCAACCTATGCCGATGCCGAATGGCATGGCATCGCCAGCGGCCCCAGCCCGCATCAGTTGTTCAGCCTTGGGCTGCCGACGGTGGAGACGATGGCGCTGTTGATCTCGACCTTCACCTTCGGGATTTGCACGCTGGGCATGAAATACAATGCCACCATGCGCCGCACGATCGGCTGGCTTGTGGTGACGCTGATCTTCGGCGCGATCTTCCTTGGGATTGAACTCTATGAATTCCACGAGTTCTGGATCGAGGGGAACACGCCGCAGGTCTCGGGCTTTCTGAGCGCCTATTACGCGCTGGTCGGGATGCACGGGCTGCACGTCACCAGCGGCATCATCTGGGGCCTTCTGTTGATCGTTCAGATGAAAACGATGGGCATGACCGAGCTGGTCAAAACCCGTCTGATGCGTCTGGGCCTGTTCTGGCACATGCTTGATATCGTGTGGATCGCGCTGTTTACGAAAATCTATCTGATGGGGGTGCTGTCATGAGTGCGGTTTCTTCTGATCTCGGCATGGATAGCGCCGAATATAAACGCGATATCGCGCGCTATGGCTGGGGCTTTGGCCTGTCGGTGGTGTTGACGCTGGCCTCTCTGGTCATCGTCGCGGGCGGGCTGTTTCCCGGCGTCGCCTGGGGCACGGTTGGCCTGTTGGGCATCGCCCAGCTTGTGATCCAGTTCTGGGCCTTCATGCACCTCGATTTCTCGATGGAATCGCGTCGCGATCTGTATCTGGTGATGTTCTCGTTCCTGATCGTGATCATTTTGGCGGGAGGCACGGTCTGGGTGCTGGCCGATCTGGCAAGCCGGATGGGCATGGGCGACATGAGCAAGATGTCTACGCCGATGGTCACCGATATGGGCACGCCTGCTACGCAGGCCCCTGCGACGGGGATGAAGGAGATGTCGGGCTCCAATTAAGAGCCAGACCTCGAACAGATCAGGAAAGGGCGGCCCTCGGGTCGCCCTTTTTCATGCGCGCTGCGTGACGTCTTGCGAGGCGAGCGACACCGCCTTGATCATTGCATGACACTCCAGTCCCGCGCGCAACCCAAGCGCGGCAACCGAGCGCGTGGTGAGGCGCGCCAACAGCCGTTCCTCCCCCAGCGCCAGTTGCACGAAAACCGAGGGGCCGTCGGGCGCGCCGATCGCCAGCACCGTGACGCGCAAGATATTGAGCGCCGAGACCTGCTCGGGCCGCGCCAGCGCCAGCGTCACATCCGCGCCGTGAATTTGCAGCCCCAATTGCGCACCGATCGGGGCGCTCGGCGCTTCAAGGAAAATCGCCCCGCCCGCCGTCTCGACCCGCGCCAGACCATCGCTGTCTTGCGCCACGACCCGCCCCGAAATCAGCGCTCCCGCCGCGCGTCCGCCAAAGCCCCCCGCCGCGCCCGGGTCGGCCAGCACATCGCGCGCCGGACCAAAGGCGCGCAGGTGCCCGTCCTCAAGCAGCGCGACAGAACTGGCCAGCCGCGCGACCTCGGCCGGGGCATGGCTGACATAGAGGATCGGTAGCTTGACCTCATCGCGCAGGGTCTCGAAATAGGGCAGGATCTCGGCTTTGCGCGCACTGTCGAGCGCTGCCAGCGGCTCGTCCATCAGCAACATGCGCGGCTTGGACAACAGCGCGCGCCCCAAAGCCACCCGCGCGGCCTCGCCCCCCGACAGCGCGCCGGGACGCCGATTCAGCAGCGCGCCAAGCCCAAGCATCTCGACCGCGCGATCAAAGCGGATCACGCCGGGGCCGGGGGCGGCAAAGCGTGCGCCGTAATTCAGGTTCGCGCGCACGTCGAGATGGGGAAACAGCCGCGCCTCTTGAAAGACATAGCCGATGCGGCGGCGATAGGGGGCAAGGTTGATGCCCGCCTCTGTGTCCAGCACCACATCGCCCCCCACCGCAATGCGCCCCCAATCGGGGCGCAGTAGCCCCGAAACCGCATTCACCACCGTGCTTTTGCCCGCGCCCGAATGGCCAAACAGCGCGGTGATCCCGCCCGGCGCGTTCAGCGCCAGATCCAGCGTGAAGCCCGCGAACCGATGTTTGAGCGCAATCTCAAGCATCGCGCCCCGCAATCCGGGCGGCAACCCGTTTGGCCAAAGCCTCTGAGACCAAAAGCGCGCCCAAGGCCAGCGTGATCGAGATCACCACCAGCTTCACCGCAGAGCCCTCGCCACCGGGCACCTGCAACGCGCTATAGATGGCCAGCGGCAGGGTCTGGGTCTGGCCGGGAATGTTGGACACGAAGGTGATCGTTGCGCCAAATTCGCCCATCGCCTTGGCAAAAGCGGTGATCGCCCCGGCAATAATGCCGGGCACGATCAGCGGCAGCGTAACGCTCACAAAGACCCAAAACCGCGACGCTCCCAGCGTGGAGGCCGCCGCCTCGAGCTTAGGGTCCACCGCCTCGATCGCCAACCGGATCGCACGCACCATCAGCGGGAATGCCATCACCCCCGCCGCCAGCGCCGCCCCCTTCCAGTCAAAGGCCAGCCGGATACCAATGCGCGCCAGCGCCGCCCCGATCACCCCATTGGGCGCAAAGCCCATCAACAGCAGATAGCCCGTCACAACGGGGGGCAATATCAGCGGCAGATGTACGATCCCGTTAAGCAATCCATGCCCCACAAAGCGCCCGCGTGCCAAAGCATAGGCCACCGCGACGCCCAGCGGCAGTGAACAGGCCGTGGCCACCCCCGCCACCTTGAGCGATAGCGTCACCGCCTGCCAATCCTGTGGCGAGAGCCAACTCACGGCAGAACCACGAACCCTTGGGCGCGAAAGATTTTGGCGGCTTGGGGGGTACGCAGCGCGGCATAAAAACTGCGCGCAGCTTGGCTGTCGCTCAGGCGCGCGGCGGGGTAGCGGATCGGCGGGTGGCTGCCCTTGGGGAAGGTCGTCACCACATGGACGCGCGGTTCGGCCACCGCATCGCTTTCATAGGTGATGCCATAGGGCGCGGCCCCGAGCGCCACCATCATCAGCGTGGCGCGCACATTGTCGCCCTGTGCCACATCGGGGGCGATGCCCTGCCAGAGCCCGAAATGCGCGAGCGCTGCCTTGCCATATTGACCCGCAGGCACCGCATCGACCAGCGCCATCGCCAACTTGCCGCCCTTTAACAAGGCTTTCAGATCGAGCTCGGAGGACAGCGTGACGGGGGGGGCGCTTTCATCATGCGCGATCACCACCAGATGATTGGCCAGCAAATCCTCGCGCGCCTTGATATCGCCCGTCTTGGCCACGACCTCCATCCAGCCGGGATTGGCCGAGATAAAGATATCGACGGGCGCCCCGGCCGCGATCTGGTGCGCCAGCGCCCCCGATCCAGCATAAGAGATATGCGCGACATTGCCGGTCTGCGCCTCCCAGCCTTGCGCCAACTCATCCAGCGCCGTCTTCATCGAGGCGGCGGCAAACACCGTTACCTCACCAGCGCGCGCGGGCAGGGCAAAACCGAGGGAGAACAACAACAGAGCGAGGAACCGGATCATGGGCGCAGACCTTTTGCAAAGCCGATATGTTTGAGAGAACATATTGCATACTGTATATCTATGACAAGCCGCTTTTCGCCCGCCGACTCTGTTGCACAAATCAGCTGCCGGACATAGTTCCCCTTTCCCCAGACGGATTCACCCCACCTTTTTCGTGACGGGGATGCCAAGGGCGGTGTAGCCATTCAGGATCGCGATACGCACC